>NZ_KB894121.1 GCF_000374365.1 Bacteroides gallinarum DSM 18171 = JCM 13658
CCCTCGTCTTTCAAAATCCACCGGCGACGGCGGATATTCAGGAAAAGATGCTTGCCACGGACGGGGAAGTCCTGAACCACCACAGGAGCGTAGAAGCCTTTGCTTTCCACTTTGACATTCGAATACTCACCGGGAAGCTCATTTTTCTCTTCCAGGTAAATCACGATTTCACTACTGCTTTCCTTTACATCGGAAATGTTGAAATAATCCAAGGTCCCTTCGGGAAGAAGGAGACGGTAACCGTTAGCTTCCATTATTACTGTGCTGTTGTTGCAGGCAAAGATAAGATTTTATCAGATATACTCCTCAGATTTTTACGTTGACCCTTTAAATCTGTCTTGACGACTGGCATAGCCTGAGTGCACGACAGTGTAATTCTTGAAAAATCTTTGCCTTACCTGAAACTACGGTTCGCTTTGTCGGATTTTATCCGGTTTATGGTATAGGGCATAGAGTATGATAAGAGGGTTCCTACACGGTTTGTTTCAGTAGCTGCTCTTGCCTGTGGGATGTTGTTACGTTGCAGTCTGTTCCTTTCTTGTATATGAGGAACAACAGGGACAAACTCGCTGTTGGGGTTATAGGGAACTGTGTGGTATTACGGTTTCAGTGTTGTTCATTTTATCTTCTTTTGTATGTCTTGTGGGGACAGACCTTTAAATCTGTATTGATGACCGGCATAGCCTGAGTGCACGACAGTGTAATTCTTGAAAATCTTATCTTTGCCTGAAACTACGGTTCGCTTTGTCGGATTTTATCCGGTTTATGGTATAGGGCATAGAGCATGGCGGGAGGGTTCCTACATGGTTTGTTTCCGTAATGCTTTTTTATCTTTGAGCTGCTTCTTTTCACACAGTAGTTTCCTATACGGTTTCTTTTTGCATAATTGATTTTGTTTCTGTGTCATTTTTTGCACAGTTTCCATGCTCTTATATTACGCTTTCTTTTGTAACATCATCTTGTTATTTTTCAAGAGAAAGTGGTGAAAAATGATATTTTTTTAGAAAATAGGCTACTTTTATTTCATTCTTCTTGTCTAATATCAAATGCTTTTTCGTAATTTTGGCGTGAATCTAATAAGGACGGAAAAAATCATGCAATTAATATTGTAATAAATCATATAATAACTCCTGTAAAATATGGAAAACAAGATTCAAGAGTTGACCGATAAGATTTATCGTGAAGGGGTGGAAAAAGGTAATGAAGAAGCCCAAAAACTTATCGTAAAAGCTCAGGAAGAGGCCAAGAAAATTGTAGAGGATGCTCAGAAAGAGGCGGATTCTATTGTGGCTACTGCTCGTAAATCTGCTGATGAGTTGGCAGAAAACACTAAGTCAGAGTTAAAACTGTTTGCAGGTCAGGCAGTAAATGCCTTGAAATCTGAGGTTGCTACTTTGGTAACGGATAAGATTGTGAATGCCGATGTGAAAGTATTTGCTGTAAACAAAGATTTCCTCAATGCTTTTATTGTGGCGTTAGCGTCCAAATGGAGTGTAAACGAACCTATCGTAATTTCTACATCGGATGCGGAGAATTTGAAGAAATACTTTGCTGCCCAGGCAAAAGAGTTGTTGGATAAGGGGGTGAAGATTGAACAGGTGAATGGCATCAAAACACTCTTTTCTGTTTCGCCGGCTGACGGTTCTTATAAAGTGAACTTCGGTGAAGAAGAATTTATGAATTACTTCAAAGAATTCCTGCGTCCGCAATTAGTGGAAATGTTGTTTTAAATCCCCACAGGATTATGAGTAAATATTATTACTTGGTAGCCGGTTTGCCCGAACTCACCTTAGAGGATAGCAAATTGAGCTATACGGTAGCCGATTTCAAGACGGAACTGTATCCGGCTTTGTCTAAGGAAGATAGAAAGTTGATAGACTTATTTTATCTTCAATTTGACAATGCGAATGTCTTGAAATTATTGAAGGATAAGGATGCTGCTGTCGATTCACGGGGAAATTATTCGGCAGAGGAGCTGGCTGAGTATATTTCATTGCTGAAAGAAGGCGGTGAGGTATCCGACTGTATATTCCCGTCTTACCTGTCTACTTTTATTTCCGAATACTTCAATTTGTCCGCTGAAGATGATTTTTTGTATGAAGACCGTCTGGCAGCACTTTATTATGCCTATGCCATGAAATGCAAAAATAAGTTTGTATCTGCATGGTTCGGCTTTAATCTTATTATTAATAATGTATTGGTTGCATTGACGGCACGGAAGTTTAAAATGGATGTGGCTCCACTGATAGTAGGAGATACAGAAATTTGTGAAGCCTTGCGTACATCCGGTGCCCGTGATTTCGGATTGAGCGGTGAAGTGGAGTGGCTGGACCAACTGGTGAAAATCAGTGAAACGGAAGAACTGGTGGAACGGGAAAAGAAGATAGACCAGTTACGGTGGAATTGGATGGAGGAGATGACCTTTTTCGACTATTTCACGGTAGAGCGCCTTTTTGTCTTCTTGCTACAGCTTGAGATGATAGAGCGTTGGATTTCATTGGATAAAGAAAAGGGTAGCCAGTTGTTCCGCAGTATTATTGCTGCGTTGAAAGACGAAGTGCAGATACCCGCAGAATTCAGATAAAATAAATTACATAATTATATGGCAACAAAAGGAACTGTTAGTGGCGTAATAGCCAACATGGTAACCCTCGTCGTTGACGGCCCTGTGGCACAGAACGAGATTTGTTATATCTCGACCGGAGGAGACAGGTTAATGGCGGAGGTTATTAAGGTGGTAGGTACCCAGGTTTACGTACAGGTGTTTGAAAGCACCCGTGGGCTGAAAGTAGGAGCCGAAGCCGAGTTTACCGGACACATGCTTGAAGTGACATTGGGACCCGGTATGCTTTCTAAGAACTATGACGGTCTGCAAAACGACCTTGATAAAATGGACGGTGTCTTCCTGAAACGCGGACAATATACGTATCCGCTGGATAAAGAAAGGAAATGGCATTTCGTACCTTTGGCAAAAGCCGGCGACCGAGTGGAAGCTGCTGCGTGGCTGGGACAAGTGGATGAAAACTTCCAGCCGTTGAAAATCATGGTTCCTTTCGAACAGAAAGGCATATGTACCGTGAAGTCAATCGCAGAGGAAGGTGATTACGGCATTGAAGATACGATTGCCGTCCTGACTGACGGAGAAGGTAATGATATTAAGGTGAATATGATTCAGAAATGGCCTGTGAAACGTGCCATGACGAACTATAAGGAAAAACCGCGTCCTTTCAAATTGCTGGAAACCGGTGTACGGGTAATCGATACCGTCAATCCGATTGTGGAAGGTGGTACGGGATTTATCCCCGGTCCGTTCGGTACAGGTAAAACGGTGCTTCAACATGCTATCTCCAAGCAGGCGGAAGCCGATATCGTAATTATTGCCGCCTGCGGTGAGCGTGCCAACGAGGTTGTGGAAATCTTTACGGAGTTCCCCGAACTGGTTGACCCGCATACGGGACGTAAACTAATGGAACGTACCATTATTATCGCCAATACCTCTAACATGCCGGTAGCTGCCCGCGAAGCGTCCGTGTACACAGCTATGACAATTGCGGAATACTACCGTAGTATGGGGTTGAAGGTGTTGCTGATGGCCGACTCCACTTCCCGTTGGGCTCAGGCATTGCGCGAGATGTCCAACCGTATGGAAGAGTTGCCCGGTCCTGATGCATTCCCCATGGACTTGTCTTCTATTATTTCCAATTTCTATGGCCGTGCCGGCTATGTGAAACTGAATAATGGCGAAACCGGTTCCATTACTTTTATCGGTACGGTGTCCCCTGCCGGCGGTAACTTGAAAGAGCCTGTAACGGAAAATACCAAGAAAGTAGCCCGCTGTTTCTACGCACTTGAGCAAGACCGTGCAGACAAGAAACGTTATCCTGCCGTAAATCCTATTGACTCGTATTCCAAATACATTGAATATCCAGAATTCGAGGACTATATATCCAAACGTATCAACGGTGAATGGATTGGTAAGGTAAATGAGGTTAAAACCCGCTTACAGCGTGGTAAGGAAATTGCGGAACAAATCAATATCCTGGGCGATGACGGCGTACCCGTAGAATATCACGTAATCTTCTGGAAATCTGAATTGATTGACTTCGTAATCCTGCAACAAGATGCCTTCGATGAGATTGATGCCGTAACCCCTATGGAGCGTCAGGAAGAAATCCTGAACATGGTAATCGACATCTGCCATACGGAATTTGAGTTCGACAACTTCAACGAGGTAATGGATTATTTCAAGAAGATGATTAATATCTGCAAGCAGATGAACTATTCGAAATTCAAATCGGAAGAATACGACAAGTTCTACAAACAGTTGCAGGAGTTGGTGGCAGAACGCAAAGTCTAAGAGGATATACTATTGTACTATTTACAATTTACTATTTTATCTTGCGGATGCAAGTACATGAAGTGAAGTTGTAGATAGAAAATAGTAAAACCCAAGCGGAGATTAAATTGTAAATAGTAAATTGTCAAATAGTAAATAAGTAAATGGCAACAAAAGCATTTCAA
The DNA here is from genome assembly GCF_000374365.1 of Bacteroides gallinarum DSM 18171 = JCM 13658. GTDB lineage: Bacteria > Bacteroidota > Bacteroidia > Bacteroidales > Bacteroidaceae > Bacteroides > Bacteroides gallinarum. The sequence goes on from NZ_KB894121.1 coordinate 4,522, forward strand.
AAGATATATACCAAGATTACTCAGATTACGAAAGCCACGTGTTCGCTGAAGGCTACGGGGGTAGGGTATGATGAGTTGGCAACCGTAAACGGCAAGCTGGCCCAGGTGGTTAAGATTGCCGGTGACGATGTGACTTTGCAAGTTTTCGAGGGTACAGAAGGTATTCCTACTAATGCAGAAGTCGTGTTCTTGGGCAAGGCTCCTACGATTAAAGTGAGCGAACAGCTTGCCGGACGTTTCTTCAACGCCTTTGGCGACCCTATCGACGGTGGTCCGGCTATTGAAGGACAAGAAGTGGAAATCGGCGGTCCGTCGGTAAATCCGGTGCGTCGTAAACAACCTTCCGAACTGATAGCGACCGGTATCGCAGGTATCGACCTGAACAATACGCTGGTGTCCGGACAGAAAATCCCATTCTTCGCCGACCCCGACCAGCCTTTCAACCAGGTTATGGCAAACGTAGCCTTGCGTGCGGAAACAGACAAGATTATCCTCGGCGGTATGGGTATGACGAACGACGACTACCTGTACTTCAAGAATGTATTCTCCAATGCCGGTGCGCTCGACCGTATCGTCAGCTTTATGAATACAACCGAGAATCCGCCAGTGGAACGTCTGTTGATTCCGGATATGGCACTGACTGCCGCTGAATATTTCGCGGTGAATAATAATGAAAAGGTATTAGTGCTGTTAACGGATATGACCTCTTACGCCGATGCGCTGGCTATCGTATCCAACCGTATGGACCAGATTCCGTCCAAAGACTCCATGCCGGGTTCGCTCTATTCCGATTTGGCAAAGATTTACGAGAAAGCAGTGCAGTTCCCCAGTGGCGGTTCTATCACGATTATCGCCGTAACCACTTTGTCCGGCGGTGATATTACACATGCTGTACCTGATAATACGGGTTATATTACCGAAGGTCAGTTATTCCTCCGTCGCGATAGCGATATAGGTAAGGTTATCGTTGACCCGTTCCGTTCGTTGTCTCGTTTGAAACAGCTTGTTACCGGTAAGAAAACGCGTAAAGACCACCCGCAAGTGATGAATGCTGCCGTACGTTTGTATGCCGATGCCGCCAATGCCAAGACTAAACTTGAGAACGGTTTCGACCTGACGAACTACGATGAACGTACCCTTGCCTTTGCTAAAGATTACTCCAACCAACTATTGGCTATCGATGTAAACCTCGATACCACGGAGATGCTCGATGTAGCCTGGGGCTTGTTCGGTAAGTATTTCCGTCCGGAAGAAGTGAATATCAAGAAAGAGCTTGTGGACGAATTTTGGCCTAAAGGAGATAACTGAATCACTAATCATTAATTATTAACGAAGTGGCTATTAAGTTTCAATATAATAAAACGTCGCTCCAGCAGTTGGAAAAGCAACTGAAAGTACGTGTGCGAACGCTTCCTATCATTAAGAATAAGGAGAGTGCCCTACGTATGGAGGTGAAGCGCTGCAAGGCCGATGCTGCCGCGCTGGATGCGAGGTTGGAAAAGGAAATCCAAGCTTATGAAGCCATGTTCGCCCTTTGGAATGAGTTCGATGCCTCATTGATAAAGGTCAACGATGTTCATCTTGGCGTGAAGAAAATTGCCGGAGTAAGAGTGCCGTTGCTCGAAAACGTAGATTTCGAGATACGCCCTTACAGTTTGTTCAATGCACCCAAATGGTATGCAGACGGGCTGCACTTGCTCAAAGAGCTGGCACATACAGCCATTGAACGGGAATTTACCGTTGCCAAGCTGAACTTGTTGGAACATGCGCGCAAAAAGACCACCCAAAAAGTGAACCTTTTTGAGAAAGTACAGATTCCGGGCTATCAGGATGCACTGCGTAAAATCAAACGGTTTATGGAAGACGAGGAAAACCTCTCCAAATCGTCGCAGAAAATCATGAAGTCCCACCAAGAGAAAAGGAAGGAGGCAGAAGCATGATTACGAAAATGAAGAAGCTCACGTTCCTTGTATATCATAAGGAGTACGAAGCATTCCTGAACGGTGTGCGCGACCTCGGTGTAGTGCACATAGCCGAAAAGCAACAAGGCGTTGCCGACAATACGGAATTGCAGGATAGCATTCGCCTGTCCGGTCGCCTGCAAGCAACAGAGAAGATGTTGCAGGCGTTGAAACCTGCCAAGCAGGCGGTAGCAGAAACACCGGCTTCGGCTGCCCGCGGCATGGAAGTGCTGGACGAAGTAGACGGATTGCAAGCTGAAAAGAACAAGTTGCAACAACAGTTGCAGGCCTATCAGAAAGAGAAAGCAGCGTTGGAGCCCTGGGGCAATTTCGAACCGGAAAGCCTGTCGCGCCTGCACGATGCCGGACTGACAGTAGGTTTTTATAGCTGTTCGGAAGGTAACTACGACACTACATGGGAAGATACCTATAATGCAATGGTCGTTAGCCGTTTGTCCTCCCGCGTCTATTTTGTTACCGTAACCGGAAATGCAGAGGAGGTGGATTTGGATGCAGAGCAGGCAAAACTACCGCCTTATTCATTGGAACGCGTGCAAATCCTTTGCGACGAAACAGAACAGGCCTTGGCGGATAATGAGGAGAAGCTGAAAGTACTTGCCGAGAAAGAACTCCCTTCGTTGCATGCCGCTTTGAAAGAGGTGAATACCGACATGGAATTCTCTAAAGTAATGCTGAATACAGAATCTACGGCAGGAGAGAAGCTGATGTTGCTGCAAGGTTGGGCGCCGGTTTCCCAGGTCGGGAAGATTTCCGCATGGCTCGATGCGCAGCATGTATATTACGAGGTTTCCTCACCGGTTCCGGGCGACAACGTACCTATTCAGTTGAATAACAAAGGCTTCTTTGCATGGTTCGAGCCGATATGCAAGCTCTATATGCTGCCGAAGTACAACGAACTGGACTTGACACCTTTCTTTGCACCTTTCTTTATGGTGTTCTTCGGCTTATGCCTGGGAGACTCCGGTTACGGATTGTTCCTGTTCCTGGGAGCAACCCTGTATCGCCTGTTTGCCAAGAATATCAGCGCAACGATGAAGCCCGTCCTCTCGTTGATACAAGTGCTGGCAGCATCCACCTTTTTCTGCGGATTGCTGACGGGCACGTTTTTCGGGGCGAATATCTACGATATAAACCTGCCGTTCTTCCAGAAGATGAAAGCAACCCTATTTATGGATAATAACGCAATGTTCCAGTTGTCGCTGATACTCGGCGTGATACAGATACTGTTCGGTATGGTGTTGAAAGCGGTGAACCAGAGCATTCAGTTCGGGTTCAAATATGCCGTGGCTACGATTGGCTGGATTATCCTGCTGATTTCCTGCGGAGTAGGAGCCCTATTACCGGAAATCATGCCGTTGGGCGGTACGGTGCATCTGTGCATCCTTGCTGTGGCGGCAGCCATGATATTCCTCTACAACAGTCCGGGCAAGAACATATTCCTTAATATCGGACTCGGTTTTTGGGATTCCTACAACATGGCTACGGGGCTGCTCGGCGATGTGCTGTCGTATGTGCGCTTGTTTGCCCTCGGACTCTCGGGAGGTATCCTTGCAGGAGTGTTCAATAGCCTTGCAGTGGGCATGAGCCCTGATAATGTCATTGCCGGACCGATTGTAATGGTGCTGATATTCGTTATAGGCCATGCTATCAATATCTTTATGAATGTGCTCGGTGCAATGGTACATCCCATGCGTCTGACCTTTGTAGAGTTCTTCAAGAATTCCGGATATGAAGGCGGAGGCAAGGAATACAAGCCGTTTAAGAATTAAAAATTAAAAAATAAGAATTAAAGCTACGCGTGAATGGACGCAGGCTTCATCAAGAGAAACAAATAAAAATATAAACAATAAAAAACGAATAAGATTATGGAAATGAATTTATTGATTGCCTATATTGGCATTGCTGTGATGGTTGGTTTGTCGGGTATCGGTAGTGCCTATGGTGTGACAATTGCAGGTAATGCAGCTATCGGTGCATTGAAAAAGAATGATGGCGCGTTCGGTAATTTCCTGGTGCTGACAGCACTTCCCGGTACTCAGGGATTGTACGGTTTTGCCGGTTACTTTATGTTCCAGACCATTTTCGGTATTCTTACTCCGGGCATGACTGCTATTCAAGCTGCCGCTATCCTGGGTGCAGGTATCGCTTTGGGACTGGTAGCCTTGTTCTCCGCTATCCGCCAGGGACAGGTTTGCGCCAATGGCATCGCCGCTATCGGCCAGGGACACGACGTATTCAGCAATACGCTGATTCTTGCCGTATTCCCCGAGCTTTATGCTATCGTAGCCCTGGCTGCTACCTTCTTGATTGGTAGTGCACTGACTGCATAAAGAATATCCGAAATGAAATAAGGGGGCAAAACTCATTTTTTAAGAAGATGAGCTTTTAATTTGAAACCTGATAGCCCCCGGCAACGATAAAAAAGAACCGTATCATTACTCGAAAATGGAGTGAAGTGCACCCCAAAAGTTAGACACAAAACTTTTGGGGGTCACTTCAGTACTCGAAAATAGAGTCCGATACGGTTCTTTTATGTTTGTTCGTTACAATCTGCAACTTTCTTGTATACCCCGTTTAGCTTTGATATACCCTCTTGGGATATTCAGTCCTTGTTTTTTTCTTACGCATCTTTTCTCTTCGGTATTTTTTTCGCCGGGGGGTTATTCTTCTTTATCCCGGTATTGGCGGGGCTTTCGTGGTTAACGATAACATTTATGCAAACGGTTGTTTATGCACATTTAATCAGTTTTTTCGATTAAAAGGCTATTTTTCAAAGAATAATATGTACTTTTGCAACCGTAATTATGATAAAGAGATTATAACATATATGGTGAAAGAACTACTTACCCCCAATTACATCTTCGAAGCGAGCTGGGAAGTATGTAATAAAGTAGGCGGTATCTACACAGTTTTGTCTACCAGAGCAAACACACTGCAGACAAAATTCCGTGATAGAGTATTTTTTGTAGGGCCGGACTTCTGGCGAGGACAAGAGAACCCCTTATTCATAGAGTCCGATAACCTTTGTGCCGCATGGAAAAAATACGCTGTCGAAAAAGATAACCTCTCCGTTCGCGTGGGTCGCTGGAATATTCCGGGCGAACCTATCGTCATATTGGTTGACTTCCAGCCCTTCTTCGCACAAAAGAATGAGATTTATACAGAAATGTGGGAGCATTACCAGGTAGACTCGTTGCATGCCTACGGCGATTACGATGAAGCCTCCATGTTTGCGTACGCCACCGGAAAAGTGGTGGAAAGCTTCTACCGGTATAATCTGACGGAAACGGACAGGGTAGTGTTCCAGGCACACGAATGGATGACGGGTATGGCTGCACTCTATTTGCAGACCGCCGTACCAGAGATTGCTACGATATTTACCACACATGCCACCTCGATAGGACGTTCTATCGCAGGCAACAACAAGCCGCTATACGATTACCTTTTCGCTTACAACGGCGACCAAATGGCGCGCGAGCTGAATATGGAGTCCAAGCACTCCATTGAAAAGCAGACGGCGCATTACGTGGACTGCTTCACTACCGTAAGCCAAATCACCGATAACGAATGCAAAGAACTGCTCGATAAGCCTGCCGACGTAATCCTTATGAACGGTTTCGAAGATGACTTCGTACCGAAAGGCTCTACATTCACCGGCAAGCGCAAGCGTGCACGCTCTACGATGCTGCGTGTGGCGAACTGCCTTTTAGGGCAGGAGTTCGGCGACGATACGCTCATTGTCGGAACCAGCGGGCGCTACGAATTCAAGAACAAGGGCATCGACGTCTTTCTGGAATCGTTGAACCGCTTGAACCGCGATAAGAACCTGAAGAAAAAGGTACTGGCTTTCGTGAATGTTCCCGGTTGGGTGGGAGAGCCCCGCAACGACCTGCAACAGCGGTTGAAGAAGAAAGAAGAAACCTATACGACTCCGCTCGAAGTACCTTTCATCACCCACTGGCTGCACAATATGACGCACGACCAGGTATTGGATATGCTGAAATACCTCGGTATGGACAACGGCCCCGAAGATAAAGTAAAGGTAATCTTCGTTCCCTGCTACCTGGACGGTAAAGACGGCATCCTCAACAAGCACTATTACGACCTGATATTGGGAGAAGACCTGAGCGTCTATCCTTCCTACTATGAGCCGTGGGGATATACCCCGCTGGAGAGCGTGGCTTTCTATGTGCCCACCATTACGACCGACCTCGCCGGTTTCGGACTTTGGGTAAACGGTTTGAAGAACCGGCACGGCATCGACGACGGAGTAGAGGTGCTGCACCGTTCGGACTATAACTATTCCGAAGTGGCAGACGGCATCAAGGACACCATAGCCCTGTTCTCTACAAAGACGGATGCGGAAATCAAAGGAATCCGGAAGCGTGCAGCCCAGGTGGCGGAGCAGGCTTTGTGGAAGCATTTCATACAATATTATTATGAAGCCTACGACCTGGCATTGCGCAATGCGATGAAACGCCAGTTAGGCTGACAGGAAAAGAATTATATTAATCAATCAAGTAATCATACAATGAAGATTAAAGTTAGTAATGTAAACACTCCGAACTGGAAAGATGTGAACGTTAAATCTCACATCCCTGCTGAATTGGAGAAATTATCCGAACTTGCACGAAACATTTGGTGGGCATGGAACTATGAAGCCACCGAACTGTTTAGAGACCTTGACCCTGCACTCTGGAAAGAAGTAGGACAGAACCCTGTCCTGCTGTTGGAACGTATGAGCTATGCCAAGCTCGAAGCTCTTGCAAAAGATAAGGTTATCTTGCGCAGAATGGAAGACGTATACGCCAAGTTCCGTAATTATATGGACGTGAAACCAGACAGCAACCGTCCCTCCGTTGCCTATTTCAGTATGGAGTATGGATTGAATCACGTACTTAAGATATATTCCGGTGGTCTGGGCGTACTTGCCGGCGACTATTTGAAAGAAGCTTCCGACAGCAATGTAGACATGTGCGCCGTAGGTTTCCTGTACCGTTACGGCTATTTCACCCAAACACTGGCTATGGACGGACAGCAGATTGCCAACTACGAAGCCCAGAACTTCGGCCAGTTGCCTATCGACCGCGTATTGGATGAAAACGGCAAGCAGGTCATTGTAGACGTACCTTACCTGGATTACTACGTACACGCCTACCTTTGGAGAGTGAACGTAGGACGTATCTCCCTCTACCTGCTCGATACGGATAACGAGCTGAACAGCGAGTTCGACCGTTCTATCACCCACCAGCTTTACGGCGGCGACTGGGAGAACCGTTTGAAGCAGGAAATCCTGCTGGGTATCGGCGGTATCCTCACTTTGAAGAAATTAGGTATCAAGAAAGACGTATATCATTGCAACGAAGGACACGCGGCGTTGATTAACGTACAGCGCATCTGCGACTACGTAGCCGAAGGCCTGACATACGACCAGGCTATCGAATTGGTGCGTGCCTCTTCTTTATATACCGTACACACTCCGGTTCCTGCCGGCCACGACTACTTCGATGAAGGCCTCTTCGGTAAGTATATGGGCGGCTATCCTGCCAAAATGGGCATCACTTGGGACGACCTTATGGACCTCGGCCGCAACAATCCGGGCGACAAGGGCGAACGCTTCTGTATGTCCGTATTCGCCTGCAACACTTCCCAGGAAGTGAACGGCGTAAGCTGGCTGCACGGAAAAGTATCCCAGGAAATGTTCGCTCCTATCTGGAAAGGCTACTTCCCGGAAGAAATGCACGTAGGTTACGTTACCAACGGTGTACACTTCCCCACATGGAGCGCTACGGAATGGAAACAGCTCTATGCCGCACACTTCGATGAGAACTTCTGGTACGACCAGTCCAATCCTAAGATTTGGGAAGCAATCTATAATGTAGCCGACGAGGAAATATGGAAGACGCGTATGGCTATGAAGAACAAACTGATAGACTACGTTCGCAAGGAATACCGCAAGACATGGTTGAACAACCAAGGTGACCCTTCGCGCGTGGTATCACTGTTGGACAAGATTAACCCGAATGCGCTCCTGATAGGTTTCGGACGCCGTTTCGCCACTTACAAGCGTGCACACCTGCTGTTCACCGACCTGGAACGCCTGTCCAAGATTGTGAACAATCCCGATTATCCGGTACAGTTCCTGTTCACCGGTAAGGCTCACCCGCACGACGGCGCAGGCCAGGGGCTGATTAAGAGAATTATCGAAATCTCCCGCCGTCCCGAGTTCCTGGGCAAGATTATCTTCCTCGAAAACTACGATATGCAGTTGGCACGCCGCCTCGTATCGGGCGTGGATATCTGGCTGAATACCCCGACACGTCCGCTCGAAGCATCCGGAACCTCCGGCGAGAAAGCGCTGATGAACGGTGTCGTAAACTTCTCCGTACTCGACGGCTGGTGGCTGGAAGGCTACCGCGAAGGCGCAGGCTGGGCGTTGACGGAAAAGCGTACCTACCAGAACCAGGAATACCAAGACCAACTGGATGCCGCTACCATTTATAGCATACTCGAACAGGAAATCCTGCCGTTGTTCTATGCACGTAACAAGAAGGGATATTCCGAAGGCTGGATAAGAACTATCAAGAACTCTATCGCACAGATTGCACCGCATTACACAATGAAGCGCCAACTGGACGATTACTATAACAAGTTCTACATCAAGGAAGCTAAACGCTTTAAGACACTGGCTGCCAACGACTATGCCAAGGCAAAGGAAATTGCCGCATGGAAGGAAGAAGTAGTAGCCAAGTGGGACAGCATCGAAGTCGTATCTTGCGAAAAGACGGAAGAACTGGTGAAAGGCTCTATCGAAAGCGGTAAGGAATACACCATTACATACGTTATCGACGAGAAAGGACTGAACGATGCTATCGGTCTGGAACTGGTAACTACCTATACCGCACAGGACGGCAAGCAACACATTTATTCCGTTGAGCCGTTCAGTGTAGTGAAGAAAGAGGGCAACCTCTACACATTCCAGGTGAAACACAAACTGGAGAATGCAGGTAGTTTCAAGGTAGCCTACCGTATGTTCCCGAAGAATGCAGACCTGCCTCACCGTCAGGACTTCTGTTATGTTCGCTGGTTCATCTGAGAACATATAAAAACAGATGATGCGTTCGCTTGAAACGCATCATCTGCCAGTACTGAACGCATCATCCGTATGATGCAGAAAGACCGTCCGTTTCGGGTAAACGGACGGTCTTGTTTTTTGTGCCCGGATTATGGCTATTTTCGCTCACGCACTTGTGGCGCACTTGTTTTTCCGGGCACAATAGCGTTCGCACTGGGCACAAATATCATACCCCAACATTGCTCCGAGTATAAAGTCCTCTTCGGGTGTCAACTGGTTCAAAGGCCTTGTCACCATACACCGGATAGCGTGTATACACTCCGGCCTGCCAAAGAACAGATTGATTTTATACTTGTCTACAGGCTGAATCAGGAACTCAATCTTCTGGCTTTTCAGACGGGCTATGGCGAATTCTTCGTATTTACGGTTTACCGTGTATAGAACCATTTGACGGACTCCTTTCTTGAACTCATAAACATGGTTGAGAAAAACTTTCAGGTCTGCGGGCAAAATGTCGGGGGATGATATTCTCATAAACACATGCAATAAAAATCAGGTTGAAATTTAAATTTTACTTTTAAGCTCTGCTGTCCAGGCGTCGATACGTTCGGCTGTTTTGTCGCTCTCGTTCACTTCGTCGAGGGCGAGGCCTACGAATGCACCGTCGACTACGGCGATAGAAGAAGAATACGAGTAACCGTCCGTGCTGACCTTGTTGCCTATGAAGCTGCATCCGCTGTCTTTCAAATCTTCGTAAAGGATTCCCATGCCGTCGCAGAAAGTATCGCAGTAAGACTCGGAATCGCCGCAACCGAACAGAGCAACGCTCTTGAACGACAAGTCGGCTGCCTTCAGTACTTTTACACCGTCGTACCAGTCGTCCTGCAACTCACCGTCGCCCCAGGTGGAAGTACCTATAATCAGCAGGTCGTATTCTTTCACTAAATCCGCAGTGAGTTTGTCTGCACTATATACATCGGATTGGGAAACCCCCATTTTATCGGCTATCTGATTAGCCAAATCTTCGCATGTTCCGGTACTGGAACCATAAAAAACACCTATTTTCTTCATTGTAACTAATGTAATTAAGTTTGTTTGCTGCAAAGTAAAGGCTTTGCAGGCTATGGTGAAATACCTATTTGTAGGGCTTTTAGGCTGGTGCGTCTCCCTATTTCCGGTTAGCTTGCAGTGACTATATAGATGTTAAATCTACCTATAAATGGGGAGGCGGAACGCTTCCCGGCTGTTGTAGCGTTGCCGCCGGATATGAACAAGGTACGGCGGATAAGTGTTTCCAATAGAAACAGAAAGGAGATAATAGGATATGAAAAAAATTGTTTTGCTTCGCCACGGCGAAAGCGAATGGAATAAAGAAAACCGTTTTACCGGGTGGACGGATGTAGACCTTACGGAGAAAGGCATTGCCGAGGCTTTGAAAGCCGGGGAACTGTTGGCGGAAAAAGGTTTCCGCTTCCGGAGAGCTTATACCTCGTACTTGAAGCGTGCCGTAAAGACGTTGAACTGTGTGCTCGACCGCCTCGGCCAAGACTGGATTCCGGTGGAGAAGTCGTGGCGGCTGAATGAAAAACATTACGGGCAACTGCAAGGGCTGAACAAGGCGGAGACTGCTGCCGAATATGGAGACGAGCAGGTATTGGTGTGGCGTCGCAGTTATGACATCGCCCCTCACGCGCTGGCGGAGGACGACGTGCGCAACCCGCGGTTTGAAGACCGCTACCGGGAAGTACCCGATGCAGAGCTGCCCCGTACGGAATCGCTGAAAGATACGATTGAACGCATCCTGCCGTATTGGAAATGCGTTATCTTCCCGAACCTAAAGACAGTCGACGAGCTGTTGGTAGTGGCTCACGGCAACAGCCTGCGCGGTATCATCAAGCACCTGAAACACATTCCGGACGAAGAAATCGTACATCTGAACCTGCCTACGGCCGTACCGTACGTATTCGAGTTCGATGATGAACTGAACCTGGCGAACGATTATTTTCTGGGCGACCCCGAAGAAATCAGGAAGCTAATGGAGGCTGTTGCCAATCAGGGCAAAAAGAAATGACAGGTGGGCAGGATACGGAGAATCCGTCCCACGGGATGAAAGTATTTGCCTCACGAGATGAAAAAATCCGTTCTATGAGATGAAAATATTTGTCTCACGGGATGAAAACATCCGCCTCGTGAGATGAAAATAGCTATCTCACGAAACGAAAATAACTGCTTCATAAGATGCAAAAAACTATCCCGCGATATGAAACCAATCATATTCGCGGGATAGTTGGTATCGCAGGACGAATGGCATATTACGCACCGGTTTGCCTATTTCCCTAATTCATGGAAAAGGGTCATGCTCAGTAAGACCCCGATAACGATGCAAATCAGAATGAGGAACCAGTTCATGAGGCGGGCGCCCGGTTTCGTTTCCTTATGCAGGTTCTGGGCTACGTAATTCTTGAAGAACAGGTAAATGGCAGGTACGGTAGCGCTTGCCAACAACAGGTCTTCGGGTATCTTGTACACATATACCTTGGAGAAAGCGATAAGCGCCCAGTGGCATAGGAAAAGGATAACGAGCAGGTTGACCTTGCGGGAGAAAGCCAGCAGCAGCCCGATAGTGAATACGGCTACCGAGCAAGGCATCACCGTTGTCGTCATCATGGGGAACTCCATGCCGCGCGCCCACGAAAGGAGGGGGTAGAGGAAGGGCATCGCATAGAGCACTCCCACCAACACCCGGTATCTGGAATTGCGCTCGAACGGAGTGTAGCCGGCAAGCAAGTCCCACAGCCAAATCAAGGCGATTAATCCCCAGAAAAGGGCGAGGATATGGTGGTAGCTGCGTGTGTCGCAGTACATCAGGTAGTACACCAGGGCTATCCAGCCGTTGAGGAATACCATGTATATCTTCATGGAGCGTTTTACCCCTACGGTGGGTCTGCGGTATAACAGCACGGTCAGTACGATACCCGCTATGGTGATGATAATCTGTGCCCACCAGGTGTTCTCATTATACCGTGCGATAGTGTTCCAGAATGTTTCCATTGTAACCGGTTTCCGTTTTTTCGAATTCGTTTTCTAATAGGGGCTGTTTGTTCCCCTTCTTTAAAAATGCGTGCAAAGGTATGGGTTTCCGGCGAGATATGAAATTCTTTTCTATATTTTGCCTATCTTTGCACGCCCTTTCGGACACGGGTAAGATTAAGATATTAGTAAGTAGAAAGTTTGAAGGATAAAACAATGGTTGAACAAGAAATTATCTTGCGCAGGAAGCTTGATTTGTTGCTTCGTACAGGAAAAATATTAGTGGAGAGTGCAGCCGATACCAATCGCATCGTACGCAATATGAATCGCGTTGCGGCCTATCTGGGATTACCCGAGGAAAACCTTCATATCGACGTAACCTATACGATGCTTATAGTGAACCTGAGCGACGAATCGCATTCCTATTCCAAGTTCCAGAAGTGCGAGAAGCACGGAATCAATATGACGGCGATATCCGAAATCAGCAAGCTCTCCTGGCGGGCTATCGAGGAAGACTATTCGCTCGACCGGTACGAGGAGGAACTGGAAAAGATAAGGAACAAGAAGCGGAACTATGCCCCTTACCTTGTAGCCATTGGAGCGGGGTTTGCCTGCGGCGGCTTCTGCAAGCTGTTCGGTAGCGACTGGATTGCTTTTCTATTTGCATCCGTTGCAGCCTTTGCCGGTTTCCGCGTTCGTGCACGTTGCATAGAGTTCGGTATCAACCTCTATATGAGTATTGCCATTGCGGCGCTGGTGGCTACCTGCCTTGCCTATATCACTACTTTTACGGGGCTGTCCGTCACTCCGTATCATCCGTTGCTGGCTTGTGCGCTGTTCATTGTGCCGGGTGTTCCTATCATAAACTTCGTAGACGATATGATAGACAACTACATACAGGTGGGCATCGTACGCGCCGTCAATACGGTACTGATGGTATGTGCCATGGCTTTCGGCATTGTAATGGCCATGCGCCTGCTTGCTATGGAAGATGTGGTGATAGACAAGAAGTTCAGCGAGCTGAGTATGGTTCCCCATGACCCCTACTATATATATGCCATTGCGGCGGCCATATCCGCTATGGGGTTCTCCATGATATTCAATATCCAGCGCCGCCTGCTGTGGGTGGTAGCTGTGGGCGGTATCCTTGCCGTATGTACGCGCAACTTCGTCAATTTCGAGCTGGGACTCGGACCGGTCATCGGTTCGTTCATGGGAGCTATGGTGGTGAGCCTGGTGGCGGTGAAGGCAGTCCATTGGTTTCATGTACCCAACCATGTGCTCACTATTCCTTCCGTTATCCCGATGATTCCGGGGGTGCTGATGTACCGTGCCCTGGTTGCCCTTATCAATATGCACGGGGTGGTAGGTGAGGTTACGGTTGCCGTGTCGAACGGTATCAACGCTTCGCTGATTATCCTCTGTATCGCGTTGGGGGTAGCGGTTCCCAATATCTTTGCCCGCCGCTATATCGCTAAAGACCGGCAGCGTTTCCTGAAAGAAGAATTGCAGAAGCGCAGGGAAAGGGGAAAGTTCCTGGAATGGTGACTGCGATGCGTTGGCTGAAAACCACGACTGAAACGAGAGGGATGCAAGCCCGTTTCTCATAGGCAGCCGGATATGTAAATCCCCTTGTTTTTGTCCCGTATTGTAATAAGCGGGGCAAGAACAAGGGGATTTACTTTAAGGCGGTTTCCGATACAGGATTTTCAGCTTCCGGTTTCTCTCCCGGTACGGCGGTATTTACTATCCGTTTTTATGCGGAACGGTAACAAAGGAGATGTGCGCATTTACTGCAACCACTCGTTCAGCAGCTTTATAACTTCCGCTTTCTCCTTTTCGGGCAGCGTACCGATACGTGCCAGGTGGCTGCCACCGGGTTGGATAAATACACGGGTGTTCTTTTTTCCTTTGAGCCATGTAACTCCTGCTGCCGTCCAGGGGTCGTTTTCTCCGTAGATGAATATCATTTTGGGGGCGTTCTTTTTCAGGAATTTCGTAATTTTCTTGCTTAATGTCTTGTCGAAGGGCATGTCTTTCAGCTCTTCGGGAAGCATCAGGCGGTGCAGGTAACCTTTGGCGGACTTGATAGAGAGGTATTTCTTGAAAGGGTGGATGTCGTATCCGTAGTAACCCAGTTCGCGTGCCGCCTGTACGAAGAAAGAGACGTTGGAACTGTCTGCTGTGAAATAGGACGGGTCGCTGATAGCCAGCAGATGTGCCATAAGCGCCTCGTCGGTAGCCGTAACCGGCGGGATGTTGTCTACCGGAGTACCCCATTGCCAGAGTGCAAACGAGTATTCCAGTACCGAATAGTCGTATATCTCGTCGATAGGGGCATGGAACTTATATCCTTGTTCGGTACAATATTTCTCGAAGCGCGGTAGCAGGGATGTTTTCCGTTTCAGCACTTCCAACTGAAAGTCCGTAATCTTTCGGCGGTCTTTGCCGGTAGATACTTTCCTGAGGAACGGTTCGTGACGCCCGTCCTCCACCGCATAGCAGAGAGGGGCTACGTAAGGAACGGATACATCGACATCGTCCGGATAAAACGTACGGTACAGCAGGGCGGTCTGTCCGCCTTTGCTGATGCCGGTGGCAATCCACTTGCCGGGATAGATGTCCTTGAATGCCGTTGTTACTGCATGCAGGTCGCCGGCAGAGTTTTCGGCGGTGAGGTATTGCCAGTCCTTGGGTTCGGGGGTGGATTCGAGGAAATAACGGTGTTCCACGAATATCATATTGGCATCGAGCAGCTTGGACAGCTCTTCGCGATACTTGGGATTGAGCGCATAGGCGGCTCCGTATCCTTCGGTAACGATAACCGTGGGGCGGTCGAAGCCTACGTGCGAAACAATGACCCGCTGGCAGAAGTTGCCTTTTCCGGGTTGGCGGTGGTCGAGCGGCTGGGTGAAACGGGTTACATACTTTTCGGAAAACTCGGTGGACTCCAACGGTTTTACTTCCGTTATAGCGGAAATCTTACTCAGTTTTTGCTGCAAAGCGGTCTGTGCGGACAGAGATGCCGGTAGCAGCAATGCAAACAGCAGGAGTGCTGTACAATGGGTACGTAGGCTTTTCATAATGCGTTTGTTTAGAATCGGGCACAAAGATAGCCCATTTTCTTCCTCCGCCAACTATCGGCAGGACAAAAAACAGCCCTGCCCTGCCGGGTGTGCACCCCTTCCTCAAAAGCTCAGCCCCACTACCAGGTATGCACCTTCCGAACACGGGTTCCACGTTGCCTTGGCAAACAGCGGCAGGGAGAACGACCGGGTAATGCGGATGTCTTTTGAGGCTCCTAAGCTGATGTCGCATACGGCAAATCCGCTGGCGCCGTAGAAATCCGTTTCCCACGGGGTAGCGCCTGCCTCGGCTGTCCACTCCAGCCCGCCCAGCCGGAAGGGAGCGGCTATGGAGATATAAGATGAATAAGCCCTGCGGCCATTCTCCCTGACACCGTCGGCTCCGGCAAAATTCGTGTACCAGTTTACTGCTACTACGCCGAAGTCATAACCCGCCTGGACTTCGTACAGGTGGGCGGTATTGCGGGCGCCGTAGTGGAAATAGCCTGCTCCGGTATTGAACCAGTAGTCGGTGACCGATATACTGAATCCGCCGGCAGAGTACCCCAAAGCCAAGTCGAACTCTTTGGCATCGTAGCCGTCGGCATCCGTCTTTCCGATACCTGCCGAGCCCCATGCTTCCAGGTAAAAGCCTTTATAGGCAACCGATACGCCGGGTTGCAGGCTTACACCGCCCAAATCCTGGCCGCGCCACACGTAGCCGCTTACGATGTCTACACCTACCGATGCCTCTACTTTGTCCTGCGCCTTGATTGTGAAAGGCATTGCTGCCGATAATAATGTTATTGCCGCTATTCCTGACTTTATGTTTATCGTTTTCATATATTCTTACCCTTGGGGCTGTTCCTTATGTATACTTGTCCGGATTTTTATCCGGTGCAAAGATACACGATTTCATTTCCGGTTAAAAATATATGGTACTATATTCGTAAAGGCGATGACATGCCGACCGTCGTTTCCGTGTGAGAAACGGCAGTGACGGCGGGCTTGCCTGCATCTTACCGCTTTTTTGAAACAAGAAAACCGCTTCGTCATTTGCATGATGAAACGGTTGGTTCCTGTCACTTTTATATACTGCCGCTTAGGGCTTCTGCCGTAATATTTCCTGCAATTTCACGGGTTCGTTGGTGGTGATGAAGTCTATACCCCGGCTTATCAGCCATTTCATGTCTTTGGTGTCGTTTACAGTCCAGGCATTTACTTTCATGCCTAAGTCGTGGCATTCTTCAATCCATTCGGGATGTTTCCTGAATACGCTGAAATGATAGTCGGGTCCGGCGCAGCCCCATTCTTTCAGTTCTTTGGGCGAGAGGTCGCCTTCCAGGTAATATACCGGCGTCCCTTGGGGAGCGAGGCGGATAAACTCTTTGGTGGCATGGCGTGAGAAGGTGATGTATTCCATTCGCTCCTCCAGCCCCATGCCTTTCACCATTTTTACGATACCTTCTACGGCACGTGTCTCCTGCTCGGGCGTTTTGTGCGCTTTCAGTTCCAGGATAAGGCGTGTTTTCAGCCCTTTGGCTTTTTCCAGGTATTGTTGCAGGGTGGGGAGCCGCTCGCCGTTATCCAGTACGACGGCGGTACATTGCCGGGCGGTGGATTTCTGCATGTTCACTCCTTTGAAGATAGCGTCGTGGTTTACTACCAACCGGTTGTCGGCGGTGAGCCATACATCGAACTCGGAGCCGTAGCAGTCTATGGAGTCGGCTTTCACCAGCGAGGCGACGGAATTCTGTGCCGAGCCGCCGGTTTTCCAGAAACCGCGGTGGGCAATGACTTGGGTGGACTGTGCCTGCATATAGCCGCAAACGGCGAGTAGCATGGCGGAAGCGATGATAAGGCTTTTTGATTTCATTGGTTTTGGAGTTGGTTATTCTTTTCAAAGATAGCATAAGCGTTGCAAATATGAAATAGGAGGCGTATTAAAATACTGTTGCATTTATGGTACTACAGCTTTTTTTAATACCGGATTGCCATGTTACGGTGAATGATGAATAGTTGTTAATAATAAAATCCGTGTCCGAACCATATTCCGCCGGCTACGTTGTCTTACCTGCAAGTAGCTTGCGGTAGCGTGTTCCTGCACATGGTACGGTACGGGGCATGCGGCTGCAACCGTAACTCGAATATTTAACCCTAAAAACAGAAACTTGATTATGGAAAGATGTTCTCATTTCTGGATTGGCCTGGGAGTAGGCACAGTCCTCGGAGCAGTAGCTTATCGTTTTTCGTCCTCGGCAAAAGCCGGACGGTTGAAAGAACGGGTAGACCGCGCTTTGCACAAAGTAGGCGGAGAAGCGGAAGAGATGCTGGATGCGGCGAAGGAGAAAGCCCTGAAAGCCGGAACTAAGGTGGCGGATAAGGTGGCGGAAAAAGCGGACGATATGAGGAACAAGGCGCATACGCTTGCCGGCGACGCCAAGTAGCGGGTGCTTTTTCCCGATGTCACGAAAACGGTGCAGCTCCATAACGGGCGGTGGTGCATCCCGTACGGTTACGGGGGGATGTGCCACCAGCTCTGCGGCTGCACTTGTGTTTTGTATACTATCTGCATGTAGCGGATGTGAAGTTATGATTCGATAGGGAATTCCCTCTGTTTTCTTCCGATTTCGCGTTGTATTCCGTCCGTTTGCTTTGGAATTATAAACTATTCCTTTTGTTTCTAAAAGAATGCTTTCCTTGTCTTTTTGATAAAGATACATCTTTTCTCTATTCTTTTGATAAATAAATAGGGAAAAGATTAACTTTATGTTCTCGAGAATATATATCTTTGCAACGCAAAATCAAATATGGATACCTTATGTATGGAATAGCAGGTTATATAGCTCCCGAAGATATTTTCCTTTCTGCAATATCCGTTCTAATCCACTACCTTATCATCGAAAGTAATGCTCCTCCTGCAATGGCTTGCCCGCCGCATGACTGCATGCGGAAGTACGGATACAGTCCGGCCGCACACCCTTGCCGGGAGGGTAAGCAGGCAAAAGCAAGCCCTTTGCAGCCGGGTTTCCTTATAAAGCATTTTAAATTGTAAATCGTCAAATAGTAAATAGAGTAAATGGAACAACTGAAGCATGAATGTGGCGTTGCCATGATACGCCTGCTGAAGCCGCTGGAGTATTACGAAGAAAAGTACGGTACATGGATGTACGGGCTGAACAAGCTCTATCTTCTCATGGAGAAACAGCACAACCGGGGTCAGGAAGGAGCCGGGTTGGCTTGTGTAAAGTTAGAGGCCAATCCCGGCGAGGAATATATGTTCCGCGAGCGGGCACTCGGTTCGGGCGCCATTACCGAGATATTCGGTACGGTGCAGGGCAACTTTAAAGACTTGACGAAGGAGCAACTGCACGATGCCGGTTACGCAAAGCGTGTATTGCCCTTTGCGGGTGAGGTGTATATGGGGCATCTGCGTTACTCCACTACCGGTAAGTCGGGCATCTCGTACGTGCATCCGTTTCTCCGGAGGAATAACTGGCGCGCCAAGAACCTCGCCCTCTGCGGCAACTTCAATATGACGAACGTAGACGAAATATTCGCACGCATTACCGCTATCGGCCAGCATCCGCGCAAGTATGCCGATACTTACATCATGCTGGAGCAGGTAGGGCATCGGCTGGACCGCGAAGTGGAGCGTCTTTTCAATCTTGCCGAGGCGGAAGGGCTGACGGGCATGGACATTACGCACTATATCGAAGACCATATAGACCTTGCCAATGTGCTGCGCACGTCGAGCAGGGATTGGGACGGGGGATACGTGATGTGCGGGCTTACCGGCAGCGGCGAGACATTCGCCGTCCGCGACCCGTGGGGCATCCGCCCGGCATTCTGGTACCAGGACGATGAGATAGCGGTGCTTGCCAGCGAACGTCCCGTGATACAGACGGCGCTCAACGTACCGGTGGAGAGCATTAAAGAGCTCCAGCCGGGGCAGGCCGTACTTATCAATAAGTCGGGCAAGCTCCGTACGGTGCAAATCAACAAGCCGCGCGGGGTGAAGCCCTGCTCTTTCGAGCGTATCTACTTCAGCCGCGGCAGCGATACGGATATCTATAAGGAGCGTAAACTGTTGGGCGAGAAGTTAGTGCCCAATATCCTGAAAGCCATAGATTACGATGTGGACAATACGGTCTTTTCCTTCATTCCCAATACCGCGGAGGTAGCTTTCTACGGAATGTTGCAGGGGTTGGACGACTATCTCAATGAAGAAAAGGTGCAGCAGATTGCCGTTTTGGGGCATAATCCCAGCCATGAAGAGCTGGAACGTATCCTGTCCCGCCGTATACGGAGCGAAAAGGTAGCTGTAAAGGATATCAAGCTGCGTACCTTCATTGCCGAGGGCAACAGCCGCAATGACCTTGCCGCCCATGTGTACGACATCACCTATGGCAGCCTTGTGCCCGGTACGGACAACCTGGTTATCATCGACGACAGTATCGTACGCGGCACTACGCTGAAACAGAGCATCATCGGTATCCTCGACCGCCTGGGTCCCCGGAAGATAGTGATTGTAAGTTCGTCGCCGCAAGTACGCTATCCCGATTATTACGGCATCGACATGGCGAAAATGAGCGAGTTCATCGCTTTCAAGGCGGCTATCGAGTTGCTGAAAGAACGCGAGATGCGCGATGTCATTGCCTCCGCTTACCGTAAGTCCAAGGCACAGGCGGGGTTGCCGAAGGAACAAATGGTGAACTATGTGAAGGAAATCTACGCTCCCTTTACCGACGAGGAGATTTCCGCCAAAATGGTGGAACTCCTGACGCCGAAGGGTACGAGGGCGAAAGTGCAGATTGTGTACCAGCCTCTCGAGGGATTGCGCGAAGCCTGCCCCAAGCACCGGGGCGACTGGTACTTCAGCGGCGATTATCCCACGCCGGGCGGCGTGAAGCTGCTCAATACGGCTTTTATCGATTATATAGAACAAGTATATCAATTCTGAATATGAGAAATGTAACTTTACTCCTCGACGACGGGAGCCGCTTTCACGGCAAGTCGTTCGGTTATGATAAGCCGGTGGCAGGAGAGGTGGTCTTTAACACAGCCATGTCGGGCTATCCCGAAAGCTTGACCGACCCTTCGTATGCCGGGCAGTTGATGACGCTCACTTATCCGCTGGCAGGTAATTACGGCGTGCCGCCTTTCACTATGGAGCCGGACGGGTTGGCTACATTCATGGAGAGTGGACGCATCCATGCCGAAGCCGTTATCGTAAGCGATTATTCCGCGAATTACAGCCATTGGAATGCCGTGGAGAGCCTCGAAGACTGGCTGAAGCGTGAGCAAGTGCCGGGCATTACGGGTATCGATACCCGCGAACTGACGAAAGTACTGCGCGAGCATGGGGTAATGTTGGGTAAAATCCTCTTCGACGACGAGCCGGACAACGTACCCGAAGCTGCCTATGCCGGTGTGAACTATGTGGATAGGGTGAGTTGCAAGGAGGTAATCCGCTATAATGCGGGGGCAGGCAAGAAGGTGGTGCTTGTGGACTGCGGTGTCAAGACAAATATTATCCGCTGCCTCCTGAAACGTGGTGTGGAGGTTATCCGTGTGCCCTGGGATTACGACTTCAACGGACTGGAGTTCGATGGGCTGTTCATTTCCAACGGTCCCGGCGACCCCGATACCTGCGATGCCGCCGTACAGAATATCCGCAAGGCGATGAAGAACGAAAAGCTGCCTATCTTCGGTATCTGTATGGGTAACCAGTTGCTTTCCAAAGCCGGAGGAGCCAGGATATACAAGCTGAAGTACGGACATCGCAGCCATAACCAGCCTGTGCGCATGGTGGGTACGGAACGGTGTTTCATCACTTCGCAGAATCATGGCTATGCAGTGGATAACGATACGTTGGGGGAAGATTGGGAACCACTTTTCATCAATATGAACGACGGTTCCAACGAAGGTATCCGCCATAAGCGTAATCCTTGGTTCTCTGCACAGTTTCATCCCGAAGCTGCCAGCGGGCCGACGGATACGGAGTTCCTGTTCGACGAGTTTGTGAAATTATTAAGGTAAAACATGTTTGTCGGTGATAGCTGTTTTCTGATAATACTATCACCATATCTTTAAAAACGGATATATAATGAAAGAAAACAATATAAAGAAAGTCTTGCTGCTCGGTTCCGGCGCACTGAAAATCGGTGAGGCGGGAGAGTTCGACTACTCCGGTTCGCAGGCACTCAAAGCATTGAAGGAAGAAGGTATCCATACCGTCCTTATCAACCCGAATATCGCTACGGTGCAGACTTCGGAAGGCGTTGCCGACCGGATTTACTTTCTGCCCGTTACCCCTTATTTCGTAGAGAAGGTTATCGAGAAAGAGCGTCCCGACGGTGTCATGCTCGCTTTCGGCGGGCAGACGGCGCTGAACTGTGGTGTGGCGCTCTATAAGGAGGGAGTTTTTGAGAAATACGGAGTAAAAGTGCTCGGTACTCCCGTGCAGGCTATCATCGATACGGAAGACCGTGAGATATTCGTGCGGAAGCTGAACGAAATCGATGTAAAGACTATCCGGAGCGAGGCGGTGGAGAATGCTGCGGATGCCCGTCGTGCCGCCGCGGAGTTGGGTTATCCGGTCATTGTACGCGCCGCCTATGCGCTCGGCGGACTGGGTTCCGGTTTCTGCGACAACGAGGAGGAGTTGAATGTGCTGGTAGAAAAGGCTTTCTCTTTCTCCCCACAAGTACTGGTGGAGAAGTCGTTGCGCGGTTGGAAGGAAGTGGAGTATGAGGTTGTCCGCGACCGTTTTGACAACTGTATCACGGTATGCAATATGGAGAACTTCGACCCGCTGGGCATCCATACGGGAGAGTCTATCGTGATTGCCCCTTCGCAGACATTGAGCAATACGGATTATCATAAACTGCGCGAACTGGCTATCCGAATCATCCGCCACATCGGTATCGTGGGAGAGTGCAACGTGCAGTATGCCTACGACCCGGAAAGCGAGGATTACCGGGTAATCGAGGTGAATGCCCGCTTAAGCCGTTCGTCCGCACTCGCCTCTAAAGCAACGGGTTATCCGCTGGCATTCGTTGCTGCAAAGCTGGGGTTGGGCTACGGGCTTTTCGACTTGAAGAACTCCGTTACCAAGACTACCAGTGCGTTCTTCGAACCGGCACTGGACTATGTGGTCTGTAAGATTCCCCGCTGGGATTTGGGTAAGTTCCACGGGGTAGACAAGGAATTGGGGTCGAGCATGAAATCCGTGGGCGAGGTCATGGCTATCGGGCGCACCTTTGAAGAGGCTATCCAGAAGGGGTTGCGCATGATAGGGCAGGGTATGCACGGTTTCGTGGAGAACAAAGAGCTCGTTATCCCCGACATCGATAAGGCGCTGCGCGAGCCTACCGATAAGCGCATCTTTGTTATTTCCAAGGCTTTCCGAGCCGGATATACCGTAGACCAGGTACACAGGTTGACGAAGATAGACCGTTGGTTCTTGGAAAAGCTGATGAACATAATGAATACCAGCAGGGAGTTGCATGAGTATTCGGAGCGAAACGGGGAAACTGCTTCCTTGAAAACGCAAGGGGCAGACATTCTTCGCTCCGTTCAGAATGATAAAACAGCGCAAGAACTGTTGCGCAGAGCCAAGATACAGGGTTTCTCCGATTTGCAAATAGCCCGCGCTCTCGGTTTGGAACGTTATATGGATAGCGAGGACGGTATCCTTGCCGTACGTGCGTTGCGTAAGAGCATGGGTATTCTGCCCGTAGTGAAGCAAATAGACACGCTTGCCGCCGAATATCCCGCCCAGACCAACTATCTGTACCTGACGTACAGCGGCATTGCCAACGATGTGCATTACCTGGGCGACCGCAAATCTATCGTTGTCCTCGGTTCGGGGGCTTACCGCATCGGTTCTTCGGTGGAGTTCGACTGGTGCGGCGTACAGGCTCTGAATGCTATCCGCAGGGAAGGATACCGCAGCGTTATGATTAACTACAACCCGGAAACCGTGTCTACGGATTACGATATGTGCGACCGTCTGTATTTCGACGAGCTTACCTTCGAGCGTGTCATGGATATTCTCGAACTGGAAAATCCGCACGGGGTAATCGTTTCTACCGGCGGCCAGATACCGAACAACCTCGCCCTGCGCCTCGACGCGCAGAATGTGCCTATTCTCGGAACAAGCGCCAAGAGTATCGATAATGCCGAGGACCGCGACAAATTCTCCGCCATGCTGGACCGTATCGGGGTAGACCAGCCCGAATGGCGTGCGCTTACTTCACTGGAAGATATCGATGCTTTTGTGGATAAGGTGGGCTTTCCGGTATTGGTACGTCCCAGCTACGTGCTTTCGGGGGCGGCAATGAATGTCTGCTCTAACCGGGAGGAGCTGGAACGCTTCTTGCAACTGGCAGCGAATGTATCGAAAAAGCATCCGGTGGTGGTGAGCCAGTTCATAGAGCATGCCAAGGAGGTGGAAATGGATGCCGTGGCACAGAACGGCGAAATCATCGTGTATGCTATCAGCGAGCATATCGAGTTTGCCGGTGTGCATTCCGGCGATGCCACTATCCAGTTCCCGCCGCAGAAGCTCTATGTGGAGACGGTACGCCGTATCAAGCGTATCAGCCGTGAGATTGCCCGCGAACTGAATATCTCCGGTCCGTTCAATATCCAGTATCTGGCGAAGGACAACGACATCAAGGTGATTGAATGTAACCTGCGCGCCAGCCGTTCGTTCCCGTTCGTGAGCAAGGTGCTTAAAATCAATTTCATCGAACTGGCTACGAAGGTGATGCTCGGTATTCCCGTACGGAAGCCGGACAAGAATCTTTTCGACCTCGATTATGTGGGAATCAAGGCTTCCCAGTTCTCCTTTAACCGCTTGCAGAAGGCAGACCCCGTGCTGGGGGTGGATATGGCGTCTACGGGTGAGGTGGGGTGCATAGGTAGCGATACGTCCTGTGCTATTCTCAAGGCGATGCTTTCCGTGGGTTACCGCATTCCGCAGAAGAATGTGCTGCTGTCTACCGGTACGCCGAAACAGAAGGTGGATATGCTTTCGGCCGCCCGCATGCTCCGGAAGAAAGGATACCGGATTTTTGCGACGGGCGGTTCGAGCAAGTTCCTTACGGAGAACGGGGTGGAGAATACCCGCGTGTACTGGCCGAGCGAGTGCGGCATGCAGCCGCAGGCTTTGGATATGTTGCATAGGAAAGAGATAGATATGGTGGTAAATATTCCGAAGAATCTTACCGCAGGCGAGCTGGATAATGGTTACAAGATACGCCGTGCCGCTATCGACCTCAATATCCCGCTGATTACGAATGCCCGGCTGGCAAGCGCCTTTATCAATGCGTTCTGTACGATGACGCCGGACGATTTGGCTATCAAGTCCTGGGAGGAATATAAATAGGGAACCTGCCGTAAAGACGGAAACGGAAGTCTCGGAATAAATAGGATTGGGCAATCCTTGTATTCCGGTACTTCCGTTTTTTTGTACCGTCCGGGGATAGGACAGAGGTTTCCGGAGATGTGCTTCAGGTTCTCTGGTATTCGGCAGGGGTCATTCCCGTTATCCGCTTGAAGAATTTAGAGAAGAAGGAAGGATTGGGGAAGTTCAGCTCATCCGATATCTGGAACACTAACAGGTCGCTGTGTTTCAGCAGTACTTTCGCTTCGAGGATAACGGACTGGTTAATCCATTGCATCACCGTTTGCCCGCTTGTTTCACGGATAACCGTGCTCAGGTAATGGGGTGTCAGGCACAGTTTGCCGGCATAGAAGTCTACGGAGCGTTCGTACTTGCTGTACCGGTTTACCAGGGCTATGAAGCGGCGGAAGGTTTCTTCCCGGCGCGATGCGTAGGGGCGGGAGGTACATGTCTGCTCGTAGGTGTATTTGAGGTGGTAAAGCAGGGAAACGATGAGGTGCTGTATTGTTTCGCGGCGATAGGGCGAACTGTGGAGCACGTTCCACAGCAGGGAGAAGAACATGCCGGTTTGTTCCCATTCCTGCTCGTCGGGCGACAGGAGGATGCCGTTCCTTGTGTAGGCTTCCGAAAGGATAGAACCGGGCAGGGCGGGCAGGAAGTTGCAGGTGGGCACTATAATCTGGAAATCGTAGTCGGGACTTATCTCTATCAGCTCTATCAGTGAATTGTCGGGAGCGATGATGATTTTGCGGGCGGATACTTCATACTCGATAAGGTTGACGGAGATTCGTCCCGTACCTTGCAGGATGCGTATGATACGTCCTTCTTTGGCACGGTAGGGCTGTCCGGTAGTGAACAGCCTGCTGCCCATTTGCCTGAAGCTGACAACCATGCCTAAATCGTCGTTTATAAAGCGGTATTCGTGGTTGACAATATCCAGCTTGTTGCGGATGTCATCGAATGCAACGCTTATGGGTTTGTTCTTTTCCATATTTATAAGATAGTAGGTAATTCTGTGGCAAAGATAATAAAGTATCCCTATTATTTATCTTTTCCTGCACAAAGTCGTACTATCGGGACATCTTTGCGAATAAATGGATTGTAAACATACCGGGGCATGTCTCTATCTTTGCACTGTGCAAAATAAATAAGAAAACAGATATGGATATGAAACAAGCAATTCTCTCTTTAGTCTTTCTTCTTGCCGCTACGTTGGCACATGCCCAGCTTACACTGGATGAGTGCCAGCGGGAGGCACAGGCTAACTATCCGCTGGTGCGACAGTACGGGCTGATAGAAAAGGCGCGCGAGTACGACCTTTCCAATGCCGGCAAGGGTTACCTGCCCCAACTTTCGCTGTCGGGCAAGGCCACGTATCAGAGTGATATAACGGAGTTGCCCATTGAAATACCGGGGCTCGACATAAAGACCGCCCCCAAAGACCAGTACCAGGTGATGCTCGAATTGCAGCAGACCATTTGGGACGGCGGGGATATACGCAACCGGAAACGGCTGGCGTGTGCCGCTTCGGATGTGGATATGGAAAAACAGCAGGTCGATATGTATGCGTTGAACGAACGTGTGAACCAGCTTTTTTTCGGCATCTTGCTGCTGGACGAGCAGTTGGAGCAGAACCGGCTTTTGCAGGAAGACTTGGAAAGGACGTATAAGCAGGTATCGGACTATATTGCCAACGGCATAGCCAGCCAGAGCGATTTGGATGCCGTAAGCGTGGAGCGGCTGAATACCGGCCAACGCCGTATCGAGCTGGAAACGACGCGCCGGGCATACGTACATATGCTTGCCGCTTTCATAGGAAAGGAAATCTCCGGGGAAACCGTTTTTGTGAAACCTGTTCCGGAAGATGCCGGCGGCATGGGGATAGAGATGAATAACCGTCCGGAACTTCGTTGGTTCGATGCCCAGGGCGAACAGCTCCGGGTACAGGAGGCGGCTTTGAATGCAAGGCTGATGCCGCGTTTCGGGCTTTTCGTACAGGGGGCTTACGGCAATTCGGGGTTGAATATGCTGAAAGATGAATTCGACGCATACTATGTGGCAGGGGTGCGTATGTCCTGGAACTTCGGCAGCCTGTACACTTTGAAGAACGACCGCCGCCGGATAGACAATAGTCGCCGGCAGATAGAAACGGGTAGGGATGTGTTTCTTTTCAATACCCGCCTGCAAGCTACGCAGCAGGATGCCGCCGTCGTGTCCATGCGCAGACAAATGGCGGATGATGATGAAATAATCCGCTTGCGTGGAAATATTCGCCGTGCTGCCGAAGCCAAAGTGGAGAACGGCACGCTGACCGTTACCGATATGCTTCGCGAGATAACGAACGAGAACCTGGCACGCCAGGCAAAAGCATTGCACGAGGTACAGTTGCTGATGAATATCTGGCAATTGAAGTATACGTTGAACAGGTAGAGGGTTGTTTGCCGGTTCGCTGCTTCACCGCGGATTATACGATAGGTTACCTACTTTCCCCGGTTAACCTTTATTATTCAAAAAGGCAATATTGCAACCCTATTTTTTATGATGTGCATACTAAAGGAGTTACATGAGTTTTGATTTTGAAATAATGGCGGGTCGTGCGGTTTTGCACAGTCCACGGTGAGAAAAAAAACATGGAATAATAATAAAACTATATGATATGAAACCATTTAAATTATTTCCGATTCTGTTTATGCTTGCTGCTTGCAGCAGCGGTATTCCCGAATATGACGCTACGGGAACTTTCGAAGCTACCGATGTGATAGTCTCTGCCGAGGCCTCCGGGAAAATACTCAGTCTCGAGGTGGAGGAAGGTACGGTGTTGAAGGCCGGACAAGAAGTCGGTATCATCGATACGGTGCAGCTTTACCTGAAGAAGCTCCAGTTGGAGGCAAGTGTAAAGTCTGTAGAGGGGCAACGTCCCGATATATTGAAACAGGTGGCTGCTACCAAGGAACAAATCGTCCAGGCGCAGCGTGAGCGTAACCGGGTGGCTAATCTGCTTCGTGTGGGGGCAGCCAACCAAAAACAACTGGATGATGCCGAATCGTTGCTCGAGGTACTCCGCAAACAACTTGCGGCACAGAACTCCACTTTGCAGAACAGTGACCGGAGCTTGACGTGGCAAAGTTCGTCGGTAGGCATCCAGGTGGCTCAGATTGAAGACCAGTTGAGAAAATGCCATATCGTTTCTCCTCTCACAGGGACCGTTCTTGCCGAGTATGCGGAAGCTGGGGAACTGGCAGCACCGGGTACTCCGCTGTTCAAGGTGGCCGATATGGAACAGATTTACCTGCGTGCTTATATCACTTCCGAGCAGTTGTCGGAAGTGAAGCTGGGGCAGAAAGTGACTGTCTATTCGGATTACGGCAAGGATGTGCGCAAGGAATATCCCGGTATCGTTACCTGGATTTCGGACAGTTCCGAGTTCACTCCGAAAACTATCCTTACCAAGGATGAACGTGCCAATTTGGTATATGCCGTTAAGGTGGCGGTGAAGAACGACGGCATGCTGAAAATAGGGATGTACGGAGGGGTAAACTTCGGTGATTGACAACAGGCGTTTCGTACTTAATAATATGATAACCGATGAAGTATGCAGTAACTGTAAATAATGTCTTTAAACGTTATGGCCGGGTGGAAGCCCTGCGGGGCGTTTCGTTGTCCGTAGAGCCGGGGGAGCTTTTCGGTATCATAGGACCCGACGGAGCGGGAAAGACATCGTTGTTCCGTATTCTCACCACTCTACTGCTTGCCGACGGGGGTACGGCTACGGTCTGCGGTTTGGATACGGTGAAGGACTATAAAGCTATCCGCCGGCGGGTAGGGTATATGCCCGGGCGTTTTTCTCTTTATCAAGACCTGACGGTGGAGGAGAACCTGAGTTTCTTCGCTACGGTTTTCCATACCACCATTGAGGAGAATTACGATTTGGTGCGCGACATTTACCGGCAGATAGAGCCTTTCCGTAAACGCCGTGCCGGAGCATTGTCCGGTGGTATGAAGCAGAAGCTCGCCCTTAGCTGTGCGCTTATCCATAAGCCGGATGTGCTTTTCCTGGACGAGCCGACCACGGGGGTAGACCCGGTTTCACGCAAGGAGTTCTGGGAGATGCTGCGCCGCCTTAAGGAGCAGGGTATCACTATCATCGCTTCCACCCCGATTATCGACGAGGCACGCCAATGCGACCGTATCGCCTTTATCAACGAAGGGCAGATACAGGGTGTCGATACGCCCGACCGTATACTGAAACGGTTTGCGGATATACTTTGTCCTGCGGGGTTACAGCACGGAAGGACGGACAACTGCGAAGATTATGTAATCGAGGTGGACGGACTGACTAAATGTTTCGGTAATTTTACGGCTGTAGACCATATTTCTTTCAAGGTGCGCCAGGGCGAGATATTCGGTTTCTTGGGCGCCAACGGAGCCGGTAAGACCACTGCCATGCGTATGCTTACCGGGTTGAGCCGCCCCACCGGAGGCAAAGCCCGGGTAGCCGGTTTCGATATTGCCGCCCAGGCGGAGGATGTAAAGAGGAACATCGGCTATATGAGTCAGAAGTTCTCTTTATACGAAGACCTTAAGGTGTGGGAGAACATTCGCCTTTTTGCCGGTATCTACGGAATACCCGAAGCCGAAATCGCTCCGAAAACCGATGAATTGCTTTTGCGCCTGGGACTGGAAAAAGAGCGCGATACACAGGTTAAGAGCCTGCCGTTGGGGTGGAAACAGAAGCTTGCCTTCTCCGTTTCCATATTTCATCATCCTAAGATTGTTTTTCTGGACGAACCTACGGGTGGCGTAGACCCTGCCACCCGCCGCCAGTTCTGGAAACTGATTTACCAGGCTGCCGACCGGGGAATTACCGTTTTCGTCACCACTCATTTTATGGATGAGGCGGAGTATTGCGACCGTATCTCTATCATGGTGGACGGTGTAATCCGTGCACTCGATACGCCCGAGAGGCTGAAACGGCAGTTCGGAGCCGCTACTATGGACGATGTTTTCCAAAAGTTGGCGCGGCAGGCTGTGAGAACGGCGGACTGATACAGATAGTAAGAATCAAAACAGATTGATATAACCATGAAACAATTCATAGCTTTTGTCCGGAAAGAGTTCTTTCATATCTTCCGCGACCGGCGTACGATGCTGATTTTGCTGGGTATGCCTGTTGTGCAGATTATTCTTTTCGGCTTTGCCATTACTACGGAGGTGAAGAATGTGCGGGTTGCCATTCTCGACCCGTCCAATGATGTCGTTACCCGGCGCATCATAGACCGCGTGGATGCCAGCGAGTACTTTATCGTTACTTGCCGCCTGCATTCTCCCGGGGAAGTGGAACATTCTTTCAGGAGAGGCGATATCGATATGGCTATCGTGTTCGGCGAACGTTTCTCGGACAACCTGTATACCGGTGAGGCCGGAGTACAGATTATTTCCGATGCTACCGACCCTAATATGGCTACCATGCAGGCAGGGTATGCAACGAATATCATCTCTATGGCCGGGCAGGAGATGCTTCCGCCCGGAGTACATGCATCGGCAATCGTGCCTCAGGTCAAGCTGCTTTATAATCCGCAGATGAAAAGCGCCTATAATTTCGTGCCCGGCGTCATGGGGCTTATCCTGATGCTGATTTGTGCAATGATGACTTCTATTTCCATTGTACGCGAAAAGGAGACGGGGACTATGGAGGTGCTGTTGGTTTCTCCGGTGAGGCCGTTGCTCATTATCCTTGCCAAGGCGGTTCCGTACTTCGTTTTGTCTTTTGTCAACCTGATTACGATTTTATTGCTTTCGGTCTATGTGCTTCATGTGCCGGTGGCAGGCAGCTTGTTCTGGCTGGTGACCGTATCGCTGCTTTTTATCTTCGTGTCATTGGCTTTGGGTCTGCTTATCTCCACCGTTACCCATACGCAGGTTGCCGCGATGCTGGTATCGGGATTGATGCTGATGATGCCCACAATGTTGCTTTCGGGCATGATATTCCCGATTGAAAGCATGCCTGCCGTCCTGCAAGGTGTTTCTACCGTTATCCCCGCGCGCTGGTATATCCAGGCTGTGCGTAAGCTGATGATAGAAGGGGTGGATGTCTCTTTTGTCCTGGCTGAAATCGGCATACTGGCTGTAATGGCTGTGTCGTTGATAACGGTCAGCTTCAAGAAATTCAAGAATCGGTTGGAGTAAAGCGGTTTCAGCCGTGATAGTAAATTGCCGATAATCAATCATCGAATAGCAAATAGCCTTATGATTAAGTATTTGATAGAAAAAGAATTCAAGCAGCTTTTCCGCAACTCGTTCTTGCCCAAGCTGATTTTCATATTTCCGTGTATGATTATGATACTGATGCCCTGGGCAGCCAATCTGGAGATAAAGAATATCAACCTGAATATCGTGGATAACGACCATAGCGCCGTGTCCCGGCGTCTGGTGGATAAGATAGGGGCTTCCACTTATTTTCGCACGACGGCGCTCCCCGCTACTTACGATGAGGCGTTGCTTGCTGTTGAGGCCGGTACGGCGGATGTGATTTTGGAGATTCCCCGTGATTTCGAGAAAGACTGGATAAACGGCAAGGCTCCCCGCCTGCTCGTTGCCGCCAATGCGGTGAACGGCACGAAGGGAAGCCTGGGCGGGTCTTACCTGTCTTCTATCATCAGCGACTATACCCGTGAGCTGAGGGCGGAATCGCCTTTGAAGATGTCGGTTGGCAAACCGCTTCCCCGTGTGGGTATTTCTACCCGGAATCTTTATAATCCTACTCTGGACTATAAGCTGTTTATAATTCCTGCGCTTATGGTTACGTTGCTGACTATGATTTGCGGCTTTCTCCCCGCCCTCAATGTGGTAGGGGAAAAAGAGGCGGGCACTATCGAACAAATCAATGTGACGCCGGTCAACAAATTCACGTTTATTGCCGCCAAGCTGATACCTTACTGGTTAATCGGGTTTGTCGTACTTACCATTTGTTTTGTCCTTGCCTGGTTGCTTTATGGCGTTTTGCCTACCGGACATTTTCTTACTATCTACGGTTTTGCACTGATATTCCTGCCGGTAGTTTCCGGCTTCGGTCTGGTTATATCCAACCACTCGGCAACGTTGCAACAGGCGATGTTCGTTATGTGGTTTTTCATGCTTGTCCTTATTTTAATGAGCGGCCTGTTTACCCCTATCCATAGTATGCCCGAATGGGCACAATGGATTACCCGTATTAACCCGTTGAGGTATTTTGTGGAGGTGATGCGTACTATTTATCTTCGCGGTGGCGGTTTCGCCGAACTGCTGCCTCAATTGGGTGTCTTGCTTGCGTTGGCAGTAGTTGCCAATGCCTGGGCGGTAAAAAGTTACAGAAAAAGCAATTGAATACACGCCGGTTGGGGAGTAAAATGATGCAGTAATGGTAGACGGTAAAACGCGATAAGGTGATAAAGCGATAGGGCAGTAAGGCGGTAAGTCGATATTCCCTTATCATTTTGCAGCTTTATTACATTTTTTTATATCTTTGTGCCCGGAATAAACAAACATCTGATACCTGAAATGAACACGCAAAACTCTTATCTTGCATCGAAGCCGCATTATGAAATACTCGACGGGCTTCGTGGCGTAGCTTCCGTAATGGTCGTTGCCTTCCATTTGCTGGAAGCGCACTCCGGCGGTAGTCACCTGGAACAAATTATCAATCACGGTTATTTGGCGGTAGATTTCTTCTTTATGCTTTCTGGCTTTGTCATCGGCTATGCTTATGACGACCGCTGGAACCGGATGACTGTCGGTACTTTCTTCAAACGCCGTATCATACGCTTGCATCCTATGGTTATAATAGGGAGCATCATAGGAGCAATATTCTTTTATTTCCAGGAATCTCCCTGTTTTCCGTCCATTCAGGATACATCGGTGGGCACTATGCTGTTGGTGATGCTGTTGGGATGTACCTTGCTCCCGCTTCCCTTGAAATGGGATATCCGCGGCTGGACGGAGATGCATCCGCTGAATGGGCCGGCATGGTCGCTTTATTACGAATACATAGGCAATATCCTTTATGCACTGTTTATTCGCAGGTTCAGCAAGACAGCCTTGTCCATTTTGGTTTTAATAGCCGGATGCTTTACGGTGCATCATTGCCTTACTGCACCTACGGGAGATATTGTAGGCGGTTGGGCATTGAACTGGGAACAACAATATGTAGGCCTTGTCCGGTTGATGTATCCTTTCTTCGGAGGTTTGCTGCTCTCCCGTTTGGGGTGGCTCATTCGTATCGAGAAACGTGCGTTCTGGTGGTGCAGCCTGATGATTGCGGTTGTTTTAGCCTTTCCCCGCTTGGGCGGTGAGCAACATTTCTGGATGAACGGGTTGTATGAGGCTTGCTGTATCCTTTTCATCTTTCCGGTGATTGTCTCTATGGGAGCGGGTGGCAAAGTCTCCGGTAAACGCTCTGTTGCCATATGTAAATTCTTGGGAGATATCTCATATCCGGTATATATAACGCACTATCCGTTGGTATATACATATACGGCTTGGGTGTGCAATAATGATGTAACTATGGCAGAAGGCATTCCTTATATGATACTGGCCTTTATCAGTGCTTTTGTACTTGCCTATGCTTGTTTGAAACTTTATGACGAACCTGTACGCAGGTGGCTGACAGACCGTTTCCTGAAGGGAAAAAAGAATACGGTAACCAAACGCTGATTGGCTGATACGAAAGATACCCCGATGCAAAGTACTGCACCGGGGCATCTCCTTGATTACCGATTACTTTATTTTACGTCGATTACTTTTTTGGCTTTCTCTTTTTCCTGTGCGGTGAACTTCGGCAAATCGATGTTCAGCACACCGTTTTCCACTTGAGCGGAAATCTTTTCTTTGTCTACATCGTCCGGAAGAATCATTGTCTGTTGGAACTTGGAGTATGAGAACTCGCGACGCAGATAACGTCCTTCTTTCCTTTCATCTTTGCTGTTCCCTTCCTTGCTTTCCGTTTTCTTTTCCATGCTGATGACCAGGTTGTTTTCTTCATCGATATGAACGTTGAAGTCTTCTTTCGTCATTCCGGGAGCGGCCAGCTCTACTTTATATTCTTTTTCTGTTTCAAACACGTTGATAGCAGGAGCGGTAGCATTTGCTTTCACCATCCAATCGTTATCAAAGAAATCGTTAAAGATACTTGGTAACCAATTCTGAGTTCTTCTTACAGGCATCATAATTATAGTCTCCTATCTTTTAAAGTTATACATTCGGTTTGTTCCGAACTTCGGTTCTTACCACTCCGGTTGTCCGTCTTTCGACTTCCACCCTTCGTTTTCCGAACCGTCGTTCACTTACTATCTTGCAAACCGTATGCCAACTGCTTTTGGCTAACTTTATTGACTAATTGTCATTGAATAGCTGACTATTTTACCTGTATGATGCCAATATTGCTATCTTTTTATTTAATTTTGATTGATTTTCATACTAATTTAAAACGCATTCGCCAGCGCTTGGTTTCTTCGTCCCAGTCGTGGCTGATAATCTTGAAAGTTCCTATCTCGGAAGTATTGGCTACATGCATACCGATGCAAAGACATTCGTCATAATCGCCTACTTTTACTACGCGCACGGTTTCCGAAGCATCTTCCGGCAGCCGCTCCAAGTCGAACCTTCCTTTAGCTTCTTCTTGGGTGATATACTCGGTAGTAACAGGCAGATGCCGTGCTATTACCTCATTTACCGTTACCTCCAGGTGCTTTATCTGTTCCTCTGTGGGACAAGCCTCCAGCCGATAATCCAATTTGCTTTTTTTACGTTCTATATGAGCGGAAGTGGAGCGTCCGCAACCGAATAATCTAATCATTGTTTGATTGATGATGTGTTCGGTGGTGTGCATAGGAGGATACTCCTGTTTGTTGTGTTCGTTGAGTTGAATTTGTCGTTCCATAAGAATTATTTCAGTAACCTTTTATACGATATATAATATATATTATCCCGTTCGCATCATTTATACAGTCAGAATAACGCCTCTACCTCTTCTTTCAAGATACTATATACATGTATGTCCGTGTATTCTCCCGAAGCCAATAATTCCCCGGCGCGCTCTGTCCCTTCCAGACGGAAGCCGAGCCGAATGGGGATGCCGTTGCTTGCGGTATTACCCGTGGCACAACGGATTTGTATACGCTTTATGTCCTTGGCTTCGACTACCCAGCGGCATAAACGGCGGACACAGGCAGTCATGATACCCCGGTGCTGATATTCGGGTAGTAACCAATAGCCGATTTCCGTACGGCGGTTGGCGAAATCGGAGAAATGAAAACCTGCCAACCCGCAGATTTCATTCCGTTTGTTCCAGATGCCGAATACCGGTTCGTAACGCTCGGCAGGGGCGGAGAGGACGCCTTTGAGGAAGTTCTCTTCATCGGACACGGATTTCAGATTGTCAACGAACGGTAGCCAGGTGCGCATGTAATCGCGGTGGGTGTCGATAGCGTGGTATATGGCAGCCGCATCCCCTATCGTCACTTCACGCAACAGTATATCCGGAAGCACCTCGAAAGATATACCCGGACGGTTAAAAGGAGCCGCCTCCGCTTGCCCGCCTTGCATTCTCTCCCTAACCTTGCTCCATGCATGCGTATCGAACAGGCAACTTTCGCGCATGGTGCGGTACATCTCTCTGAACCGGGACATCGGAATGGTGAAACTCAGTAAATCCGCTTCAAAATAAGGCCGGACGGACGGGTCGAAAAATCCCAGGAAAGTCCTGTATCCTTGCCTCCGGTTTTCGAGAACGGCTTGCGTTACGACAGAACAACAACCGGAACCGAACGGAGCCGATACGGTGTCCGGTGCATTGTTGTCGAAAAAAGCCCACGCAGCCAATCCTGCCAGTATGTCGGGAGTGGCGAGGAATAGCACGCCCTCCACCTTGTCGAAAGAGGCTATTTTGTCGATACGTGCAAAGTGAAGATAGGTCTTTTCCGCTTTAGATACTTGGGTTTTCTGTATAAAGTCGATTACCGCTTCGGGTGTCTTTTTATACTTCTCTTTCAGGGAGACGAAAGCGGGAACATGCTCCGGCATATCTGCAAAACCCGTATAGAACTTGCCGCCACCGCAGCCTATTGTCTCTGCACTGAGGCTGATTACCTCCCCGTTTCTGACCTGCGCCATACTCTTGAAAAAACAACCGTTTACTTTCCCGGTCGGAGCTTCTAAGCGGTCGGAGTACCAGAAAGTGACGGGAAGCTCGGCCTGCTGCCCGAATGCCTCCCGATAATTACTGATAAACGTACATACATCCATTTCTTTTTATTTTTTCGTAAAGATAACCAATATTCCGGTAATTCCGTTTTCCGGAAGAAAGAAACGGGGTTTCGGGATAGTTCCGATGACATCATATAGAGTTATTATAGAGGCTGAATGAAGGGCGGAATGAGAGGCTGAATAAGAGGCTGAATAAGGAAAAACGACGCGTACGGGCATAAAAAAAGGAGTACCGCTGTACTCCAACCTTTGTTAACCTTAAATCTAATACTATGAAAAACACATTGCAAAGATACGGACAATTGGGAAATCTGCAAATTATCCAAGAAAAAAAGTATGTTTTATAACACTTCTTATGGATTTCTGTTCCCGCTTATATCTTTTTTAAGAATTTCAACCTTTAGCCTCTTGGTACATGAAGCGTTTGATGCTCTTTTTGGCAGTCTTTTCAAACTCCTCGAAGTATATTTTCACTTTGGTAATCTGGCAATATGCCGGCAGCAGCAAATTCAGTTCGTTCCGGTTGGCTTCCATAGCCTTCTCTATATCGGCTTGTTGCAACCCGTGGGCAAAAGCATCGTCGAAGTCGGGATATATCAAGGCTACGAGTTTGTCGTGCTGCAATACGATTAGTGATTCCGATACATAAGGCATGTTGTTCAGCTTACTCTCGATTTCTTCGGGATAGATATTCTGTCCGCTGGAAGTGAGAAGCATATTCTTGCTGCGTCCGCGTACGGTAACGTAGCCGTCTGCATCCATTGTGGCAAGGTCGCCGGTGTGCAGCCAGCCGTTTACGTCGATGATTTGGGAGGTGGCCTCGGCATTTTTGTAATACCCCAGCATCAGGTTGGTTCCCCGGCAGATGATTTCGCCCGCCACGTTCTGAGGGTCCGGAGAGTCTATCTTTACCTCCATGCGGGTAGTGGCCTTTCCGCAGGAAGCGAGTTTCAGGGTTTCCCAACGGCTGGAACAGATGATAGGACCGCATTCCGTCATACCGTAAGCAATGGTGTAGGGAAAACCTATCTGCTTGAGGAAACGCTCCACCTCGGCATTGAAAGGTGCGCCGCCGATGATGATTTCATCGAAGTTACCCCCGAAAACATCCATTGCCTTCTTGCGCATGTCGGCTTTTATCTTGTCGTTGACGATAGGCATCCGCAGCAACAGTTTGCCGATTTTATTGTCTATGAGGGGCAGGATATTTTTCTTGATAATCTTCTCTATGATAAGCGGCACGCAGGATATGACGCGCGGCCTGATTTCCGAGAACGACTGTGCGATAATTTTGGGCGACGGCATGCGGGTAAGGAAGTAAAGGTGCGCGCCTGCCGAGAAACCGTACAGGAAATCATAGACCATGCCGAACACATGTCCCAGGGGAAGCATGGATACGATGTGGTCGCCGGGGCGTACGGGCAGCATTTCGTGGCAATAGGCAATGTTAGACCACAAGCTGCGGTAGGGCAGCATCACACCCTTGGAATAACCGGTAGTGCCGGAAGTGTAGTTGATAACCGCCAGTTCCTCGGGCGACTGCTCTTTGCGGTAACAGATATGCTCGGGGCGGAAGTTGCGGGGATAGCGTGCGCCGTAGATAGCGTTGCGGTGTTCGAACGCCTCCATGAGCCGTTCGTTCCGGCATACCACCGGCGTGAAGTCCGTGAGCAGCACGACCCCCATTAGCAGCGGCATCGCCTCCTCGTTCAGGTTTTCCCAAGCCTGGTCGCCTACGAAAAGCAGCTTGGCTTCGGAATGGTTAACGATATTGTGTATATTGTCCGCCTTGAATTCGTGTAGGATAGGAACAATCACAGCGCCATAGGTTACGGTTGCCAGGAAGCACACCGCCCAATGCGCACTGTTCCGGCCGCATACGGCAATCTTGTCGCCGGGACGGATGCCGGCACTTTCCAATACGATATGGAATTTTGCGATTTTGCGGGCGACATCTTTATACTGTAAGGTAATTCCTTTGTAGTCCGTCAGAGCGTTTTTGTCCCAGTTTTGTACGATGCTTTGTTCTATGTAGTCAATGAACCGTCGGTTTTGTTCCATTCGTATTTTTGCACACTTTAGTTAAAACTGCGCAAAGATAGGGCTTATAGTGATGCAAAACAAATGGTTTGAAGTTTTTTTCGCAGGAGAGCATTCTCCCTTATCTCTTATTCTTTGGTCTTTTCAGAAATGAGGAGCAGCTTGTCTCCCACATGAAGTTTCAGAGTACCGTTGGGAATCAGGTATTCGTCGCCGCGTTTCACTATCATGACAAGAGTTCCCTGGGGCAGGTTCATATCCTTCAACGTATCGCCTTTCTTGTCGAGCATTTCCCGGGTTACGGTAACATCGCGCAAGTCGGAATCTATCTCCTCGGGCAGTTCCACGCCGAAGTCGTTGCCCGTCTTTTCCATGGGGGTGGAAAGTTCCAGCATACATGCCACCCTCGATACGGTAGTACCCTGGATAACCAGCGACAGAATCGTGATGAAGAATACGATGTTGAAGATTACATCCGCGCCGGGTACACCTGCCACTACCGGGTAAGTGGCGAAGATAATGGGAACCGCGCCGCGCAACCCCACCCACGAAACGAATAATTTGGATTTCAGGTTGACGCGCTTGCCGAAAGGCAGCAGGCAGAGGAGTACGCTGAGCGGACGCCCCACGACAATCATGAACACGCCGATAAGCAGTGCGACGACGGCTACCTCCAGCATCTCGTGCGGGTTGACGAGTAGGCCGAGGCAAAGGAACATGATGATTTGAAACAGCCATGTCAGCCCATCCATGAACGTGTAGATTTCCTTACGGTGCATGATTTTGTTGTTGCCTACCATTATGCCGGCGATGTAGACGGCGAGGTAACCGTTGCCCTTCATCAAATCCGTAACGGAGAACGTGAAGAATACGAACGACAGCAACAGAATGGGGTAGAGCGCCTGGTTGTCGATATTCAGTCTGTTCAGCATAAGGATAGCCAGCTTTCCCAGTAAATAACCGGCAGCGGCGCCTACGATAAACTGTATCACGAAAGAAAGGGCTATCTGGGGAACCCCCATGCCCGAGGACTGGATAAACTGAATCAGTACGATAGTCAGCATATACGCCATAGGGTCGTTGCTGCCGCTTTCCAGCTCCAGCATGGGGCGCAGGTTATGCTTCAGGTTCATCTTCTGCGAACGCAAGATAGCGAATACCGATGCCGAGTCCGTGGACGACATGGTAGACGCCAACAGCAGGGAAGTGATGAGCGGCAGGTGGATATTGGTCCAGCTCATGCCCGACAGCCACCATATGAATAATCCGGTGAACAGCGCCGTTAGCAACACGCCCAGGGTAGAGAGTACGATACCGGGAGACAGGATAGGCCTGATTTCGTTGAACTTGGTATCCATGCCGCCGGAGAACAAGATGATGCTCAAAGCCACCATACCGATAAACTGCGCTTCTTTGGCATTATGGAATTGCAGCCCGAGTCCGTCGCTGCCGAAAAGCATACCCACCACGAGGAAAAGCAGTAAGGCGGGAACTCCGAAACGGTAACCGGTCTTGCCTACGATGATACTGACGAAAAGTAAAATGGAGCCTACGAGTAGAATGTTTTCTGCTGTAAATATCATAAGTCTTGTGTTATAAGGTTTATTACGGAATGCTGTTTGTACCTTGTGTGCAAAGGTATTTGTTATAAATAACAAATACAAAGCCCGGTTGGTTCAATTGAATTTCAGTATGAAAGTCGTTTCTTTGCCGGATACCAGGGAGATGCTTCCTCCGGATAAGCGCATGATTTGCCTGGAGATGCTCAAGCCGATGCCGCTGCCGTTCGTCTTGGTGGTGAAGAAAGGTATGAAAATGTGCCCGGCGACGTCCGGGGGAATGGCAGGACCGTTGTTGGATATTTCAATCAGTACGGCCTCCTCGCTGTTGCAATAGGCGCGTATGCCGATGCGCCTTTCCCCGGTAGAGGCGGGAGACGCCTCGAAAGCTTGTATGGCATTCTTCAACAAATTGGTTACCACCTGCGAAACCAGGTTCTCGTCGGCATAAAGTATCAAGTCGCCGGGAACGATAGAGGTGTGGAAAACCACAGGAACATCGGGGTATTGGTGACGTGCCAGCTCCACCATGCGGTCGATGAATCCTTTGAGGTAGAACAAAGACGGTTCGGGCGTAGGGATGCGGGTAAATTTACGGTAAGACTCGACGAATGCCAGCAACCCTTTGCCCGTACTGCTGATAGTTTGCAGACCGTTGCGTATCTCCTCTTTCGAAATTTTCTCCCCGGTCAGTTCCAGTAGCGTGTCGCTCAGGGAGGTGATAGGAGTTACGGCATTCATGATTTCGTGGGTCAGCACACGCGTAAGGCGTATCCACGAATCTATTTCCTTCTCATCCAGCTCGTTGTTGATGTCGTTTAGGGCGAGGATACGCAGGTGCTCCCGGCGTACGGTAATGTCGCTCACGCGGATAGAGAGGTTTACCGTGCCGCGTTCGTTACCGAATGCCACCTGGAGCTTGTCGCCGGGGTTGCATGCAGCGAGCGTGTTCATCAGGTGCTCGTCCACACGCGCCAGTTGGCAGATATGGGTGAAAATCTCCAGGCCGAGCAGGCGCAGGGCTTCGCTGTTCTTCTGGTAAACCGCCCCGTTGTCGTTCAGCACTACGATGCCGGTGTTTACGCAGTCGAGGATAAGCTCATAATATTTTTCCTGCTGTGCCGTTTCACTCTTTACATTATATAAGATACGGGCTACGCGGTTCAGTGCGCGGTTTACCAGGCGGTTGTCTTCAGTACCGTCCGTTTCGGAGAAGTGAATGGCGGTATCGTTGTTTTCAATGGCATCGAGCATGAAAAGCACTTTCCGCGTGTGGCGGCGGTACGACCGTTGCTGCCAGTGTACGGTCAGGGGAAGCAGCAGCGTGAAGAATACAGCCCAAAACAAAGGCTCCCCGAAACCGGGCGATACCGGGACATGGAGAAAGAACAAGGTCCACATCGCTCCGGCTGCCGCAGCGATGAGCAGGCTGACAGTCGTCCGGAAAGCGTGACGTCCCCTTATATCCTTATACCCCGTACCGCTTCGCAATATCCTACCGGTTTTGTCTTTCCATTCCTTAAACCCCATACTTTTTCATCTTGTTGTAGAGTGTCTGGCGGGTAATCCCCAGTTGCGATGCCACTGCCGAGAGATTACCGCCGCATTTGTCCAGTGTACTACGTATCATCTGCCTCTCCATATCTTCCAGAGTGGAGGCAGGCATCTCCGGCGTTTCGCTCCGGTGTTGCAACTGGAATAACCCGGCGGTAAGGAATGCGCCGTCGCAGATGATGACCGCCTTTTCAATAGCATGTTCCAGCTCGCGGATATTGCCGAACCAGGGATGAAGCGTCAGCTTTTCGCGCGCAGCATTGTCTAAGCGTAAAGGCGTTTTCCCGTATTGCCGGCAAAAGCGGGTTATGAAACGCTCCGCCAACGGGATGATGTCCTCCGGTCGCTCCCGCAGGGCGGGAATTTCCAGGTGAATGGTATTGATGCGGTAGAGCAGGTCTTCGCGGAACTCCCCCTTGTCTGCCATTTCGAATAAGTTGCGGTTGGTGGCGCAGATAAGGCGGATATCCACCGGAACGGGCGTATTGCTTCCCACCCGTACGATACTGCGGCGCTGAATCGCCGTTAGCAGCTTGGCTTGCAGGTGGTAGGGCAGGTTGCCGATTTCATCGAGAAAGAGCGTGCTGCGGTCGGCAGCCTCGAACTTGCCGGGACGGTCGGCGTGGGCATCGGTGAATGCCCCTTTCATATGCCCGAAAAGCTCACTTTCGAAAAGGCTCTCGGTAACGGCCCCCATATCCACGCTTACCATTTCGTGCCCGTGGCGTGTGGAGAGGGCATGTATTTCGCGGGCAAGCATCTCCTTGCCCGTACCGTTTTCACCGGTAATGAGTATGTTGGCATCGGTTGCCGCCACTTTTTCTACCAGTGCGCGGAGCTGCTGCATGGCGGGGCTTTCTCCCCAATACATGGAAGATGCGGCGTCGGTTGGTGCAGCAGTGCCGCCAGCCGTT
Organism: Bacteroides gallinarum DSM 18171 = JCM 13658; assembly: GCF_000374365.1. Classification (GTDB taxonomy): domain Bacteria; phylum Bacteroidota; class Bacteroidia; order Bacteroidales; family Bacteroidaceae; genus Bacteroides; species Bacteroides gallinarum. The sequence goes on from NZ_KB894121.1 coordinate 46,394, forward strand.
TTCTTTCCGGATGCCGGGAGGCTCTGTGCGGCATTCAGCAGGGTTTCCACCAGCTTGGCGTTGTCCCAGGGCTTGACGATGAAGTCTGTTGCTCCTTCTTTTATTCCCCGCACGGCAAGGTCTATGTCGGCATAGGCGGTGAACAGCACTACGGGCAGTGCCGGATACCGTTTCTTTATTTCGTGCAGCCAGTACAGCCCCTCGTTTCCGGTGTTGATGCCGGACGTGAAATTCATGTCGAGCAAGACCACCTGCCATGTTCCCTCGCGCAACGCGCCGGGAAGGGTAACCGGTGAGGAAAGGACGGTTATCTTGTCGAAGTAAGGCTTCAACAGCAGTTGCAAGGCGGTGAGTACACCCCGGTTGTCGTCGACGATGAGGATGTTTCCGGATTTCTTCATGTGTGAACTATTATAAATGCTGGGGCAAATATATTCTATTTTCTCCAAAAAGCAGGCAAGATGAGATAATAATTGCAGTGCCGGGACAATGCCATGTTTTGGTACGAGGCGTACCACAATAGGGTATATCCCGTACCAAAGCGAAGTACATTCCGTACCCGTACAGGGTATGTCTTGTACTGCATGCGGCATGCCTTATGCCCCGTAGGGTGTAGTGCGTACGCTTACAATAGCTGTAGTTTCACTCCGAAGGATAGACACAAGTAGTCCTTGGGCTTCAGGTACTTGTTGGTAAAGGCGCTTACGATGTACAAGTCACAGGTACTTATTTCGTAGAATAATGTAATGGCTTTTGCCGTAAACCTGCGGCGGGGGTCGATGTCGTAAGTGATACGCTGTCCCAGAAAAGCATGGATGCGTACCTTGGACGAGAAGCCGTAGTAGCCTTTCGGATAACGGTCTGGTTCATGTACCCAGAATTCATCGCCGAAAACAGTGTTGAAGTACATACCGCAGGTGAGGGGTTCTGCCGAGAAACGGCTCTCTTTGATTTGCAGGCTCCAGGGGATATAATTCTGTTTCAGGGTGAATGTCAGTTTAGTACAGTCGGACTGGTATTTGGGGAGGATACCGAGGAAGATATCCGTTTCCCATTGGTTACGCTTCCCGTAGTCCCAGCCGGTTCCGAAGGAGAGCAGCCCCATATTGCCGGCGAACTGTATCTTGGTATGTGTGGGAATCAGCACTTCCCACCGTTTGCGGTAGCGGTGCACGCGCCGGTCGTAGCGGCTAGGACGTATATCGCTGGCAACGACGGTGTCCGGATTGTGTTGCAGGTAAACCGTATCGTGTTTTACGATGACCACCGTATCCCTTTCCTGGGCGGAAAGCGTGCCGCACCACCCCAGCAGCAGGCATACTACGGCAAGTGCCGGCAGCTTAGAAATAGACCACTTCGCGTTCATATCCGTAAGGTGTTATGGTGAATACATAGTAGTTACGGTTCTTCATGCAGTCGCTCATGTAGTACATGATACCGTCCTCGAAGAGGTTCTCCTCGAATACGTGGTGTTCGTGGGCTGCGGTGCAGAACTGTATGCCGGGAAACTCCGTTACGTAGCGGTGAAAGACACGTGCCACATTGTTGTTGAACTGGTCGGCATAGGGGCGGACGTGCATGGATACCACGGTTTTGTCGAATTCGTCCCGGCGGTTGGTGAGTTCTTCTTCCAAGAAGGTGAAGTCGGGAATGGGGCGGGAGTAGTCGAACTCCATGGCATTGGTATTCAGGCATACGAACTTTACCCGTCCGGCAATGAACGAGAAGTTAGGGTCGCCGAATACGGCACGGTATGTCTCTTCTCCCGTGCCGAGGCAGTCGTGGTTGCCGATAAGGGTTACATAGGGCACGCGGAGTTTGTTCATGATGTCGCGCTGCCAGAGAAATTCGTCCGTAACACCGAAGTCGCTCATATCGCCGCCGTGGATAACGAAATCTATGTCATCGCGCTTGTTTATCTCTCCTACGAAATCCAGCGTTTCGTCGTACCAGCGTTGTGAGTCGCCCATAGTTACGAATTTAATCGTTGTCTTGTCCTTGCAGTTCTGCTCTATCTCGGCGATGTTATGAGCATTGACATCGGTTTCCCCGCTGATGCGTACATCGTACGGATGATAGTCTATCATGTCGCAACTGCCCATAAGCAGGCAGAAAAATGATAGGAATAAGGGTTTATATGGCTTTATCATATTTATTTGTTTTGTTATATGAGTATATGTTTATGATAGTTGGTTATGTATATATGCTTATGAAAGTTGATTATGTATATGTGCTTATGAAATTTGGATTATGTTTAAGTGTATGTCTATGAAAGTTGATTATGTTTAAGTATATGTCTATAAAAACGGAATTATATCCAAGTATATATCTATGGAAACTGAGGGCAAAGGTAAAGTTTTCATCCGATAGAAAAGTTGTCCTATTTTCCGTTTTTCTGTCCTGTAAATGATAATTTGGTTTATCTATTCTATTCTGTAAATGCCATTGTCCAATCTGTAAATGCTGCCGTCTAATCTGTAAATGTCGTTGTCTAATCCGTAAATGTCATCATTTAATCTGTAAATATTATCATTTAATCCGCAAATGTATCTTTTAAGGCTGAAAGCTTTTTATTTTCAAGTCCGGAGTAACATCCCGGGGGCATGTATATGGTTAACGTTGCGCCCTGTAAGGGCAGAATCCTTGTATGTACCCCTTTTGCCTTTACAGTGCATAGTCAGATAAGAGAGCTTTTTATTCCCTGTAAATGTCATCGTCTAATCCATAACTGCTGTTGTCTAATCTGTATATGTTATCATTTAATCCGTAAATGTATCTTCTAAGACTGAAAGCCTTTTATCTTCAAGCCCGGGGTAACACCCCGGGGGCATGTATATGGTTAACATTGCGCCCTGTAAGGGCATAATCCTTGCATACAACCCTTTTGCCTTTACAGTATGTAGTCAGATAAGGGAGTTTTTATTCCCTGTAAATGTCATCGTCTAATCCATAACTGCCGTTGTCTAATCTGTATATGTCCTCATTTAATCCGTAAATGCTATCTTTTAAGGCTGAAAGCCTTTTATCTTCAAGCCCGGGATAATACCCTGGGGCATGTATATGGTTAACATTGCGCCCTGTAAGGGCATAATCCTTGTATACAACCCTTTTGTCTTTACAGTACGTAGTCAAATAAGGGAGCTTTTATTCCTTGTAAATGTCATTGTTTAATCTATAAATATTAAATATTGTCGTCTAATCTGTATATATCATTATTTAATCCGTAAATGTATCTTTTAAGGCTGAAAGCCTTTTATCTTCAAGCCCGGGGTAACACCCCGGGGCATGTATATGGTTAACATTGCGCCCTGTAAGGGCATAATCCTTGTATACAACTCTTTTACCCTTATGGGGCGTAGTCAGATAAGGGGGCTTTTATTCCTTGTAAATGTCATTGTTTAATCTATAAATATTAAATATTGTCGTCTAATCTGTATATGTCCTCATTTAATCCGTAAATGTATCTTTTAAGGCTGAAAGCCTTTTATCTTCAAGCCCGGGGTAACACCCCGGGGGCATGTATACGGTTAACATTGCGCCCTATAAGGGCAAAAGAGTACAACAAGGATTATGCCCTTACAGGGCGCAGGTAGATAGAGGCGGATTCTTATTCCCGGGGCGTTGCCCCGGGCTGTATGCTTCAAGCCTTTCAGGCTTTGGATTGAAAATCTTTAAATACCTGTTTATCTAAATTATTAAGCAGGCTAAGCAGGCATTAATTAGGTAGGTGGGTGTCTAATTATTGGACGGGCTGTGTCTAATTTTTAGACATTTGTGTATAGGTTGTTTATTTATGAATTGTTGATAATCAATGCTATAAGTGTTTTGGCACGCTTTCTGCATTATTATAGGTGGGAAAAACATTGCAATATAAACATAGCGATATAAATATGGCAATATAAATATATTAATATACATGTAGCAATATATAATATAACAATATAAAATGATAATATACATATAACTACAATGATAATATACACATATAACGATATAAACATACCAATATAAACATAACAATATACATGTAATTACATAATACATATAGCAATATAATATAGCAATATGAACATAACAATATACATGTAATTACATAATACATATAGCAATATAATATACCAATATAAACATAATAATATACATATAACTACATACAACGATATAAACATAACAATATAAATATATTATGAAACAAATCTATTATGTCATTCAAACTTTGCTTCGTGGACGTGGCTCGAACATCATCAAGATAATCTCTTTGGGATTAAGCCTGACGATGAGTATTTTGCTATTCTCCCGCGTGGCATACGAGCAGAGCTTTGACACCTGCTACAAAGACTACGACAATCTTTATCAAATCTGGTCTGTATTTACCGTTAATGGCGAGAAGTATCCGCCGCAAGAGCAGAACTGCGGTCCCGTGGCAGGCGCCATACTGGAGAACTTCCCGGAACAGGTAGAAGCTGCCACCAGCACTTGTCATTGGATGAATGCTCCGCTGTACAATGAAAACGCTCGTTTCGACGAAAAGAAAACGGTGGCGGATTCACTTTTCTTTAAGACTATGGGCATCGAAGTGCTGAGCGGTAATCCGGTGCAAGACCTTCAGCAACCCGATGTGATTTTCCTGAGCGACCGCTTTGCCAAGAAAATATTCGGCGGAGAAAATCCGGTGGGAAAGACCGTCAACTACAACCATGAGAAAGACTTTATAGTAAAAGGTACATATAAGGCATTGCCTGAAAACGCTACCGTCAATCCGGAAGCCGTTATCTCTATGCCTACTTTGTGGAATGGCGGAGGAGGTAACTACTCATGGCGGGGCGGGGACAGCTATCCCGAGTACATCCGTTTCCGCCCCGGTGCGGACAAGTCGGTGGTGAATGCACGTATAGATGCTATGATAGAGAAGTATCGCCCGGAAGAGGACAAAAAGAGATATGGCTATACAGCGTTTGTAAAACCTATTCGCGATACTTACCGGAATTACGAAAGTGTGGAGCGGATGCGTAATATCATGACCGTTCTCGGTCTTGCCATTCTTTTCATTGCGGCACTGAACTATGTATTGATTTCCATTTCCTCACTGACATATCGTGCCAAAGCGGTAGGTGTGCATAAATGCAACGGCGCAAGCGGCGGCAAGATATTCGGAATGTTCCTTTTGGAAACAGGCATTATCATTGTGGCGGCATTGCTCTTAATGGTTTTGATATTACTGAATTTTCGGGAATTCTTTGAAGATACCGCTGCGGCAAAACTCTCTTTGCTACTTGCCCCGGAACGAATCTGGGTTCCGTTGACGGTAGTCGGCATACTGTTTATAGTGGGCGGAGTATTGCCGGGACGCTTGTTTGCCCGTATTCCCGTATCCCAAGTGTTTCGCCGTTATACCGAGGGTAAGAAAGGGTGGAAGCGTCCGCTGCTTTTCATCCAGTTTGCAGGGGTAGCCTTCATTTGCGGGCTGATGTGCGTGGTAATGGCGCAGTATCAATATGTGCTGAACAAGGATATGGGATATGACCCGCAGCGAATGGCGTTTGCTGATGCCTATTGGAACAAGGAAAAAGAGAGCGACGCCGCTTTCCAATTCTTTAAAGGACTTCCTTATGTAGAAGCTGTAACCAGCGCCAATAATACGCCTATCAACGGATATAGCGGTTCTATGATTCGTGATGCATCGGGTAATGCGCTTTTTTCCACACGTGCTTGCTACTATATGCGTGAGGACTATCCGGCTATGATGAGGATGACATTCAAGGCCGGCCGTATGGCGCGTACGGAAGATGAAATAATAGTGAATGAAACATTCGCAGACATGATGCATTGGGGGGACGATGTTGTGGGACGTACTGTCGACGTTGACAATACCGCACAACTGAAAGTCGTGGGCGTGCTGAAAGATTTTCAGATACAAGATTTCACGGCAGCCAAGATGCCTTTCATCGCCTGCCATAATAAATATTTCACGGGAACGATACATGTCCGCCTGAAAGAACCTTTTGCACAAAATCTACGGCAACTGAACAAGGATGTAGCCGATGCTTTCAGCAATAAGACTATCGATTTCGTGAGCTATGAAAAGAAAATTACCGATGCTTACAACAGTGTCCGCGTATTCCGTAATGCCACTTTAATGGCAGCCATAACAATGTTCTTCGTTATGTTAATGGGGCTGATAGGATATACCACCGATGAAGTACGCCGCCGCAGCAAGGAGATTGCCATTCGCAAGGTAAACGGTGCGGAAGCATCCTCTATCCTGGAACTGCTTTCCAAGGATGTACTTGTCGTGGCATTGCCTGCGGTTATTCTCGGAAGCCTTGCATCGTGGTACATCAACGGCATTTGGATGGAACAGTTTGCCGAGCAGATTCCCCTCAGTTGGATTGTCTACCTGCTGGTGGTAATCGCCAACCTGGTGATAATCGTAGGTTGCGTCCTTTGGAAATCCTGGCGGATAGCCAATGAGAATCCGGTGAACAGTATTAAGAGTGAGTAAAAAAGATAATATATAGAAAATAGAACATTATGATTGAGATTAATAACATCAGCAAAGTATTCCGTACCTCGGAAGTAGAGACAGTAGCATTGAACCACGTAGACCTCGAAGTGAAAGAGGGAGAGTTCGTAGCCATTATGGGCCCGTCCGGTTGCGGGAAGTCCACTTTATTGAACATACTCGGCCTGTTGGATAACCCTACGGAGGGCAGTTATAAACTACTCGGACAGGAAGTGGCGGATTTAAAGGAGAAGGAGCGTACCCGTGTGCGCAAGGGTAAGCTGGGATTCGTGTTCCAGAGCTTCAACCTAATAGACGAGCTCAACGTTTACGAGAATGTGGAGCTTCCTCTTACATATCTGGGAGTAAAGGCGGGGGAACGCAAACGTATGGTAGAAGATATTTTGAAACGGATGAACATCAGCCACCGTGCCAAACACTTTCCGCAACAGCTTTCCGGCGGTCAGCAGCAGCGTGTAGCCATTGCCCGTGCTGTGGTAACGAACCCGAAGCTGATTCTTGCCGATGAGCCTACCGGTAACCTGGACTCCAAGAACGGAGCGGAGGTAATGAACCTGCTGACGGAATTGAACAGGGAAGGTACTACCATTGTCATGGTGACGCACTCCCGGCACGATGCCTCGTTTGCACACCGCACGGTACACCTGTTCGACGGCAGCGTGGTGGCAAATGTGGCGGCACACGAATTATAACGGGATTGATAGGGCAATTTTAAGACGGAAGTTGGGGAGACGGCAGCCTCTTCAACTTCTTTACATATATCCACAGGGCAATAACCGCCGTAACGAATGCGAAGAAGTCCGATACCGGCATGCACGCCCAGATGCCGTCCAGCCCCATGTAGCGCGGCAGGATAATCAGCCCCGGCAGCAAATACAGCAGTTGCCGGGTAAGGGATAAGAATATGCTTATCTTCGCCTTGCCGATGCTTTGGAAAAAGTTGCCGATAACGATTTGCGCACCTACCAGCGGGAACATGGCTATGCCGATACGCACTCCCCTGGAAGCCATATCTATCAACTGCCCGTCGCTCGTAAAGATAGCCGATACGGCATGCGGAAACAGTTCGCAGATAATGAACCCCGTGCTGGTGATACATACGCCCGTAATGATGCTCAGGCGCAACGTCGCCTTTACGCGGTCGTGCTTCTGCGCTCCGAAGTTATAGCCCACGATAGGCTGCATGCCCATGGTAAGCCCCAGCACAATCATTACGTACAGCACCAGCAGCCGGTTCATGATGCCGTAGGCGCCGATAGCCATGTCGCCGCCGTAATGTTGCAGGCTGTTGTTGACGATGATAACGATGACGCACGCCGTTACATTCATCAGGAACGGCGACATCCCTATGGAGAATATGCTGCTGATGATACGTTTCTTCATTTTCCAGAATCCCGGTTGCAGCCTTACGATGCTCGTCTTTTGCAAGAAGTGGCTCACCACCCATACCATGCCGATGAACTGCGAGATGACCGTTGCCGTTGCCGCGCCGCGGATGCCCCAGCCGAAGTGGAAGATGAATACGGGCGCCAGCGCGATGTTGCATACTACCGTAACCATGGAGGTAAGCATCGCCTTCTTGGGATAGCCCGTGGCACGCATGATGTTATTCAGCCCAATCATCGTATAGGTAACGGGAGTACCCAGCAGAATTACCTGCATGAAGTCGCGCGCATAGGGCAGGGTGTCGTTGCTGGCCCCGAAGAAACGCAGAATCTCGTCCAGGAAAAGGAAGGAGATACCGCCGAACAGGAATGCGTTGACCAGGCAGAGCATCAGGGTATTGTTCAGCACTTCCGTTGCCCCGTCCATATCTTTCTGCCCTAACCGTATGGATGAAATGGCGGAACCGCCTGCCGAAACCAGCGTACAGAAAGCAACGACCAGGTTCATCAGCGGAAAGGTAATGGCAAGCCCCGCAATACCCATGGCGCCTACGCCATGACCGATGAATATGCTGTCGATGATGTTGTACAGTGAGGTAATCGTCATGCCGATAATGGCGGGGATAGAATATTGTACGAGGAGTTTGCCGATTCGTTCGCTCCCTAAAATATGCGGATTATTCATTTGATATATGTCAATTAAGCTGGTGCAAAGATACGAAATATTTGCTCAGTTCGATGATTATTCAGACCTTTGCACCCGAATATTATACTTGTTTATATGGATACAACAAAAACAACAGCCGTCCTTTTCGATTTCGACGGAGTGATAATGGATACCGAAACGCAGTATTCTATCTTTTGGCATAAAGCGGGTGTAGATTATCTGGGCATGGACGATTTGGAAAGCCGTGTAAAAGGCCAGACCCTGGCTTATATCTACGATACCTTCTTTACCGGGAAAACGGAGCAGCAGCGGGAAATCACCGCCGCCCTCGACCGCTTCGAACAGGATATGGACTATGAATACATCCCCGGAGTACTCGACTTCATCGCCGATTTGCGCCGTAACCATGTTAAAATGGCGGTCGTTACCAGCTCCAACGACCAGAAAATGGCTGCCGTTTACCGTGCCCGTCCCGAGGTGAGGACTATGTTCGACCGGATTCTTACGGCAGAGATGTTCACCCGTTCCAAGCCGGCTCCCGATTGTTTCCTGCTGGGTATGGAGGTGTTCGGCACGACTCCCGCCACTACGTACGTATTCGAAGATTCCTTCAACGGGCTGAAAGCGGGCATGGCATCCGAGGCCGTAGTTATCGGGCTGGCAACAACGAATCCACGCGAGGCTATCGCTCCGTTGTGTCATTGTGTTTTGGATGATTTTACGGGCTTTACCTACGATAAAATGCTCCGGGTGCATAAGTAACGGGAAAAAGCGCTAACTTTGCGCACGGTTTTACCGCCGGATTATGCGGTTTTACACCGGTTGTTCCTTTTTAGGCAAGGTATGTAGCCTGCCGATAGAGCGGTTTCCTACGAGGGAATAACTTGTGCGCATCCGTGTAATCCGCAGCGTTCGGATAAGTACAACAAGGATTATGCCCTTACAGGGCGCAATGTTAACCATATACATACCCCCGGGGTGTTACCCCGGGCTTGAAGATAAAAGGCTTTCAGCCTTAGAAGATAGCATTTACGGATTAATATTACTAACAACTAAAAACAGAAATAAAATGGCTGGATATATTTCAGACGACACTCGTAAAGTAACTACGCACCGTCTTATCGAGATGAAGCAGAGAGGTGAAAAAATATCGATGCTGACCTCTTACGACTATACTATGGCACAGATTGTAGACGGCGCCGGTATGGACGTTATCCTGGTGGGCGACTCCGCCTCCAATGTAATGGCGGGCAACGTAACCACGTTGCCCATAACACTCGACCAGATGATTTATCATGCCAAGTCCGTTGTGCGCGGCGTAAAGCGTGCAATGGTGGTGGTGGATATGCCTTTCGGCTCTTACCAGGGAAATGAAATGGAGGGGCTTGCCTCCGCTATCCGCATCATGAAAGAGAGCCATGCCGATGCCTTGAAACTGGAAGGCGGGGAAGAAATCATCGGTACGGTAAAACGTATCCTCAGTGCCGGCATCCCTATTATGGGACACCTCGGGCTGATGCCGCAGTCTATCAACAAATACGGAACCTATACGGTACGCGCCAAAGATGATTCGGAAGCCGAGAAACTGGTACGCGACGCCCACCTGCTGGAAGAAGCCGGATGCTTCGCCATTGTGCTGGAAAAGATTCCCGCTGCCCTGGCGGAACGTGTGGCGAGCGAGCTTACTATCCCTATCATCGGCATCGGCGCCGGTGGCGGTGTAGACGGCCAGGTGCTGGTCGTTCAGGATATGCTGGGCATGAACAACGGTTTCCGTCCCCGTTTCCTGCGCCGTTATGCCGACCTTCATACGGTAATGACGGATGCTATCAGCCATTACATATCCGATGTGAAGAACTTAGACTTCCCGAATGAGAAAGAACAGTACTAACGGGCTGATGACGCTGGATTTCGGGCGGATGTGTGCAGCGAACCTGTTGCTGTTCGCATCCGTCTACATGCTTTTTCCCGTACTTTCGTTCGCCATGCCGGAGCAGTTGGGGATATCCGTCCCCCGAATGGGGAGCGTATTCCTGCTGTTTGCAGCAGCGATGTTCGCGGCAGGACCGTTCCACGCCTATCTGTGCGACGAATACAAGCGGAAGAATGTACTGCTTGTCTCCACCCTCGTCATGCTGGCGGCAACGCTGGGGTATGCCTTTGCAGACAGCTATCCGAAACTGTTGCTGCTTGCACTGGTACAGGGGGCTTGTTTCGGAGTGGCAACCACGGCAGGCATTACGGTGGCTATCGACATCACAGTGTCGTCGCGGCGCAGTGCGGGGAATATGATTTATGCGTGGTCTGCCCGGTTGGGCATGCTGATAGGGGCGGGCACAGGTATCTTGCTGTACGACCTCTACGGTTTCCGCACGGCCGTTTACCTGGCGGTTGCTACCGGAGTTGCCGGCATGCTTTTCGCTTCGGGAGTATATGTAGCTTTCCGTGCGCCTATCGGCATGAGGCTGTGCAGTTTAGACCGCTTCCTGCTGCCGCGTGCATGGGTTCCTGCATTGAATATGCTCCTGATAGCTTTTGTACCGGGAGTGCTGCTTCCCTTGTTGTATATAGGGGATTACATCGCATTTTCAGCCCTGGCGGTATTGGCGCTCCTGGCGATACCGTTCATAAGGATGTTCGTGAAATTGTCGCATCATTGCCAACGGGGAACGGGTAATACGACCTGCTACCTGGCTATGGAAACCGGGCTTCTGGCAGGTCTGGCAACAGCTTGCCGGCTGGCGGATGCTTATTTGCTCTATCATGCGGCTTGCGTAGCCGCACTGCTTGCCTTGTTCTTTTTCGTCTTGCTCACATACCCTTATTATAAGAGGAAAAGGGTAAGATAAAACCTTAGGAACTTACCATGCTCCCGAAAACGTACGGCATAAAGATAATGATGCCTACGATTATCGCCGCAACAGCGCATACCAGTACTGCTCCGGCAGCGATGTCTTTTACCTGCCCCGCAAGGGGATGTCGCTGGGGAGATACCAAATCTACCAGCCTTTCAATGGCGGTATTGAACAGCTCGGCGGCAATCACTGCGCCGATGCACAGGATAACCGCTATCCACTCGGTACGGGTAATCTCCCAAGTAAATCCCGCCACAACTACTGCTGCCGTGACAATCAGGTGAAAGCTCAGGTTCTGCTCTTTGCCTACACAGTTCCGGATGCCTTTCCAGGCATAGCCGAAACTGCGGAGTTGTTTCTTAAAATCGTACTTCATAGGTCGTCGAATTGGAGATAGGGGATTTCAGTTTCGCGAAACCTGCTTCACCCCCTTCACCGTCCTCAGCTTCTTGATAAGCGCCTCCAGCCGTCCGGTATCACCTACCATGACGGTAAGCGTGCCCGAGAACAAGCCGTCGTGCGAATCGATGCCGATACTTCGCAGCGTGATGCCGGTTTCCTTGGAGATTATGGAAGTGATGTTGGTTACGATGCCTATGTCGTCGTGCCCCACCACACGCAGCGTAATGGGGTATTGCGTGCCTTGCGACTTACCCGCCCAGCGTGCCTTGACGATACGGTATCCGAAGCGTTCGCGCAGGTCGCTTGCGTTCGGACAGTCGCAGCGGTGTATCTTGATACCGCCGCTCACGGTGACGAACCCGAACACCTCGTCGCCGTAAATCGGGTTGCAGCAGCGTGCCAGCTTGAAGTCCAGTCCTTTCAGGTTCTGGTCGATAACGAGCACATCCTCTTTGGCGCCCGTCTCCTCGGGCAGGGCGGCGGTTTGCAGGTTGTAACCCTCGGCACTGCGGTAAACGATGTCGTCGTGCGTGTCGTTCTCGCGCTTCTGCTGTTCCAGGTACTTGTCTATGATGTCGTTTACATCGAGCGTTTCATCGGCGATGCTCTGGTAGAAGTCCGTCACCACTTTGAAGCCGAGACGTTTGATGAGGCGCATCATCGTACCCTCATCGTATTCTATCTTCCGGTTTTTGAACTTGCGCTCCAGCGTCTCTTTGGCGAATGCATGCTGGCGTGCCGCCATTTCCTTGAGCGCCTGCCGTATCTTGGTACGCGCCTTGGAGGTGGTGACGATATTCAGCCAGTCCTGCTTCGGCGTCTGGGTGTTGGAAGTCATGATTTCCACCTGGTCGCCGCTGTTCAGTATTTGCTTCAACTGCGCATTCCTGCCGTTCACTTTCGCGCCGATACATTTGCAGCCCAGTTTGGTGTGAATGTGGAATGCGAAATCGAGCACGGTGGAGCCTTTGCCCAGCTTGAACAAATCCCCCTTGGGGGTGAATACGAATACCTCGTCCTCGTATAAGTCTAGCTTGAACTGGTCCATGGCTTCCAGTCCGTTGCTGTCGGAGTTCTCCAACGCCTCACGTACGGAAGTGAGCCATTCGTCCAGTCCGTTTTCGCCTTTCACGCCTTTGTACCGCCAATGGGCGGCAAGGCCGCGTTCGGCAATCTCGTCCATGCGCTCGGTACGTATCTGTACTTCCACCCATTTGCCCTCGGGACCCATAACGGTGATGTGCAGCGACTCGTAGCCGTTGCTCTTGGGCACGGACAGCCAGTCGCGCAGGCGTTTGGGGTTGGGCTGGTACATATCCGTTACAATGGAGTATGCCTGCCAGCATTCCAGCTTTTCCTTTTCCAGCGGAGAGCTCAGGATTACGCGGATAGCGAACAGGTCGTACACGCCTTCGAAGGGACACTTTTGCTTCTTCATCTTCTGGTAGATAGAATGAATGGACTTGGTACGCCCCTTGATGTGGAAGTGCAGGCCTGCATCTTCCAGCTTCTTCTGTACCGGAGCTATGAAGGCGGCTATATATTTGTCGCGCGCAGCTTTGGTTGCGTTCAGTTTCTCCTTGATATGGTAATATACCTCTTTCTCCGTATATTTCAGCGAAAGGTCTTCCAGTTCCGATTTCAGCTTGTACAGACCCAGCTTGTGGGCGAGGGGGGCGTACAGGTAAGCGGCTTCATTGGCAACCTGCTTGCGTGCCTCGTCGTTCTCGCAATCCTTTATCTGGCGCATGATGTTTACGCGGTCGGCAATCATAATGAGGATAACGCGCATATCCTCCGCAAAGGAAAGCAACAGGTTGCGGAAATTCTCCGACTCGATAGTAGGGCTCTTGGAGTAAAGCTCGTTTACCCGTATCAGCCCGCGTATGATGCCTGCCACGTCCTCGCCATAGTCCTGCTCCACCTCTTCGGAGGTACAAGTACCGCAGCGTACCGAGTCGTGAAGCATCAGCCCCAGGATAGAAGCCCGCTTCATTCCGATTTCCTCCGCAACGATGACGGCGGTCTGCATGTCTTTGATAACCGGGTTCAGCCCGAAGATGTCCCGTTGTATGCGGTTGTTCTGTATAGAGTTTACAAGATGCGTTTTCAGTTTCTTACAGTCTCCCTTGTGGAGCGTTTCTCCGGAAAGCTGCAATAATTTCCGGTAGAGCAGGAAAAGTAGGTACTTCTCTCCGGTAGTGAAAAATTCATCTGTTGCCATAATCGTCCGTATTTTCTGCTGTAAAGGTAGTTTTTTTCTTCCTTTTCTTGACGGCACTTGCGGTTTTTTTGTATTTTTGGGCATCAATTAATAAATTTAGATATTATGATAACACTCCAAGACAAAGAACTGCTTGCCAAGAAAGGCATATCGGAAGAACAGATTGCCGAACAACTGACCTGTTTCGAAAAAGGATTTCCCTATTTGAAGTTATCTGCTGCCGCTTCCGTGGAGCAGGGCATATTGGCTCCGGATGCCGATGAGCAGAAGAAATACCTGAACGCATGGGAGGCATACACCCAGACAGACAAGACGGTCGTGAAGTTTGTTCCGGCATCGGGCGCTGCAAGCCGTATGTTCAAGAACCTGTTCGAATTTCTCGGAGCGGAATACGATGCTCCCCAGTCGGCATTCGAGAAAACGTTCTTCGAGAAAATCGAAAAGTTCGCTTTCTACGACGATTTGAATGCCGCTTGCCGGGAAACGGCGGGCAAGGATATTCCCGCATTGCTTGCCGCCGGCAATTACAAGGCGGTGGTTGCCGCATTGCTCGAGTCGGCAGGGCTGAATTACGGTGCGCTTCCGAAGGGGCTGTTGAAGTTCCACAAATACGAAGAAGGTAGCCGTACCCCCCTGGAAGAACACCTGGTGGAAGGTGCGCTTTATGCAGCCAACAGAAATGGCAAGGTGAATGTACATTTCACCGTGTCTCCCGAACACCGTGCGCTGTTCAAGGCGTTGGTGGACGAGAAGGCGGCAGCTTATGCCAAGCGGTACGGCGTGGATTACAACATCAGCTTCTCCGAACAGAAGCCCAGCACCGACACCATTGCCGCCGATATGGAGAACAAGCCTTTCCGCGACAACGGCAAGCTCCTGTTCCGTCCGGGAGGCCATGGGGCGCTGATTGAGAACCTGAATGACCTCGATGCCGATGTAATCTTCATTAAGAATATAGACAACGTAGTGCCCGATAAGCTGAAAGGCGATACCGTATTATATAAGAAACTGATTGCCGGTGTGCTCATTACATTGCAACAGCAGGCGTTCGCCTACCTGCAACTGCTGGACAGCGGCAAATACACGCACGAGCAGATACTCGACATCCTGCAATTCGTACAGAAACGGCTTTTCTGCAAGAACCCGGAAACGAAGAACCTGGAAGATGCCGAGCTGGTGATTTACCTGAAAGAGAAGCTGAACCGTCCGATGCGCGTTTGCGGTATGGTGAAGAACGTGGGCGAGCCGGGCGGCGGTCCGTTCCTCGCTTATAACAACGACGGTACGATTTCCCTGCAAATCCTCGAAAGCTCGCAGATTGATATGAACGACCCCGAGAAGAAGGATATGTTCGAAAAGGGTACGCACTTCAATCCGGTAGATTTGGTTTGCGCCGTACGCGATTACAAAGGACATAAGTTCGACCTGGTGAAATATGTGGACAAGGCAACGGGCTTTATCTCTTACAAGTCGAAGAACGGCAAAGACCTTAAGGCGCTGGAGCTTCCCGGACTTTGGAACGGTGCGATGAGCGACTGGAACACGGTATTCGTAGAAGTGCCCCTTACCACTTTCAACCCGGTAAAGACCGTCAACGATTTATTGAGAGAACAGCACCAATAATAGCGGCGGCACTAAGTTAACTTCACAGCTTCGATGAAGTTAACTTGAAAGGTGCCGATATGTTAACATCATAATTGCGGGAAGTTAACTTCGTAGAGAGAATGAAGTTAACTTCCCGTATTTCTTTTTATATCGTTTTTTTCTCCCTATCTTTGCCGTAATTCTATAATAACTGATACTGAAATGAAAAAGATTTTACTCTTAGGTTCCGGTGAGCTGGGTAAGGAATTCGTAATTTCCGCCCAGCGTAAAGGTCAATACATCATTGCCTGCGACTCTTATGCCGGAGCGCCCGCCATGCAGGTGGCGGATGAATGCGAGGTGTTCAGTATGCTGGACGGCGACGCATTGGAACGTGTGGTGCGCAAGCACCGGCCGGACATCATCGTACCGGAAATAGAAGCTATCCGTACGGAGCGCTTGTACGATTTCGAGAAAGAAGGTATTCAGGTTGTGCCCAGTGCGCGTGCAGTAAACTTTACCATGAACCGTAAGGCTATCCGCGACCTTGCCGCTAAGGAACTGGGGCTGAAAACCGCCAGATATTTTTATGCCAAATCCCTGGACGAGCTGAAAGCCGCTGCCCAAAAAATCGGTTTCCCCTGTGTGGTGAAGCCGCTGATGTCGTCTTCCGGCAAAGGGCAGTCGCTCGTGAAGAGCGCCGACGAGCTGGAACATGCCTGGGAATACGGTTGCAATGGCAGTCGCGGTGATATCAAGGAGCTTATCATCGAGGAGTTCATCAAGTTCGACAGCGAAATTACCCTGCTGACAGTTACTCAAAAGAATGGCCCCACTTTGTTCTGCCCGCCTATCGGCCACGTACAAAAAGGCGGGGACTATCGCGAGAGCTTCCAGCCTGCCCATATCGACCCTGCCCATTTAAAGGAAGCGCAGGATATGGCAGAGAAAGTAACCCGTGCCCTGACAGGCGCCGGCTTGTGGGGAGTGGAATTTTTCCTGAGCCATGAGAACGGTGTTTACTTCTCCGAACTTTCACCGCGTCCGCACGATACGGGTATGGTAACGTTGGCAGGCACGCAGAACCTGAACGAGTTCGAGTTGCATTGCCGCGCCGTATTGGGTTTGCCCATTCCGGGTATCAAGCAGGAGCGGATAGGGGCGAGCGCCGTTATCCTTTCGCCCATTGCCAGCCAGGAACGTCCCAACTATCGCGGTATGGAGGAGGTAACGAAAGAGGAAGATACTTACCTGCGCATCTTCGGCAAGCCGACCACCCGCGTCAACCGTCGTATGGGCGTTGTATTGTGCTATGCTCCGCTGAACGGCGACCTCGATGCATTGCGCGATAAGGCGAAACGGATTGCCGGAAAGGTGGAGGTGTACTGAAACTGAACATAAACATAAGCATAAGGCATTTTGTATTATGCGTATAATGCTAAGTATAAAGCATAAGGTTTAAGGTATAGGAATGAGGTATGAAGAATGAGGTGTGAGGTATTCTTCGTACCTCATTCTTTAATGTCTCCGATATACTTTAATGTCTCCGATATACTTTAATGTTGCCGACATACTTTAATGTTTTCGATTTACCTTAATATCTCCGATTTACAGCTATTCGAATAGCCCCGGATAAATCTCCCCACCCAGTTCGCTCACATTCAGTTGTTGCCGTAACTTCCCGTCCGGCGAATAGAATAATTGGAATTCTTCATCGGAATTGTAACCTTCTACCTCGATAACGATTACCGTAGGATGTTTGGGGAATGTGATTATCCTCACATCTTTTAGTCTCATGGAAGCCATGATGTTTTTCATAAAAGCGTCTGCAACGGGAGCGGGAATTTTCTCCAACGATTCGACATCATCTTCCGTCATTACCCATTGGGCATTTTCATCGAACCACACATCCGTCTCCCGGTTGTCCGTAACGAACTCTGCCACATAGCAACCCGCCATTTGTTCCCATTCGACATTCATAGCCTGCGGGTATATCTTCTCAAAAGCAGCTTGTACCTTTGCAGGAACTTCTTTTGCAAAGGTGGAAATGGAAAAAAGCAGTAGCATACTTGCTGCGATACAAAATCTAAATCTTTTCATTGCGCCTAAGGATGAAATAAGTGTAAAATATGAAGTATAACAACGCCTTGTCCGCATAGTTCATACCTTATGCCTCTTGTTTTAGATTTTTATCGGTTGGATACGACTGGTTGAGGAGTAGGCTTTAGCGAATTAGTTGAGAGGTAATGGCAATGATTCGACAACCGTTCCTTTTCCGAAGGTATCAGTTGCTTCAAATATTTATTCGTATCCTCTAAACGGTACTCGGGAGAGCACTCAAAAAGATAGTTTAAGATATTCAAGTGTCCCGCCCCGAAAATGACAAGTATCCGGTCGGTCGAACCGGTTTCGATTCGCTGGATATTTCGGAATATACGCAGGTTCCGGTTGAACCAACGCCCCGTTTCGAAGTCGGTTCCGATAAAATCGTATGGAGAGGATTCGTACTTGAAATGGCCTATCAGGTAATTTCCCAAGCTTCGTCGGACGTTTTCCGGATTGTTCAGCGCAATGAGTTCGGCAATGATTCCCTGTTTATTGAAAACGGATTGAGGGGTGAATTCTTTCACCGAGTCCGGATGATTATAGAAACTTTCGTCAAAGCGGGCAAAATCATCGCTGTCTTGATTGTCCAGTAATTCGGCTATATTCTCATAATGCCTGCCCCATTCGTCTGCACAATAAATCCGGTCGATGCCCAGCCGTTTTGCCAGGCGGAAGCCGACCTGCTCGTACTCGCCACGTTGTAGAACGTAACGGCCGGCTCGGTATTCACAAAAAAGGGAATCTATTTCACCCTGCATCCCGACCGGCCGTTCAATCACGATAATTGTCGGAGAAAATGCTGTCAGTGAATTTACCAAAGCTTCAATCTCTGTCTGATAAGCCGGTTCTAAAACATTTATCTGTTCATCATCGCCATATTGCACCCTATCCAAATTGGGAAAATCGAAATGAAACGTTCCCAATGTAAGTACGGGAATGGTATCTTGTGCATATACGAGCGAAACCGCCAGCATGCACCATATTGAAAGGAATATTTTTTTCATTATAGAAACCTTATTGAAAAACTTCGTACTTCACTTTATCCCCGCAATTAAACGGTCAGCCTTCCTTTATATACGAATGCCTTCTCGCCGAAGTCGATATCCGGCAATACGGTATCGGCATCGAACAGCCCGTAGACGGACGAGCCGGAACCGCTCATCGACGCATAAATGGCGCCTTGCCGGTACATTTCATCCTTGATTTCACCGATAGCGGGAAACTGCGGGAAAACACTCTCTTCGAAGTCATTCACCATATATTTTTTCCATTCCCCGACGGGCAACCGTACCGCCTCCTTTAGCGGATACTCCGGACGGTGCGACTTTATCAACGAAAAGGCATCCCGTGTAGAGACGAATATATCCGGCTTTACCAGCCAGAGCTGATACCCTTTCAACGATAGGGCGACGGGGGAGAATATATTGCCGATACCCTCCGCGTAAGTAGGTGCATTCCGGATGAAAAAAGCGCAGTCCGCTCCCAAACGGGCTGCATACTCCTCCAACTTGTCGTAACCTAAGCCGAGGCCGAACTTCTCGTCCAATAGTTTCAGCATGAACGCTGCATCTGCCGAACCGCCGCCCAGCCCTGCCCCCGAGGGGATACGCTTGAACAAATGGATATCCACCGGCGGCAGGTCGAACAATTCGTCCAGCAGCTTATAAGCTTTTACAACCAGGTTGTTTTCCGCTTCTCCCGCTATTTCGATTCCCGCCTGGTGCAGGCAGTACTTTCCGCTGCCCCCGTGCAGCAGATTGATTTCCAGCGCATCTTCAATGGGAATAGGGTAGAAGATAGTCTCCAGGTTGTGGTAACCGTCCGGACGTTTCTCCGTGATGTTCAGTCCCAGGTTTATTTTGGCATTCGGAAAGGTAAGCATCGTTAATTGAGAATTAAGAATTGAAAAATGAAAATTAAAAAATAACCCGTCAAAGTAGGCTTCGGAGACAAAGTTAATGAATTCTGTTTATAGTAGATTGAAAACTTAACAACGATTTATTGATAGCTATCAATAAAATCGTTTATCTTTGCTCTCCCTTTTGAAAGGCGGACTATTATTTCTTGATTTTTTAATTTCAATTTTAATTCCAAAAGTGGCAGAACAAAGACGAACTTCACGCACCTCGAAGGCAAAAGCCCCGCAGCCCGTCAATGACTACGGGCGCATCCAGCCGCAAGCTCCGGAACTGGAAGAAGCCGTGCTCGGCGCATTGATGATTGAGAAAGACGCTTACTCGCTGGTGAGCGAAATTCTCCGTCCGGAATCTTTTTACGAGCACCGGCATCAACTGATATATTCCGCAATCACAGACCTGGCGGTCAACCAGAAACCGGTGGATATCCTCACCGTGAAAGAACAGCTTGCCAAGCGCGGTGATTTGGAAGAAGTGGGCGGCCCGTTTTATATAACCCAGCTCAGCAGCAAGGTCGCATCTTCTGCACACATCGAATACCATGCCCGCATTATCGCCCAAAAGGCGCTGGCGCGCGAGCTGATAACCTTCACCAGCAATATCCAGTCCAAAGCATTCGACGAAACGCTCGATGTGGACGACCTGATGCAGGAAGCCGAAGGCAAGCTGTTCGAGATTTCCCAGCAGAACATGAAGAAGGATTATACGCAAATCAACCCGGTCATTGCCGAGGCGTACGACCTTATTCAGAAAGCCGCCGCCCGTACCGACGGCTTGAGCGGTCTTGAGAGCGGATTTACGAAGCTCGACAAGATGACCTCCGGCTGGCAGAATTCCGACCTTATCATCATAGCCGCCCGTCCTGCCATGGGTAAGACGGCGTTCGTGCTTTCCATGGCAAAGAACATTGCCGTGAACTTCCGCAACCCCGTAGCCCTGTTCTCCCTCGAAATGAGCAACGTACAGTTGGTAAACCGCCTTATCTCCAACGTATGCGAAATACCGAGCGAGAAGATTAAGAGCGGACAGCTTGCCGACTACGAATGGCAGCAGTTGGACTACAAGCTGCGCGACCTGCTGGATGCACCGCTATACGTAGACGATACCCCCTCGCTTTCCGTATTCGAGCTTCGCACGAAGGCGCGCCGCCTGGTGCGCGAACATGGGGTGAGGGTGATAATCATCGACTACCTCCAGTTGATGAATGCCAGCGGCATGTCGTTCGGCAGCCGCCAGGAGGAGGTAAGTACGATTTCGCGTTCGTTGAAGGGGTTGGCAAAGGAGCTGAACATCCCTATCATCGCCCTGTCGCAGTTGAACCGTGGTGTGGAGAACCGTGAAGGCGAGGAAGGCAAGCGCCCGCAGTTGAGCGACCTTCGCGAGTCCGGAGCCATTGAACAGGATGCCGATATGGTATGCTTCATTCACCGTCCCGAATACTACAAGATTTATACCTCAGCCGACGGCAGCGACTTGCGCGGTATGGCGGAAATCATCATAGCCAAGCACCGTAACGGCGCTGTGGGCGATGTGCGCCTGCGTTTTATCGGCCAGTACACCCGTTTCCAGAATCCGGAGGACGATATGATTATTCCACCGCCTACCGAGGGAGTCGGAGGAGCCACGTTCGGTTCGCGTATGAATGCACCTATCGGAAGTCCTTCTACACCGCCTCCACCGTCTGCCACCGACTATACGCCGCAAACGGACAATCCGTTCGGCGGGGTAGGGTCGGACGGGCCGTTGCCGTTCTAAGGGCTCGATGATAAGGAAGGACTATTCCTTTTTCATCCTCAGCACCCTTATCCCCGTAAACCTCTTGTTGTTTTTCAGCATCTGTGCCAACGGTACTTGCGTAATCACCACCATTTTCCGGGTAGAAGAAGCGTGGAGTAGTTTCAACACTCCCTTCTCATAATAGGCAAGCCCCAAATGGGCTACATCCAGCCCCGGGATATTGGTGGTGATAGCTATGATGTCGCCGTTCTTTATCCAGCTAAATCCCTTATCCGGCAATCTGTCCTTGGGGACATAATGGAATACCTGTCCGGACAGCGCCTTTTCTATCTCCTTGATTTTACCGATATTTTGGGGAGACGATGCCAACTGCCGGTATGCTTTGGGGTGCGTAGACATGAAACAGAGGGATAATCTCACCGTATCGGAGCTGTGGATAGCAGCCACATCCTCCATGAAACCGTGCCTGATGCCGTTGTTTACCCAGTCGGCAATGTAATGCAGGCGGGAAGTATAACCGTTGATTTTGCCGTTGCGGTAACGGATGTTTTGCAGCGTCCGTGCATAGTCGGCCTTGTCTATCGTGCCGTTTTTTACAGGAGCGAGCGCCAGGGCAAGCACATACTCTACAAAAGTGGTGCAGTCTACCTCGTCGAAGTTGATTACGAGCTTTTCCTCATCATTCACTTCCAGCGTATGCGCCACGTAAGGAGTTTTGAGGAAACTCAATCCGTACTTCAGCATGGCATTGTCCGTCTCTTGTGCAGAGACGGACGATGCTATTGCCAAAATACAGAATATGCCGGATAAAGCAGAGGGCATACCGGATAAAACACGGGCTTTGCCGGATAAGACTTTCATTGTCGAACGGCTTAGTATTTATATATCAGACTCTTGAAGTCCGTTTTCTTATCGAACGGCACAATCGTGAAACCGTAGTCGATAGCATGCTCCTTGCCGGGACGTATCAGATAAGGCTCGTGTGCCAGGGCTCCCCAGGCATTGTCGCCGCCTACGCCCATCATGCGGTAGTCGATGAAGAAATCTACCAGGCGTTCCGGTTGCGGGTCGGTAAGGTGGCGGTGATTGGTCTTGTCGGTACGCGGAGCGCCGTTCTCCAGGGAGTCGCCGCTATCCAGGCTTTCCAGCGGATAGTTGGATACGTTCATTTCGAAAGTACGGTCGGCTACGAACAGCAGGCCTTCCTTGGACTTGTCGGTGAGCGTACACCAGTATATATCCGTGCGGTGGTTGTTCTCCTGCGGGCGGATGTAAGGCTCGTACATATCCTTGATGCCCGACGTATATTCGCCGATGAACTGCGAGGTGCGGCGGTCGCGGTAATTCTCTTCCGGGCCCCGTCCGTAGTAGGTCAGCGAGGCAATACGGTCGGGGAGCTGCATGCGCAGCCCTACGCGCGGTATCATCGGCACTTGGGTGGCGGCTGCAACGAAATGGTTGTCTACCTTGATAACACCGTTGCTGTACACCTTGTACGTAATGTCCCAGCGGGCATCGGTCTGCGGGAAACGGTAGGTAACTTTTACTGCCGTAGTATCTTTGTCGCACACTACGTTGAAGCTCTCGGCTTTCGGTTCCTGGTAACTTGCCTCTTTCCACGCTTTCAGCCGTACGGGTAGCTTGGCTCCGTAATCGTTGTCGATAGGCGCGCGCCAGAAGAAGGGACGCAGACCCTGCCCGTCACGGATGAACTCTTGTTTCTTGTACTGGTAGGATACCAGCAAACCGCTTTGTTTGTCGAAGGTTGCCTTGAAGTCGGCGCCGGAGAAGGTGAGCTGCCTGCCGTTCTCCTCCGGAACGGCGAATGCCTGCTTCGGGGCATCCTCCTTATGGAAAGTATATACATAAGTCTGCTCGCGGGCGATGACCGTACCTGCCGGCAGGAACGGCTCCGGCTTGCGGATAGCGGCGTAGAACTCTATGCGTACATCTCCCGTGGAATGGTTGACTACGGGGATGCCATGCAGGAACGGGCTGGTAACGGTTTCTCCCGGTTCCGCCTCGATACCCTTGATGCGCCCTTTGTAAATCTCCTCACCATGACGGCGGACAATGTAATAGAAGTCGTACTTGTCGAGGTTGGTGAACGAGAAGTCGTTGCGTATCTTGACGACGAAGGCTATGCGGTCGAAGTCGAAGAACTTGATGTTCTGGTACACCTTTCTCATTTCCTCGGTCTGCGGCTTTACGCTGCGGTCGGGATATACCACGCCATTGATGCAGAAATCGCCGTCGGACGGAGTGCCGTGTTCGCCGTAGTCGCCGCCGTACGTCCAGTATTTGCGTCCGTCGGAGGTCTTGGCTGCAAAACCCTGGTCTACCCAGTCCCAGATGCAGCCGCCCTGTAGGATAGGATACTTCTCGATGATATCCCAGTATTCCTGGAAGTTGCCCAGGCTGTTGCCCATGGCATGGGCGTATTCACAGAGAATGAGCGGGCGGGTCATTTCGGGGTTCTGCGCATATTTCTCGATGTGGTCGGGGCGGTGATACATGGGGCAGTAGATGTCCGTGTTCCATTCCAGTTGGGCGCGTTCGTACTGCACGGGGCGGCTGTCCAGCGTTTTCAGCGTGTTATAGGTAACGTAGAAGTTCAGCCCGTTGCCCGCCTCGTTGCCGAGCGACCAGATGATGACGCTGGGATGATTCTTGTCGCGCTCGTACATGTTCATGGTGCGGTCTATGTGGGCGTTCATGAACAGCGGGTTATTCCCCAGCGTTCCGCCTGCATTCAGGTCGTAGCCCATTCCGTGGCTCTCGATGTTGGCTTCGTCGATAACGTAGAAGCCGTACTGGTCGCACAGCTCGTAGAAGCGCTCCTGCTGCGGGTAGTGGCAGGTACGCACGGTGTTTATGTTATATTGTTTCCACAGCTCGAAGTCTTTCAGCATGAGCTCCTCGGGAACGTAATGCCCGGTGTACTCGTTGTGTTCGTGGTAGTTGACACCTTTTACGAGAATAGGTTTGCCGTTCACCATAAGCTGCTTGTCCTTTATCTCTACGGTGCGGAATCCCACTTTGCAACTGGTGGCTTCGATAACGTCTCCGTTGATGTGTTTCAGGCTGATAACGAGCGTGTAGAGATTCGGTGTTTCTGCCGTCCATTGCTTCGGTTTCCTGATTGTCTTGGGCGTGAATTCGACCTCCTTCTGTCCGTAGCTGACGCGTACCGAGGACTGGGCTACCTGCTTGTCTTTGCTGTTCAGCAGGCGGTAACCTATCACGAAAGGCACTTCCTTGTTGGTTTCGTTGGCAAACTTCACTTTCAGCTTCAGGATGCCGTTGCGGTAATCTTCGTCCAAAGGCGTTTCCGCCTTGAAGTCGGTAATATGTATTTGCGGCTGGGCATACAGGTAGATGTCGCGTTCGATACCGCTGATGCGCCAGAAGTCCTGGCATTCCAGGTAGTTGCCGTCGGAAAAGCGGTGCACCTGTATGGCTATCACGTTCTCGCCTCTGCGGGCAAGGGAGGTGACATTGAATCGGGCAGGGGTCTTGGAGTCCTTGTTCATGCCCACAAACTTGCCGTTGAGGTAGTAGAAAGCCGCTCCGCGCACTCCGTCGGCGCTCAGGAAGATTTCCTTGTTATCCCAGTCGGCAGGCAGGGTGAAGGTACGGCGGTACGTGCCCGTGGGGTTCCACTCTTTGGGAACGTACGGAGGGTTGGGCTTGTCCCAGTAGGGGGCATGGCCGGGGGAGCAGAACTCGTACGGATGGTTAACGTAGATAGGAGTGCCGAAACCTTGCAGCTCCCAGTTGCCGGGTACGTCGATGTCCGGCCACCGGCTGACGTCCGTACGGGTCTCCATAAAGTCGGTGGGGCGGTCGGCGAAGTTCTCTACGTAGTTGAACTTCCACTTCCCGTTGAGGGAGATGCGGAAAGTACCGTTCTGGCGGTCGTTGATAACGGCGTCCGCCTCGTTCGTGTAAGAGGTGAATGTACTGCGGGGCGGTTCTTTATTGATACTTGTCAGCTTGGGGTTGGTGATTTGCCCGTACCGGTCTTCCTCTGCCGCGAGGGCGAGGGGAAGAAGGGCGGCGACAATCAGCAGTCTTTGTATTTTCATAATAGGAAAGTTTAAAGGCTTGTATTATCATTTTTCCGGAAAGACGAGCCCTTCTCTCAACCATTTCTCCAGCTCGCCGGTCCATTGGCGCTTGTACGTGAAGCTGTCGCGGAAGCCCCAGCCGTGCTTGCCGGTGGGGTAGACATGCAGTGTAGCGGGTACTTTCTGCTCGCGCAGGGCGAGGAAGTAGCCGATGCCGTTGGCGGGCGGTACGGCTCCGTCGTCTGCCGACAGCATGATGAATGCCTGCGGAGTGCGGGGAGACACTTGCCGCTCGAGCGAGTACTTCTGTTCCAGCTCGGCGGAGGGAGCTTCTCCGAGGAGGTTCTTACGCGAGCCGCCGTGGGTGATTTTTTTCTGCATGGAGATAACGGGGTAGAACAGGACTTGAAAGTCGGGGCGGGTGGCGTCGCTGCTGTATAGCGTGGCAAGGGAGGCGGCAAGATGTCCTCCTGCGGATGCTCCCATGATGCCGATGCGGTTCGGGTGGATACCCCATTCTTTGGCATGGCTGCGTACCAGGCGGATAGCTTGCTCGGCATCCGACAGGGGTACTTCGTTGTGTCCGTTCGGCATCCGGTACTTCAATACCGCGTAGGTGATACCTTGTGCCGTGAACCAGGCTGCCATGTCGTGCCCCTCGTGATTCATGGCAAGACGGGCGTATCCGCCGCCGGGACACATGATAACTGCCATGCCGTTCGGCTTTGCCGGGCGGTAAACGGTAATGGAAGGATTAACTACGTTGGCTACGCGGCCGCCTTTCAAATCTTCCTGTTTGCCGGTCAGCCCGTTGGTGTTGGGTGCTCCGTCAGGCCATAACGGTAGCTCCACGGGCTTTTGGGCAGACAACATGGTTGTTGCGAGTAAAAGGGATAAAGCTAAAATCTTCTTCATAACGTATTCGTTTTATTTCTTCCGGTTATTTCTTCCGGACTTGCTCCGGTAAGTTTTCCGGTTGTTTCTTCTCCGGTTATTTCTTTTCCGGCCGTTTTTTTTCCGGTTGTTTCTTCTCCGGTCGTTTTTTTCCGGTTATCTCTTCTCCGGTCATTTCTTCTTCAGTCGTTTCTCCGGAAAATTTCTTCTTCGGAATTTATTTGGTTTTCATCGAAGCTTTGACGAAATAGCATATCAGGATAGCGTAAGCACCCAGCGCCAGTACCTCAGACCATGTATTGTTGAGCCATGCGTCGTTCACCAAATTTACGCCGCCGAAGCGCATCGCCGCGCTTACCACGCCCATCAGCGCACCGCCGGCAATGAAACCGGATGCCAGCAGCGTACCTTTCTCGCCGCGCTCGGTGTTGAGGGCTGCATCCTTGCTACGGCTGGTTACATACCAGTTTATAGCGCCGCCCACTACCAGCGGAACGTTCAGCTCCAACGGGATGAACATGCCCAGCGCAAAGGCAAGCGCCGGTATCTTACAGGCATTCAGTATGATAGCCAGCACTGCACCGATGCCGTAAAGCAGCCACGGTGCACCTACGCCGTTCATCAGCGGCTCGATAACCGCTGCCATGGCATTGGCTTGCGGGGCGGCTAATTGCCCGCTGGTAAATCCGTACGTCTTGTTCAGGATAATCATCACACCGCCTACGGTGGCGGCCGAAACAATCGTTCCGAGGAACTTCCACGTTTCCTGCTTCACAGGGGTGCTTCCCAGCCAGTAACCAATCTTCAAGTCGGTGATGAAAGCACCTGCCATAGACAACGCCGTACATACCACACCGCCCATAACCAGTGCTGCCACCATGCCGCCGGGACCTTTCAGCCCTACCGCTACCATTACTACCGAGGCAAGGATAAGCGTCATCAGCGTCATGCCCGAAACCGGGTTAGTACCTACAATGGCAATGGCGTTGGCAGCTACGGTGGTAAAGAGGAACGAGATGCCTGCAACGAGCAGGATAGCCACTACCGTGTGCAGCAGGTTACCCTGCATCACGTCGAAGTAGAAAAACAGTGCAACCAGTATGAGGGTGAAGATAGAGCCGATAGCGATAATCTTCATGGAGAGGTCGCGCTGCGTGCGCTTCACTTCGGCATCGGCCTTGCCGCCCATTTCCTTGGCAGCCAGTCCTACGGCGCTCTTGATGATACTCCACGACTTGATAATGCCTATGATACCCGCCATGGCGATGCCGCCGATGCCGATGCTCTTGGCGTAGTATTTGAAGATTTCTTCCGGGGACATAGCGCCTACGGTGGCGGTGATTTCCGGATTCCACTGGTTCAGCACGCTGTCTCCCCAGATAAGGGACATGCCGGGGATGATAATCCACCATACGGCGAGCGAGCCGGCGCAGATGATAGAGGCGTATTTCAGCCCGACAATGTATCCCAATCCCAGGACGGCGGCGCCGGTATTTACCTTGAACACTAATTTCGCCTTTTCTGCCAGCATCTCGCCGAGGCCGCATACGCGGGTGGTGAAGTTCTCGTTCCACCACCCGAAGGTAGCCACGATGAAGTCGTACAACCCGCCGATGATACCTGCCAGCAGCAGCGGTTTAGCCTGACTGCCGCCTTTCTCGCCCGACACGAGCACTTGTGTCGTTGCAGTGGCTTCGGGGAAGGGGTATTTGCCGTGCATGTCGCTTACGAAATATTTACGGAACGGAATGAGGAAAAGAATGCCTAGTGCGCCTCCCAGCAACGAGCTGATGAATACTTGTGCGAATGTCACGGTGATTTCCTGCGGATAGCTCTCTTGCAGGATATACAGTGCGGGCAGGGTGAAGATAGCGCCTGCAACGATAACGCCGGAGCTGGCGCCTATGGACTGTATGATGACGTTCTCGCCCAGGGCGTTCTTGCGTTTGGCTGCCCCCGACACGCCCACGGCGATAATGGCGATAGGAATGGCTGCCTCGAACACTTGTCCCACTTTCAGCCCCAGGTAGGCTGCTGCTGCCGAGAACAGGATTGCCATGGCGATACCCCACAGCACCGACCAGAGGCTTACCTCGGGGTATTTCCTGTCGGGGCTCATCAGGGGATTGTAGACTTCTCCCGGCTTCAGTTCGCGGAACGCGTTTTCCGGCAGGCCGGTCAGTTTCTCTTCTTCTTGTTTCATAATAGTTGTTTTATTGTTATTGTTATGATTGCGATATGTGTTGAATTCAGGCGGATACATAAGTTCATCCCGTGGGACGAGCCAGGCCGTACCGTAAGACGGAGGGCGTTTATCCCGTGAGATGATTTTCTTCGTTCCGGGGACGGATGTTTTCATCTGGCGGAACGAATCCGTTTAGGCTTCAAAGAAAGCAAAAAAAAAGGAGAATTGAAAAATTCTCCTTTATTCTGTATCATAAAAACGATTATTTAGCGTCTTTGGCGGTCATATCCCCTTCGACGAACAGCCGCATCATTTCGCTCTTGGCGTTGGTGCGCAGCGTAATGGACTTCTTGAAGTGTCCGGGATATTTGCCCGTACCGTTGTAGGTTATCTTGATAGTTCCCGTCTTTCCGGGCATTACGGGCTCCTGCGTGTATTCGGGTACGGTACATCCGCAAGATGCCACGGCTTGGTGGATTACCAGCGGAGCGTCTCCTACGTTGGTGAAGGTGAACGTACAGCTTACCACCGGGCTGTTCTCGGAGAATGTGCCGAAGTTGTGGGTGGTCTTATCGAATTTGATGTCTGCCTGGCCTTGTGCGTAGGCATAACCGATGCCCATAACCAGCATCAGCATATAAAAAGCAAGTCTTTTCATGTCTTTATTTTTTTATTACACAAAGTGCAAAGGTAAAGTTTTTCTGCAAAAATAGCTCGTTCTCTGTGCGAAATTGTATTAAATCGGTGTCAGAACCCGGTGTAGCGGATGATGAGCAGCGAGAAATAGGGGAAGCGGAGGGCTGCAATCTGCTGCCCGTCACTGAGGTACTTCTCTTGCGGAGTACCTACATTCTCGAAATAGCGGTAGTCGTATTCGGGGTGCAGGCGGATGCAGCGGTGTACTTCGCCGGTGCACTGCGACAGTTTCATGATGACGACTGTGTTTCGTGATTGTACCAGCCGTTCTATTTCTTCGGCGGTGGTGATGCCGGGAATTACGGTCAGCCTTTCTTCCTGGCTGGCGATGTGCAGCCCGCCCCGTGCTCCGGCGGCAATAAAGGCGGGGATACCGGCAATCTGCTCTACAGGAGTGCCGCCGGCTTGCAGTTTTTCATATATATAATGTATGGAGGAGTAGAGGCCTGCATCGCCTTCGGCGACGATAGCCACTTTCTTGCCCGTGCGGTGCAGGGAAAGGGTGGTGGCATATACTTGGTCGTAGGCGTGGAGGGCGTCGCTCCGTTGCTTGCTCATGGGCAGGGGGAAACGGCGGATGCGTTCGGCGGGGATGCCGAGTTGGTGCATGATGTCGGCGGCACGTGACAGGAGGCTGCCGTTGCGGGCAGGAGTTTCGGGGCAGAAGATGCAGTCGGCGTTCTGGAGCGCTTTCAGTCCTTTTACGGTAATCAGCTCCGCTTCGCCGGGGCCGAGGGATACGAAGTAGACGGGGCGGGTGTGGCGTACGTACATTCGCATCGTTCCCGGTTGGCGGTTGTCGTGGTTTGTTTCGTTGCTTCCGGTTATTTTGTTATTATCATTTGTTTGGTTTACTTCGTTTGTTTCGTTGTTTTCATTTGCTTCATTTGTTTCGTTTGTCCCATTGCCTTCATTTGCTTCGCTTGTTTCGTTTGCCCCATTGCCTTCATTTATTTCGTTACTTTCATTTGTTTCATTTCTTTCATTTATCTTGTTTCTTTCATTCTCATTCTTTTCATTTGTCCCGTCCTTTTCGTTTACCCCGTTTACCTTATCATCTGTATTTTCTTTACCTTCCTTATTTTCGGCGGGAGCTTCTTCTTGCACGGTACAGAGGAACTGCCAGCCGTAGCGTTCGTAAAAAGAGGTATGTTCCGTTACAAGATAGAGGGTGGGGATGCCTTGCAATGCCATATCGTTGCACACGCGGTTCAACATCGTTCCGGCAATGCCCCGGCAGCGGAATTCCTTCTCCACATACACGGCGCAGAGGTTGGGCGATAAATCTTTCCGGTTATGGAAGTCGTTCTCTATCACACCGAGCCCGCCGATTATACGGTCTTCCGCCAGGGCTACGTACCATTGCGGAATGGCCTGCTGATGTCGGATGCAGTCGTCGATACTGCTGAGGTACGCCTCTGCCGGGATGTTCCATTTGGCGTGGAACCAGGCGGCGGCACGTGTCTTGAGTTCGGGATGTTCTTGTAGCTTTAGTATTTGGTAACCGTTCATATAGCGTTGTTGTTTGTCGTTGCCGGTGTACGGGTTTTCCGCCGTTGTCTGGCTTTGAGGGCATAAAGGTACGAAATAGGAACGAGTCGGCAAATCATCTGTCGCTTTTGTAGGATTATCCGGTTTATATTCCCTATCTTTGGTACTTTTACCAAAACAATGAAAGCTTATGGATTACCAACTGAATACACGTCTGAACGGTAATATTGCGATGACTTCCCGCTTTCACGAAAGCACCCCGTTGCAACGGGACAAGACTTTATATAAGTTTCTGTGGGTGCAGGGCGGCACGCTTACCGTCGAGGTAGACCACGTACCCATGAAGCTGTCTAAAGACGAGATTATCACGCTTACCCCGCTGCATCGCCTGGATATAAAAGAGGTGGAGGGCGAATACCTTACCTTTGTATTCAACAGCAATTTCTACTGCATCTACGGACACGACAATGAGGTGTCCTGCAACGGTTTCCTGTTCTACGGCTCGTCGCGAGCAATGCGGCTGAAGCTCTCGGAGGAGCAGTCGTCCAACCTGCACGATATCGTCCGCATCTTCCGCCAGGAGTCCGCCATTAACGATAATCTCCAGGAAGAGATGTTACGGATTGTACTGAAACGTTTCATCATCACTTGTACGCGCATAGCCCGTGCAAGGTTCGGCATGGGGCAGGAGGACGACAAGGCTTTCGACATTATCCGGCAGTTCTATGTGTTGGTAGACCTGAATTTCCGCGAGAAGAAGCAGGTGCAGGACTACGCCGGCATTCTCTGCCGTTCGCCCAAGACTCTATCTAACTTGTTTTCCGCCTGCGGGTTGCCTTCCCCGCTGCACGTCATTCACGAGCGGATAGAGGCGGAAGCCAAGCGCCTGCTGCTGTACACCCGGAAAAGCGCTAAGGAAATCGGTATCATTCTGGGCTTCGAGGACTTGGCTGCCTTCAGCCGTTTCTTCAAGAAAATAGCGGGGGAGAGCGTATCGGAGTACCGGAAAAGAATACAACGGGAAGAATTGCCAACTCTTACGGAATAATTGCCATTTCACACCTGGCTGAAAACAGGGAACTTTGCAAAAACATAATCACTGCGGCTGGACATAGGGAATACGGGTTATTCCTTTGGAAACGGTATGGAGGTCGGGGTAAGGAACGTGCCCGGATTGAAAGACAGAAGAATAAAGAGACGAAAGAATAAAGAGATGAAAGAATAAAGGGGCGAAAGAATCAAGAAACGAAAGAGTTGGGAGACAGAAGAACAAAAGAATAAAAGAACAAAAACGAAAGAGGGGAGATAAAGAACAAAAGGGTAAAACAAGTAAAAAAGAGTAGAAGAGTAAGAGAGCGAGAAAGGAACGTGAAGAAGAAACGGAATTCCCTCATTTCTTTTCCTCCTTAACAAAAAGCAGAAAGCAACATCCCCTTTCCCTTCTTCCCGAATACGGAAAACAAAGTCCCCCTTTTTTATCATTGAAGAACTCTGAAAAATTCCCGAAGAACTCCGTGAAACTCTGTGTCCTCTGTGGTGAACCTAACAACAATTGTATATGAAAACAAAACTGCAAAACCTGTTTGTCGCAGCCCTGGTACTGGCTGCTTCCTCCCAGAAGCTGGGCATCGACTTAATCCGTGTGGCTATCCTCGTAATCTTTGTATGGATAGGCGGACTGAAATTCTGGAATTACGAAGCCGAGGGCATTGTGCCGTTTGTGGCGAACAGTCCTTTTATGAGCTTCTTCTACAACAAGCCCGCACCGGAGTACAAGGAATATAAACTGAAAGAAGGCGAGTTCAGCGAGGCGAAACACCAGTGGCATGTGGAGAACAACACCTACGGCTTCTCCCACGGTCTGGGCATACTGATTATGTCAATCGGCATCCTTACTTTCCTGGGTATATTTTCTCCTAAAATAGGGCTGGCGGGAGCGGCACTGGCTATCCTTATGACCCTCGGCACGCTTTCTTTCCTCGTTACCACTCCCGAGGTGTGGGTTCCCGACTTGGGAAGCGGGGAACATGGTTTCCCTTTGCTCACCGGAGCGGGACGCCTGGTAATCAAAGATACCGCTATCCTTGCCGGAGCTGTCGTGGTGCTTGCCGACAGTGCCAAAAGAGTATTGAACCAACTAAAGAAATAAGATTATGAAAAAGTACGATGCTATTATTATCGGCTTCGGCAAAGGCGGCAAGACGCTTGCCGTCGAACTGGCAAAACGGAACTTCACCGTTGCCATGGTAGAACGTTCGGACCAGATGTACGGAGGTACGTGCATCAATATCGGATGTATCCCGACTAAGACTTTGGTACACTCGGCAGGACTGGCGGATAAGAATGCGACCTGGGAGCAGAAGCAGGCATATTACAGCCGGGCTATTGCGAGGAAAGAGGAGGTGACCGGGCTCCTGCGCGGAAAGAACTACCACAACCTGGCAGACAACCCCAATATCACGGTATATACGGGTACGGGGGCTTTTGCCGCTCCCGATACGGTAGAGGTACGCACGGCGGAAGAAACGGTGCTGCTCCAGGCTCCGCAGATATTCATCAATACGGGGGCGGAGACTGTCATTCCGCCTATCGAGGGAATAAAGGACAATCCGAACGTCTACACCAGCACATCCATTATGGAGTTGACGGAGCTGCCCGCACACCTCGCCATTGTGGGCGGCGGCTACATCGGCCTGGAGTTTGCCTCCATGTACGCTTCTTTCGGTTCGCAGGTTACGGTGTTGGAGGGTTATTCCGAGCTGATAGCCCGTGAAGACCGCGACATCGCCGCCTCTGTGCAGGAGGTGCTGGAAAAGAAAGGCATCGTTTTCCGCCTGAATGCCCGCGTACAGTCCGTAGACGGCGCTGCGGTTACCTATCGGGATGCGGTGACGGGCGATGTCCTGCGGGTGGAGGCGGATGCCGTTCTGCTGGCTACCGGCCGCCGTCCGAATACTTCCCGGTTGAACCTGGCTGCCGCAGGGGTAGAAGTGGACGAACGCGGCGCTGTCATCGTGAACGGTCATTTGCAAACCACCAATCCCCACATACGCGCTATCGGCGATGTGAAAGGCGGCTTGCAGTTCACTTACATCTCCCTGGACGATTACCGCATTCTGCGTGAAGATTTGTTCGGAGCGGGCGAGCGTAAGGTATCTGACCGCGACCCGGTGAGCTATTCCGTATTTATAGACCCGCCCTTGTCGCGTATCGGCATGAGCGAAGCGGAAGCCCGTCAGAAAGGTCTGAACATCAAAGTGAACAAACTCCCGGTAACCGCCATTCCGCGCGCCCATACATTGGGAAACACGGACGGGCTGTTCAAAGTGATAGTAGATGCCGACACGGACAAGATAATAAGCTGCACCCTGTTCGGAGCGGAGTCGGGTGAAGTAATCAACATAGTGGCAATGGCAATGAAAACCGGACAGGAATATACTTTCTTGCGCGATTTCATCTTTACGCATCCCAGCATGGGCGAGGCGCTGAATGATTTGATGAACTTTTAGGTTGTTTCACCACAGAGGGCGCAGAGTTCCACAGAGTAAAAGATAAAAAACTCTGTGGAACTCTGCGCCCTCTGTGGTGAAATTTGTCCTGCATAGCTTGCGTATTTCCCCAAAATTGCCGAATATTGTGCCTTGAAATATAAACCCGAATAATCATGACCAGATTACCACTCATAGGTATTGCATTCGTGTGTGCATTGTCTGTGACCTCTTGCGGGACGAAGCCCCGGCAATCATCCGGCAATTCCGCTTCGGACACTGTTGCTGCTGTCTCCGCTACGGATACCGCCTCTGTTGTTATCCCCGCCTATGCCAAAGGCTATACAGTGAACTATCTCCCGGGTAACGTACGCCTGGTAGACATACACGACCCTCAGAAGAAAGAGGGGAATACATTCCGGTACGCCTTAGTGCCCAAAGGAACGAAACCTGCCGGTATTCCCGAGGACTATACGGTAATCGAAACACCGGTGAAGCGGGTTATCTGCATGACCTCCCTGCAACTGTCCAATTTTATCCGGCTGGATGCCTGCGACCATGTGGTGGGCATCACCAGCACCCGCCACCTCTTCAATAAAGAGATGAACGGGCGGCTGAAATCGGGCGAAACATCCAAGATAGGGATTGAAGGAAATTTCGATAATGAGGTGATAATGAGCATAAATCCCGATGTTATCTTTATCTCTCCTTTCAAACGGGGCGGATACGACGCCATGCGCGAGATAGGCATCCCGCTGGTTCCGCATCTGGGATATAAGGAGATGAGCCCGCTGGGACAGGCGGAATGGATTAAGTTCATCGGCATGTTCATCGGGCAGGAAGCGGAGGCGAATGCAAAGTTTGCCGAAATAGAGAAGCGCTACAACGAGCTGAAGAAACTGGTGGCGGATGTAGAGAAACGTCCCGTGGTGTTCAGCGGCGAGATACGCGGCGGCAACTGGTATGCGGTAGGCGGAAAGAGTTTTCTTGCCGAACTGTTCCGCGATGCCGGTGCGGACTATTTCCTGAAAGACGACCCGCGTTCGGGCGGTGTAACGCTGGACTTCGAAACGGTGTACAGCCAGGCGGAGAGCGCCGATTACTGGCGCATAGTCAACAGCTACGACGGAACATTCTCCTACGATGCCTTGAAGTCCTTAGACCCCCGTTATGCCGATTTCCGCGCCTTCCGCCAGAAAGGGGTAATCTATTGCAAT
The DNA here is from genome assembly GCF_000374365.1 of Bacteroides gallinarum DSM 18171 = JCM 13658. Lineage (GTDB taxonomy): Bacteria > Bacteroidota > Bacteroidia > Bacteroidales > Bacteroidaceae > Bacteroides > Bacteroides gallinarum. Next base: position 81,834 of record NZ_KB894121.1, read on the forward strand.
ATGCGCGAGAAACCCTTCTACGAAAGTATGCCCATGCAGCCCGAAATAGTGCTGGCAGATTTGATTCATGCTTTTCATCCCGGCCTGTTGCCCGATTATGAACCTACCTATTACGAACGCCTGAAATGATGAAAAGACCCGTACTGCTGCTGATGATATTGATATCGGCATCCATTTTCCTGCTCTTTCTCCTGAACCTGCTGCTGGGCTCCGTCCATATCCCCTTCGGTAAGATATGGGAAATTCTGTGGGGTACGGGAGCCGCTTCCCCACCCGATATGATGAGCAACCAGGAGGTGATATGGAGCAATATCATCTGGAAAAGCCGTGTGCCGCAGGCGTTGACGGCATTGGTGGCGGGAGCGGGGCTTTCGGTTAGCGGCTTGCAGATGCAGACGGTGTTCCGTAATCCGCTGGCAGGGCCTTCGGTGCTGGGCATCAGCTCGGGGGCGAGCCTGGGAGTTGCCTGCGTGGTGCTGCTGTCCGGCGCAATGGGCGGGGTGGCATTGAGCCGCCTGGGATATATGGGAGAGGTGGCTTTGTCCGTTGCCGCCATTATCGGCGCCTTGTCGGTTATGGCGCTGATTGTCTACGTCTCCCAGAAAGTGAAAGGAAACGTAACACTGCTCATTATCGGCGTGATGATAGGCTATGTGGCGAGCGCCGTTATCGGCGTGCTGAAATATTTCAGTGTGGAAGAAGATATACGTGCTTACGTTATCTGGGGGCTGGGCAGCTTTGCACGCGTATCCGGCGACCAGATGATACTGTTCGTCTGTATCATGGCAGTGCTGCTGCCGTTGTCGTTCCTGCTGATAAAGACCATGAACCTGCTGCTGTTGGGCGACGGCTATGCGCGCAATTTAGGACTGAATATCAAACGGGCGCGCCTGCTCGTCATATCCTGCTCCGGAGTGTTGGTGGCTATTGTAACCGCTTACTGCGGGCCTATTATGTTTATCGGGCTGGCAGTGCCCCACCTATGCCGTGCTATCTTCCATACGTCCGACCACCGCATCCTGATGCCCGCCACCTTGCTGGTAGGCGCTGCACTGGCGCTGGTGTGCAACCTGATAGCCCGTATGCCGGGATTCGAGGGAGCATTGCCCGTCAATTCGGTAACGGCGCTGGTCGGTGCGCCGGTCGTGGCATCCGTACTTTTCAGAAAGAGAAAAGGAGAACTGAACGAATAGCCTGCTAAACAGTAAATGCGACGAACCATATAGCCTTGTAAATTAGATAATCTGTAATGCGATAACCCATAATTAGATAGCACCATAATTAGATAACCCATAACCCTGATAACCCATAACCCCGATAACCTGTAATTAGATAACCCATAATTCGATAACCTATAAACCCGATAACCCGAATTGAATAACGAGACTATACATATCGAAAACCTCTCTATCGGCTATCCCGGTAAGAGCGATGTAAAAGTAGTAGCAGACGGTATCTGCGCCGGCATCAACAGCGGCGAGCTGACCTGCCTGTTAGGAGCCAACGGAGTAGGGAAATCCACGCTGCTCCGTACATTGTCCGCCTTTCAGCCCAAGTTGGGCGGAGAGATACGTATCCAGGGAAAAGAGATTGAATCCTATACCGACAAGCAACTCTCGCGCGTTATCAGCGTGGTGCTGACGGAGAAATGCGATATCCGCAATATGTCCGTTATGGAATTGATAGGATTAGGACGTAGCCCTTATACCGGCTTCTGGGGTACGCTCACCAAAGAAGACAAGCGTGTGGTAGAGCACTCCATTGCTTTGGTCGGCATCCCCCACCTGACACACCGAATGGTGCATACGCTGAGCGACGGCGAGCGCCAGAAGGTAATGATAGCTAAGGCACTTGCCCAGGAAACCCCGGTGATTTACTTGGACGAGCCTACCGCCTTCCTCGACTTCCCCAGTAAGGTAGAGATGATGCAATTGCTGCACCACCTCAGCCGGCAGACGGACAAGACTATTTTCCTCTCCACGCACGACCTCGAACTTGCCTTGCAGATAGCCGACAAAATCTGGCTTATGGACAAGGCGAACGGCGTCACTATCGGCACTCCCGAAGACCTCTCCCTGAACGGTAGCCTTAGCAGCTTCTTCGCCCGCAAAGGCATCGTATTCGACCTGGAAACCGGACTGTTCCGTGTAGACAATGAATATACCTCGCAGATACGTCTGACGGGACACGGGCAGAGATATGCCATGGTGCGCAAGGCTTTGCAGCGCAACGGCATACTCGCTAATCGCAATATCGAGTCGGAAACCTATATCGAGACGGGCGATTTGAAGGGAGACGGCGTTTTTGTTCTGCATCAGCCCGGTAAAGAACCGGTCGTTGTTGCCAGCATCGAGGACTTATTGGCAGTAGTTCAAGCTTCTTTGCCGTCTTGATAAGCCGTAATATGTTTGCCGAAGCAGGGCAGAATGTGACCTAATGTGACAGAGTGCAACATAATAGAGTAGAACGTAACAGAGTAAAACTAATGTCGCAGAATGCAATGTATAGGGCAGGATGTAACAGAATAAACCTAATGTCACAGAGTGCAACATAATAGGGTGAGCGTAACAGAATAAAACCTAATGTTACAGAATGCAACGTAATAGGGTAGAACGTATCAGAATAAACCTAATACCACAGAATACAACGTAATAGAGCAGAATATAACAGAACACAGCACAACACAACAAACCCTGAAAAGCCGTCCCCCCTTGCCGTCCAGTCCTTACCGGAATCGGAACCTATACCCTACGGTAAAGAAAGAAGCGAAATTCCGGGGCAGATAACCGTTGAACTCCTTTTTCATAACCTTGTACAGTTGTTGATTAACCTTTACCAAGCCCACTTGTGCTTCCGCACCGATAATAAACCTGCGGTATTCGAATTCGATTCCCGTTGTGATACCGGCATCCAACCGCCTGTTTCCCGCATTGTCTGCCAATACGCAGCCGAAGGTATCTATCCTGAAATGGCGATAAGCTTTGGTAGAACTGTTGTTGTAATAATACGGAATGCTGCCGGAAGTCTTTCCGCCCGCACCGCAGGCAATGTACGCACCCATGTCCAGCGAAACATGGTAATTCTCCCCCAGAGGCAGACGTACGGCAGCCGTAACGGGAATCTGCAAATACAATTCATGCATCTTGGCATACCTCACATACTTCATGTCTTTGCAGCCGCCTATGGATACGAATTCCAGGGCAGATTGCAATGCCCAAGTACTGTTCAGCATATATTCCACACCTATCCCCGCCTTGTAAGCTATCTGCGTTTCGCTGCCCGAATGCTTCCCGTAAAGGCGGGAAGTCCCTATCCCTGCCTTGGCATGGAAAGAGAAGGGCGATTGGGCATACCCGGCAGATACGGCAAGAGCCAGGCAAATCATCACTATTATCTTTTTCATACGTATATCTTCCCGTCCTCACTGATTAACAATATGGTAAGCTCCCCGTGAGGTAACAAGGAAGCGCAACATCGCCGGCAATATCCAATCAGTAACTTGGCGAACCCCTCCGTCTTTTCAGCAGGAATGATACTCCACAATTCGCGTGCCAGGTTCATCTGCCGTATAGCCGCCGCTACCTCCTCTCCGCATGCCGCTTGCCGGGCTATATCCAGGATAAAATCCCTGTTCATCGTAACCTTCTTGCTGTGAGTGTCGAGATTACCCTCCGCCAGCTTCACCGCCTTGCCTATCATTACGCCTAATGTAACGCGAGGCACTCCCAGCTCATCGGCAATCTTCAAAGTCTCCCCGATGAAATTGCCGTAATGCACGAAAGCCTGTGCCGGCAAATCGGGATAATACGCCTTGATGTAACGCTCGCTCTTTGCCCCGGAGCTGATAACTACCCGCGGGCTGCCTGTGGCGCGCGCCACCTCCATAGACTTGCGGATAGAGCCGATGAAAGCCTCGGTAGAGAACGGCTTCACGATACCCGACGTACCGATGATAGATATCCCCCCCCTTATACCCAGGCGGGGATTGAAAGTACGTCCGGCTATCTCCTCTCCGCTGGGCACGGAGATAGTAACCAGGAACGGGGCGGAACGCCTGGGTATGCCGAGCCGTTCGAGGCACAGCCTTACATTGTCCGCTATCATCTTGCGCGGAGTAGGGTTGATAGCCGGCATACCCGGTTCCAGCCCCAGTCCGGACAAGGTGACGATACCTATGCCTTCCCCTCCGGTGACGACGATATTGTAATCCGCCGCTTCCCCGCCACCCGGTTCATCCGCTTCGTACGGCACGGCTACACTCGCCTTTATCCGCATTCCGTCGGTGATGTCGGGGTCGTCTCCCGCATCCTTTATAACGCAGGCTTCCGCCTTCCGCATCCGGCTGCCGTTTACGAGGCAACTATGCGGAAACCCCTCCCGGTTCTCCACCGGCACGCTTATCTGCTCCCCGTTGGGCAACACTACCGGAAACTCCCCGGGACGCGGCTGTCCGCCGAAGCCGAACAAATCCCACGTGGCAGCTACGGCGGCTGCGGTGGCACAAGTCCCGGTGGTGAGCCCGCTGCGCAAAGGATAGAAATCCGGTACGAACTTCTCCACCATTCTCCGCAACCCATGTTCACCGTTCACCGTTACGAAATCTTCCGGAAGCGGCGGACGCTCTATCGCAAAAATACGGATACCCAGCTCACGGGCAGCCTCCACCTTTTCGGGAAAACCACCGGACACACCGCTTTCCTTAAGCAAGATTGCATCGGGACGAAGCCGGCGCATCGGCAGGCGCTCGTCCTCCCCCGTACGGTAGTAACATAGATATTCCTCGGAGAAACCCTGGCGGCGTGCCAGCTCGCGCGAACTTTCGCGGTCGAGGATGCGGAAATAACAGCGGCAGCCTTCCCGCCAGAGCGTTTCCAGCTTGCCGATAGTCTGTACGCCGGTCAGTGCCAGCAGCACACGGATACCCTCCTCCCTTATCCGGCAGATAGCATCCCCGTAATCCCTGCACCACACGATACCTTCCGCCTCCCTTTTCGGGTAGATGCGCTCGTAGCGTATAACCGGTATCCGGAGCCTGCCAGCCGCTTCACCGACATTCCGGTGCAGCTCCCCCGCAAAGGGATGTGCGGCATCCACCAACAGCGAGATATGGTGGCTGCGGCAGAAACTCTCCAGCCCGCTGCCGTCCATGCCCCCTTGCAGGCGGATGCCGTTGTGCAAGGTAATATCCTGCTCACTGCCCCTGGTGGAGTAATAAAAAGGCTTTCCCGCTTCCTCGAGCGTCCGGACTGCTATGCGTCCTTCGGTTGTGCCGCCTAATACGAGTATCATGGTAATGGAGTGGTAAATGCGGTTTATTGTCTGAATAAATGTTTAAACTCGTGCGCATACAGCCGCGACAGCCCTTCCCGGTTGCCGATAGCCTCGCCTACGACAATCATCGTTGTCAGCGTCAGGCTGTTTTCCTTCACTATCCGGGCGAGGTCTTTCAGCTCACCGGTAAAGATACGTTCGTCTTGCCAGGTCAGATGATAACACACGGCTACGGGAGTCGTTTCCGGGTACTCCTGCAAAAGCTCCGCCTGCACCTGCTCCGCGATGCCTGCGCTTAAGAAGATACACATGGTGCTTTGCGAGCGTGCTAGCAGGTGCAGCTTCTCCCGCTCGGGCATGGGAGTACGCCCCTCGCCGCGGGTAAGAATGATACTCTGCACCTTCTCTGGGATAGTGAACTGCGATTTCAGGGCTGCCGCCGCTGCCTGGAAAGAAGATATGCCAGGGGTGATATGATAACTCATGTTATGCCGGTCGAAGTAATTCATCTGCTCCTGTATCGCCCCGTAGATACACGGGTCGCCCGTGTGCAGGCGTACGATAAACTTGCCTTTGTCGTAGAACTCCTTCATCAGCGCAAACTGCTCCTCCAAGTCCATGGAAGCGGAGCTGCGTACCGTAGCGCCCGGCTTGGCGCACAACGTCAGCTCACGGGGTACAAGGCTGCCCGCATAAAGAATAAGGTCTGCCTTCTCCAACATCTGCCTGCCGCGCACGGAGATAAGGTCGGGACTGCCCGGACCCGCACCCACAATCTCGATATGCCCCCGGCGTACGGCGCGTATATCCATGGCAACGGCTATCGTGTAGTTGCCGCCTTTCCTTTTCGGCATTACCAGTTGCGCGTTGCCGGCAGACAGTATGGCGGCAGCTTCGCATACGCTGGGCGTTCCCATATGCTTCATTACGGTAGGGCTGGGAGTAGGAACCTCTACCTCCGCCAATTCCCCGGCGGTGTAGAAGCGAAGCTCCCATTTCCCCTCGAGCGACTTCACCACCGGCTCCTCGCGTTTGGCGTCGATTGTAGAGAAAGAGGCGATTGCCTGCAAAGGGATGTTGCAGGCTTTCAGCTCGTCTTGGAGAGCTTTCATCACTGTGTTTACCGGCTCAGCCTGGTGTGCAAGCCCGATGCCTGCATGCAGTACGCGCGGCACATAACAGATAAGCGGCTTTCCTTCCAACGGCGGTATTTTCGGAGAAACGCACAGCACCAGTTCGAAGCGGGAAGGGTCGATGTCCTCCAGGCGGTAGAACACCTCCACGTGGGCGGGAAGATGAGCTTCCAGCCAGTCGGTTCCCTCGTCGCGCACCTCGAGCAACAGAGCGGTAGGTTTTCCGGCAACGAAAATCCCGATAGCCTCGTTCATGCACACCCTCATCTTTTCTTCGGAAGTAGAGGCAGGCTCTGCCGGCGACGGGGCGGGAGAGGTTGCCCTGATAACCGGAAACCAGCCGAAACGCCCGGGCAGTCGGTCTAACGCCCACAACCCGGTAAGGTCGCTTTGGGTAGTTACTACCGGTTCGGCGCCTAATATGCCTGCCACCACGACAGCCAGTTCGTTGGCTCCGCCGATGTGTCCGGAAAGGACGGAAATGGCATATTTGCCGGTACTGTCCACGCAGACTACGGCGGGGTCGGTGTACTTGTTCTTCACGCAAGGGGCGATAGAACGGACACAGATACCCATGGCACCGATAAAGATAAAGGCGCCGTAACGGTTGAAGTTGTCGGCGGTGAAACTGCCGGCAGATTCTATATGGGTACATCCTTCCTCATGGCGCGGGGTAAAAATCGTTGCGCCCGGCAACTCTTTAAGCAATAGCCGTGCAGAATTCAGCCCGGCTTCCGAAACAAGGATAATGGCGGTTTTTATGTCGGGTGTATCGGACTTCATGTCAGGCATATCGGTTTTTGTATTTGGTGTATCGGGCTTCGTGTCGGGCATATCGGTTTTTGTATTTAGTGTATCGGACTTCATGTCAGGCATGTCAGCTTTCGTATTTAGTGTATCGGTTTTCATACCGGATATATCAGTTTTCATAAGTGGGTATATTGTTTTTTATAATGGATATATTTGTTTCTGTAACGGATATATCAGTTTCTATAATGTGTATTCATTTCAGAAGATACAGCCTTCTTTTAGGAAGATACAACCTTCATCTCAGGAGATACAGCCTTCATTATCTCAATAGGATTATAATCGTTCAAGGCGATACGCACGGAAGGTTGCAGCTCCATGCCTGCGGCTTCCGCTCCTTCTGCAAATGCCTGCCTGCTTTCTGCCGATACGGAGTTGAATACGACGCAACCGCCGGGCAGCAGTACCTCCTTTATTTTCATCAGCATCTCCGGCAGATGTCCGCCATGCCCGCCTATAAAGACGGCATCGGGGCGGGGGAGCGTTCCCGTTTCCGCTTGCAGGAAATCGCCGATGATTGCCGTGATGCCCGGCGCACCGAAACGGCGGCTGTTGATATTCATCAGTTCTTCACCTTCGGCACGTATCTCGAAAGAAACGACCGTAAGGTGGGGAAATTGCAGCCGGGCTTCTATGGAAACCGAGCCGGTACAGAAACCCACATCCCAAAACACACGCCGGCGGTTCAGCTCCAACGCCTGCAATGTAAGCAGGCGGATAGGGGCTTTGGTTATCATCCGGGCGCGTCCGTCCAGGTGGGCGAACAGCTTGTCGGGTATGCCGAAAGGACGGGCTGGCAACGGGCTGTACACACATTCGTGGCAGGCTTGCCCGTTCGCCTCTCCGGGATAGCAGGCGCAGAGTAACAGGTTGTTGGGATGCTCGAACGTGCCCAATGCCGCTTCTTCCAATGTCATGCGGAGAATGCGTTCTTTTCCGGGATTGCCGAGATGCTCTCCTACATACATCGTGTAATGGCGGTAGCCGTATTCCAGCATCCGGGTGGCGATTGCGGCAGGAGTATGTTCCCGGTCGGTGAGGATGCCGATTTTAGGTGCACGCTCTATTAGGGCGCGGTCGAACTCATGCCAGGGGCGTCCCGTCAGCGAAACGGTACGCATATCGTCGTAAGGCATTACGAGGCGGTGCGCCAATACCTGGAGCGAGTTGAAAGACGGGTAAAGCGTGATTGCCGCATCCGGCAGCTTCCGCCTTACCGTATTGGCAAAGCCGAAGAACAACGGGTCGCCCGAAGCGAAAACTATAATCTGTCCGGCAGGATTATTATCTTCCGTACCATTCCGTACTGTTCCGGAAGTGGTAGATGCTTTTTTATGCTGTGTAGATACGCATTCATTTTGTATAAGTACTTTTTCATCCCGTGTAGATACGCTTTCATTCTGTACAAGTACTTTTTCATCCCGCGTAAATACGCTTTCATCCTGCACAAGAACTTTTTCATTCCGCATAAGCGCTTTTTCATACTGTGCAAACACATTATCCAGCGGCACGGTAATGGAAATCCATATCGCATCGTCCGGTAGCAAGCCGCCTACAATCTCCTTGTGCCGTACCCCTCCCGAAAACACCTTTCCTTGCCGTATATGCTCCAGTACTTCCGGCGGGAAGAAAGGCGTCCGGTTATCATCCATTCCTATAATGATAAATTTCCGTTGCATCGCCGATTTCCAGTCATTATTCATTAGTCTCCCTCATACATCCCTTCCCGGCCTTAGCTGTTCCGCATCGTTGTAGCATAAGATAGCGTTCACTAAGGTGGCGGCGAGATTACTGCCGCCTTTGCGTCCTTCCACGATTATCTTCGGGATATGGGTAAAAGGCTTTATCATATGTTTGGACTCCTGCACGTGCACGAAGCCCACCGGAGCGGCGATAATCCCTGCCGGATACGCTTTCCCTTTACGGATAAGGTCGCAAAGCTCCATTAGGGCGGTCGGAGCGTTGCCGAATACGAAAAGCGCATCGGGACAATCTTCCACAGCCAGGCGCGTGCCTGCCTGCGTCCGGGTGATGCCTTTCTCTGCCGCCATTGCAGCGGTACGCGAATCGCCGAGATAGCATTTCACCTCCACACCCAGACGCTCCAAAGCCCCTTTACGGATACCGCTGGCAGCCATTGTTACATCCGTAACGATTGTCCGTATGCGTCCTTCGATGATGCCCCGGTACAATGTTTCCACAGCTCCTGCGTCCGTATGCAGCAACTTTTCCATTTCAAAATCTGCGGTGGTATGGATAGCGTGCAGCAGCGCCCATTTATGGTCGAGGGGAATGTTATCGTTCTTCAATTCCTTTTCTATGGTACGGAAGCTCCGTATCATGATATCCTGTCCTTTATTGATTTGGAGGTGGCTTGCAGAGGACGGGGAATGCCCCCTTTCATCTTCCCTATAATACCCCCGCGGTGTAATTATCGTCCCGTTCCACTCGTAAGACTGCGAGTTGCCTATCAGCACAACGGTGAACATATCTATATCTTCGGGATTGAACGCTTCCAGCGTGGTTATATGCACCTCTTGTTCGGGGCGTCCCGCCTGGCGCACATACCCCACGGGCGTCTGCGGTGAGCGTCCCTCCTGCAAGAACAGTTCTTTCAGGCGGTAAAGCTGCCAATAGCGCCCCTCGCTTTTGGGGTTGTAGACAGCCGTCACGAAATCGGCGGCGGCAGCGGCTACGATACGCTTCTCGATGCGCTCCCACGGCGTCATCAGGTCTGACAGCGAAATCACGCAGAAATCATGCCCGACGGGAGCGCCCAGCAAGGCGGCAGCCTTTTGGAAAGCGCTGATACCCGGCAGCGAAACAACCTCTATGTCGCTGTACCGTTGGCGCTTCATCTCATAAATAAGGGGAGTCATGCCGTAAATCCCTGCATCGCCCGAGCTGACAACGCATACCGTCTTACCCTGTCCGGCAAGTTCGAAAGCCTGTTCGGCACGGTCGCGTTCCCGCTTCATCCCCGTGTCTATACATTCCGTTCCGGGACGGAGGTGGGGAGTGACGAACCGGAAATAATATTTGTATCCTACCACTACATCCGCTTCCTTCAAAGCGGCGATTACGGCAGGCGTAATATCCTGCTCATTACCCGGACCGATACCGGCAACGATGATTTTGGGCTGTTTCATAAGTTCCATATTTCTATATACAAAGATACGTCAATTTAGCGGATTACAGGCATGAAACGGCAAATTTCCCACTTCGTTTTTGCGGTATTTCCCCACCTCTATTTAATGGCAACGTTTATGCCTCATTCAATAATAAGATGCTCGCCTCATTCCGCAATGACATCCTTACTTCACCTCCTTGCCTGCCGCATACGCCGCTTTCTTCTCCATGATACCCAGCATGCGGTGTTTCAGTCCGAAACGGATGTGCTCTATAAATATATCCTGTATCTCAGGAACTTGTCCCAACCCTTCCAGGCGGGTATTTACGGTGTAACCCTCTTTCTCGAGCGCCTCCTTCCAGTCGCCCGCAATATCGTTCTTGGCATGGTCGCCGGCAACGAACATTAAAGGAACGAGCGTTACGCTTTTGGCTTTGGCAGCTTTCAGTTGTGCAGACATCGTTTCGAAAGTCGGATAACCCTCGATAGTGCCTACGTGGAAGTTAGTCCGGCCGTCGGCTTTCAGCATATAATCAATCTGGCCGTACATGGCAGTACTGGGAGTATAAGTGCCGTGCCCTACGAGAACGATGTGCTCTTTGGCGTTCTTTTTCCCGTTGGCAGGCGTGCCGAAACGTTTTTCCAGGATAGCGGTCACTTCTTCGCAATCTTCTACCGAATAGAACAGGGGCGTGCCTACACGTATCTGCTTGAAGAAAGGCAACACACTTTCCACATCGCGGCGGAGCGATTCCATTTCCACACCGTCGATGATATTAGTGCTCTGTATGATGACATGCGTATAACCCTCGCTGCGCAGCCGGAGCAAAACATCCAGCGGAGTAGCTTTGTCGATGCCCCGTGCCTTGAGGCGGCGTATGATGATGCGCGAGGTATAAGCCTCCCTGAACTCCAGTTCCGGAAAAGCAGCCTTAGCCTTGGCATTAATGGCGTCGATAGTCTGTGCACGGGTATCGTCGTGCGTAGTGCCGAAGTGCACCATGAGCAAGGCAGCCTTATCGCCCGGCTTCATATTTGCCAGCATATCGTCTGCAACGAAATTTTCTCCTTCGTGCGCGGAGCAGAAAAGGGAGAACACGGTTAATATTAAAAACAGGCTCGTTCTCATACTTGTCTTCATAATCATAACAGAATTTTGGTTTTATAATTGATAATTTAGTCTTCCTAATCCCGGGGCGACCATTGTCTTTCTAACGGCATAGGCAGGTTTCCTGGCTTACCCCTGCAAGAAAACGCGTAACCTTCCCGTCCTTGTCGGACAGTGGTATGAATGAGGATGTTTCCTTGCACTTTATCCGCGTATGCACCGGGATAAAATGGAGTTTACAGTAGCGGGCACTGTTCCGGACTTGCACCGGATTCCCTTTTATACGGCAGGCAGGATGCGCTGCCGTATCACCTAAACCGGGACAAAGATATATATAAATTCCATATATCGGAGTAATGAGCCGGTGATTTAATTTATCCGCGATATATATTGCGTAAAAGAAAAAACATTGTACCTTTGCACCCGAAAATCAAACCCTTTAAGGAATAAAAAAGAAACTGTTTATTTCTTAACGGTTTAGACATAAGATTGTTATGTAAATCGGTTCGCATTCATTTCCAAATGTTCGCATGGCATTTTCAAATGAAGGACGATTAAAAGGGAATCAGGTGCAAATCCTGAACAGTCCCGCTGCTGTAAGCTCTCAACAGTGTTACCGGAGAGATACGCCACTGTCTTATTTTTCAGGACGGGAAGGTTCCGGTAATGGAGCAAGTCAGAAGACCTGCCGGTTTATTTGTGTTTTTAAAGCTTTCGTGGGATAAGGCTGAAAACAATATTCACGAGTACTTTTCCGTAACCGGTGGACTTTGTTTGTTTTTTCGTGCCGTTTTCCCCATGAATTAAAATTTGAAGAATGGCATACCGAAGAAACAACAACCGCTTATCCCGTACATTACTGTTCGTATCCCTATTATTGCTTTCCGATTTGCTGGCGGCACAAGGCACATACACCATATCCGGCGTCGTGTCGGACGCAGGCAAGCATCCCCTGCCGGCGGCTATGGTGGCGGTAGAAAGCTCCACTACGGGCACATACACCGACGACAAGGGCGCATACTCCCTGCGGCTTCCTGCCGGAAAACACAAGCTCGTGGTATCGTTGTACGGCTACAACACCATAAAGAAAGAAATCGATGTACGGAAAAACCAGACCTTCGACTTCAGGTTGCAGGAAAACTCGGTAGACCTGCAATCCGTTACGGTGTACGGCAAGAGCCAGACGCAGAAACTGCGCGAGGGAGCCTATACGGTGAACGCCGTCGATGTAAAATCCATAGCCAACTCTACCACCAACCTGAACGACGTCATTAACCGTACCACCGGCATCAAGGTACGTACCGAAGGCGGGCTGGGCTCCGATTTCGAGCTGTCGCTGAACGGAATGTCGGGCAATGCAGTGCGTTATTTTGTAGACGGAGTACCTATGGATACCAAAGGGACGGAAATATCGCTGGCTAACTTTCCGGTAAACACTATCGACCATATCGAGATATATAAAGGCGTCGTTCCCGCCCATTTGGGCGCTGATGCTTTGGGAGGAGCTATCAATATTATCACTAAAAAGGAGAAAAAGAACTTTTTAGACGCCTCATTCAGTATAGGTTCTTTCCATACCTATCTTGCAGATTTGAATGCGCAAGTATATTTCCCCAAGACAGGTATTGTCCTGAAACCGACGATAGGCTTTAATTATTCCAAGAACGATTATACGGTAAAGGATGTAGAGCTGTGGAATGAAGAACAGGGTAAATACATGCTGGCCGATGCCAAGCGTTTCCACGATGATTACCTCTCGGTGCTGGCACAGGTAGAGGTAGGGGTGGAAAACAAGAAATGGGCCGACGCATTCTACGTTTCCGGCTCTTACTCGAAGGTAGATAAGGAACTCCAGACAGGAGCCATGCAAAGCATCGTTTACGGTATGGCAGAGAAGCAGCAGGACGCCTGGAACGTTTCGGCACGCTACCGTAAGAAAGATTTCCTGATAGAAAAGCTGGCGATGAACGCACTTGTTTCCCACACGTGGGACCATGCGCTTACCGTAGATACGGCTTTCCGTAAATACAGTTGGAACCAGTCGTACATTGAAAGTGCACGGAATGAGATAACCGGATACGGCAAGCAACTGCGTCATTACAAACGTCCGCTTACGGTAGTACGCGCCAATCTGAATTATGATTTTAACAAATACCACTCTATCAACCTGAATTACTTGCTGACACGTACGGGAAACAAACGCTACGACGATTTCGATGACGAGTTTGTACCCTCGAATGACGTATTGGCGAAACACATTGTGGGGCTTTCGTACAACCAGTCGTTCATGAATGACAGGTTGGTGAACACTTTCTTCCTGAAAGACTATATCAACCATGTCAAGATAGAACAGACAGACCTGTCCTGGATAACGAACTCCGCCAATATGCCCCGTAGCACTACGAAAAACAATCCGGGCTACGGGTTGGGCACGCGCTACAACTTTTGCGAGCCTTTTGCCCTGAAAGCATCCTATGAGCATACCGTTCGCCTTCCTCTGGCCAGGGAGTTGTTGGGAAACGGTACGACCATATACGCCAACCTCGCCTTGAAGCCCGAACACAGCAATAATTTCAATGTGGGCGCTTTCGGAAATATCCGTCTGGCTCCCAAACACCTGCTTTATTACGAGGCAAATGCCTTTTACCGTAAGGTGGAGGACTATATACATGCCGTGGTATCGGAAGTAGAAGGCATGATGCAGTATGACAACATCTCCAATGTAACAATGAAAGGAGCGGAGGGAGAGCTGCGCTATACCTACGACAACCTGCTGCAACTGACTACTAATTGCAGCTACCAGGAAGCGCGTGACATGAATCCGCTGAAAAAAGACGGAAAGCCTTCCGTAACCTATAAGAACAAGATACCTAACAGGCCGTGGCTGTTTAGCAATACCGAGCTGACCCTGACACAAAGAAATCTTTTCCAGAGAGACGACAAAGTACGTTTCGGCTATCTGTACCAGTACGTCCACTGGTTCTACCTCACCTGGGAAGGATACGGGTCATTGGACAGCAAGTCCAAAATCCCGACGCAGCACCAGCACATCGCCACCCTGACCTACTCGTGGCATAAAGAAAAATACAATATAACGTTGGAGTGCAATAATCTTTTCGACAGTAAGATATACGATAACTATATGCTGCAAAAACCCGGACGCTCCTTCTTATGCAAATTCAGACTATTCATTCATTAATTATTCAAATAAAAAAAGAAAATGAAAAAATTTAAATTCTTAGTATGGGCATTTGCCGCTGTCATGACAACCATGTCTTTCAGTGCTTGTAGTGATGACGATGATAACTCCGGCGATATCGGAGGCGAAATGATTGATAAGGTGCATTATGATATCTGGGTAACTATCGGTTCCAGCGGTATGGGTTCGGATGATGCCCTGCTGGTAAAAAGCGTCAATTCGCTTGAAGGCGACGAAACTATCGACTTTAAGAACTCAGGTTGCGATGTAACAGCCAAACTCTACCAGGAATCCATTATCGACGGACAATACTATTACCAGATTCCGAAGGAAAAAGACCGCTTCGGCAAATACCAGATTTCGAACACAGCCATTACTACGGTTGCCGAGCAAGCTTTCCAGACGAATACCTATAAAGACCGCCGTTACTCGTTTGTATGGATAAGCGACGATACTTTCGTTATAATAGCTGCAAACGGTCCTGCCGACGAGGTAATTTGGACGAAAATCAATGCTAACACCATGAAAATCGAGGCAGAAGGCAATTTGGGATTGGCCGAACTCACCAATTTCACGAAATTCAGCACCTCCGGCCTGGCACGTTACCGTAAGTCCGACGATAAGATTATCTATGCTTTCCAGGACAAAAACGACGAGACAGGTTTCTATGTAGCATTTATCGATGCAGCCACCATGAAGGTCGAAAAATATGTGAGAGAAGAACGTGCGGAGCAAATGGCAGGTACAGCCTATGGTGAATTGTTGCAGAACAAGATGTTCTTCGACAATAACGAAAACCTCTATATCGCCTGCAACAGCCGCATTCCGAACTCGGAGGCAAGCACTTGCCAGTATGGACGTCTGCTCCGCATCAAAAAGGGAGAGATGGAGTTCGACCAATCCTATGAAGGCTTCCGCCAGAATGCGAATAAAGAGGCCGACCAGGGTAAGCTGGTAACCGTAGATTACCTGGGTAACAACAAGGCGCTGATTTACGTGCAAGACCCTAAATACACAGGTTGCGGCGATGATAATGCCAAATACGAAAAGGGTAAAAACTGGGGCGATGCCTATAACTGCTATTATGCTTTGCTCGACTTGACTACGGACGAGGTAACGGAATTTACCTGCGACGGACAGAAACTGCCTTATAGCAGCGGTACTTTCTCGCAACGTTCGTTCATTCTGAACGGAAAGGCATATATCGGTGTCAATCCCGAACACACTGCACCGTGCGTATACGTATACGACATCAAGAGCGGCAGCATGAAGAAGGGAGTCACTATCCAGGAGGGTTACGACTTTAGCCGTATTGTGTACATTGCAGATTAATACTAACTGCCGGTAATTATAAAGACAACCGGAACAAGGGATAATACAGAATGCCCGCTGTTCCGGTTTTGTCTTATTCTGGCTTGTCATCCGTATTTATGAAGAAGATAAACAGATATACCTTTTCCCTCCACCGCATTGCCGGAACAGTTATCGCCCTGTTCTTTTTCATGTGGTTCGTATCGGGGCTTATCCTGATATATCATCCGTACCCCCGGCTGTCGGACAGCAAGGTGTATGCGATGAAAGAAACATTGCCCGACTCACTGCCCGGCATACACCAGTACGTGGAGCGTATGCCCGGAACCGTGAGAAACATCCGTGTCCGCCAGTTCCAGGGGCAGACGCTCGTGGAGCTGAAAACCAAGGACAGCACCGGGCTTTTCTGTGCGGACACCCTGCAAGCGGTAAAGCCGGTAACATATGCCGCGATAGAGCAGATTGCCCGGAGGTGGGTGGATGCCCCCATACGGCGCGTAGACACCCTCTACGAACGTACACAGTGGATTTTGTACAGCCGCTACGAACGCGAGCTTCCTATCTACCGTTTCTATTTCGACGATGCGGAAAAGCACGAACTGTTCGTTGCCAGTCGTACGGGAGAAGTGCAGCAGCTTACGGATGCTTCCCAACGCCTTTGGGCATGGCTGGGCGCTATCCCGCATAAGTTCTATCTGCCTTTTATCAGGAAAGACGTCTCTATATGGAAAACGAGCATCACCGTAGGCGGATTTCTATGCCTGGCAGCCTCCCTTACCGGTTTCTATCTGGGGATATACCTGCTGCTGAAACGGTACAGGAAGAAAAAGCAGTGGGAGGTTCCCTACAAGAGATTCTGGTATCGCTGGCACTTTGTGATAGGGCTTGTATTCGGCATTGCCCTGATTGCGTGGAGCGTAAGCGGTGTCTTGTCCATGCAGCGGGTTCCCAGGTGGATAGTGCCCATGCAGGGCAACTATTTTTTCAGCTACTCCAAGATGTGGGGAAAGCAGCCTTTGCCCGTTACCGCCTACCGGCTGGATTACCGCAAGCTGAAAGAGGCTTATCCGGAGCTGAAAGAGGTGTCGTGGACTCATTATGGAGAGATACCCGTATATGCCATTGTAGAGGGCGATAATGAGCGCCTGATAGACGCTTCCGCAGAAGACGTACGCGAACTGTTCATCCCGGAAGTAACTATCGTAGAGGGGCTGAAACGCCTCCACGGAGACAGCGTGCAGTTCAGCATCTCGCTGATAGACCGCTACGACAACTATTACCTCGACCGCGACCGTTCGCTTCCCTTGCCCGTGTATAAGGTAGAGGTGGACGATGCGGACGGCACGCTTTATTATATCAGTCCGGAAACGGGCTACGTCCGCTTCCTCAACCACAATAAAATAGTGAGGAAATGGCTGTTCAGCGGCATTCATTACCTGAACATACAATGGCTGATAGAACGTCCCGTGTTATGGACTATCGCCATTTGGCTGGTGTGCATAGTGGGTGCTGGTTTCTCCCTTACCGGGGTATGGCTGGGAGTGAGGTATATAAGGCGTACTTTCAGTAGGCGCAGATAGCGTTCCGTCTTGCGAGGCGGTATCTTTTATCCCGCAAGCAAAATCTTTTCATCCCGTGAGCCGGTTTGTTTCGGCTTGCGGGATGATTTTTTTTAGCCCGTGAGGGGAATTAAGATACGGTATGATGTCGGTTGTTTTTACTGTTTTACACTCGTGTTAGGGTTTATTTTTAAGTCCAGGTTCTTATTGACCCCCCTTACCCCGCCCCTCATTTTTTATTCAGTTGATTTATAGTGTATTAGTAAAAACGATAAGTAGGGGGGACAGCCTCGGGGCGGTTTTATACTATTTGGAATGTTGTCATGAAAAGAGAAAGAGTAGGGGGAGGGGATTGCCGTATCGGGAAGGGATATTTATAGGGTATAGTTTATCTGTTGTATATATGGGGGTAGGGATAAATGCGGTTGAAGCAGCGTAAATAAGGTTGGGATATGATTGGGGTTGTTCGGTATATCATTAGGGTGAGTTCGGTATATCATTGTGGGTAGTTTGATATATCGTTGGGGTGATACTGATATATATACCAGGTTAGTTTGATATATAATTCGGTTAAGATTGAGGTATAATCCGGATAAAGTCGTTATGGGGTTCGGGGGAAATCCTGCATGTAGCCACAACTAAGCCGGGCGTACAATCCGCAATAAGCCTTGCATATAATTCGGGGTATGTCTTGTGTATATTCCGAGTAAGCTTTACATATATTCCGGGTAAGCTTTGCATATATTCCGAGTATGCCTTATATATATTCTAGGCAAGCTTTGCATATATTCCGAGTATGCCTTATATATTCCGGGTAAGCTTTACATATATTCCGAGTATGCCTTATATATATTCCGGGTAAGCTTTGCATATATTCCGAGTACACCTTATATATGTTCTGGGTAAGCTTTGCATATATTCCGAGTATGCCTTATATATATTCCGGGCAAGCCTTGCGTATATTCCGGGTAAGTCTTATATATATTCCGGGCAAACCTTATGTGCATTCCGAATGGGTCTATATATTCCTAAGCAAATCTAATGTGTATTCCTAAGATAGAGCTTGCATATAATCCGGGTAGAACGCATGATGCGTACGGCTGTTGATTTACTTCCCTGGCATAGAAAAATATTGTCGTTGGATAGTTTAAGAGAACAGCGGAGGGGGGTAAAAGAGGGTCAATAGGGACCTGAGCTCTAAAATGAACCTTAAAAAATCGGAAATTTTTGTGCTTTTGGAATGCAATGCTTTGATTATAAATAGGTTAAAGCATTGAAACGTCTCCGGGGATAAAAACATGGGTTTTCTCCGGTACGGTATATTCTACCCTTTCTCTCCCTACTGCCTGATTAAGAAATTATTTACCATTTATCCCGATACACCTATGGGCTTCTTTAGGATATAGAAAACGTTTTATCCCGATGCGCCTGTGGGCTTCTTTAGGATATAGAAAAACGTTTTATCCCGATGTGTCTGCGGTTTCTTTTAGGATATAAAAAAACGTTTTATCCCGATGTGCCTGCGGTTTCCTTTAGGATATAGAAAAACGGTAAAGGTGTCCGCTTTATGGGATAACCCTTACCGTTTCTTTATTCTTCATGCAATTATTTCCGGTACTTCATATGTTTCCTTATGTTTCCCTTCCACTTGCTTTATGTTCATTCGGCTTTCTTTTCTGTTTCCTTTCAGCTTTCTCTTATGCCTCCGGTTGGTAGCCTTCGCCATTCTCCCAAGCATCGGCATCCCACTGTTCTTTCAGGTGGTTCACCCAGATAGCGCGGATTTCGGGATAGCTGCCCAGTGCCTTGATGCCGCAACCGTCCTTGATACCGTGGTCGGCGTCTGCCTGGCCTACGGGGTGTGCCTCGAAAGTTCTGTCTACCTTGAAACCGATTTTTTCCAGGCGTTCGCGCCAGCTATATTCGTTGGTGTTAAGCTCTACGTCGTCCAGACTTTTGTTCTCGGCTATGGCTTCGATGCCCCAAAGGTCGTTGTGGGCGTGGTCGCCGGCGATAGACATGAAAGGAGCGAGGTACACGTTCACTTCATTCGGTTGCAGGTTGTTGTCCTGGCAATACTTCATTACCTGCGAATAGATGCAGTCGGGATAGTTGGCAATCATCTGTGCAGCAGAAGTCACCGGTATGCGGTCTGCTGGTAGTTCCTCTTCTTCTTTAGGCCAGAAAAGCATTTCACCGTAGTCCACAGTACCTACGAAGATATTGCCGTTGGTTGCTTTCTCTTGCAGCTTCTCTTGTGTTTCGAGGTACTTTATGTTGGCGTTGTAGTTTACGTCGGGGTTACCGTGTCCCATAAGGAGCACGAGGTTTTTCTTGTCTGCCAGTTTCTCCTTGTAATGATTGTAAAGGACTTTTGCTACGGCTTCCGTATCATCGTCGGTAGAGAGCAGGTTGGCGCCTTTCAGCACGTCGATATGCGGATACCAGTCTATCATGAAATTCTTCTTGATATCGGTATTCATCAGCGAGAGGTATTCTTCGCCCGGAATAACGTGCAGCGACTGTACGGCTACGCGCGTATAGCCGGCATCGCCGATAGCTTTCAGCCATTGGTCTAACTTGTAGCGTGCCTCGCCGGTAGATGCCTCTGCACGGCCGATACAGGTGCGCGAGGTGAAGGACATGTAGATGTCCGTCTCGGGGAACTGCTTCTGGAAGTCGTTGATAATCTCATCGTAAACGTCCAGTGACTCGTTGTAGGTACTTCCGAAAGTACAGAGCAGGATAGCGGTATCGTGCTTCTTGGTTTCAGCAACTACGCGGGTGGCGGGGTTGGCGGTACTTTCTTCATCGTCGTCGTCGCTGCACGAGGCAAAGCCGGTGCAGGTTACGGCTACCACGAGGGCTGCCAGCAGGTAAAACTTGAAATTCTTCATACTTGTAATGAATTAAATAATGAATTGAAATATATAATTAATGTATCGTATTACTTGCGAAATGTATAGTGTTGTATTACTTGATAAATATATGATGATGTATTACTTGTAAAACATATAATAATGTATTGCCTGTGATATATGGTAACGTATTACTTGGCAAATACAATAACGTATTATTTATGAAATATACGATAACGTATTTACTTGTTCTTGAACTTGATAAGCGCCGATGCGTAGAAGTTCCTCCCCGGCGTGCTGGTTGCCCGGTTGCGTCCGAAGGGGGTGCGGTCTACGTAGTCGAACAGGTTGTCCACGCCTACATTCATCGTCAGCGTCCAGAACCGCATTTTCAGCAGGGTGTGGGCGGTGTTGATACGCCATGTCTGGAAGCCGTCGGCATTGTTGTCATTCACGTAGTGGCGGGTGGACTGGTAGCGGCCGTACACTCCCAAGCCCAGGCGGTAGCGCCCCCATGCGTGCTGCCAGGTGGCGTTGAGCGTGGCGTTGTGGCAGGAGGTGGCGTCGATGTAGAGGTACTGCATGTAGTTGTCGCCCTTGTCGGCGGCATACTGCGCTTTAGGGTCGGCATAGCTGTATCCGCCGCCCAGCATGATGTCTTTCGTAGGGCGGTAGTTGAAGGTGAAATCCATGCCGTAGATGCGGGCTTTCGTTAGGTTGGTGTACCGCTTGCTCTTTTCTATCTCGAGGAATTTCTCCTCGGGAGTTACCTTTATCTCTACCAGCTCTATCATGTTGCGGATGAAGTTGGCGTATCCCGTCAGGCTTGCCTGGAACTTGCCTCCCACGTACTCCACGCTTACGGAGCCGTATTGCGAGGTCTGTGCCTTAAGGTCGGTGTTGCCGTGGTAGGCGGTGAGCGAGCCGCCGCCGATGCTGCCCGTATAGTCGTAGTACAGCTCTTTGATAGTGGGCGCCTTGAAGCCCATGGCGTAGGAGGCGCGCAGGTTGAAGTGTCCCGCCTTGTACAGCGCCGAGACTTTGGGGCTGAGGTTAAATCCGGTTTCCTTATGCTGTGTGCCGCGTACGCCGGCGGTCAGGACGAAGTTGTCCGTAGCCGTCCACTCCTCCTGCGCATAGGCGGCGAGGGTGTATACGGAGGCAAGGTCGTCGGCTATGTGGTGGGGAGATTCCAGGCGGTTGTACTGGTATTCGATGCCGGTGTTCAGGATGTGGCGGTCGCCGAGGTAGAAGATGCCCTTTACCTGTGCCAGCACTTGCTGCTGTATGCTCTGCTTGATACGCTGGCCGGGGTAGTAGGTGATGCGGTCGCCGTCCTTGAAGTAGTCGGTGATGTCTTTCAGCTTATAGTCGTAGAAGTAACCGTAGCGGCCGTACGAGAGGTCGGCGGTGAGGTAGTTGCGTCCGTTCAGCTTGTACTTGCCGCCGGCGGCGAAGGTGTAGTTGCGGTAGTAGAAGTCGTTGGGCAGGTATTTCCATGGGCCGTGCGTACGCATCACCCAGCGCTCGTAGTAGGTTCCTTCGGCGGTGAGGTTGAGCCGCTTGTTTACCTGCCATTCCAGGTTCTCGGAGAGCGTGTAGTTGGTGGAGCGGTTCACGGTGAGCATGGTGGAGCCGGATTTCAATTGGTTCTGGTCCCACTGCATGTCTGTGTTGCGCCAGCCGTCGGTGTGTCGGAAGTTGATGCCGGTTACCGATTTCAGCTTGCCGTACTTGAAGCCGAAGCTGGTGCTTTGCCGTACATCGCCATGCTCGCCTACGCGGGTGGTGCTGGTAAGCTCCATTTTCTCCCGGCTCTGCTTGGTGATGATGTTGATAACGCCGGCAATGGCATCGCTGCCGTAGAGCGAAGAGGCGGCGCCTTTCACGATTTCTATGCGCTCTATGTTGGCGGGGTTCAACTGGTTGAGGTCGTTCTGCCCGCCGATGTCGCCGTTCATGCGCTTGCCGTTTATCATGATGAGGATGTAATCGTTGTTCAGCCCGTTGAGCTGGATGTGGCTGCCCATGTCGCCGTCGTGGAAGGTGAGGGAGGGACAGAGGCCGCTCAGGAGGTCGTCGATGCTGCGTGCCTGGTATTGTTCCAGGGCTTTGCCGGTGAGCACTTCCGTCTGTACGGGGGCATCTTTGAGGTAGTGTTCCGTACCTGTGCCCGTTACCACTACTTCATTGAGCAGGAGCGAGAGTTCTTTCTCGTCTTTGTTTTTCAGGATGCTTTGTGCCGTGGCGGATTGCATCGCGCAACACAGCAATGCCGCTCCAAGCCAATACTTGCGCTTCATCGTCTATACCTTTTATAAATTGAATAAGCATAAAAAGGCACGTTGCTTCTGCATACGAATGGTAATGACCCGAAAAGAATAAAATAGGCTGGAAATCCTATCGTATAATGTAGGGGACATCGCTTCTAATCCTGGAAGCTCAGTGCTCACGTTACGGAAGCGGCAGGTATTCTGGCTCTCCTCTGCTTGTACTGCCTTCCCGCCGCGTTGCCGCAGCAGTGGCTTTTGGAGGGTACAAACATCTTTTATAAAGGATTACAGCTGCAGGTACAGCTCCGGTCTTGCACCGGATTCCCTTGCATCGGCAGGCGGATGTGTCTGCCCGATTACCGTTTCCGGTGGCAAAGATAAAGAGTTTTATACATTATTTTGCCTTTTATCCCTAATTAATTTTAGAATTTCTTTATCTTTGTCCCCGAATTGGTTCCGGGCGGACGTTTCTGCCGTCCGGATTAAAAGGGAATCGGGTGCAAATCCCGGACAGTCCCGCTGCTGTGAAGCTCCGCCTTTACGAAGTCTTGATAAAGAACCTTTGCCACTGATAGCTGTTGTATATCGGGAAGGCATCAAGACAAGGAGTCAGTCAGAAGACCTGCCATTCATTGAAGTCTGTCTTTACTCGTGGGATAGGAAGGCAGTACGAACCCAAGTTAACGTTTTTAAATATGAGTGAGAACTGCCTATGAAAAAGGTATGTCCGCGTTGTGGTGCAACATTCGAGTGCATGCACGACGATATTTTGCAGTGCCATTGTGCGTCTGTCCGGCTGGAGCCGGAGCAGCGTGCGTACTTGAAGGCCGTGTATGCGGATTGCTTGTGCAATGCCTGCCTGAAACTGGTGGCGGGCGGCGCTATTCCTTATATAAATAAACCGAGAGAAAATGATAAAGAAAGTATTGATAGCGAACAGAGGTGAGATTGCCCTGCGCGTGATGCGCTCCTGCAAGGAAATGGGCATATTGACCGTTGCCGTGTTTTCCGAAGCCGACCGTGCTTCGCATCATGTGGCGTATGCCGACGAGGCTTACCCGATAGGGGCGGCTGCGGCGAAAGAGAGTTATCTGAATATAGAGAAAGTGATTGCCGTGGCAAAGGGCTGCGGTGCGGATGCCATTCACCCGGGTTATGGCTTCTTGTCGGAGAATGCGGAGTTTGCCCGCCGCTGTAAGGAGGAGGGTATCGTATTCATCGGCCCTTCTGCCGAGACTATGGAGGCTATGGGCGACAAGATAGCCGCCCGCAAGCGGATGATTGCCGCCGGCGTGCCGGTAGTGCCGGGCACGGAGCGGCCTTTGCAGAGTGCGGAGGAGGCTGTGCGCATCTGCAACGGGATTGGGTATCCGGTGATGCTGAAGGCGTCCATGGGTGGCGGAGGTAAGGGTATGCGCCTTATCCGCAGCGAGGAGGAAGTGGCGGAGGCGTACAATACGGCACGTTCGGAGTCCATGTCGTCCTTCGGCGACGATACGGTGTACGTGGAGAAGTTCGTGGAGGAGCCGCATCATATCGAGTTCCAGATTTTGGGCGATAACTACGGCAATGTAATCCACCTTTTCGACCGCGAGTGTTCCGTACAGCGCCGCAATCAGAAGATTGTGGAGGAGAGCCCGTCGCCTTTCCTTACGCCCGAGTTGCGCAGGGAAATGGGAGAGAAAGCCGTTGCCGCTGCCAAAGCGGTGAATTACTCCGGCGCGGGTACTATCGAGTTCTTGGTGGATAAAGACCGTAATTTCTATTTCCTCGAAATGAATACCCGCTTGCAGGTGGAGCATCCCGTTACGGAGGAGGTGGTAGGCGTGGACTTGGTGAAGGAGCAGATTTTCGTGGCGGACGGCAAGCCGTTGCATCTCCGCCAGGAGGATATCTTCCAGCGCGGCCATGCCATAGAGTGCCGCATCTGCGCCGAGGATACGGAGAACAATTTCATGCCTTCGCCGGGTATCATCAGGCAACTGACCGAGCCTAACGGCATCGGTGTGCGCATTGACAGTTATGTGTACGAGGGGTATGAAATTCCCGTGTACTACGACCCGATGATAGGCAAGCTTATCGTGTGGGCTACCACCCGCCAGTATGCTATCGAGCGTATGCGCCGCGTGCTTTACGAGTACAAGATTACGGGGCTGAAAACAAATCTTGCTTACCTGAAACGTATCATGCATGTGCCGGACTTCGTAAAGGGCGAGTACAATACGTTGTTCATCGCCAAGAATGCCCGTATGCTGGTGCGCTCCAACGGCAGCAACGAGGAGATAGAGAATGTTGCCATGATTGCGGCTTATATGGATTACCTGGTGAACCTGGAGGAGAATGCTTCGGCACAGTTGCCCGACGGGCGTCCTATCAGCCGTTGGCGCGAGTTCGGGTTGCAGAAGGGTGTACTGAGAATTTAAAGGAGTTTTGTTTTATGGAAATACATATAGGTAACCGCGTGGCGGATGTTACGCTGGTAAGTAAGGAGGGAAATAAGGTGCAGCTTACCGTAGACGGGAAGCCGTACGAGGTGGATATCGTAATGGCGGAGAACGGGAGCTGTTCCATTCTGCACAACGGGAACTCGTTCAATGCGGGGCTGGTGCGCGGAGAAGGCGGAAAGAGTTACGATGTGAACATGTTTTATCGTTCGTACCATGTGGATATCGTGGATACGCAGGCCAAGTACCTGCACATGAGGAAGGGGGCGGATGAGAAGCAGGGCGACAAGATTATCGCCCCGATGCCGGGTAAGGTCGTGAGTATCCCCGTAAAGCCGGGCGACCGCCTGGCTGCCGGCGACATTGCCGTGGTGCTGGAAGCGATGAAGATGCAGAGTAACTACAAGGTCAGTGCGGACTGCGTCGTGAAAAACATATTGGTGAGCGAGGGCGAGCCGGTAAATGCGAATCAGGTATTGATAGAGTTGGAACTTATTAAGGAGGAATGAATATGAACAGGGAAGAGATATACAGACGTTTCGAGGAATTGGATAAACGTGCCTCGCTGGGCGGCGGCATAGACAAGATTGAGAAACAACATGCCGGCGGGCGCATGACGGCACGCGAGCGTATCGATATGTTGCTCGACAAGGGTACTTTCAATGAGCTGGATAAGTTCGTGGCTCACCGCTGTACGGACTTCGGCATGGAGAAGAAGCAGATAGCCGGCGACGGCATGGTGACGGGTTACGGCAAGATAGACGGGCGGCAGGTGTTTGTTTATGCCTACGACTTTACGGCGCACGGCGGCTCGCTGAGCGAGACGAATGCCGCCAAGATTGTCAAGGTACAGCAGTTGGCGTTGAAGAACGGCGCTCCTGTTATCGCCCTGAACGATTCCGGAGGCGCACGTATCCAGGAGGGTGTGAACAGCCTGGCGGGGTATGCTTCCATTTTCTACCAGAATACGATAGCTTCGGGGGTTATCCCGCAGATTTCGGCTATCCTGGGCCCTTGTGCGGGCGGTGCTTGCTATTCGCCGGCACTGACGGATTTCATCTTCATGGTGAAGGAGCAGAGCCATATGTTTATCACGGGCCCGGATGTGGTAAAGACTGTTACGCACGAGGAGGTGGATAAGGAGGAGCTGGGCGGCGCTTATACGCATAGCAGCAAGAGTGGTGTTACCCATTTTATGTGCAATACGGAGGAGGAGACGCTGATGAGTATCCGTGAGTTGCTGAGTTTCCTGCCGTCCAACAATATGGAGGATGCTCCGTATGTGGCTTGCACGGATGATATTCACCGGCAGACGGAGGATTTGCAGACCGTTATTCCGGAAGACCCCAATATGCCTTACGATATCAAGGATATCGTGGAACCGGTGTTGGATAACCGGTATTTCTTCGAGGTGATGCCTCACTTTGCAAAGAATGTGGTGGTGGGCTTCGGGCGGCTCAACGGGCGCTCGGTGGGCATCGTAGCCAACCAGCCGGCGTACCTGGCGGGTGTGCTGGATATCGACGCTTCGGACAAGGCGGCGCGTTTCATACGTTTCTGCGACTGTTTCAACATCCCGCTGATAACGTTCGAGGATGTTCCGGGATTTTTGCCCGGTACGGTGCAGGAGCATAATGGCATTATCCGCCACGGCGCCAAGATTGTCTATGCGTATGCCGAGGCTACCGTGCCCAAGATTACGCTGATAACCCGCAAGGCTTACGGGGGCGCTTATATCGTGATGTCCAGCAAGCCTACGGGCGCCGATGTGAACCTTGCTTATCCGCAGGCGGAGATTGCCGTAATGGGTGCGGAAGGGGCTGTGAACATCTTGTACCGGAAGGCTTCGCCCGAGGAGAAGAAGGAGATTATAGGGCAGTACGAGGAGAAGTTCTCTAATCCTTACCGTGCTGCCGAACGTGGTTTCATAGATGAGATTATCATGCCTCGCAACACCCGTTATAAGCTGGTGCAGGCTTTGGAAATGGCTCATAACAAGAACCAGAGCAATCCGCCGAAAAAACACGGCAATATGCCTTTATAAATAGTTATTTTTTTAATGTGTGAAAGCTGGTATCCCTGGAGAAGTGATTTCTGTGGGGGTACTTTTTTTACCCGATTACCGATTACCTAATCAATATATACGTTGGAATTATGGAATT
Organism: Bacteroides gallinarum DSM 18171 = JCM 13658; assembly: GCF_000374365.1. Classification (GTDB taxonomy): domain Bacteria; phylum Bacteroidota; class Bacteroidia; order Bacteroidales; family Bacteroidaceae; genus Bacteroides; species Bacteroides gallinarum. The sequence continues at coordinate 109,089 of NZ_KB894121.1, forward strand.
ATTAAGAAACCTCTTTGAGGGTTACCCCAACCTGTGGGGTGGCGGTGTGGCGCACTCCGTTCTCATTTTGTCGCTTGTCATTGCGTTCGGCATCATGCTTGGCAAGATTAAGATTGCCGGAATATCCCTGGGTGTTACCTGGATATTGTTCGTGGGGATTGTATTCGGACATTTCAACCTGAACCTGGATGAGCATTTGCTTCATTTCCTGAAGGAGTTCGGATTGATTTTGTTTGTATATTCTATCGGCTTGCAGGTGGGGCCGGGCTTTTTCTCTGCCTTTAAGAAGGGGGGATTTACGCTGAATGTACTGGCGGTGCTGGTGGTCTTTGTCAGTGTGCTGATTACCGTGGTGCTGCATTTCACTACGGGGATACCTATCACGACTATGGTGGGTATCTTGTCGGGGGCGGTTACCAATACGCCGGGGCTGGGTGCTGCCCAGCAGGCAAACAGCGACCTGAACGGTATCGATGCTCCGGAGATAGCGCTGGGTTATGCGGTGGCTTATCCTCTGGGTGTTATCGGGTGTATCCTGGCGCTGCTGGCTTTGAAGTATCTGTTGCATGTCAATACCCGGAAAGAGGAAACGGAAGCCGAGCAGGGCTTGGGACATTTGCAGGAGCTGACCGTGCGCCCTGTTTCCGTGGAGATACGCAACGAGGCGGTGGACGGCAAGACGATAAGGGCTATTAAGCCGTTGCTGAACCGTGCGTTCGTTATTTCGCGCATACGCCACCATGACTCCGGGAGCGAGGTGGAGCTGGTGAGTGCCGATACTGTGCTGCATCTGCAAGACCAGATTTTGTTTATCTCCAACCCGAAGGATATGGAGGCTATAATTGCTTTCTTTGGCAAGCAGGTCAATGTGGAGTGGGAGAAAGTGGATAAGAAGTTGATTTCGCGCCGTATCTTGATTACCAAGCCGGAGCTGAACGGGAAGTCGTTGGCGCAACTGAAAATCCGTAATAACTTCGGTGCGAGCATCACCCGTATCAACCGTTCGGGGGTGGATTTGGTGGCGACGCCTCATTTGCAGTTGCAAATGGGCGACCGGGTAACGATTGTGGGCAGCGAACTGGCGGTAAGCCATGCGGAGAAGGTGCTGGGCAACTCTTTGAAGCGCCTGAATCATCCGAACCTGATTCCTATTTTCCTGGGTATCGCGTTGGGGTGTATCCTGGGGAGTTTGCCTTTCATGTTTCCGGGTATTCCGCAACCGGTCAAGCTGGGGCTTGCCGGCGGTCCGCTGATTGTGTCTATTCTTATCAGCCGTTTCGGACCTCAGTATAAGCTGATTACATATACTACGATGAGTGCCAACCTGATGATACGCGAGATTGGTATCTCGCTTTTCCTGGCGTGTGTGGGGCTGGGAGCAGGCAAGGGGTTTGTAGATACCATTATTTATGAAGGCGGTTATGTGTGGATAGCTTACGGTGCGATTATAACGGTGGTTCCGTTGCTGGTGGGCGGACTGGTGGGGCGTTATGTCTGGAAGCTGAACTATTATACGTTGATAGGTGTGCTTTCGGGAACGAATACCAATCCGCCTGCCCTGGCTTATTCTTCGGAGCTGACTGCGTGCGACGCGCCTGCTGTGGGGTATGCCACGGTTTATCCGCTGGCTATGTTCCTGCGGGTGCTCACGGCGCAAATCCTGATATTGGCATTGGCGTAGAGGGGTGTTTGCTTACTTGCCTGCCGAGTAGTATGCTTCTGCCTGAGCCAGCGTTTCGGGCTTGCCGATGTCGAACCAGCGGCAGCCTTGAAGCGGATAGCCTTGTATGCGGGCTGTCTTGCATACGGACAGGTAGAAGGGGATGATAGAGAACTTGCCCGTCCACTGGCTGTTTTCCATATAGCGGAACAGGGAGGGTGAGATGATATGGATGCCTCCGAATGCCATTTCTTCGTACTGCCCTTCGCGGTAGGCGAGTTCTTCCGGCTTGGTTTCGCCTGTGGATTTGTTTATCCAGCCGTGCAGGTAGTGTGCGTCGTCCAGCAGCAGGTAGCGTGAGGTCTGCCGCCGGCTGACGAGCAGCGTAGCTTCGGCATCGCTCTCCCGGTGGTGTTTGTAGACTGCCGCCAGGTCGATGTCGGAGAGTATGTCGGCATTGTGTACCAGGAACGGTTCGTTGCCGTCCAGAAACGGGCGTGCTTTCTTTATCCCTCCGCCGGTGTCGAGGAGCATATCCCGTTCGTCGCTGATGTGTACGGTAACTCCGAAATCGTTATGGGTGCGGAGAAACCGGATTATCTGCTCGCCGAAGTGGTGGATGTTGATTGTAATGTCGTCGAACCCAGCGTCTTTCAGCCGTAGTATTACCCGTTCCAGCATCGGCTTCCCGGCTACCGGGATGAGGGCTTTGGGGGTGTGGTCGGTTAGCGGGCGCAGGCGTGTGCCCAGGCCGGCGGCGAATATCATGGCTTTCATAAAGTATGGGGTTGTGTCTTTTGCGGCTAACTATGCTTTTGCATTGAAGTTTTGTTCTATATTCTGTTCTCTATGTATCAAATGTACCTGTACTCCGAATTTCTTGTGCAGGTGTTCTGCCAGGTGTTGTGCCGAGTAGACGGAGCGGTGTTGCCCGCCGGTGCAGCCGAAGCATACGGAGAGGTTGGTGAACCCGCGTTCCATATACCGCTTTACGGAGGCATCTACCAGGGCGTAGACATGTTCCAGGAAAACGGCTATCTCACCGTCTTCTTCGAGGAAGCGGATAACGGGTTCGTCCAGCCCGGTGAAGGGCTTGTAGCGTTCGTACTTGCCGGGGTTGTTCACGGCACGGCAGTCGAACACGAAGCCGCCGCCGTTGCCGGTGGGGTCTTCGGGAATACCTTTCTTATAGGCGAAGCTGGTGACCTTTACTGTGAGGCGGCGCTTTTGCAGGTCGTCGGTGAACTGTTTCAGCTCGGTGAGCTCGCGCAGCACTTTGCAGAGGTAGGGGTATTCGGGGTAGGGCTCCTGGAGCAGTTGGCGCAGGTTCTCGATAGCGAAGGGTACGCTTTGGATGAAGTGGGGCTTCTTTTCGAAGTAACCGCGGAATCCGTAGCATCCCAGTACTTGCATGGTGCGGAACAGGACGAAGTGGCGGAGCTGGGCGTGGAAGTAGCTCTCGTCTACCGGCTGGTATTTGCGCAGGGCTTCGATGTATTCTTTCAGCAGTTCCCGGCGCAGGCTGTCCGGATAGTTGGCTTTTGCCTGCCACAGGAAGGAGGCTACGTCGTAGTACACCGGGCCTTTGCGTCCGCCCTGGAAGTCGATGAGCCACGGCTCGCCGTCTTTAATCATTACGTTGCGGCTTTGGAAGTCGCGGTACATGAAGGTGGCGGAGCTGCTGCGGAGGAGTACGTCTGCCATTTTCTGGAAGTCGTCTTCCAGGCGGTCTTCCTGGAAGTCCATGCCTGTTGCTTTAAGGAAGCAGTATTTAAAGTAGTTCAGGTCCCAGAGGATGCTGCGGCTGTTGAACTCTGCCTGCGGATAGCAGTAGGAGAAGTCCATGCCGTCCGCCCCGGCAAACTGTACGGCGGGTAGCAGGCGGATAGCTTTGCGCAGCAGTTGCTTTTCTTCTTCGTCGAACACGCTGGTTTTGCGCCCTTTCTCGATAGCGTCGAACAGGAGGGTGTTGCCCAGGTCTTCCTGAAGGTAGTACACGTCGTCCTCCGAACGGATGAATACTTGGGGCACGGGCAGTCCTTTGCGGCGGAAATGTTCTGCCATGTAGAGGAATGCGTGGTTTTCTTCGACGGACTCGCCGCTGACGCCTATCAGCGTGGGTGTACCCGTAAGGCGGAAGTAACGGCGGTTGGAGCCGGAGGAGGGGAGTTCGTCGATTGCTTCGGGTGCGTGCCCGGTATGTGCGATGTAGAGTTTCTTGAGTTCTTCGGTTATCATAGCGGTTTTTTTATATTTGGCAGCTAAGATAAGGTTTTTGTCGGAGATATGTTTACCTTTGCCGTATAAAATCCATACCGGACGGCTTATAATCCGTAATCCGTTCCGTAACTTATAATTCGTAATCGAGATGCGTTCCATTCCTCAGTTTCTGATTGCTGCTCCTACGTCGGGCAGCGGAAAGACTACCGTGAGCCGCGGGTTAATGGCTTTGTTGGCACAGAAGGGGTTGGCGGTACAGCCTTTTAAATGCGGGCCGGATTATATCGATACCAAGTATCATGCGGCGGTGTGCGGGCGTCCTTCCATAAATCTGGATACTTTTATGGCGTCGGACGGGCATGTGCGCAGGCTGTATGCACGCTATGCCGCGTCTGCGGATGCCTGCATCGTAGAGGGGATGATGGGGATGTTCGACGGCTACGACCGCGACCGGGGTTCTTCGGCGGAGATTGCGGGTTTGTTGCAGCTTCCTGTCGTACTGGTGGCGGATGCCAGGTCTGCCGCTTATTCAATGGCTCCTCTGTTGTGGGGCTTCGTGCACTTTCGTCCGGAGGTGCGGGTGGCGGGGGTGATATTCAACCGTGTAGGTTCGCCCCGCCATTACGAGATGTTGCGGGAGGTGTGTGCCGAGGTAGGGATAGATTGCCTGGGGTATCTTCCGAAAACGAAATCGCTGGAGCAGGAGTCGCGTTATCTGGGGCTCGATTTCAGCTTGTCTAAGGGTACGGATGCTATCGGCGGGCTGACGGACTTGCTGGAACAGCATGTGGATTGGAGGCGGCTGTTGGAAAAGACGTCCTTTCCGTTGCAGGAGGTACGGGAGGAGGAAGGTTGTGTGTGCGGGCGGGATATGCGTATGGGAGAGCTGGGGGGGCTTGCACATAAGGCGGATGTATTTACATCTGAGCCGGGTATGCTTGCGCCTGAGTCGGGTACTTTGCGTATATCGGTGGCGCGCAACGAGGAATCTTTCTCTTTTATTTACGAGGAGCATTTGGAGATATTGCGCGGAATGGGGAGTGTTTCTTTCTTCGACCCGGAGGAGGATGTGCCTATGCCGCAGGATACCGATTTGCTTTATTTGCCGGGCGGGTATCCGGAGAAGCATGCCCGGGAACTTGCCGGGGCGTGCAGGGCAAAGGAATCCGTCCGCGAGTATATAGAGCACGGCGGCAGGACGCTTGCCGAATGCGGGGGGCTGATTTACCTTTCGTATGCCGTTAGCCGCGACAGGCGGGAGGGTGAGGGGGCTTGCTGCGGGTTCGACCGAATGGCGGGTGTCTTTCCTTTTTATATCTCCAATGAGGAGGGATGCCGGAAGTTGGCATTGGGGTATCGCAGTTTCTGCTATAACGGGCAGCAGTTGCGGGGGCATGAGTTCCATTATACGCAGTTCGGTAAGACGGGGGCGGCTCCCGATGATGCGGGGAAAGAGCTTTATCTGCCGCCTACCGTGGCACAGGTGTATAATGCCAAGGGGCAGCCGGTGAGCACGCCTGTATTCCGTTACAAGAATGCGATAGCGAGCTATACGCATCTTTACTGGGGGGAGACGGATATAATGCGATTATTCGAATAACCGAAAACAAGACTGATATGAAGAAGGTATATACGCGTACTGGAGATAAGGGTATGACGGGCATTCACGGCGGAGCACGTGTTCCCAAGGATGATATACGTATCGAGGCGAACGGCTGCCTGGATGAGCTGAATGCCGTAATAGGTGTCGTGCGTTCCATGCTTCCGGCAGGGGATAGCTGGCAGGAGCTGTTGCATGCCATTCAAAGGGAGTTAATGACGGTAATGAGCCATGTGGCTACTCCAGGCGGTGTAACGAACCCTAATCCGCTTTCTGCCGCCGGGCTGACCTTGCGCTGCGAGCAGGAAATGGATGCCATGACTGCCACATTGAAGGAGCACGGGTATTTTCTTCTGCCCGGCGGTACGCCCGTTTCTGCGCAACTGCATTTTGCCCGTACGGTGGCGCGGCGTGCGGAACGGCGCTTGTGGACGCTTCACCGCCAGTCGCCGCTCAATGAGGATATTCTGCGTTTCGTAAACCGCTTATCCGACCTTTTCTTTGTCATGGCGCGCATGGAGATGCAACGGCAGGATTGGCCGGAGGAGAAGTGGCAGGAGTTCGCTTATAAGAGGAAAAGGCTATGACGGTTCTTTTATATCGACTAAGGTCTTGATTGTACGGCTTTTTTCTTTGGGGGTGTATTCTTCGCTTTTTACCAAGCCTATGTCTTTGGCGTACCATTCGGTTATGTTGCTCGTTTCGGAGAAGAATAGAAAGAATGTCGCTTTTATGGTATAGGTTATTTTCATGCAGTCGAACTCTCCGGCGGGTGTCTCGATTCGTTCGAGGCCTTGATATTCTCCGCTGAGGGTGGTCGTCATTTTGGCTGGACCGGCTTTTATTGTGAATTTGCTTGTTTTTATTTTCTCGCCTTTTTTGAGGCGGTCGTTCAGCGATATGCTGATAGTGCCTTTGGAGCTGAACTTCTTTTTTATCTCTTCTTCTTTCTTCTTGTCTTCTACGATAATTCTCATCTCGTCGTACAGGGATGTTTCGTCCATTATGTATATGATTGTGTTGCCGTGGGTATAGGCTATCTTTTGCCGGGACATGTTTCCCTTTGTCTGTCCGTTGCGGGGCAGGACGGAATCGCTCTGTGTTATGTAGAGCGTATCGTTGCTTGCCGCAGTGTGTTCTATGAAAGAGAGGATGCGGTGGGTAGCGTCGTTGCTGCTGTTGTGGCTTTCATAGTAGAGGCGTTTGGCGGAAGTGTTGTAATATTGGGCATTCACGGTAACGGAATGTGCCAACGTAGCCAGTAAAAAAACGAATAGGGTCTTTTTCATAGTATCGGATGTTGTTATGAGTTTGTTTATGTTTTCTTGGAGAACGGGGAGTTACGGCGGCTTTGCGTTACAGTAGCTTTGTGTTACAGCAGCTTTATTAAGTAGCTTTTGTTACAGTAGCTTTGTGTTACAGCAGCTTTACAGCGGTCTTGCATTACAATAGTCTTGCATTACAGCAGCCTTAGGTCGTACAGACATGCCCGTACTTCTTCTTCGCTGCCTACGTGCTTTCCTTCGTCGTCGGACAGTTTCACGCATTCGCGCCACTCCTGGTTGACGTTCATCTTGCACCGGGTGAGCTTCATCACGATGTTGGAGGGCTTGAAGCCGGTATCGTTGGTAAGGTTGGTTCCGATGCCGAAGGAGCAGCGTATTCTGCCGCGGCAGTATTGTTGTATGTCGAGGGCTTTGCCGAAGTCGAGGGCGTTGCTGAATACGATTGTCTTGGTGGTGGAGTCGATGCCCAGTTCGCGATAGCGGGCAATCAGCTTGTCGGCGAACTTGAATTCGTCTCCGGAGTCGCAGCGTACGCCGTCGAACAGTTTCGCCTGTTTGCGGCTCAGGTTCGTGAGGAATACATCGGAGGTGTAGGTATCGGACAGGGCGATGCCCAAATCTCCGTCGTACACGTTCACCCAGTTTTCCAGCGCCATGTAATTGGCGTGCTTGTAGCCGAACTGTGCTCCGTGGAACATGAACCATTCGTGCGGGTGCGTTCCCATCATCTTGATGCCGTATTTCATGGCGAAATGGCAGTTGGAGGTTCCTGTGCAGTATTGGGAGGTTTGTTTCAGGTAGCCGATAACCTTGTCTTGCACATCGAACGAGAAGCGCCGGCGTGTTCCGAACTCCGAGAAGGGGAGCCGGTGCTCGTTGGACAGTGCGACTTTTTCTGCCAGCTTGCCGGCAAGCTCGTCCGGGTTGGCTACGTTGCCGAGTACCCGGTTCTTGATTTCCGATACAATGGCGAGCAGGGGCACTTCGTAGAGGGTGGCTTTGTACAGGTAGTCTGTAACTTCGATGCTCAGGTGGCGGTCTTTGTCCAGGGAGATGTTTATCTTATCGGGCTGGAACCGGAAGGAGGACAGCCATTCCCAGTAGACTCCCGGCAGGAAACGGCAGTGCCGGGTCATGTATTCCAGTTCTTCGCCGGATAGTGCCACCCGGGAGAGGGCAGCAACGGCTTCTTGGAGTTGTTTCAGGAACTCGTCCGTATAGGCTGTCTCGTCCCGGTCTTTGAAACTGAATGTTCCTATGGCATAGGGGAACAGCTTGATGTAAGCATACGAGGTCGTAAACTTGTAAAGGTCTGTATCGAGAATGGTATGAATCATCGTATTCTGTTTTTTAGTCGCTACATTAAATCGGGGATGAAGATAGTAACTTTTTCTTAATTACCGGCATTAATCTGTTAACAACCTCGTATTCCTATTAAACCATGTTATAAGTGGCGCCCGGAGAGGCCGATAATTTGGAGGTTTTCGGAAAATACGTACCTTTGTAATGTGTTTTTCATAGTATTAGATTTAAGGTTAACAAAAAAGATTGGCTGTCTGGGATAGATAGCCTTTTTTTATGCCTTTATGTTACTTCCGCTTATAAATCCGTATGTTGCTTCGTTTATAAATCTGTCTGTTTACTTTTGCTTATAAGGTTGGTTGCTTTTATTTATAAAGCTTGTTTTTGCTTATAAGCTTGTTTGTTTTTACTTATAAGCTTGTTTGTTTTTGCTTATAAGTCTGTTTGCTTTTACTTATAAAGCTTGTTTGTTTCGTTTATAAATCCGGTTCGTAGTGTGCAATGCCAGCGCGCCGTACACGATTACCTGTATCCATAGCGTAAGCATTTGGGGCAGGATGCCGGCAATGCCGGCTCCCATTGAATTCAGCTTTACGAAAGCGAGTGCGGCGGGGGCTACGGGGAAGATGTAGTGTGCTGCCTGCCAGTACCACGGCATCAGCTCCAGCGGATAGGAAACGCCGGAGAGGAAGATGTATCCCACGGAGAAGAAGGCTATCATCAGCAGCGGGGCTTCCGAGTCGGTGAACCAGCGGGAAACAGCGAGCGCGAAGAAGCTGGTGGCGAGCAGGAAGGGAATCATCATGGTAATGATGTCCATGCCGTGCCCGATATGGGGAATGCTGAAGATGTGCGGGAGCAGCCCCAGCAGGAACAGGGAGAATACGGCGTACAACATGACGTACACGAAAGTCCTGCCGGAAACGATGCACAGCACGTTTTTCAGTGAACGGGCGTTCATCGTGAAGATGCCTTTCCGCCTTGCTTCCGCCTCTGCACCCGTGAGCATGGCAATCACCATTAGCATTGTCTGGAAGATGATGACAATCATTACGGCGGGAATCAGGTAGGAGCCGTAGCCTTCGGTGTAGTTGTATAGGGCTGTTCCCGATACTTCGACGGGGGCGGAGGATGCCACTGCCAGCAATCCTTGCGGTGGCAGGAACACAGTCCCGGCAGTGCGGTGAGCATCGTTCACGGCAAGCATGACGCGCGTTCCGGCTTCCTGCAATCCTTTGAAGTCGAGGAAGGCGTTCGTAGCGGCGTAAAGGGTAAAGACGGAGGTTTCGCCGCGGGCAACACGTGTCTCGAAGTCGGAGGGGAGGTAGAATATACCGGCTACTTCGCCTTTTTTCATCCATTCGCGGGCTTCGAGGATATTGGGTGTGCAGGCGTAGACCGAGGTCTGCGGGGCTGCATCCAACCAGCGTACGTACTCCCTGCTTAGCGGGGAGTGGGATAAATCGACCACGGCAACCGGGGCTTCGCGTACCAGGTTGGGGGCATACATATAGTTGTAGAGCAGTCCGTAGAGGAATATGCCGCCTGCCAGTACCAGCAGGATTGCCGGATTGGTGGAGATAGCTTTCCATTCGTGGCGGATAATGCCGCTTAACGGGGTTGCTTCGTTTGCAGCGGTACGGGATAATGCTTTGTTTTCCGTGACGGTTTTCTGCATCTGCTTTTTCAATACGGGCAGGATGAGCGTGCCTGATAGCAGGAACACGAAAAGTACGGCTACCGGTTGCCAGAGATAGGCGAAGCCTGCATCGAAATAAATCATCGCTTGTGTTGCCTCGGTGAAATGGCGTACCGGAAACAGGTAGGAGGCGGCATAGACCGGTGCATACATCGCCGTTACCGGAAAGGTGACTCCGGACAATGTAGCGCCCAGCGAGCCTATCATCGACACTGCGCTGATTGTATAGGCTATCTTGGGGAAAACAGAGAATATGAGTACCGCCAATGCTTGTGTAGCTATGATAAAGAGTACTGTTACGGCGTTCATCAGCCATAGGCTGCCCTGGAAGGGTATGTGCAGCGGGCCGAACAGTACGTAGTTTGCCAGTATGCCTATAACCGAGAATAGGAGGGTGTAGGGCAGTAGCTTTCCTGTAACGGCGGTAAGGATACGGGCGTTTTGCAGGTTGCCGGGGTCTTTGCCGGCGGGTATGGCAGCCTGGAGCCATTGATGCACCGTACCGAACTTGAATTCGCTGCCTATGGCGTAGACCGTTACAAGCAGGATGAGTATCTGGAACAGTATGAAGAAGAAAGGCTGGCTCAGGTAAATGGAATAATTCATATCCGGATTATAGAGCGGATGTGTATCGGCCTCTACCGGAAGGAGGAAGGTTTGCATCTGCTCTTGTCCTACTCCCAGCGCTTCCGCCCGTACGATGACGGGGGATAGCGCTACGGGTGCAAGCGTGGTTTCAAAAGCTGCCATTAGTTCGCTTCCCACTGAGAGGAGTGCATAATGGTAGTAGTAGGTCAGGGTGGCGTCCGTACCGCTTACCGCTTTCTGCTCGAAACGGGGCGGAATGGACAGGTAGCCGTATATCTCCTTCCGTTGTAATGCTTGCCGGGCGGAGGCTTCGTCGGTGAAGTGCTCCGTGACATGGAAAGTGGGCGCTGCCGATATACGGCGGGAGATATTGCGCGAAGTAGCCGTGTTGTCCTGGTCTACAATGCCTATGGGTATGTTTTCCATTTGTCCGCTCCCGAAGATTGTAGCCATGAAGAACAGGCAGAACAGGGGCAGGATGAGGCATACGCCGAGGTAAAGACGGCGTGAGGTCATACGGTTCCATTCGCGGAGAAATACTTTATTCATTGTATGATATTTAATCGTTATATATTTGCATAAATTAGTTCTTTTATGTTTCGCTTTGTGTTTTACATTTTAACGAGTACCGACATTCCCGGCCGAAGGCCTTCTACTGCTTGTACGGGGCGTGCGTGGATTTCGAAAGTCTGCATGTCGTAGCTGCCCGCCTGCTTGGTGGATTTCCAGGTGGCGAAGCTACCCAGCGGGCTGATGTAGTAGATACGGAACTCTATGTCTTTCTTGTCGAGGGCGGGTACATCGGCTTTGAATGTGCCGCCCATTTTAAACTGCGGCATCAGGTCTTCACGGATATTCAGGACTGCGTGTGCGTCGCTCATTACTACCAGGCTCATAATGGGTGTGCCCGGAGCAACCAGTTCGCCCCGCTTGGGGAAGATTGTGGCTATCTGTCCGTCTTCGGGAGCTGTGAGCCTGGAATCTACCAGGAGGGCGGATACTTCGTCTACCGTACTGCGTGCGGCATCTACGAGGCTGCGGGCAGCGGCACGGTCTTCGCTCCGGGCGCCGTCCAACGCCATTTGGTATTGTTGGTATGCCGCACGCTCGGCTGCTTGAGCGGCTTTGTACATGGCTTCTGCCTCGTCCTTGCGCTGCGAGGTGACTACGCTGTCTTTGTACAAGGTGAGAATACGCTGGTAGGTGGTCTGGGCAAGGGTGAGGTCGCTTTGTGCCTTGTTCCATAGCTGCCGGGCGGTGGCGGTGATTTGCCGGCGCGTACCGGCATCTATCTTTTTGTTCTGTTCCTGCGCTACTTGTTCTAGGGCGTTTACCTGGCGGTATTTGGCTTCGATAACGGGGCTGTTGATGACGACGAGTGTGTCGCCTGCCTTTACCCAGTCTCCCTCGTCTACAAGGAAGGAGTCGATGCGTCCTGGGAGCTTTCCGCTGATACGTATTTCCGTGGTTTCCACTTGTCCTTGCAACACCATGGGTTGCCGGTCTATGAGTGACATTCCGATAACCGATACCGCTACGGTAGCGATTAGGATAACGATGAATGTAATACTGATACTTTTATTGCTGATATTCATTATGGTAGTATTTATTGGGTTGGAAGTTATTTGATAGGCCGGGAGTCTGGGGAGTTCACGGCATTCATTCTTGTAAACTGTTCGGGTATCCCGCATAGCGCCAGCAGGTTCATCAGCGCCACGTCGTATTCGTAGTACGCAGCCAGGCGGGCGACGCGTGCCGTAGCCAGCATGGTTTCGGCATCTACTACTTCAGTGCTTGTTGCCATTCCTTCCGTGAAGGATTTCTTGCGGATGCGTACCAGCTCTTCGCTCAACTCGATAGTGGTGTTCAGGGCGCGTACGTTGTCCTGTGCTTTCTGCATCTGCGTGTAGAGTTTGTCGATGCCTACGCTTAAATCGTCTTTGGCTTTTTCTTCGCCTATGGCAAGGGTTTGCCGGGCTATCTTGGACTGGCGTATCCGTTTCTCACGCGCCAGGCCGTCGAAGAGGTTCCAGGTAAATCCTACTCCTATCATGGTGCGGGGAACGAGGTTGCTCGGGATGCCGTGGGCGTATAGTGTCTGCTTGCCGAACAGTGCGATGTCGGGCAGGTATCCGCTCTGGTCGATACGGAGCTGCTGCTCGGCGATGTGCGACTGTAACCGTAACTGGTTGACGGTGTAGTTTTCGGTGTGCATGGCTTGCAGGAACTCTTCTTTGGCAGGCAGGGCGGTGTTTATAAAGAGTGGGGAAACGGGTTCTATGTCGCAGGTGTCTTTCAGGTCGAGCAGTGTGCGCAGGGCGTTCTGCAGAACGGCGGCTTCTTTCCGGGAAGCTTCCAGCGCACGTTGCGCCTCGTCCATGTTTACCTGGGCAAAGAGTCGTCCGGCTTTGTCTGTCATCCCGGCGGCTTCGAGCTTCAGCGCATTTTCGTAATGGCGTTGCAGGCTGTTGTAGGTGTCTTGGCGTACCCGTACGACTTCTTGCGCCAGGCGTAACCCGAAGTAGCTCTCTGCCAAGAGGGTTCGTTGCGTTGCATCGGCTTGTGCACGGTTCTCGCGTGCCATGTCAATCATTGCATTGCCTATTTTACCGGCACGGATGCGTTTTCCTCCGGAGAATACGACCCATTCGGCGGTGAGGCCTACGGAGGTGAGGTTACGCGGCGTGAGCGGAAAGGCGAGTGTGTGGCTGCCTATCTGGTCGAGGATGCTGCCGATGAGTTGGTCGTCCGGAACCAGGTTGTGCACGAAGTCTTTGGCGGGGTCTGTGAATTGCGAAAGGGACTGCTTTACTTCTATCTTTTCGGACAGGTGTACGAATGTGCCCGCACCTTGCAGGCTCGGATACCAGAGGGCGTTCAGCTTGTCGCGTTCCGCACGGGCGCTTTCAATGCCTTTGTCGGCTATCTTCAGGCTGCGGTTTCCCTCCTGCATCTGCCGTAGGGCGTCATCGAAGCTCAGGGGGAGGGTTTGTGCCGTTACCGAACCCGCTCCCAGGAGGATAGTGAGTAAGATTTGTTTCATATGTCAAGTTTATCGTTTAGGTTAGAGTGATAATCTTCAAACACTCTTTCTTTTCTATTGTTCAATCTACCGCTCTTTTTACTACCTTTGCAGCAGGAAATGCAAGAGTATATGAAGAAACTTCATCCTGTTATGTTTGCCGGAACGGGCAGTGACGTAGGCAAGAGTATTATCGCTGCTGCCTTCTGCCGTATTTTCAGGCAAGACGGCTATCGCCCTGCGCCTTACAAGGCGCAGAATATGGCGCTTAACTCGTACGCCACTCCGGAAGGGCTGGAAATAGGCCGTGCACAGGCTGTACAGGCAGAGGCTGCGGGTGTTCCCTGCCATACGGACATGAATCCGTTGCTGCTGAAGCCGCAGTCCGACCATACTTCGCAGGTGGTTTTGAACGGCCGTCCCGTGGGCAACCGCAATGCTTACGATTATTTCCGCAAGGAGGGGCGCGAGGAGTTGCGCAGGGAGGTGTGCGCCGCTTACGACCGGCTTGCCCGGCGTTACAATCCTATTGTGCTGGAAGGGGCGGGGAGCATTTCCGAAATCAATCTGCGTGACTCCGATTTGGTGAACTTGCCTATGGCTATACATGCCGGTGCAGATGTGATTCTGGTGGCGGACATCGACCGGGGCGGCGTATTTGCCAGTGTTTACGGCTCGGTAATGTTGCTTCGCCCGCACGAACGCGAACGGGTGAAAGGTATTCTTATCAATAAGTTCCGGGGCGATATACGGCTTTTCGAACCGGGTATCAAGATGTTGGAGGAGTTGTGCGGTATTCCCGTAGTGGGTGTAGTGCCTTATTATAAGGATATTCATATCGAGGAGGAAGACTCGGTAGCTCTTGCTGCGAAATCGGTGCAGGCGGAGCGGGGAAAGGTGAATATTGCCGTCGTGCTTTTACGTCATCTCAGTAATTTTACGGATTTCAATGTGCTGGAACGTGACCCGCGCGTACATCTTTTCTATACCAACAATACGGACGAGCTGGCTAAGGCGGATATCATTATCCTGCCCGGCAGCAAAAGTACGCTCGACGACTTGTGCGAGCTGCGCCGCAACGGTGTGGCACAGGCTGTTATCCGCGCTCACCGCGAAGGGGTTGCCGTATTGGGTATTTGCGGCGGTTACCAGCTTATGGGGCAGGAGGTGCTCGACCCCGACCATGTGGAGGGGGATATCGAGCGTCTGCCGGGGCTCGGACTGCTGCCTGTAAGTACCCGCATGACGGGGGAGAAGGTTACGAGGCAGGTGAAGTTCGAGTTGGTTGAACGGGGGCAGTCGAATGGGGAAAGCGGTTGTACCGTTATGCCGCATGCCGGTTCCGGTTCCGATTCCGATAATTTTCAGTTTCCGCTCCGGAGTTCCCGGCAGGCTCTTTCCGGTTACGAAATCCATATGGGCAGCACTGTTCCCGTAGAGGGTGCTCCCGCTTCTCCGCTGAACTTGCTGGAGGACGGGCAGCGGGACGGGTATTTCGTAGACCGTACTTGTATGGGAACTTATATTCACGGTATTCTGGATAACCAGGAATTCATAGATTTCCTGCTCGAGCCGTTCGCCGGCAAGCTGTCGGAAACGGCAGGGGCGTTCGACTACCGGCAGTTTAAGGAAGAACAGTACGATAAGCTTGCTGCCCATGTGCGCCGCCATGTGGATATGCAGCTTATCTACCGGATATTGACAGAGAACTAAATATAGACAGAGACATGATTGAAGGACATGGAGATGACTCCTACAAATATAGCCGGCCTATAACGGCTAATTTCAGTTCCAATGTGTACAGCAAGGTAGACCTTTCGCTTCTGAAAGCGCATTTGTGCGAACGGATTGAGCGCATCGGCAATTATCCCGAGCCGGAGCCTTATACGCTCGAAGCCCGGATAGCCCGCAGTTGCCGTTTGCCCGACGAGGCTGTCTGTGTAACGAACGGCGCTACGGAGGCTATCTACCTCATAGCACAGACTTTCCGGGGAACGAATACGGCTATTCTGCAACCGACCTTCAATGAGTATGCGGATGCCTGCCGCATGCACGGGCATCGGGTTACGTCGTTGTACCAGTTGCCGAAAGAGCAAGACGGATATCTGCTGCCGGACAGCGTGCGGATGTTCTGGCTATGCAATCCCAATAATCCTACGGGAACGGTCACCGGCAAGGAGTATATGCGTGAATTGATTGGGCATAACCCGCAGGTGTGTTTTGTCATAGACCAGTCTTACGAGTATTTTACGCTGTGCCCGCTCTTTTCTCCGGCAGAGGCGGCGGAATATCCCAATGTCCTGCTGTTGCATTCCATGACGAAAAGGTATGCGGTTCCCGGCCTGCGGCTCGGTTATGTAACGGGCAGTCCCGGCCTGCTGGCGAGGTTGCGTACCAATCGCATGCCGTGGTCGGTCAATCAGCTTGCTATTGAGGCGGGGTTGTTTTTATTGGAGAATGATGTTCCCAATCCGTTGGATGTGGCTGCTTATCTAAGGGAAACGGCACGCCTGTCCGCTGCTCTTCAGGCTGTCGGGGGACTGGATGTATGGGCTACGCAAACGCATTTTATGCTGGTGCAGCTCCGTTTCGGTAAAGCGTCTGCCTTGAAAGATTACCTTGCCGCAGAGCATGGTATCCTTATCCGGGACGCTTCCAATTTCGTGGGTCTGAATGAGCGTTTTTTCCGCATAGCTACGCAGACGCCGGAAGAAAACGACCGGCTGGTAGCGGCGATTGAATTGAGTTATAAGTTGTAATTGGGCGGGATAGCCCGTTCCTCCGGAGATATTCTTATGGAAGATATAATCATACTTTTAGGCATTGCTTTCAACCTGAACCTTCCGTTGCTTACGGCATGGTTGCTCGACCATTGGCTGGGCGACCCTGCGTGGTTACCGCATCCGGTGGTGGCTTTCGGCAAGGCTATTTCTTTCTGCGAGCATCGTTTGAACAGCGGAAAAGCCCGTTTTCTGAAAGGTGCTGCCGTATCGGCGGTACTCGTTGCGGGTGTTTATTTCCTCACGCTGTTTTTGCTGCGCTGGGCTGCGTATTATTCTCCGGGGCTGCTTTTGACCTTGCAGGTGTTGCTTATTTTTTATTGTCTTGCCGGTACTACCTTAGTACGCGAGGTGCGTGAGGTGTTCAGGGCGGTAGACCGCTCTCCGGAAGAGGGCAGGAGGCAGGTAGCCCGTATCGTGGGGCGCGACACGTCCGAACTGTCGCCCCAGGAAGTCCGTACGGCAGCATTGGAGACGCTGGCGGAGAATTTGAGCGACGGTGTCATTGCTCCGTTATTTTGGTATATCGTGTCGGGTGTTCCGGGGATGATTGCCTATAAGATGATAAATACTCTCGACTCCATGATAGGGTATAAGAATGAGCGCTACCGCCGGTTCGGTTGTTTTGCTGCCCGCCTGGATGATGTAGCCAATTATATCCCTGCCCGCCTGACTGCTTTTCTCATGGTGATAGCATCCGGCAGACTGCCGCTGTTGCTTTTTGTAGGGAAGTACGGCAGTTGGCATGCCAGCCCCAATTCCGGTTATCCCGAAGCGGCGCTTGCCGGTATATTGGATTGTCGTTTCGGCGGTCCCCACAAGTATTTCGGAGAGGAAGTGTGGAAACCTTATATCGGGAGTAACGAACGCTCGCTGACAACGGAAGATATGCAGGTTGCCGTGCGTATCAACCGTTGTGCGGAATGGATTATGATAATCATAGCCGTCGTAACGAGCACCTGGTTATTTGTCGGCTAACGGGCGGAAAAGGCGTCTCCCGCTGCTCGTGTTTCACTTCATTATCAAAGACGGAAGCTCCATTCTATAAATCGATTGTGATAATGCCGCCGTAAGGTGTCAGTGCGCCGAATGCTTCTTCGGGCTTAATGAGGCCGGCATAGATTTGTGCGCAAATCAGCACGCCGCCATGTGCAAAGACTGCCACCCGCCGGTAAGGTTTTGTTTTGAGTTCTTCCAGGAACCGGCTGACACGTTGGTACTGCATGGCAAACGATTCGCCCCCGGTAGCTGCCACATTCAGATAGTCGGCATACCATTCTTGCAGGCGGGGGTCGTCGTTGCGGTCGAAGGGTTTCATCTCCCAACTGCCGAAATTGATTTCCATAATCCGCTTGTCGCGTTCTGCATCCGGATAGCCGCAGTAGGCGGCAAGGCGTACGCAGCGTGTAAGCGGGCTGGTATATACATGGTCGAAGGGCAGATATGCCTTGAGGTTTTCTTTGGTAACGGCTGCCTCTTGCTCGAAAGTGGGTTTCAACGGAACGTCTGTCTGGCCGTAACATACACCGGGTGCTACATCGACAGAGGTGTGGCGGATAAATACGATTTCCATAATTCAATGTTTATTTGAGGTGATAGGGCATAAGCGGCGAATCATTTGTCTGTTCATACGCCATACCTTGTAATTATAATCATGCTTCCTATATAGAATGACAGTTCGCAAAGCAGGAAAGCGGCTCCGCAGCAGTCTCCCGTATATCCTTGCAGGCGGCGTTTCATCAGCCGGCAAAGGAGAATGAAGGCGAATAGGGGGAATAGGGTGGCCGGCCATAATTTTATGGGCAGGAATAGTATCAATGGCAACAGCCCGCAGACGAATGCGGCCGATAATTCGTGCAGATTCATACGGTTGTAAACCACTTTGGCTTTGCTGTCTTCTTCCTTCCGGGCATAGGGCAGGTAGTTGATAAGCTGGGATGCGCAGAACTTAGACCAGCAGTCACCGCAAAGGGCAAGTGTACACAGCAGATGCAGGGGGAGATTGCCGAACTGCGACAGCAACAGGAAATAGACGATAAGCCCGATAACGCCGTAGCTTCCTATATGTGAATCTTTCATTATGGCAAGCGTACGCTCGCGGGTAGTACCGCCTCCGAAACCGTCGAGGAAATCCGCCAGCCCGTCTTCGTGCAGGCAACCCGTGGCGAGCAGACGGGCGATAATGGCTATAATCCAGGCAAGGGGCAGGGGCAGTATCTGTCCGGCAAGCCATAATGTACCTGCCATGATACCGCCTGTCAGCCAGCCTGTCAACGGCCAGTAGGGAACTACATGCTTGAAGCATCCGGCAGGTACTTCTTTTATTTTCCAGAAAGGCAGCCGTGTGAAGAAAATGAATGCAGCCAGTATATTCATATGGGTTTTCGATTTACGGGTTTCAGCTCTGAGGCGTTGCCTCCGGCATGCTTAGAAATATTTGGTGATAGAGGCATGGGCAAAGTTGTCCATTTCGTTAATCATGCGCACTGCCGACTCTACAATCGGGTATGCGCAGATAGCGCCCGTGCCTTCGCCGAGCCTCAGTCCCAGGTGCAGCAGCGGATTGGCTTTCAACGCATCGAGCACCAGTTTATGGCCTGATTCGTCTCCGCAATGTCCGAAGATAGCATAGTCCAGCACTTCGGGATGCAGCTTACTGGCGGCAAGGATACAGTTTGTCATGATGAACCCGTCTATCAGGATAATCATTTTTAGTTCGGCGGCTTGCAGCATGGCGCCCACTGCCATAACCATTTCCAGCCCGCCGAAGTAGCGGATGATATCGCGGGGAGAGCCGTCGCCCTTGTAATTGTCCAGCGCCTGTTTCAGTACCTCGTATTTGTGGCGGATGCCTGCATGGTTCAGACCGCTCCCGGCGCCTACGCATTCTTCCAGGGAAATGCCGGTGAAGCAGGTCATCCACATGGAGGAGGAGGAAGTGTTGCCTATGCCCATTTCTCCGAAGCTGAGTACATTGCTGCCTTCTTCGTGGCAGCGGCGCACCACTTCCGCACCCCGTTCCAGGCAGAGTTCCATTTCTTCCCCGGTCATGGCAGCTTCATGCAGGTAGCTGCGTGTGCCTTTGCGTACTTTCATATTGATGATGCCTTTTTCGTAGGGCAGGTCATAATCTACTCCGGCATCCACTATCTTCAATGTAAACCCATGCTGGCGGCATAGAAAGTTGACGCCTGCCCCTCCGTGGAGGAAGTTGCTGATTTGCTGCCAGGTGATTTCTTTGGGTGAAAGGCTGACGCCTTCTTCCACAATGCCATGGTCGGCGGCGAAGATAATGTTCTGCGGACGTTGCAGGGTAGGGGTTGTTGTCTGCTGGATAAGCCCGATTTGCAGTGCCAGTCGTTCCAGGGTTCCTAAAGACCCTTTCGGCTTGGTCAGGTTATCTATTTTGTCGATTAGTGCCGTACGGATAGTTTCGTCCGGACGGGAGATATGGAATGTTTTCATCGTATGCGTTTCGTTCTTTAATGCCTTTGTTTTAATGCCTTTTAATACCTTTGCTTTTCGTTCCCTGCTTCCTTATCCTTTAATTTTCACCGGAATGCCAGATATCATTAAGATAACTTCGTCTGCTAGTGAGGCGATGTACTGGTTCATCCAACCTTGCATGTCCGTAAACTTCCGTTGTATCTCGTTCTCGGACGTACCGCCCATACCTATTTCGTTAGTGACGAAAATAAAGGTGGCATCTTGGGTGGTAAAATGGTCGAATTCCGCTTTGGCAGCAGCAAGAGTCCGGTCGGTATCGGCATTCAGGTCGAAGAAGAAGTTGGTGCACCACAGTGTTACGCAGTCTATCAGGACGGTACGCCCGGACAGCGAATGGCGGCTCAGTTCCTTTTCTTCTTCTATGTTGGTCCATTCGGGACCGCGCCTTTCCTGGTGGTGTATCACCCGTTTGCGGAATTCTTCATCCCATATACGTGCCGTAGCCAGATAGACGGGGCTGGGAGAGAGGCTGAGCGCCAGCTTTTCCGCATAAGAGCTTTTGCCCGAACGGGCTCCGCCGGTGATAAGTACGATTCGTTTCATTGAATTTCTTGGAGTTTACGGAAGCAAATGTACGCGATTTCTGCGGCAGTGGCAAGAAGTGAACATTTTTTTAGCGATTTCATTTCTTCTTTTTTAAAGTTTTCATTATCTTTGCCACCGTTTTCAGAACGAATGAATACAAAATTATGCGGAAGTAGCTCAGTTGGTAGAGCATCAGCTTCCCAAGCTGAGGGTCGCGGGTTCGAGTCCCGTTTTCCGCTCTTAATGAAAGCCTTGATAGTTAAGCAATTAACTGTCGAGGTTTTCTGCTTTTAAGAGGTTACTACAAGCATAGATTTAGGCGGTTTTAGGGGGTGCATGTAAACCAAGATGTAAACCGAAAAAACATCATGAATGCTTGTATTTCAGTAGTTTGCTACAAATCAAAAACATTATCCAATGGTGAAAACCCATTGATGCTCCAAATCTCTAAAGGTGGAAAGCGAAAATATCAAAGTTTAGGCATATCTGTCCTACCACGTTATTGGGACTTCACACGGAATAAGCCGAAACCGAACTGCCCCAATAAAGAGTATATTCAGAAAATCATTCTTGATAAACAAACAGAGTTACAACAACGAATGTTAGAATTCAACTCTGAACAGAAAGAATATACTACCACTACTTTACTCAATGACGAAAACAAAAAGTTTGAACTGAAAACAGTCAGCCAATTCTACCAAGAACTGATTGAACAATGCAAGAGCAATGATAAATGCGGCAACAGGCTTATCTATAAAGGCTCTTACAACTCTTTGAAAGTATTCACAAAAAATCAATTGGATATACCGTTCAGCGCAATAGACATATCGTGGCTCAATAAATATGAGAAATGGTTACGTTCCAAAGGCAACAAAGAAACAACCATGAGCCTAATGTTCCGTACCCTCCGTAGTGCATACAATAAAGCCATAAAAGCTAAATGCGCCCGCAAATCTGATTATCCCTTTGACGAATATAAAATCAACAAGTTCGATACGAAAACACAGAAACGGGCAATAGCCAAGACAGAAGTATTGAAATTCACTAAAGAAGTTGGCAATATCGGCAAACGGCAATACGTCCAACTTAGTAAAGACATATTTATTTTCAGTTATCTGTGTGGCGGCATTAATTTTACAGACATCGCAAATCTGACAAAAGCCAATATCACAAACGGCAGGCTGCACTATGTACGTCAGAAAACGGGCAAACTGATAAAATTAGGCATATCAGAGGAAGCCATGCAAATCATAAAAAAATATGAGAGCGAAAGCAAAGGTTATCTATTCCCCATTTTAAATGCCAATATCCACAAGACACCACTCCAAAAACAAAACAGAATACATAAAATGTTAGGCAAAGTCAACAAGAACCTAAAACTAATTCACCTAAAGCAAATGTGTGTCGTAATATACTACGTTTCATATTTCGAGTTTTTAGTTGTTCTTGCGCCACCGCCCGCCGCGACGCGGACAGCTACACCTTATATATATTATATTTAAGTATCTCTCCGTGCTTACGCCGATGCACGGGGTGGCTTCGGGTGTTATCCCTTACTCTTGCGAGCGGACATACACGTCTTTGAACTCGCCTGTCGCCACAATCTGACCAGTGGCAGGGTCGTAGCATTCGGTATAGGCAGTTGAGTAGGTATTGTCATCCTCGAAGGTAATAGGAGGAGCAACTTTTGCTTCCTCGCTGCCTTCTTTCGTGGTGCGTATCTGGCCAGTGGTGTTCATGCTCCATCCACCGCCCTCCTTGTATTCCTTGTTGCCTACCTTGTAGTAGTTTGTTCCGGTACCGTCTTCGCGGTATTCCACCCATGCTTCATCGGGTTCATACTGGTTGTATTCTTTCCACTCGCCGTTCTTCTTCTCGTAAGTGCCTTTGAACGCCCATTTGCCTACCAGTTTTTCGGCAGGGGTCTTCACCGTTTCGTCCATGCGGGTGAGTCTCCATTTGAATTCTCCCTCCAACGTTTCGCCCGTCTCTGTGTCAGTGAGTTTTCCGTAGTCGCCCATCTCGAACGAGGTGGCATCCAGGCTGAGGATGTTGACGGTCATTGTGGCAAGGGTCAGCGTACCTGCTTCTTCATCGGTTTTCCACTCGCCCCCTTTGAGGGTGGTAAAGCCGTCGGCAGCCGTGATGGTACTCACCACGGTGCCGTCCGTGCGGATGGTGTAGGTCTGCCCTTGACCTTCGGGGATAGGGCTTTCCACCCACTTGCCGTCCTTCTTCGCGTAGCTGGTGGCGAGGTTCCATTTGCCGGTGATGTTCTCGGCGATGGGTTTCAAAATCGTGCTTTCGCCTTCCTTGTTTTTGTTGTCGTCATGACAGCCAGTGAAGGTGCTCATCATTGCAAGGCATCCTGCCATTGCAAGGATGCTCTTCGGTTTCAAACAATTCTTTGTCATCTTCTTTTTACTATTAATTTTATGGTTTTATGTGCCACTGCCCACAGCGATGCGGGCAATTACACCTTATATTATATAGGTATCTCTCCGTGATTACGCTGATGCACGGGGCGACTGTCAGCGATTACTCCATTTCGGCTGTGCCATTATCATCGCCTGTTTCCTTAGTCCAGTCTGTAATCTTTGCACTTACTACCTTCTGCTCCGTCAGGTTGGCAGTAACGGTAAAGCGGTATTTCTTGGCAGGCTCGAACGTCTTGTCCTCCGGCAGTCTGTAAATCAGTTCCCCGCCCGCAGTAGTGGTGATGCGGATGAACGGTGTATCTTTTGTCAAGAGCTGCGGCACGATGATGGCTTCGTTTAACACTTTGCCATCATCGCTTCCCGTGTTTGCGGCGATATCTGCCCCGGTCAGGTTGGTATCTATCTCAATCGGATTTCCTCCTTGCGGACCGTTCTCTGTCACCTTGAATTCTTTCGCCTTGTCCGGGGTCAAGACGGCTTCGAGCCTCGTGTTCAGGATTTCCATTTTCGAGATGTCCGGGCTTCCGTCTCCCTTCACCAATACCACCTCTATCTTGGAGAGCAGGTGACTGAATTGCAGATTGATGGCTTCTTTTGTACGGGCGACATTGTTTACTTTGGCATACACGAGGTCGGACTTGGCGTAGCCGTCCTCTCCGCTTTTTTGGTTCTGTGCTACCGTGTGCGTAATCTCCGTTGCCCAGAAACCGCTTTCTGTCCAATCCGTATCTTCCCCGAAGTTCCCGTGTATGGCATAGATGTCCACGGCATTGCCGGTCTGGGGGAAGTACATCGTCTCGCCCGTCAAGGCACCGTCGTCTCCTGCCGTCAGTTCCCTGTCTTTGTACAGTTCCTTGTCTGCCACGTTTCCGGCATCATCCACCCACACGTGTACCTGTTCTCCGGGTTTCAGCATCATGTCGAGGTTGTGCGAGGTACGGGTCTGCACCTCCAGACCGCCCGTCAGGCGGATTTCCACCGGGGCGTTCGGGTCGTCGCCGGGCAGTCCGTCATTGCTGCAAGCCGCCAGCGCAATAGCAGCGGCTGCAAAAAGAATGTAATTCGTTGCTTTCATCTTTTTATTTGTTTTTCTCTTATTGCCTGTGTGTCCTGTCCCTTATTCCGCACTGCCGCTTTCGCCGTCAGCGTTGCCCT
The DNA here is from genome assembly GCF_000374365.1 of Bacteroides gallinarum DSM 18171 = JCM 13658. Classification (GTDB taxonomy): domain Bacteria; phylum Bacteroidota; class Bacteroidia; order Bacteroidales; family Bacteroidaceae; genus Bacteroides; species Bacteroides gallinarum. Next base: position 132,871 of record NZ_KB894121.1, read on the forward strand.
GTTCCCAGTCCTTGATGGTGGCCGTGACCTCGATGGCGGTCTTGTGAATGGTGATGTTGTAGATGTACTCCTTGCCCGGATCGAATCTCGTGGCTTTCTCCGAGTTGTTCAGCTCCCACACGTAAGGCTGCTCGTGCCCCTTGACGCGGAACTCGAACTGCATCCCGTCATAGTCATAGCTCGGCATCACGATGCCTTCGGATGTCCGTCCGTTTTCTGCGGTGAACAGGTCAATGCCTTCGTAACCTTTCGCAATGGTTACTTCGTCGTCAGTCAGTACGTCGAAGTTGGCGGTCGTCTGCTGTCCCGTGAGGGCTACCGTCATACCCGCCAACTCGCTGTGGTTGCCCTTGAAGCCAGCTCCGGTCTTGATGTTCAGGCGCACCTTCGAGAGCTTGTGCTCAAAGCGGAACTGCACGGTCGGGTCGGTCTTGCTGATACCTTTGGTCTTGCTGCTTCCCTCTGCCTGCTGCGTCGTGCTTACCATGAAGTCGATGTCTTTCTGCTCTGCCTGATTGCTCAGGTCTATCTTGTAGGTGCTGCCCGCCATTTCCGGCTTATATGGGTAGTAGGCGGTGAAGTCGCGTGTGCTTCCGTCCACCGGCAGGTAGATGGTCGCGTTTTTGTCGGCAGGGTTGAATGTGCCGAGTGCATTTTCTAACGTACTGTACTGCCTGTTGCCCTGTGCCGTTCCGCTCGTTTCATCGGTGGCTATCTCAGTGGTTCTCGGCATCAGTGCGAAGATACCGATGGCATCATTGGCTTCCCACTGGTCATCGTAGGCACGGGTCTGGATACCGCTTGTCACTTGCAGTGCCACACGGCTGTCGCTGTCATTCCCTCCGGGTAGGTTTTCATCGTTGCTGCATCCTGCCAATACGGCGAGTGCAAGCAGCCCGGTCATTGTCACTTTCATTTTTTGCATAGTCTGTTATTTTATTTATTCAGTTTCCTTGTTACTGTATGTCCACATCCTCACCGCCGCCGTTGCCCGGCTGCCAGTTGTCGATGGTGGCGCTCATGTCCGCTTCTATCGGGGTGTTCAGGTCGCCTGCCAGCCGGAATGCCTCTGTCATGTCGTTGCCGAAGTCTTTCAGATAGTCCGTCATGTCGCTTTCCGTCGTCTGCGTCCGTCCGTCGGTGAACACGATTTCTATGGCGAGGGTCTGCCTGTCGCCCGTCACACCCAATAGCCGTGCATCGGCAGTCAGTCTGTCTCCTGTGCGGATAAATTCAACAACCGTAGAGACAGCACCGCCAGTAGTCTGCTGTGCCGAAAGGTCGAATGCTCCGGCTATGCCCGACAGCGTTCCCTCGACAGACGCTATCCGTTCGGGGTCGCCTTCGGTAACGGTCAACTCAATACACAGGTCGCGTACACGCTGCAACACGGACATCTCCACTTTCAGGCTGTCGTCTGCTGTGAGCTCTATTTGCCGTGTTCCTGAATGTAAATATCCGGGAAGGGGGTGTATAAGCCCGTCAGCCGAACGGACTGCTGCCCCAAAAGGAGCCACACGGGCGACAAGTCCTTCCACGGAAAAACCTTCGGGACGGTTATATACCGTTACGGTATGTGTCCCTGGCTCGAATAGGTCGGGCACGGTAAACGTACTTCCGGTCGCTTCAAATGTCCTCCCGTCTATATCGACTGTATATCCGTCTCCACCGGGCAACCCGTCCATATCGAGTACTACAGCCCCTTTGTCGGGATGCGGCGTGTTGAAAAGCTCGTCTTTCACGCAGCCCGTCATGGTGACAGCAAAAGTAAGGGTCGCTGCCGCCACCGGCAAAACTGTTTTACGAACGACCGTTGTTTCCCGTGAACGTATATTTTCCAGCATATTCTTTAATATCTTCTTCATTTTTCCTCCTTCCGTTAGAACAGTTTCCACACTAAGGTTACACCTGCATTGAAGGGGCCCCACCAGTTCTTGCTCTCCCTACCATGGCGTACACGAACCTTGTCGATGACCTCGTATTTCTCATAGTCGGCATGGACGCAGCCGATGCCGAGGTTGAAGTCGAGCGAGAGGGTCTTGTTCAACCGCAACTGATAACCGCCGGTAATGCCGCCGCCCATCAGGTCGCCCTGCCTGCCGGTCGAGGAGAGCTTGTAATTGAACTGCCCGGCCTTGTACATCGCACCCAGATAGCCGCGTTTCTCCTTACCTATATAATAGCGCACTTCGGGCGATACTTCCCAGAGGGCATATCTTCTGTCCTTGTCGTTCCACGTCCATGAAGTCCACGAGCCGTTTACCAGAATGCCCCATGACGGGTTGATGCGCCACTCTATACCCAAATCCGGTGTAAGGGTCGCCCAACGCAGCAGGTTAGCACGCAGGGAGAAAGTATAGTCGTCTATGCCGGCTTTTTTAGCGGCGAGCCTTTCGGCTTCCACCCGTTCAAACTCCGCCTTACGTGCGGCTTCCTCGGCCGTCCTGCGCTCCTGTTCGGCACGTTTTGCCGCAAGGCGTTCTTCCTCGGCTTTCTTTTCGGCAGTAAGACGGGCTTTCTCTGCCTGTTCCACTTTCACACGCTCCGCAGCTATACTGTCGGCTTCCGCTTGCGTACTGTTCGGAACATTCTTCTCTGTCGGTATTACAAGGCGTACAGTGACGAGATTGCCGTCCGTGGCATGGTTATGTGTGATGAAGCATTTCTCCACAAGTCCGCTGCGGGTTATCAGTTCGGATTTCACACGGTTGGAACGTTTTTTTGCCACGGCGAGGTTTTCCGCTTCGGCGGATGCGGAAACGCTGTAACCGTCCACATATAGGGGGATTTTCCCACACAGGATGTCCGCCTTGTGTCGTTCCACACATTCCTGAAGGCGTTGCAGTTCTTTTCCGTTCTCCCCGAACGGAACGTAGAACATGTCCTCATGTGGTACGAAGCGGAACACGTAGGACGTATCTGCCGGTTCCTGCGCTGAGAGCGGCAAAAGAGACAGCATAAGCAGCAATGTCAATATGGGCTTTTTCAAATTCATACATTTATGTTTATTGATTCTACATGAAAGACTTTCCGGCGACATACGGGCATGGCATCTCCATGTACCGCATACCGCCAGAAAGCACACAATCCTCTGTCCGCTGCCGCAACGGTAGCGGGGGAGGTATGGGATTTATAGAATGTGTCTCGTAGGAAAAGACAGGATAATCCAAAAAGAAAAATCCTGCTAACTGATTGATAGTTAAATGATATTTTGTATCTTGACGCGCGTAGCCTGAGAGAGAGAGAGAGAGAGAGAGAGAGAGAGAGAGAGAGAGAGAGAGTATAAAAATCTCCCTATCTGCCAAATCTTCCATTCTATTTCTCACAGACACCTTCATTTTTTATATACATGCAAATTGTCCAATATGTTCTATTATCGGATGTAAATGTATGAAAATTTAATGAATTACCGACCGATTTCACAAAGATTTTTGGGCAATCGGAGGCAAGGGATGACATTGATACCCATTCTGAATGAGACGAAAGAATAAAAAGGGAACAACTGAAATATGGAATATCGAACGATACCAAACAAAGTATAGTACCTTTACGGTGGCTCATACTAATGGGGTAAAATAGAAATAAAATCTGGAAACAAATTGCACCGGGAAAGAGAAAACTGCTCATATTGATACTCCAAATGAGTTAAGAAACAATAAAAGCGTTAAATCTTCACTCTTTAGAATGCACCACTAAAGGTTACGAACATATTTCTGATTTATTACTTGCAAAATATCAAGTGATAACTGGCTGCAAATACGGAGAATAGAATACAAAATACATTGGAAATGTAAAAAGGATACTGACTTAGTATAGTATGATGCAGTTAGGCTCAACCGGGAGTCAAGGAGCAACGTAAAAAACGGAAAACCAACCGGATTTTTATTTTAGGGAGGCATTGCCTTAACATGGCTTGCCCTGTATGAGTTAAACCGAAAGTTGAACCGGAAAAGAGTGGGAGGGTTTGAGTTGAAACCACCCCTTTTTGTCAGAAACCGGTAGAACAATCTGGAAACAATATTTTCGGAGTAGGTGTTGCCGGTGAAGTAAATCCTGAAAGACGGGTAAACGGTATCCCTTTAAGTGTAATAGTCAAGACTTGCTCTGACATTTGTTTTACTATCGGACAAAACAACTGTCAGTTGTTTGTTGCGAAGTTACGCAACTTTCTTCACTCTCACAACCGAATGGCGTTTTACCAACCTCATTCGGTTTTATTGTTTCCTGATTTTGTAGTTGATACTTCCTTGCGACGGCTATTCCTTCGATAAAAGTCTGCATTGGCGTTTTCCCGAAACAATACTTTCCGGAGTGTGTTCTTTCCGTGTTGTAAGAGTTCATCCACGCATCAAGGTCAGTTTGCAGCTGCTCAATAGAGGTATAAATTTT
>NZ_KB894122.1 GCF_000374365.1 Bacteroides gallinarum DSM 18171 = JCM 13658
ATGGCATACAGAAGGTTCCGGCATGTGGGAGAAGACAAGGTGACAATGGACTTTGCCTTCTTTGCCATAGCTTTTAATATCAAAAAGATGTGTGCAAAAATGCGAAAAGCAGGAAAGGGACTTATTACATTTGCTAAATCTATGCTTATTGGGCTGTTTATAAACCGCTACAAGTGGAAGATGGCAACTTCTTACCAAATGAATGAGAAAAAAGCAGCATAAGCAAAAGAAAAGATAGTAGGACTATAAATCATAAAAAAAGGTTGTGCCAACGTTTTGACACAACCCCGTTTCCACCAACAATCAATCAATTACCTTAAATCTCCGTACGTTTAATTCCCTCAGACGGAGTGCTGAATAGTGGGAACGTTCGTCTCTACCTTCAAAAACCATTGTGGCAGCAACAAGACTCGAACTTGTGACAAAAGACCTGCATACACGTATCATCACGTATGCATACCTGCGCTCTACCAACTGAGCTATACTGCCATTCTTTGTGACGCACACGCGTTTATGACGCTAAAATAGCATTTATTTTATAAACACCCACTATAAATCAAGCACTTATAAAAGATGTGCAACCGTATCACATACTAAAAGAACTATACTATCCCCCTATAAATGTCTATTTAAACGCTTAAAAACATAGCTTAAAAGGAAATATCATATAAAAAACATACCTCAAAATCATAGTAGAAAGTATGCCCAACTTGGTATGCCCAACAGTATGCCCAATTCGCTATTTAACATTTCGACACTCTATTATTTCCTCTTATTATTGTCGCTGCTTACCTCAATTTTATAGAATAGATAGCCACTCTTTCTAAACACTTTAAACAGTATATTTTTTCTATTAAAATACTTCTATATAATAATTATTTAGAATATATTTGTGGAAAGAAATATCTAAATAATGAATTTATGACTAAAGTAATTCACGTACATCTCATTTTCGAGAAAAAGGACTATTATTTCGGCAGCATCAGCGCTATCTACACCGTCCTAAATGACGCTCAAATAGGTATCAAAAAGAACTCTTTGCTTCATGCCGGCCTCGTTGATGGTGGCGTTAAAATAACCCGTAGGGCCATTATTAAGCAGTCTCACCTTATTCGTAGTACCCAAGAGTAACCTAACCAAAACATTGAAAAAAAGGCTGATTTGCGCCTCAAAAAGCGTCAATTCAGCCCTCATTTTATCTCAATGTAACATTTGACTGTTTAAATCGTCTTCGTTTCCAGCTCAAATGTAGCACTCATGTCTCATAATGTAACAATTCGATTTGATTTCTCGGACACATCCAAATATGCGTCAATCCCTTTGTACATAGGCGCTTCAGCCATATTTACACCTACCTTTATTTACACACAAAGTGAATTGTCCCCCTTACTTGTTTAGTTTGACATTTGAGTTTGGAATGTATTTTTGCAAAACCTAAATTGATGCGTTTATGACAAAGGTTCAACGAGAGACAATGAATGTTTTGTTTTTTATCAAGAAGACAAAACTGCTCAGAAACGGTGAGGCTCCTATCTGTGTGAGAATAACAGTCAACAAACAGTCTGTGGAAATTAGAATTAAGCGGAGTGTCCCGGTTGACAAATGGTGCCAGGCTAAGGGCTGCTCCAAAGGAAAAGACCGGGAAGCCAAGGAACTGAACAGTTTCCTTGATGCCGTGCGTCTGAAGATTCTACAAATCCAGTGCGACCTTGAACTGGAGGCCCGGCAACCCGTATCGGCATCCGCAATACTTAAACGTTATTACGGAAAGGATCAAAAGATGTTGCTGGAGGTGTTCAAGGAGCACAATGACAAATGCCGTGCCCTGGTCGGTAAAGAATACGTGGAAGGGACCATACGTAAATTCGATACATCTCTTTTATATCTGGGACAGTATTTGCGCTCCCAATACGGCAAGGAGGATATTGCACTTCAGGAAATAGACCAGGAATTTGTGCGCAACTTTGAATTTTTCCTTAAAACCGAGAAGAACTGCCAGAACAATTCCGCATTGAAACATATCAAGAATTTCCGGAAAGTGATTCGAATTGCAATAGGCAATGAATGGATAAAGAGAGATCCTTTTTACGGATTGCACTTCAAGGAGAACGAGGTTGAGGTCGGCTTCCTTTCCAGTGAAGAACTGAATACTATCCGGAACAAGGAATTTGACATACCACGTTTGGAGCAGGTAAGGGATGTTTTTGTCTTTTGTTGCTTCACTGGTTTGGCTTTTGTGGATGTATCCCAACTTACGGCCGATCATCTGGTGAAAGACGCACAAGGAAAACTTTGGATTCGCAAACCGAGACAAAAGACCAAGGAAATGTGCAATATCCCTCTGTTGAGTGCCGCCAAGGAAATTCTTGACAAGTACGAAAGTTATGCTGTTTCCAACGAGCAGCATCTGCTTTTGCCTGTACTGAGCAATCAGAAAGCCAATGCCTATCTAAAGGAAATAGCTGACATTTGTCACATCAAGAAGCGCCTGACCACGCACGTTGCCCGGCATACCGCAGCAACTGTAGTTTTCTTGGCCAATGATGTCTCAATGGAAAATGTGGCCAAGATTCTTGGTCATGCCAACCTTAATATGACGAGGCATTATGCGAAGGTTCTTGACCAGTCCATTATGCGAGATATGGAAAAGGTGGAAAGGTGTCTGGCGTAAAATCATTTTTAAGGGAAATTATCCTGTTTGCTATGGAGATTCCAAAGGAGTTTCCTCTATTTATAACTGCATTTTATCGATTATAAAAATCTGCGAAGTATAAGTTTTTTGTTTGGAAAAAATAATTATAATAGGAAGTATAATAATCTGTATATTATTTTGTTATAACCTTTCCCGATATTGTTTATATAAGCATATTAAAGCATTGTTTTAACTGTATTTCGCTGCATATTTCAAATATACCTATAAGGTATGGGAAAGTTAGTTTGTAAAAAAGAAAATAATCATAGCGCGGCCGAAGAAAGTCCAGAAAATAAAAGAGCCCGTCCGTCAGCATAAACTGGCTAACGGAAACATGAGTTTATATTTCGACATTTATGTAAAAGGTGTACGTAAAGTAGAAACACTCGGTTTATGCCTTATGCCCGAATTGACACCGCTTGACCGTCAGCGGAATATCCATACGAGGTAGATAGCCGACAAAATCAAGGTGGGGCATTTTTGCATTACAGAACCACGGTGTACATCAGTGGGACAAAGTAAAGCGCTCGTACATTACGCTTGTCGATTATCTGAAAGAATACGAGCAGGAGAAGTTCGTTTTTTCCACATCCACTCTTAAAAGCAGGTGTGATTTACGGCTGAAAATAGAAACGTATTTGAAGGAAATAGGTTACCCGGGTATTGTGTCATGGTAAACGTGGATGTAGATGTTTGGCGTGGCTTCATCGATTTCCTTCGCTATACGAGGAATGGCATGTGCAAGGGACGGCAGCGTCATCAGCAACGGTGCGGCATATCATCATCTGGTAGTGCTGAACGTTGCTCCGGACAAAGTGGTACGTGATGGTGTCTTGTCGGCTCACCCTTTGAAGTCCATTAGTTCAAAGGAAAAATATCAGTCGTTGGAAAGCAAGAGGGAGTATCTTACATTGGAAAAAAAATGAAAGTAGTAATGGCTGTCTCATGTCTGCATGGGAATGTCAAACGGGCGCTCTTGTTTACCTGCTGCTTTTAAATTTGCTCATTACAGCCTGCTATACCGAATTGCGCGACTGCCAAGAAACGGGGTGTCAGATTTCATGGCAGTTGCAGGAAAAGCAGGAACAGAAAGCATAGGCAAGCTGGAAAAGGGAAAGAAAGATTAGACAGCGCAGCCACAACTCATGCAGATTGGAGGGAGCTGAAATCCCTGTCTTGTTGTCGGAAAAGCTTAAGGTTGCTCTTTGCTTTTTTGTTGTTCTGAATCTTCCTCGGTTCTTCATAGATATTGATTCTTATAATGATAGCCTCGTTTAATAGCCATGCGTCATGTCAGTCGCAGTTAATCCCTGTAATCTTCCAACCAGCTCCAATCCGTTTGCCGCCGCATTCTTTTTCATTAGAATTTTCATGGCGAAGCCTACAGAAAATTCTAATGAAAAAAAGGAACAAATGCGGCTGGCAAAACAGGATTGGGGCTTATCTTTGATGAAAGGGATAACTGTTTTAACATTATAGAAATAACGTAGTCCTTCATTTCGTTTATCGGAGGATTTAATCTGATTATGGATTTATTTATTCATTATGTGTTCGGAAATGCTTGTCTAATCATGTGTATATATTTTCTGATGATTAATGGTAGTTTTTTTTATAGAGACGTTAATCTCATTTTGCATTTCATTAGTTACAAATACAGATACCAGAGTTGTAAATGCCTAAAAGTACTTCATTGAGTCCTATACTACCATAAACTTTTACTTATCATAAATGTCAGGTATTGATTCATAGGATATTTAAAAGGCTTATGATAAGAACAGCCAGTTGATAAGATGCTACTTATAAAAAAGCTTTGATTGAAACTGTCAATGACAAACAATTTATTGTTGTTGTTTATGCCCAACTCACGTAAAATAGGAAAGAATATTGTAATTATCCCTACCGCTATAATTCTAAAATTAGAGAGTTTCGATTACAATATTTCTAAACTTTTAATCCTTGTTAAGAATATCAAGGTAGTCTTCTTAGTCTTGAATTCGGTCTGCATAATCTTCATCAGATTCAAAAGGATTTTTATCCCAATCTGTTGGAGAGTAATAATCCTCATCATCTTCTTCCGGGTCATTATTATACCCTTTTGTATTATATCTGCTCGTAATTCTTTTGATACTAAAGTTAATAATAAAATATCTTATTCGCCATTAAGATAGAAAAAAATAAAAGATTTATTCTACATCACTTTACTTTTTATCTTTTAACACACTAACAAGCCAGGTTCTATGAAAAATTATGGTTTGGAACTCTGTACTGGTATTAGTTTTATATTTTTTCTCACTTACGCGTCTACCTTTGAAAAGAAACCCGCTATTAATGTGTGTAAATTGACTGGCAATTTACTGTTTTAATTTTACACCGAAGTTACGTTATTATAGATATGCACTTCATTTATCGAAACCACTTGCTTGCCTTAACAGCAGGTTCAACTTTTCAATTGTAAAAGCTACGAAATTTGCCAGCAATTTCTAAAGTTTATCCTTTAGCGGAGCGTAAAGGAATGAGTAAAATGTTCCAAAATTATCTTTAGTGGAAGAAATATTTTTATTCCTTTTTTTTGAGTCTTGATTAATATAATTATATTTATAAAGTAATAATATAAAAGTTATGTATATAGGTTAATTTTAAGAGAGATTTTGTGGAAAGAAGATTATTGTTGTCGGCCTATATTCCGTGAGCATAGTTTTTGTGGCGGTTCGGACATCTACAATTTCAGGAGCAGTTGCTCCCTGAAGAGAATGGTCAACCTAAAAGCAAAGTCAAACAGAGATTATCATACATTTTAATTATATGCAGCGAATATCTAAAGTAACAAGCATGCGCATAATAACAGCAACATTACTATTGCTATTTACCATGGCAATGCCCATCGGCATATCTGCGCAGAATTTAACAATCAAAGGTATTGTGAAAGACAAAACAGGAGAAGCGGTCATCGGCGCTTCTGTAGTACAGAAAGGCAATAACAGCAATGGTACCATTACTGATATTGACGGAAAATTCTCTCTTAATATTCCGGCTGACGGGATATTGATATTCTCTTATGTAGGAATGAAGACACAAGAAATTCCAATCTCGCCATATTGGCACGTATGCGCGGTGCCGCCCCCTGTACGGCTATCGACATAGATGAATGGTGCGTGCGCAATTCGCTTGAGAATATAGAATTAAACGGTGTAGACCGCATTTCCGTTTTTCAGGGAGATGCTTCCGCATTGAAGTCGATGTAATCATTGCCAATATCAACCGCAATATCCTGCTGAATGACATGAAGTAATATGTAAGCCGCATGCATCCGGGGTCGGAACTATACATGAGCGGTTTTTATGTAGACGACATCCCTGTAATACGAACTGAAGCAGAACGTAACGGACTGCATTTCGTGTATCATAAAGAAAAGAACCGTTGGGTTGCAGTGAAGTTCATCCTGCAAACACATAAAAATAGCTGAAACCATTCCGCCCAAAGAACGATTTCGGCTATTCCCTATAATACATTAATTATATTCAGACAACCAGCCCCTCTTTTATCTTCGCCACAATATATCGCGCATCATTCTCAGTCACCATCGGACCACTCGGCAGACATAAGCCCTGCTTGAACAGCCGTTCACTCACACCGTTCGTATACGCAGGATTATCCTTATACACCGGTTGCTTGTGCATAGGTTTCCAAAGCGGACGGCTTTCGATACCTGCCCTGTTGAGCCATAACCGCATGGCTTCCACATTGCGGTTAGGTTCACAGTCCGTATGTGTGGAAGAAGCCTCATGCGTCACACCCGCAGCGCCACCTACAGCACCTTGCGCCTTCTCCTCATAAGCATGCTCCTCCCCTGCCACATGCAGACATTCGTCCAGCAACACCGTATTCAGCCAATAGTTACTGTCGTAATCGGTGGAAGGATTTATATGCAACGTAATCCCCGGCACATCCCTCAGCAAATCACGATAAAGCGAGCAAATCATCTTATGATGCTTTATATGGGCATCAGCAACAGTCATCTGACCACGACCGATACCGGCACAGATATTGCTCATGCGATAATTATAACCGACACGCTCGTGCTGATAATAAGGATATGCCTCACGTGCCTGCGTGGCATAGAACATGATTTCTTTCTTGGACTCCGCATCCGGACATATCAATGCGCCCCCGCCCGAAGTGGTAATCATCTTATTACCATTGAAAGACAATACGCCATACCTGCCAAAAGTACCGCATACACCTCCCTTATAACGGCTGCCAAAACCTTCGGCGGCATCCTCTATCACCGGAATGTCATACTTCGCAGCCACCTGCATTATTTCCTCAATCTTCGCTGGCATGCCATACAGATAAACCGGCACAATAGCCTTCGGCTTCCTGCCCGTCTTGGCGATACGGTCCGCTATCGCCTTTTCCAACAGGAAGGGGTCCATGTTCCACGTCTCTGCCTCACTGTCTACAAACACCGGTGTCGCCCCCAAGTAAGTAACCGGATGCGACGAGGCACAAAACGTAAAACTCTGTACCAGCACCTCGTCGCCGGCACCTACACCGCATGCCAAAAGTGCCAAATGTACCGCAGCCGTGCCGGCAGACAAAGCCACCACATGCTTATGCCCGCCCACAAAAGTCTCCAAATCCTGTTCAAAGCCATTTACATTCGGACCGAGTGGAACTACCCAGTTTGTATCGAAGGCTTCACGTATGAAATCCTGCTCCTTGCCACTCATGTGAGCAAGGCAAAGATAAATTCGCTTGTCCATAAAAATATATATGATTTATAAAACTATAGATAGTTATAAAGGAACTGTATTTCACTCATCGGACGGTTATCAAGAGAACTCTACAAAATGAAGTTTTCCAGACCATGAAAATTAATAATCTCATACTGAGGCTTCATCTTATCAGAAACTGATACCTGTTTATGAATATTCCGCCCGTCATCCAACAAGCATATTGTAGTCCACCCCAGTTGGTTGGGAGCTATAAAATCTTTTAAGACATTATCGCCTATATAATAATAATCCGCATCTCCGTATTTATTTTGGAAATACCCAAAAGCCTCTGTGGAAGGTTTCGAGTAACCAAAAGCCTCTGATATGATACAGTTTTCCCAAGACATATATCTATCAAGTCTCAATGCTTTTATTTTATTAGATTGAGTAACACTCCTACCATCTGTTATAATACCTAAAGGAATATTGGCTTCACGCATCCTCTTCAAAGTGTACTCTGCATCGTTAGACAAAAATATTGTTGGAAAATGCTCTCTGTATTTCTTTAAATATGTTACCAATGGAATATCCAGTTCATATTCACTATTTACACATAGAAATACATTTAGCTTCTGCTCATAACAATATAGCATATACTCGTACACACCTTTTTTCCCATATACATTTCCAATCCACAATGCAATCTCCATATAGGCCGATTTTACAAAATCAATCTCCTTATAAAGAGTATCATCCAAATCAAATATGACTATTTTCTTTCTCATAAACAATTATCTCTGAGTCATAGCGTAACATCAAAGTATTATCTAACCATTTATCAGAATATCGAATTTCTTTATTCAAAAAATATTCTTGAATCAAATATCGAGGATAATCAGCTTTTGCATAATACGACAATGGATATCCACCGCCAAACCGAGGATTAATTTCGATACCTACTACATCATTATCATGTTCTCTATAAAATAGTTGAATACAAATACAACCGACAACTCCGGGTAAGTAATTCATTCTCTCCTTTAAATAGGTGACCAAATAGTTCTTTCTTGTATATCCTTTATTAATTTCACCTGCCCGTATTTCAATTCTCTCTCGAGGAACAATAGACTTGACATAATGATCTTTGCCATAATACATATCCACTGTGAATTCTTTATATTCGGTCTTATCAATATATTCCATGAATATCAATTTGGGATGGTGCATTATCTCCGGAGTTAGTTCATCAGGGCTCTTCACTACAAACAAGTCTTTGGACAACGAACCGTCATAAGGCTTTGCGAATAAAGGAAAAACCGGATGAAACTTATCAATTGGTTTAGGAACACGAATGCCTAATTTTCGCAGGAAGTCCCCGGTATTACGTTTATCTCTGCAAAACTGAATAAAAGATGTATCGGAAACTATAATAGAGATATGTCTATCACTAAATTTATCCTTATTTTCAGATAAGATGAGTAACTCTGTATCAATAGTCGGTATCACCATCCCAATATGGTTATCAATACAAATTGATAATAAAGTATCAATATAGCCTGATGCTGTTACCTTAGGAACTTTAAAGCATTTATCAGATATAATTCCAGCTGGCGCTAAAACCGGATTCATATCTGTGGTACATACCATAGCATCAATATTACAATCCTTTAAAGCCTTTTTAAATAGCTCTACAAGCACAACCCGCTTTCCTGCAGAAGTGATTAAAATATTTTTCATTAATTTAATTGTTACCGGTAAAATATTCCATTGTTGCCGAAGTCTCAGAACTGATGCCTTCTCTTATAAAAACTTTTTTTATTGTCAAAAAAATAATTTTCAAATCGAGTAAAAAAGAAGAATGGTCAACATACCACACATCCAATTCAAATTTCTTAGTCCATGATATAGCATTCCGTCCATTTACCTGTGCCCAGCCCGTAATACCCGGACGGACTTCATGCCTACGTGCTTGTTCTTTATTATACAGAGGAAGATATTGAGGGAGCAAAGGACGTGGACCTATCAGCGACATATCCCCTCTCAAGACATTAATCAACTGGGGTAACTCATCAATGGAAGTTGAACGGACAAACCTCCCTACTTTCGTCAGCCGTTGTGCATCAGGCAACAGATTACCGGCAGCATCCCGTTCATCCGTCATAGTCTTAAACTTGATCACCTTGAATATTTTCCCATTTTTGCCCGGCCGTTCCTGAGTAAAGAATGCTCCAGCACCTTTGTTGGCGAAATGGAGCCAAATAGTAACAAGTAGCAGTATCGGCCAAATCAAAGCCAATACGCATAACACGAGAATGAAATCAATCACCCTCTTAAAAAAATGAGAATACATGATTTAATAATTGATTAGACCTGCCAATTTCCTATATCTTCTATTTTGAGGAAGCGAAACAATAAACGCCTCTATACCGCTCCTCTTTTTTCCTATAATAAATGATTTAATGATGCACTATATAGAACACTGCAAAGATGAACAATATGATTTTACTCATAAAAAAAGAACTACTTCCATCTCATTCTCTCTGCCAACAATCCATCCATTTTTTGCTTAGAATCATTCGCCCCTTCTCACGAGCCATCCGCATATATTTTATGGCATCCACAAGAATATCATCACTCAAATAACCATGTTGCAAACTCTTTTCAGTTGCGAATAAACAAGATACTCTTGTTTCCACAATGACATGTTTTTTTTAAAGTTTACGACAAAATGTCCTCCAACTTAGAGTATATGATGTCCTTGTCGAGCAACTCATCCACCAGCCTTTTATTATTCCGCTTCCACTCCTTATAATCAGCCCAGTGTTCCGAACATTGTAACAACACCTTGTCCAGTGTATTGTCTTTAAAATCGAAATTAAGCCCAACCTTATATCGGTCAATCATATCGGCAGTCTCCCCCGGCAAAGAATTTAAGATAAAACAGTTTGCCGCTGCATAATCATTGAATTTATAACTATGCACAACTTTCGTATTGTCACGAAAAATATTCACCGCAATATCGCAACACGACAGATATTTCAACAAATCTCCATATTTCAAAAAGCCTGTGATTTCAGCCTTTACAGAATACTTGTCAATAAGATTCTCTATTTCGGCACGGCATACCCCATCGCCTATAAAAAGAAGTTTGTACCGGTATTTCCCATTAAGGGCAGCCACTCCTTTTATCAAAGTTTCAAAATCATAACTTGTCCCCAAACTGCCTGCATACCCAATCCATAACTCGCCCGCAGGTTTGTCAAGAACCAGTTCGCTTTCCGCAATAAGTTTCTCCACCATCCTTTTATCAACTCCCAAATACAAAGGATGCACAAGAGCTTTTTCGTTGTAAAGAGCCGCTTCATTAGCATATCGTACCGACTCTCCCAATATTGCATCCGCCATTTTATACGCCCGCACTGTAATGCACTTCCATGGAAAAACGACATATTTCAGCAACCGGCCTTTCATTCCGCCTACAATAGGCATCAAAGAATCCGGCCATAAGTCTATTACATCTATCACCAGCTTCACCCCGTGTTTCCTACAATATTTTCCACAAACATAAGCAGCCGTAGAAGCCGGCATGGCACAATAAACCGTTGTCGGAATCTCCCGAAGCGAATTCAAATACTTCCTCAGCCTATAAGCGAAAACAAGATGGCTGTACAAACGTCTGACGGAAAGATTTTTCTTATAAGCAGGAACATGCAGGAAAGTACAATCCGGATGTTCCGCGTGTCCTTTGTAACGTTTGCACCTATGATTGAAATCCGATACTACCGCATGCGTATCTAAATTCGGCGCATAGTGAAATATATTATATAACCGTGAATTGTCTGCGTTTATATCTCCGAAAAGCGAAACTAACAGTATCATTTTTATTGTTTGTTATATTAAGAAAATTTCCGTTTTAATAATTCTATAAGGAAATGCCAGCGGTAGGCTATTCTATACGACCACTTCAAATGACTCTTCTCTCCGGAACACGATGCATTGTCTCCATGCCTGCGATACCTAATCAATTTGTCGGGAATGAACTCCACGGAATAAAACGCCGAAGCGCAAATGCCCAGCCAGATATCGTGCATCGCCAGATTTCGGGGAAAAGGCAAAGCTTTGTTGAGAAGCTCTTTCCGGAAAGCCATGCAGCAGCCCAAGAAATTGTTACTAACGAGGTTAGCAATCACGCCTTTCGGGCGCGCCTTGCCGTGGCAAAACGAGTCACGCACCACCCGCATGCCCGCATCCACTACGCGGCAATCGCTGACCACCAACGTGCTGCCCTGCAAATGCTTCATCATCACTTCCACTTTGCCGGGTTCCCACACGTCGTCCTGGTCGGAAAGGAAGATGTAATCTCCCTTCGCCATTTTCAACGCGTTCTCAAAGTTATAGACCGGCGATTTGAAGCGTTGGCAGGCATATATCTTTATGCGCCGGTCGCCGAATGCTTCAATCGCTTCTACCGTGTTGTCTGTCGACGAGTCATCGGAGACAATTACTTCATCCCCCCCTCCCAATTGCGGAAGAATGGAATCCAGTTGCTCTTTGATATATTTGCCACCGTTGTAAGTGGCGATACATACGGAAATCATAGAAAAAGTTGTTTATGACTTAGGGAATAAATAATGCTTCAGAAATTTTGCCGACCTGCACCGGAGCGTGAGCGATAAAGTCCTTTTGAGTAGTATGATGACGATGGCTAATCTGCTTGCAAAGGAATCAGATTTATAGGCTTTCAGACTTTTGCAGAACAATTTATACCGTACAAACAATTTGTCCGAATCCGTTTCTTCATTTGAAAAATCCTGAATAAGTTTCCTGTCAATTAGATAAAATGATTTATACAGAACGCTCAGTCTGTCCACAAACTGGTAATCGGAATAATCAAGGAAAACCTTCTCATTATATCCGCCTGCTTTCTTCATGGCATTCACCTCAACGAACATGCCGCTGTTGATTATGCCTGCCGACTTCATGGGATATTCCCTGCCTGCCTGAAAAACGAATCTTGTCGGGATTTTCAACCTGAGGCGGACGGGAGACATACGGCATCCCGACGTAGTGACTACCTGAGGGACAAACAGCTTTATATGAGGCAGCTTTCCGGCTTTCTCGATGCACGCCTGTATGTAATCGCAACTGTCGAAAGTCGAATCCTGGTCCAAGAGCAAAAGGTATGTAAAACCGTTCTGGAGCGCAAAATCGGACGCACGGTTGTAGCCTGCGGAAACTCCGGGATTAGTCACGTCGGAGACATAGTGGATAAACGGATTGTGCCGAAAATCATGTTCCGAATGTTCCGGACTGGGAGAGTTGTCATAAACATACAATTGGATGCCGTCGGACAACACGCCTTTCACCAAAGTAGAAAAAGCCGCAGCCTCCTGCAACTTTCTATTGAACAAGATTATAACGCAAAGAACTTTCATTTAACCGGGATAACTTATTGGAAACGACAAAAGAGAGCAATACAAAACTCATCCCAATCGGATTGATAAGAAAAGGATTGAACAGCGATTGGACATAGACACACACCGCCCCTATCATAAAAAGGGATGCCGTTTGTTTATACTCTGTCGGCGTGCGCTTATAGTCAGCATAAATTTTCCAAAGCAGCAAGCCCCAGAACGACAGTCCGAGGATGCCTTGCTTATGAAAAATCTCAAGGATAGAATTTTCCATGTGTATATCTCTTACCGGCACTCCATACCCGAACCCATGCCCGAACAGAAACGAAAAAGGGGTGATTCGCTCAATAACCTGCAGGGCTGTCAGCATCCGCAATTCGTCGCCGCCTGTCCTGTCCTCGCCTACATCGAACAATCCCAGCTGCAAGGTTACGAAAAGCAACAACAAGCAGAGCAGAAACAAGGAAGCGGCGGTGGATGGCTTCATCTTATGGCGCGTGACATACAGCAGTAGTATGGCAAGCAAGGTGATTACATAAAACCCTCTTGTCTGGGTATAATAAATAGCCAGCAAATGCAAAAGGGAGAAAAGCCATTTCTTCTCATTCATCCAGAAAAGGAGGCCAATCGTCAGGTACAGGAAGCCTTTATAGAATAATTCCCCTTCATCTCCCCTGAACATAAAGTCGCTTTCTTCCTCCATCATGACATAAAAAATATTGAAGTCTATCACCTTCAAATATTTTATAAGCACAATATATACCAGATAGGCTACCGACATGAACAGAGACGACCACTTGATTATGGAGCATACATTCTGAATCACCTTTTTGTCGCTTACCATGAAATAGATAAACGGGAGCGTAAGGAAAAACGACAGCTGCTTTATATCTGCGAACAAATTCTCCTGATTATTGGATATCAAGCAAAAAGAGAGCGCCACCATAGTGGTAAACAGATAAAACATCAGCATATTTCCTGCATACTGTCCTATACGCCGGTTTATGATTAATGGCACGGTCAGACCGATTGCTATCAGAAAATTGAACATACGCAATGTCAGTCCGCCCGCCACGTGAATCACCTGCCCGCTGCCACAAAGCAACAACTCTGCAATGAAAAAATAAAAGAACAGTCTTATACTTTTCATCCACTTAAATTATTATACAATATTCTTTACAAACTGTCATGGATGCACAATTCTTATTTTCACACAAATGTTCCGATCGGAAGAGCAAAATCCGCAATGCCATGTGACGCCTTGTCACCACACTTGCACGACTTTTTCCTCGCGTCTATGCCTATACGCGCGCGAGGGACGGAATTTTCCGGAACAAGCAGGCGGAGGACGTGTGTCTCCCAGACGCGCGCATGAGGAAAAAGTCGTGCAACTACGGTGACAAGGCGTCACATGCGGCAAGCGCGAAAAGTTTTATATCTTAATTATTTTAACGTTTGAGGGCAAAAAAACGCTCCGAAAGAGTTAATTACAGTTAAATATCGCGGTTTTGTTTTCCATCGCACGGCGGTTTCATTCAGACTTCATGCTTGTCTTCCTGACGCAGACTACGCCGATTTTATTTCCTTTTCAGGCGCGGATACACTTAAATGAAAGCCCGTGTTTTCAACCCATAAGAGGAAAACAAGCGATTAGTAAATCCGGGGAATTATTTCCACCTTTACGCCACAGTTACAACAAAGTATCACACCCAAAAAACAACAAAAAATGGAAAACTACCCCATAAGTCTTTTCAAAGGCTATTCAGACACACATCCCACAGACTCCACCTTGCAGGCGGTGGTAGGCATGCTGCGCGACGACCGCGCCGTAGCCGAACACACCGAGAAGCACCGCTACTACCTGCAACACGGGCAGAGCGCGGCGGCCGCCCGCGAAAAGTCGTCGTGCCCCTGCTTTGCCGTGGCGGTGCGCTTCAGCGGCGGCAAGCAGCGGCGGCACATCTGCGCCTGGACGGGACTCTGCCCCGTGGACATCGATCACGTGCCCGCCAACCGGATGGAGCATTGCCTCGAGCTGATACGCGCCGACCGCCACACCCTGCTTCAATACGTCACCATCAGCGGCAGCGGCATACAGCTGCTGTGCCGCTACGCTGGACTGACCGACGACCACGACCTGCGCCTGCATGCGCGCGCCTTTGCCGCCATCAACGCCCACTATGCCCGCCTTACAGGGCTGGAGTGCGACCTGAAGTGCAAGAACGCCACCCGCCTGAGCGGGCTGGCGCACGACGAACGGTTTTTCTTCCGTCCCGACGCCGATCCGTTCGACCTGTCCGGCTCCGCCGCCCCCGCCGCTGCCCGGGCGCGCAAGCAGACTTCCGCCGACAAGCTGCGCCGCCGCCTGCTGCGGGTGACGGAGGCCGTGGCCCGCCAGCTGGCGGACGAGGGGGTGGAGTATGCCGCGCACCACCGCAACGAGTACATCATGCGCACGGGCTATCTGCTCAATGCCTACGGCGTGGCGCAGGCCGCGGCCACCGAATGGGCTGCGGAGCGTTTTGCCGACTACGACGGCAACGTGCCAGCCATCTTCGCCTCCTGCTACCTCAACACCGCTGAGCACGGCACCCGCACCCTGCCGTCGCGACAGAAAAACGCCGCAGGCGACGGGGGGCGACCGGAGTTCCTGGCATCGGTGGCGGAAATAGAAGAGTTTCTGAGCACGCAGGGGGCTTTCCGTAAGAACACCGTCACGGGCAAGTGCGAGGCACTGCCTGCCGACAGCCCCGACGGGAAGTACGAGGAACTGACGGACCGCTACGTCAACACCCTTTGGTGCCGCATGTGCAAGGAAGTGAAGCCGGCGGCGGCGCACATACGCGCCGTGCTCGACTCCGAGTTCATTCCCCTGTTCAACCCCTTCGAAGCGTATTTCCGCAACCTCCCGCCCTGGGACGGCGTCACCGACCACATAGCCCTGCTCGCCTCGCACGTGCACGTGCGCAACAACGCCATCTCCTTCGCCCACTACTTCAAGAAGTGGCTGGTGGGCATGGCGGCCGCGCTGCTCGACGAGGACGTGGTGAACCACGAGATACTGGTGCTCACCGGCCGCCAGGGCATCTACAAGACCACCTGGCTGAACAACCTGCTGGCGCCCGAGCT
This sequence comes from Bacteroides gallinarum DSM 18171 = JCM 13658, assembly GCF_000374365.1. Taxonomy (GTDB): domain Bacteria; phylum Bacteroidota; class Bacteroidia; order Bacteroidales; family Bacteroidaceae; genus Bacteroides; species Bacteroides gallinarum. The sequence continues at coordinate 15,951 of NZ_KB894122.1, forward strand.
GCGCCGCTACTTCTACCTGAAGAGCAACGCGCGCCGCATCACCAAGGACGACCTGCTCACCCTCTCCGAGTTTGCCATCGTCTGCTTGGAAGAGCTGGACGAGATGGAGACGCAGGAGGTGAACCAGATAAAGGCGCTCACCACCATGAAGACCGTGAATGAGCGCGCCGCCTACGCCCACTACAAGGAGCACCGCCGGCACATTGCCAGTTTTTGCGGCACCAGCAACAACACCCACTTCCTGACCGACCCCACCGGAAACCGCCGCTGGCTGCCCTTCGAGGTGGAGAGCATCGACAGTCCTTACGATTTCCCGGTGGACTATGCGGGCGTCTACTCGCAAGTCTACGCCTTGCTGCAGAGCGGCTACCACTACTGGCTGGAAGGCGATGAACCGGAAGCGCTGAACCGGCACAACAAGCATTTCGCTGAGCCAAGCGGGTTTCGAGCCAGTCCGCGCCGGGGGCAAACGGGGCTACCGGCTGGTGGAGCTTACCGGCGACGAGATACGGGAGAACCAGTATGCCATGGGGCGGTACACGGGTAATTGATAATCTTTTCAATTGACAATTGACAGTTGACAATTAACAATTAAAGAGCCATGTTCCGCTCCGTAAAGTGCCACTTTACGATGCTAAAGTGGCACTCTACGGAACGGAAACACCTGTCTCTACTTGTCATCGGCTTCCACCGAAAAAGGCTCGCCCAGCGCGTTGTAGATGAGCTGCACCTGCGCCGGAGTGTACGTCCGCACCTTGTCCGAGGGGACCAGGGCGCGCAGCTCGCCGCGCAGCGTGGGGTGGAAATCAATCCACTGGTTCAGTTTGCGGAAAGCCGCCTGCGGGCAGAGTCCCGGGCAATAGATCTGGGCGAGTTCCGTCCGCCCGTAAGTACGTATTTCAAAGTGTTTCATATCCTTGGCATTAGCGTTTCTCTTTCTCGCAAATATACCGAAAATTCTTCACATACTGGCATCCCGGAACAACAATAACGAACGGAAACGAACCATAACGAACCGTAACCTACCGTAACGCACAAACCGCGCCGGAGCATGCCGTATCTTTGCTTCGTGATCACAAAGAGAACCTAAAAACCAAAATTCAAAACTTAAAACTTAAACATCATGATTCGTTACAAAAAGTATCAGTTTACCGGAGAGAACCATCCGCTTAAGGGGCTGTGGTATGCCCGTCCCATGATAGACGAAACCTACGACACCGCACGACTGGCGCAGCACATGGCAAACCATAACACGCCCTACTCCGCCGGGCTTATCAAGGGCGTGCTGACCGACATGATAGCTTGCATCAAAGAGCTTATTCTCGACGGCAAGAACGTGAAGCTGGACGACCTCGCCATCTTCTCCGTGGGCATCGTCAGCAAGAAGGGCGCCGCATCGGCGGACGAGTTCACCGTGGCGGACAACGTGAAGGGGCTGAGACTCCGCGCACGCGCCACCGGCGAGCTGAGCAACACTCAAATCAATCTGGACGGCCGCCTGAAAGAGGCTGCCAAGTACAGCGTAGAAGGCGGCTCCACGGGCGGCGACGAAGAAGAAGATCCGCTGTAGCAATAATCAGTGATTAGTGATGAATGATTAATGATTAATCACTCATCATTAATCACTAATCATTCATCACTAATCGCTGATTATCAGTTTATTATTTTTTTTACCATTAAAATCAAAATCCTTATGAACACAAAATCAAAATCAGTCTTGGGGATTATCCTCAAAAGCATCGTGGTGGTGGCTACCGCACTGGCAAGCGTATTCGGTTTCACATCCTGCACAGGCCGATGAGAACCGTCACCCTTATCGTCGTTCACTGCTCGGCCACGCCTCGGGGCGTGGACCTGAGCTTCGAGGAGTGCCGCCGCGACCACATCTTCCATCGCGGCTTCCGCGACATCGGCTGCCATTTCTACCTGACGCGCGACGGCGAAATCCACTGCGGCCGTCCGTTGGACGAAACCGGCGCACATTGCCGGGGGCACAATCGCCACTCCGTGGGCGTCTGCTACGAGGGCGGACTCACCGCCGACCGCCGCCCCGCCGACACCCGCACGCCGGAGCAGAAAGCCTCGCTCGTGGCGCTGCTGCGCGAGCTGAAGCGGCTGTTCCCGCAAGCGCTGATAGTGGGCCACCGCGACCTGAACCCGATGAAAGAATGCCCCTGTTTCAACGCCGTGGCAGAGTATCGGGGCCTGTAAAGCCCGCAGACTGCCATCCCGCCTGCCCCATGCAACAGCCAGACATTCCTTTTCCTCACCCGACAAGGGATGCTCCGCCGCTGCGCTCTGCAAGGGGCAGGTTATTTTAATATTTCAGCAACCAGCAACCGGAAATCCTGCTCCTGCCTTTTGCTGACTACATCATAACGTTCTCCGCTTTTCAACCGATAGTGATGGTAGTTGGCATCCAGATATTTCATCTTACAAAACAAATCGTTTTCATAAAACGGCGAGAAATAAACGGCGGCATTCCCTAATACTTCGGGCATCGAACACACATTCGAGGCAAGTACCGGCGTAGAATATTTTATCGCTTCCACCGGGGGATAGCCAAACCCCTCCGCCAGCGAAGGATAGACTAAAGCCCAAGCCTGCTTATACAGATGCTCGACATCAGAATTGGACACATAATTCAGACAAACGACGTTATCCTCTTTTATATCTTTCCTTAACCCTGTAACAACCAGATACATATCAGGAAAAGCATGCCTTATCTTTACGAAACTCTTGCGCAGTATATCGAAATTCTTATTCGCCCTGCCGGCACTCAACAACAGCAGAAACCGTTTCCGTTCCTGAAATAAACGCTTCAACAGCACATTCTCCACCTCCGGACTGCAAAAATAGTTTTTCACCGGAGGATACAACACCTTTATCTCCTTTCCCGACAATTCCGGAAAGAAATAGAAAAGGGAATCTTTCGTATAAGAAGAAACGGTTATAAGCGAAACGTTGTCATTCACCCAAAAAGCTCTCAGGCTGTCATAAAGCCCCATTATCCGGTTGGCGGTGGCATATCTGCCATTTTTCCAAAAATAGTCTATTCCAATTTTCACAAAATCTTTCCAGCTATGGTGATACAAGAAGTGAATGCGGTTTTCGGCGATCTCTATATTCCCTATGTCATGAACCGTACAGACAACCCTGCACCGTATCCCCGACAAATCATAATTTATGTATCGCTGTGCGATTCCGATGAAAAACGTGTCCACGTTATAAGTTTCCACCATTTCCAACAGTGTTTTCGACTGTATATCCGAGAGGACATACCGGGCGGAGAAAACCGCATAATCATCATCCAGGAATTTCAAGCGGGAGTCGTACACCCCGACAATCTTCACGTCAGTCCGGGCTGACAAGTCGGCAAGCACTTTCCTTACATATTCTTCCCCGCCATTATGGTAGTCTTGCAGAGAAATGAAATCGAACAATATAGTCATCATATCCTATTTTAATAATGATAAGCAACTTATCAAAAAAAAACACGACCTATTTCGAACATTGGACAAGAACATTGAGAAACTTCATAGCTTGCTGTGTAATATCATATTTAGCCTTGAATATATCCGAAATTTTCTTCAATTGTTCATCCGTTGGATAATTGTTCAAAACTTCTTCTATTTTACTTTTCAGCGCAATAGCATCTAAAGCGGGTTCATAATAGTTCAACAGCCCCATAGTGACTTCAGGCAAAGCTGTTTCTTTAGTACAAATAACCGGTGTCCCGCAAATAGCCGCCTCAATCGGAGTATAGCCAAAGCCTTCGTGTAAAGAAGGAGATATAAAAATGTCTGCCGACTGATACAAACGTATAATATCTTCATCAGAGACATAATGGGAAAGGTGCACAACACGGTTTTCCACACCATGCTCTTTTATCATTGGCAGTACCGCATTCTCCCAATAAGGAGTAGACTTCCCAACAATTACCAACTTATGAGGTATCTTATCTTTCAATTCTATAAAAGATTTTACTAACGTACCTACATTTTTGTATTCAAACAAAGTGCTGACATACAATAAATATTTACAATCCAGATCCTTTTGAAAACTGTCTGTAACTCTTTGCACTGCTACTCCATTGTGGACAACCGAAATTTTTTCAGCAGAAATAAACGGATAGGTTTTCAATATATCTTGCTTCACAAACTCTGTTATTGCGATTATCCTATCCGAATGTTTCAGTAGTTTAGGAATCAAAAAACGAAATAATAACCTCATCCTTCCTCTCCAAACCCTCAATGGTTGAAGATCGTGAACTACCTGCACCCTATAGAGTCTGATTCTTCTGTAAGAAGAACTGTCCAATGCCAAAGATACATATATATCACAGTCAAACTGTTCGTCCACTATCTTCCTCCATTCTCGCCCCACTATAAACCAACTATACCTAAAAAGCGCCGCAACACTATTGTTATACGTATAGGGTTTAAAAACTACATATTCAAAATTCGGAAATTCAGTTTGAATAATCTGTTCCGCTTCTTCTTTTATCAGAAGACGTATTTTTACATCACCTATATCTGCATCTCTCCACGACTTCAAGATACGCAAAGCATATACCCAGATGCTTGTCCCCCGACCACAAGGTGTCATATCTAACAATATCTTCATAAACTACTATTTTATACGTGTAAATACCAAAATTCTGTTTACTCCTCTCCTCATCGGACTACTCACGCCACACAGTATAAGCAGAAATATCACGCTGAAAATCACTACTGATACAATAGCATAAAGGGTAAGTATCTGACAATCGTCACCTATATTTGCCTTCATAAAAGAATAACCTGTCAAGCAAATCCATACAGCCGCCACTCCGGCAACAAAGCATTTAAAATAAAGTCTCCAGTAATGGAACACGGAAATATTAAATCCCCAATGATACAGAAAATACGGTTTCCACAAAAAGATTATCAGCAACAGACTCAAAAGCACGCCTGCCAATATGCCCGGCAATCCCCATATAGAACCAAACCATACAGAACAGCTGATATTAATACACGCCTCTACAACTGTTGCCCATACATCCTGAAAAAGTCCATATGCACTATTGAATGAATCGACAATATTGCGCACCAAATCTACGAAAAGAATAGCGGTAATCAATAATAAAGTGGTATGATCCAACAAGTATGACCCACCAATCCACAAAGAGATAAAGGGACCAGCCAGCATATAATATCCAAAGCATACCACAGTTACTATGTAGAAACGAAGAGAAAAAAGTTCATTGAAGACAGAAACGGTACGTTCTTTATTATTTTCAGCCACCAAATTGCCAATACCCGCATTTATGCTATTGAATATGGCACTTATCAACATTTGAAGACCGGTAGCAATCAGCATATAATTGCCATAAACAGCCACTAATGAAAGAGAAGCATACGCATATATAATAATAAAACCGGACTGGGTAAACGCAAAACTACCTATTTTGTGAAAAAAAATCTGTTTGATTTTCTTGATAATCTCCGTATGCTTTTTACGAAGTTGTCCGCCCAATCGAACTTGCGGACACAACCAAGGATACTCCCGATGCAACACATAATTGATAATAACCGTAGTGGCTATAGCCATCAGAAACTCAAGCACCAGCCAATACACATAGCCGTTTGCCAAACAAGTTATGGCTGCTATCTGAACAAGCACTTTTATAACTTTGACACCTTGTATATTCAGAGTGATTTTATATTCTTTCTGGTCCGCAGTCAGTACAATCTGTTTGTAATTGAAGAAATACCCCAACAAAGCACTGAACAGCAACACGATGAACGAGCCGTAGGTGTACCACATGGGCACTTCCGCTTTCTCGAAGATGAGCGGGAAGAAGCACATCAGCACGCAAGCGCCGGCTATGACGATATAAGCCACCCGCCGATAGAGCCACCCCTGCACGGAGACAATCTCGTTGATGGCTTGCGTGTCACTCTCGAAAATCGGTTTGTAGAGGGTAAAAGCGACGGCGCCGCCAATGCCCAGCTCTGCCAGATTCAGAAAGCCGATAAGGTTCTGCGCAGTGGTGTTCAGTCCGAGCACTTCAGCCCCCAAATAGTCGAGAAAGACTTTGCGGGAGAAGAACTGGAGGACTAAATTAATGAAATAAAAGGCAAGGGCTACCTTGGCATTTTTGATGCTTTTGGCAGTCCGGGAGAGTTCAGACATGCAGAAAACTGTAATTCAATTACGCTTCATCATCGTGGCACGGATTGCCACGATATAAAGGGTAGTTTTTGTGAAACGAGTAAGCACTCAATTTAGGACATCCCCTTTGAAAGGGCACTTTTCAGTGCCCTAAACCGAGTTTTGTTAATTAATAGGTTTTGAATTAATATTGGACGAAAGCCAAAGTGATTTTGGCGGGGAGCATGTCAACATAATCCCTGCACCCGTTAAAGATATATAACCCTTTGGCATCTGAAAACAAGCCTTGCCGTAACCTGTCACCGCAGTGGTTGCGCGGTGGCAGGGCATCAAAGCGGCGCTATCTGTTGCAGTAGTCCAGCCGGAGACGTTCAAACAGTTCCTTCAGCACGATCAACAGGGTTTTGTCGTCGTGCCGGAAGCGGAGTTCGTCCACGTAGCAACGGGCTACGCGAAGGTAAAGCCCGAGATCCGGATTGAAGCCCTTTTTAAACTTACATAGGTTTTACTGCTTATGCCTGTGCAACGGCACACGTCGCGGTCGTTCAAACGGATGCCGCCCACCTCTATCGTCTCCTGCAACAAGGTCAGGAAATCTCCCAATTCGGCATTGGGAACGAATTCATTCTTCATGTTTTTTTTATCTTTTAATAATTTCAACTTTACGCGCGTAACAGCTCGTACCAATGAAGCTGAATTCATTTAAATAAGTATTGGAATTCAGTCTGTCATTCAGAGCGCAGCGAAGAATCTGCTCTTCTCTGCGCACACAAAGGAGAAGAGATTCTTCGTCGCTTCGCTCCTCTGAACGACAATTTTTACACATCTGCTTATAGAGATTTAGTTTATCCTGTTTACCGGAAATTATTTATACCGACTCAATTGTTCGGAAATAATTCTACGGATGGTTTCCGGTGATTGGCGCGAGTCGCATATTGAAACAATATAAATCGTGTCTTGCTCAATCACATAATAAATAAGATTAGGAGTATTAACCAAGTATCGGACCTCCCTATTCGCTGTTGAAAAGGTTATGTCGCGTACTCCTATTCGCGGAAATGAGGATAATAACCCGACATGCAATTGTATTCTTTCGGCAACCTTAGTGGATATGGCGTTACCAAACAAATCTTTTACGCTTCTCAGAATAGTCAGAAAATCATCAGTTGCAACAGGAGACCAAATTATTTCCATCCCATTTTTTCATTTATATAGGAAGCTATTTGGTTGTGCGGAATGCCTTTTCCAGCCTTACAGTCTCTTATGGCAACATCAATCAGACGCTGCATCGAATCCACCGGAATAGACGCAATGAAATCATCCACACTGCGGGTCGGCACTTCGTACATCATGGCAGCCTCATTCACCATTTGGTTTTCAGACTCCTGCGTTTCATATAATTTGGATTTATCCATAATCTCCTGATTTTGCTATCAAAGATAGGTTAAATTATTGATACTTCCTAATCGCAATAGTTTTATCTTGTGATATTCTCAAAATTTTCTTCCTTACTCATCTACGTATTCCCACGGATAAGGGTTATCCACCGCATTCCGGAATTCCTCGACAGCTTCCTTCTGCTCGGCTGTGAGCGATGCGGCGTCCCAAGAGGCAATAATCGCACGGGCAGCATCCGCCAAAGGCTCGTCGTAGACCTCGCCATAGCAGGCGGTGAGCAGACGGAGTTTCAAGAGCGAAGCGGGAAGGGCTTCGAGAATATCCCAACAGCGGTCCAGCACTTCCTGAATGTGTCCCTGCTTTTCGCCATGGTCTATGAACGAAGCATTATAACCCATCAGAAGAGCAAGGCAGACATTGGCCTGTTCTTCGACGGTAGCGCCGCGGGCACCGGAGCTATACAAAGCTGTGGTCAAGCGATAGACCTCGCCGTTGCGACGGGAAAGGTCGTCACTGTAGACGGGACTGCCGTCCATACCCAGATACATCAGGTCGTGCGCAGCACGCTGAAGGGTAAGAGTTTCTTCGGAAAGAGACATAATGAATTACGAATTATGCAGACGTTAAAAATTAGTTTATACTACCTACTTATGGGTTGATTACTTCTATCAGGTCCGGATGGATGGTAGCCATGGCAACGGCTATGACACCCTGAATTTCGATGACAACACGACGGTCGCGCGCTCCTTTCACCTTCACAAAGACGCCTTCCTGTCCTTCGAAGTCGCCGCCTGTGATGCGCACCTTGGTGCCTTTGGACAGGTTCAACTCTTCGGGTTGAAAATAGAGGAGTTGGTCACTGTAAGTACCCACTACGGCAATGAAACGCCGCATCTGGACATCGGGAACAATAATCTTCTGCCCGCTACGGGTATCGGTGATGTACTGCAAATAAGTAACTTTCGACTTTACACGTTTCAAATCCGAAGGACAGGCATGGACAAAAATCAGATTGTGGATGACAGGAACCAGCATGCGGACTTTCTTACCCCGCTTGACCGTCACCTTATATTGCATGGGAACGAAGCAGTCCAACTGTTCCTTCTCAAGCAAGCGTACAGCGTCCGGCTCCCTGCGGTATGTGGCACGCATGGCATACCATAATTCGGTTTCTTTCGCTGTTTCCATCTATATGCCGGTTCGGAAAAGAATATTCTCCTGGGGCTTTGAAATCCTTGTATACACTTGAATTTCAATCATTTGCAGACACCTTATACAGAATACGGCAAGTTTTGTGCCCCTCTTGCCTATGTTTTTTCCGTAGTTGTACACTATTAAACTGATAAACTACTGTAAACAAACGTGTTATAACAGAAAAGCGTTTTTTAGACGTTCGTTTAATGTGCACAAAGATACATGCTATTTTTGATATGTGCAAAATGTTCGATAAAAATATGTTCTATCATACTCGTAAATACTTGTGTATTAAATGACTATCTCTATTTATAGAACTGGTTATCACCCTTGTTTTTGTCTAAAATCGTCCGCTTCTTACATGAATTATCTTGACGTTTTTTAAACGAACGTTTAAAAAACACTTTTCTTCACTATATATAAGCCTTTGATTTTCCGGAACTTACTGCAATAATTTTCAAAGCAATATCCGGAAGCATGCACAGGGCTATTTCATTCAGACTTTATGCTTATTTTTCAGATGCAGATTTCTTTTTTTCCTTTTCCCTGTCATTAGCTTCGCTCAAAACATCTTCTTATTTTTATACTAAAGTATAATCAAAGGGGAGGAGATGCTTCACTGCGCTCTGAATGACAAGGGCGGAAAAGAAATCTGCGTCATCAGCGTCTGAAAAATGTAATTCATCACTTATCACTATATGGCATACAGAGGGGAAGAGATACTTCACTGCGTTCTGAATGACATAAATTTCTCACCAGGTATGGACTTACGCGGAATTTACGGAAAAGGTAAAAATAAATCTGCGTCTGAGAATAAAAGAATCGCTTAAATGAAAGTGCCGTGTTCACGAAGTAAAAAAAACTGTCTTTTATAAGTGATTTATGCCTTTTTATTGTTATTTTTGTGTTCGGATTGAGGTAACTCTATCCAAGACATGTGAAAAAAAATAATAAGAAGCGTTATGCTGTTCTTGTGATTTGGAAACGTAGGAAACTTTCAAATTTAGCACAAAGAAGGCATAGTGGTTCTCACGCTATAGCGTGGGCTGCTATTACCATATCCGTGCTAAAGGTTTCCTACGACCTCCAAATCAGAATGTGGTAGCATTGCAGTTCCACGCTTCGTGTTTTTATAAACTCATCTTGGAGCTGGGATGATAAAGTTTTAAACTCATGGCACTGATAAATTGTAGTGAATGCGGAAACCAGATGTCCGACAAAGCTCAAAGTTGTCCAAAATGTGGTGCGCCCAATCCCAATGCATCTATGCGGATTCCGATGGGATTTTCCTTTAATCCATGCGCTTGGCATAGCGATGCACCTGCTGTATCGTCTTGCGTTACTTGTGGAAAAGCGATGTGTAAAAAATGTGTAGATTCAGCACCTTTTACATTAGACAATAAGCCGCAATGTAATGAATGTAGTTTGCAGATGTTAGCAGAGAACATAGCGGCCAATAAAAAAACGAAAGTCTGGTCTATTGTCAAACTTATATTCCTGTTGTTTTTCATGTCTATCGGACTTATGATGTATTTGTCAAATCCAAATGACATCATGAATGCGTGGATTTATGCAGGTCTTGGCGGACTTCCCTCGGCATTGAAAACCTTTGTGACCCGTTCAGCAGAAGAAAAATGGGCAGATGAAGCCATGTCCCGTGTAAATCCGAGTGAAGGATGTTTCCAACAAATGGTTGCTTTCATCATCAAAATAATCTTTGCTTTTGTTTTCGCTCCGGTTGCTGCCATTTGGTTTACGATAAAGAACAGTATCGCTATCGCAAAATCCAGTCGTGCTATCAAGGCAGACCAAGAAGATTACGATACGATTCAGTCACGTATGCAAGAAATGGAACATCCTAACGAAGAACTTGCCACATATATCGGACAAGAGCCACAAATGGCAAGTCAGACTTCTGCCTATGCTCCAGTTCTACCGGAAATTCCAGTACAACAAGTCAGCCCTGATCAGATATCAACTGATGTAATACATGCACAACCCGCCCACACTTCTCAAACTCCCCCAGTTACATCGTCTTATCAAACACCGACATCACCAAAACGAAACAATGCTTTGGTTATTGGTATTGCTATAGGTGCGTTAGCACTTGTCGGGCTTATAGCCGGATATTTTATATGTTATGTTCCATATGCCAAAGACAGAGATGCGCTGCGCACCTACGTAGTTGCCAATAATGTATTTCTACGTTCGTCAAAAGTGGCGGGTGTAGAATATAATGTTTTGTCGAAAGTTCCTTACGGTTCCGAACTGATTACTTATTCAAAAGATTCGGAATGGGCAGAAATCAAGGTAAATGGTGTGGAAGGGTTTGTTGCCTCTCCATATTTGCTTGAATGGAATGATTTCAAATTGCTTAATGATGTATGGGGTAGCGCGGACACGAAGGAGTATATCGAATCTTCCAAATGCCGCCTTGCAATACTCGACTACTGTAAACGCAATCTGTTTACTACAGGGAATGATGGTTGGCAGCTTTACACATTGCAGAAGAATGTAAAGCCGAACAATGTTTTGTATCCTCGTTTAAACAACGGTTACGATAAGTTTACCGAATTTGCTTTTATCCTTAAAAACAACGCCACGCAAGAACGACGGTTCGCCCTCTATTCTTTCGATGAAGAAACCGAAAAACCCATATTCCTATATGAGGAAAGTGCACCGGCAGAAGGCGAGATTAAGAATGTGAGATACATCAATAGGAAAAATCAATATTATGTGACTTATACGGGAGGCAATATCATTTCCGCCACGAAGGAAACAAGTGTCCGGAGTAAAGTCAAAGAGCTAGCTCCTCCACCGCCGGAACAAGAAATATCGACGATAAAATATGTTCCTCCCGTCATAACAACCGAAGAGGTAAAGGTAGATAAAAAAGAGAACATTGCGGACAACACCATTTATGAAACGGTGGAACAAATGCCAGAATTTCCTAATGGCGGAACAACCGGTCTGATGAATTTTATCGGCAAGAACTTAAGATACCCCACCTATTGCAAAGAGGAAGGCATACAGGGTAGAGTGATTGTGGTATTTGTGGTAAACAAAGACGGCAGCACAAGCGATTTTAAAGTTGTATGGAGCGCGAATAAACATTTGGACAAAGAAGCGTTACGGGTATTGAGCGGTATGCCCAAATGGAAACCCGGAAAACAAAACGGAGTGCCCGTAAGAGTCAAGTGCACTATTCCCATCAATTTTAAACTTTCATGAAAACTGCGTTAAGAATATTTTTACTATTGGTATGTTGCTTCTGTACATGGTTGGTATGTAGTTATCACCATCAACAGATTATCTCTAAAATTGAAAATGCCAACATCATAGTCATCTCCAAGCAGGACATGCAACTAAATCTGATTTCCTACAAAGGAGATACATTGTTTTGCGCTCCTATTGCAGTAGGAAAGGCTTACGGGAACAAACAAAAGCAAGGAGATATGCGTACTCCGGAAGGAGTTTTTAAAATTGTTGATATTCAAAATGCCTCTGAATGGACGCATGATTTTCACGACGGTAAAGGGGAAATAAAGGGAGCATACGGAAAACACTTCATACGCTTGAAAGTACCCGGACATAAGGGAATAGGCATTCACGGAACACATGCCCCTGAAAGTATCGGAAGTAGAGCAACAGAAGGATGTATTCGGTTAAATAACGACGATTTGGAGCGGCTGGTAACTTTAATATATCCCCCGCTAACAGTTGTTATTACTCCGTCCGTAATGGATGAAAGCCAAAACTTGAAAAATCAGGAATAAGACATACTTAAAAATTATTCTCTGTAAACAAAAAACATCGGGGAAACTTGAAATCATCCCGATGTTTTTTGTTTACTTGTTGAAAATCTCCATTTTAATAGCTTACGGTCGTTGCTGTTTCCCTCCAATACTTTCATCTGTTGAATGGCTATCTGATTGAGCTTAACCAACCCAGCGGGTCGAAGTTCTCCATATTGCATACCGTGATACAGTTGTCGAAACGGTCGCGGACAACCTCATACTCCACTTCCTTCCAACCGCGCAACGACTTCTCCACCAGTACTTGCGGGGAGAAAGAAAAGCCTCCTCTACCAGCACATTCAACTCTTCCTCGTTGTCGCAGAAACCGGAACCCAGTCCGCCGAGCGCATAGGCGGTGCGTACAATGACCGGATAACCCAACTCCGCGGCGGTACGACGGGCATCCGCAGCATTCTCCACCGCCTCGCTCCGGATAGTCTTTACATCGATTTCGTTCAGCTTCCGCACGAATATCTCACGGTCTTCCGTATCGATGATAGCCTGCACGGGAGTACCGAGCATTTTTACTCCGTATTTCTCAAAAACTCCCTCCTTATAGAGCGCCACACCGCAGTTCAGCGCCGTCTGCCCGCCGAAAGCGAGCATGACACCGTCGGGACGCTCTTTCTCGATAACCTTCTCTACGAAATAAGGGGTAACGGCTAGAAAGTAAATCTGAAAAGACATTTTTGTACCAAAAAAGTAAAACAAATCACCTTTTTAGATGCAAATAATAGTATATGCGTAAAGATGAGTGAATTTGAGCATTTTCACTGAATGTCAGTTGATTTGGCTTTGATTGGCACAAAATGGCATAAGAGTAGAAAAACGGTTTTAGGCAGCTTACAGCAGAAGATGCTTTTCCAAACCATTACCTGTAATCAATCAGATTATTTCTTTTTTCCTATTTTTGTAATATCACAAAATGTATTGCGTCATGAAAAGATTATTCGTCCTCATACTTTTATTTGCAACTATTTGCTTTATCCAAGCACAAGAAAATATAGTTGAAGATACTCTTGTCTTATTGGAAAACAAGATTTGGCAAGCACAGTTACCTGATGGAAAACAGTATTCATCGGAAATGGAATTTCGCGATGCTATTTGGACATCCACATTCCTATACAACGGGCAAGTAAAGACTCTTGAAACCTCTTACGAGATATGCGGTGACACTATCAAAACGTATGACCGCAAACAATATAAAATCCTCGAGCTTTCCGACAGCACATTGGTTATTCAGTATTTGCCGGAAAGACTGGCAATAGGCGTTGGAGCAGTAAAGTATATCAATACCATTAACTCCCCCGTAAAGATGCAAGAAAATGAAGACCGCCTGGACAGCATTTGGCGGAAAGAAGATATATATAGTAAAGGGCTTTCTTTCATAGAGCAAGGTATAGATACGACTGGTATAGAAGCCCCTCAATGGGCTAAATGGAATGATTTGGAAGATTATTTCACTGCCCGAATGGAATATCCGGTACATCTCTTGGAAAAGAATCAAGCCGGATACTCCATAGTCATGTTCTCCCTCGATACTTTGGGACTGCCACGAGGTGTCAATATCTTGACAACCAAACATAAGGACTTCGACAAGGAAGTAATAAGGCTGGTTAGGGAACTTCCCCATTGCCTGCCATGTCGGGATAAGGAAGGCAAACGGATGGAATGCCTATACACTGTATATGTGCCCTTTCTGCCGCAACATTACAGAAATAGAGTAAAAGCGGACAGCATTCGGGAAGAAGAATTGAAACATAGCTTCGTGACATGGGAATCTCCATCGCGTTTCCGAGATGGCAGTCCGTTTGCCGTAACCGATTATATCAACGAGCGGCTTACATATAACCCGAAACTACTGGGTGACCAAAAACAAATCAGAGGAATCTATAGGATACGAATCAATTCGTATGGAGAAGTGACGGAGGCTGAAATTTTCCGGAGTTGCGGCATTCCTGCATGGGACGCTCAGGTAATGGACATTATCAAAGGTATGCCCCGGTGGATTCCGGAAGTCAGTTATTATGGGAAAGGAAGATACCGAAGCTCGGTTTGGACTGTTCCTGTTATGTTAAAAAATGACAGTTTGATAACTCAACATAAATCTCCCAATGAAGTTCATGATTACAATTGGCTCATAAAAACTTTGAGCAAATCATGTAAATACCCAGTAAGATTACAGAAAAAGGAACAAGAGGGAATACTTCGTGTGGCATACGAGATAGACAGTAACGGATATATTATCAATCCTGCAATAATTTATTGCGACAATCAGAAGTTCAAGAAGACTGTATTGGATGCTTTCAAAGCAGTCATTGACCGCCCTACCATATTACAGACAGGAAGGGACACGCTTCTTTTTCAGTTCAAATTGGATACTCCGACAACTCCTGTGCATCCTCATGCAGATGTTTTAATATTTGGTTATTCAACTTGTGATGTTCCTGTTTTAATGCGATATGAGAAATTACTAATAGCACATACCAACGAAAAGCGGTTGGAAGTTGGTGCTCCCGTATGTTACTTGAACGAACGTGGAGATACCATTGTTCCGTATGGCAAATATAGGTTCTGTCAAACGGACACGATACAAAACATAGGTTTTGTATATGAAAATAAACCTGATGCAAAAATAGTTTGCATAGACGTGGAAGGGCGTAAGTTGTTTAATGTATTCAAATATGACAACGGAGTGGATTATGCCAGAGAAGTTTTTTTCGTATAATAGATGATAAAGGGCTAATAGGGTTTGCGGATACATTAGGTAATATAGTCATCAAAACTCAATTCAAATTTGCTTTTCCATTCGAGAACGGCAAAGCGAAGGTTACATTTTCCGGCAAAAATAAGGAAATTCCCGATTCTAATGGAGAAAAACACTATTGGGATAGTTCTGAGTGGTATTATATAAATAAAAACGGTAAAATAATTAATAAGTAGAGGTGTATGAAGAATCTGATTTATTTATTCGTCCTTTTGTCCGTTGGGTCGCTGAAATAGAATGAGGACATTGATTTTCCTCTTTCTCGGTCGTAAATAGAGAAGTACGAAAGCCGTGTGCGTATCCAACGGCTTCCCAATGCTGCCGTTATACATTCGGACGCTTACAAGATTCGTATCCGACAATCTGTTTACTCGCCCTTGACCCCAAAAATTACATTGGATGTAAAACTCAATATATATAAACCGGCTAGTAAGAACGAGATTACTGCCTTTTTCTTATCATGATACAAGAGTGGAAAGAAATATCGTACATAAAAATCCATCAAAATTTGCTGATTATTGAAAAAATATATTCCTTTGCAAATCTTATAGTTTTTCTTCCAAAAAAATGCTATAAGACAATAATGTACGAAGAGCGTTTTTAGTGATATTATTCTTGTTTCGAAAATCGCCAATTTTCACAACCATTCAAGAAGAATAGACAATAAAACGCTCACCTCTTTTGGTATATGCACATCCCCCAGGGAAAGGTATATCTAAAGGGCGTGGGTTGTCTATGCGTCGTTTGAATGGTGGGTGTTTGGCGATACCTCGAAACAAATGGTGCACTAAGATAGTTCCCACGCTTCTTTTTTATTATTTAAAATCCATCTGGGAATTATGGGCATTTTTTATTCAAATGGCAAATAAATATTTGGTGTTTATTGTGTTATGTTTCTGTTATACGATGGGGGCTGCACAACCTGTCGCCAGCAAGGCTGACAGAATCAGATTTGGTGTCAAAGGGGGAGTTCATTTTTCCAGCACGCATTATTCCAGTCTTGACCAATACGATGCGGGAGGGATAAGCAGCGGTTTGGGCGGATTTTTTGCCGAATTTGACTTGGGTGCAAAACGGCGTTTCACGCTTCGCCCGGAAATATTGTTTCTGCGTCGCGGTTCGGAGGTTAACGGAACGGATGTTTACGGTGAGGATTTCAACTATCGGCTGAAAGCCAAATATACGGATATCCGACTGCCGATCATCTATAATTTCAGCAATCCGGACAAGGTGAGTCCGTATGTCTATGTTGCTCCTGTTCTGAGTATTGCACGGGGCGGAAATATAGACTATACAACCTACATGATGGACGAGCCGGAACCGTGGCCCACCGTGGATGCCAGTACAGCTAACCTTTCCAAATTCGATTTTAGCGCTGCCGCTGGTATCGGTCTGCGGATTCCGGTACGAATAAACGAGTCCAAAAGATTACATCTGTCGTTGGAAGCCAACTACCAGTACGGATTTACCGATACATACGGCAGTAAGGAAAAAGACGGAAAGGCCATCGCCTTGAATCGCAATGTTTACAATATTACGGGGACCCGGAAAAATCGTGGATTTGAAATATCGGCTTCCGTATCCGTCCCTATGAGCATCTTCAAGAAGACAAAGAAAAAGGTTGTGGCGCCGACATATACCCCTGCTCCGGTATTGGAAAAAGAGCCAGAACCCATAGTGGAGAAAAAAGCGGAGGAAAAACCTTGCTATACTCTGGACGAAATCATGCAGTTGCTTGAAGACGGACAGCCTATTGTAGGAAAAACTATCTGTGCCATAGAGCAGATAAATTTTGCTTTCGGGAAAAGCGATATCGATAGGGAATCGTACGGGTATTTGGACAAAATCGTGGCATTGATGCAACAAAGCAATATCCGCATGGAAATCAAAGGACACACGGACAATGTAGGAAGTGAGAGTTTTAATCTTGAGTTGTCCAAAAAAAGAGCCATGGCCGTATATGCCTATCTGGTGAAGAAGGGAGTCAATGCGGACAGATTGTCATACAGTTATTATGGCATGGGCAAACCCATTACAAGCAACGACACGGAAGAAGGAAGAAAAGTGAACCGCCGTGTGGAGTTTGAAATATTAAACTAATGAAACTAAAACAATAGAACAAATATTTATGGAAATAAAAAATATGAGACGGATCAGATTATGCATGTTGCTGCTTTTCTGCACAGCCATGATATCAAGTTGTATTTCCGAGGGAGATGAGACCTATGTACTTGAGGAACCCACCCTCAAAGCCTCTCAAATGATTATAGGGAGCTGGAAGAAAACAGCGACGAAGATTATGGATGAGGAGGGAAACGAAATCAAGAACCCTGTGATAGATGAAGAAATGGAAAACATTCCCGACATCGCGTTCGGTGAAAATGGAAATTATACCGTAACCTACCCTGACGGCAATACAGATACGGGGTCATGGAATATCTCCGATGACGAGAGCCACATTTATTTCGGGGATATAAGTTGGGAGATTTATTCATTCGGAGAAAACAGGCTGGTCATTATCTACCAGTACTATTATGAGGGGGAATATTACTATATCATGTACATCTTTGACAGGACATCTTATCCGGAAGAAAAGCCCGGGGACGGTGAAATCCCCGAAATCGGAGATATATCCGACAATAACCCGTATAAACCTTGGGAGGGACGCTTGGTATCAAAAATTACATTGACACGCCGTTATACCAGGGACAATACAACAAGCAAGACTGTTTATCTGTTCCAGTATGATAAGAAGTCCCGTATCATAGAATATACGGAGCAGAATTATAATATGGTAAACAATACTGTGGCAAATTCGGACAAGTTCAATTTCATTTATGATGACAGCAAGGTCTACCTGTATCATAACGGTGAACTGATGAATACCGGCATTATCGGCAAGAACGGTTATCTGAGCACACTGTATGAAGGTAACTCCACAGAGGTAAACAGTACATTTACATACGATTCCGACGGATATGTCACTTACTTGAAAACAGGCAATCAAGAATGGACTCCTTCTTACGGCAGAAGTTCCTGGGTAGGACAAAAGAATATGACTTCTCCCCAAAAGGACGGTGATCAGTTAAGTTATGGGACAGATGCCATGAATAATGTTTCCGTTGATTTCAATGGGTTAATGACAACTTGTTATCAATGGGAATGGTTCATGCATTATGACTTTTCCGGGGTTGTTTTAGGGTTGTTCAATTTTTATGGAAAGCGAACCTTTGAAGTAGCAAGTAAGGTTGTAAGAGGTACATACTGGACGGATCAGATGACAGACTGGAGGACAATCAATGATCCGGATAGTAATTACATTCCTACCCTTTATCAGATTACGAGGACCGGGTTGAATAATCCGTTCGTCGCAACATACGAAATAGAATATTATCAATGAGTGGAAAGAGGAAGCGGCTTTGAAAAAGCATAGTTCCTTTTGCCCGCAACCTTCGATGAAAAGAGGTATCAAAACCCAATTTTAGAGAAAATGAACTTTTAATCTGGAACTCGATACCCTTTATAAGTAATAAAAAGAACTGTATCAACTCTACTTTCAGAGTAACGATACGGTTCTTTTGTGTTTATTAGCACAACACTCAGAGCTGCCTGTCTGATTGTTTCCGCAACAGTATATCCCACAGGAGCTTCACAGAGAATGGTGACTTGATATTATAGTTCTTGCATTTGTAGATTTCTGCATGCAAGATATACGAAGAAATTCAGAAAAAAGAATCAGCAACTTTCTTTTTTCTAAGAATTCAGTTCAAGAGGCCGTATCAGTAATCAATTCCCGCCAATACAATCTCCTCACAATTTATCGTGGGCACTTCCCTTGCCAACAGTTTTCGGCATATTTCGATTAAATCTGACACAAAAGTGTTTTTGCAGACTATTTTAATCCTGTATTATCTTCTTGTTATATTATTTCTTGGACTAAACAGATTGGCTATTTTCCGACTTTGGAGGAAAATTCCCCGACCGTGAGGGAGGGCAAGTTGGTTTCGGTCGGACAAAAATATTTTTGTCGGACTGAAACACAACTTGCTATTACCTTTGTGGTAATAAGAGCCAGTTCTCCATTTCATGTCGAACAGTCTCATCGCAACCTGTTGGTTATGGTTTTGATAGAATTGATATATTATAAGCGGCTACGGGGTGAACAGAACAACTTGTCAGGTTCATGGTCTATCACAACATTTGTCCCTGTATTCGGCTTAGAAAGTGTACTATATAACGAGCGATTGCGTGACTTATGGCGACGAATAATGCCATGTGGTGACAGCCCGGCTTAAAAAAGGCCATGGAATAGGGCAATTTCCCTACTTTTAGCCATCGGATAATGACGTTTCATCCCGTCAGGATGCTGTGATAGCTCACTTTTAGCGGAATGACATATCCTTATGTTTTTATGTTAAGGAAATAATGTGTCGGCATGTCAAGAGAAGAACCGGATAATATGATGACAGAAAAAAGGTTTATTGCCACCAGAGCGGATGGTGGCAGGGTATCGGTGGACTACAGTTATGGCATGTTATTCTGTTGCCCGGTTCCGATGTTGTTACCTTATCCCCCGAACAGCGGATTGCTTCCAGACCCCAAGGCAATATGCAATCGCTGTAACAACCGGGCGAGGTATTCGGATAAAGGTATGTTATTGGAAAGAAAGGGTAACGGGGTATATATATATAATCCATTGCAGGTAACTTCTGAATATTCTCCCATAAAAAAGGATATCCGGTCGGTTTTGTCTTCGGATATCCCTTGTGCATTCAGTTCTTTCGTCTGTATTATCTGAGAATCGGATTGGAAAGCAATATCTTGTAATAAACCACCCCGCCAGCCTCCATCGGTGTCTTCGCTATCATGAACTGTACGCTTTTTCTGTCCACCTTTGCCTGCCGCATGAGCCTTTGCACGATAAATCCTGCTGAGAACCTTGCGCATCTTCTGTCCTTCCATACGATGAACCCTCCGTTGTCGTCATCCCGGCAGATGTACCAGTCGCCCGTTTCGTCATCGTGTGCGAAGTTCACCCTTCCACCGCCGAGAATCCCCAGCTCGATGGACATAGTCTTGGACAGGTATACGGTTCCCCTGCTGTCCATGTTAATGGTCCGCTTCCCGTTGTATATGACTTCCTGCGGACGCGAATTTTCCCTGTTATATACTATCAGTGCCATAATATTACTTTTATATCGGTTAAAACAATCCTTCAATACATGAAATTCTCTACTGCCAGCATCTGGCTTCTCCAGACGAAACTGTTGTGGGTACGTACCGCCTCCATAATCCTGCATACTTTCTGTGATATGGCTGATGCCGATATGCCCATGTATTCCGCCAGCGCCTTGAGGGGGAATTGCGCCTCGTAGAACCTGAGCATGAACATCCGGTATTCCTCGTATGAGAACTTCTGGCGGATGAAGCGTAGAATATCCTTTACCAGTCTTTCACAGCCGTTCAGGTCGTCTTCTGAAATGAACTCGGCCTCTTTCCCGCATCTGAGGAAGAAGTCGTCTTCGGGATGGGTGTACCTGTTCTCCTTCCTGATTTTCACCAGTGCCGCCTTCCTGTAGCATCCGATGAAGTACGCTTCATAGTCCGCAATCTCTTTTCCCGGTGACATTACCTGTTTCCTTACAAAAAGATAGGTGTCGTGGAAATTGTCTTCGTCCAGCATACCATATTTCCGTAGAGAGATTCTCAGTTTGTTGTAGGATTTTGTGAACCATTCATTGAAGAGTCTTTCCTTTTCTGTGCTTTTGTCTGCCATATCCATATATTTTTTTGAGTTATACATCGCCTACGCGGGTAGGCATTCTTATTTCTTGTGCTTTTTTTCAGTTTGTTTTTCGGCGGTTTCCGACAAGGCTTGCACGTGAAAAAATACGCTCACGCTCCTGCGTGAGGAAGATTTTTTCACGTGCAACCAGCCCGCAGGGCTGCCTTGCGGAACCGGCCTGAAAAACAACTATTTTTGCTGCAAGAAATGAGGATGACAACAGGAAGGCTTATCCTTGTGATTTATCTGATTCCCTTTGTTTATATTTTTTGTCACTTGTTATTTGGCTAATTGGAAAAAATAGCTTATCTTTGGACTCGTTAAGCGAAACAAATAGTTGCAGGACTATGAAATAAGATAAGTTCTTAAACATGGGACTTTTATTGAAATACACTCGCAAATCGTTGATTATTAACTGAAATGAAATATAGTTCGACACCCTGAGGGTGTACTAAAAAAGGAACAACTCACGTTGTTCCTTTTTTAGTATTTACCGGTATGATATTCCTTTCTTTTGCAGCATCTCGAAATCTTCTTCGCGCATTCCTATATCGTCCAGCGGGCGGGCTTCGTTGTGGTCGTTAAGATATACCCTGGGCTTTTCGGTAAACAGGATGCTCGTAACGGACAATGAATCGTTCCGGTACGGTGTTTCCACTCCTCCTAATTCCAGCATGGTGTGGAAGAAAGACGCGCTGGACGAGATGTTCTTCTGCCTGTTGCTTTCGGCATTCTGCATAAGAGCCGGATAGTTGCGCCGGTAGCTGTCGGACATCCATATCAGGAAAGGCACGTGTATCTGGTAATACGACGGAACGGGCGATGCGTGCAGGAAAAGATGACGGTCGTCATCGAAAATATCCTCTCCGTGATCGGAGGTATAAAGCATTGCCGCATCTGCGTCTTGTTCTTGCAGCATTCGGATGAGACGTGTCAGGAAGCCGTCCGTATAGCGTATGGAATTATCGTAGGCGTTTATCAGGTTATCCTTATATTTCACTTCGGCATCCACCGGAAAGTCTGGCAGAAAGAAGGCATCTTCCGAAGGATAACGTTCCCGGTAGTTGAAATGCGAGCCGTAGGTGTGGAGTACGATAAACTGCTTGGTAGCACCTTTCGCCAGTTCGCCAGCCACCGACTTCAAAAGCTCGTCGTCGGAGGGGTTGTAGCCGGAGTCTCTTGTATCTTCTTTAATGAAATCGTATGTATCGGCTTCCTTTCCGAAGAAATCGATGAAAGAGTGGTTATAGCGCTGGTTGGAGAAAAAAGCCGTCCGGTAACCCGCTTCCTTGAATGCCGTGATAATCCCCTTCTGCCGGTAAATGGAATTGAAATCGTGTGCAGAAACCGGAGACATCAGCATCGGTACGCTTTTGTGCGTAGTGTTGGACTCCGTCAGTACGTGGCGGAAGGCCGTCAGCCCCTCTACCGCCGACAGGCCGGGGTTCGTTTCGCGGTCATAGCCGTAAATCGTCCAGTTGGCGGCACGGGATGTTTCGCCGATTACCATAACGTAGACTTCCTTATGCTCTTTCGGGCGGACGGCTTTTGCCTGGAAGGTGAAGTCTTTCGAAGTGCTTGCATAATTCTGCGTCTGTGCAGTGCGCTGAAAGGCGAGTGCGATGTTGTAACATACATTTGCCGGGTACAAATCCGATTTCAGTTCGTAGCGGAAATCGAGCAGGTACGCAGCTCCTAACGAAAGGATGCCGGCAGCGAGTGCTATCCGGGCGTGCTTGCGTTCCCGGAGGATAAAGGTTTCCGGTAACTTCCGTTTCTTGACGACAGATACCGTGGCCAGTACCAGTGCCGGAATATACAGCAGCACTACCATGATAATGGCGGGTATCAGGTTATCCAGCAACTCCAAAGCCTCGCTGGAATTGGTAGTCACCAGGTTAAGGAACATGTCTACTGCGATAATGGACTGGCCGAAAAGGTATAACAGTACAATCTGGAACGCCCCGAAGAAAAGGAACGGAAACAATATCCAGAAAGTCCTACCGCAGTTTTTCGACCAACTCATTATCGCATAATATACGGAGAAGGGCAGCAGTACATTACATACCTTTGCCACTGCCGGCATCGGCTCCGTAAAGCATAGTACGATATTGGGTACTATCAGAATTGCCAGGAACAGGTAAAAGAGGTTCTCCTGGTTTTCAAACCATTTCTTAATCTCTCTAAAAAGCTTCATTGATATTGAATATAAATCCGGTCTGGTGTTTGCCAAACCCTAAATCCAAACGTACGTTCACTCTCTTTTTAAACTCCCAGCGATAGCCTACGCCATAGTTCGGGAGGACACGCTTTATATCGAACCCGGAGAGTTTCGGGAAAACAGTCCCCGCTCCTACCCATACCGCCACTCCGTTCCGCTTCCATACATGCTGGCGAAGCTCTATCTGTACATCCATAGCACATTTGTCCCGGTAGCGCCCTTCGTAATAACCGCGCATGGAGTACGAACTGCCCAATGTAGCCAACAGCCCCCAGGGAGGATTGCCGTAGTTCAGCAAGGTATGGAACTGCCCTGCCAGTACGCCGCCTTTCCATACCGTATGGTAATACCTCGTATCCAGCTCCGTACTGCTGAAGGCATATTCGTTGCCTAAAAAGGCGGGGCTGAAACGCTGGTCTATTCTCAGGTAATATCCCCGGTATGCGTTCGTCAGGAAGTCGCGCGAGTCATAAAGCAGCGAGAAGCCCAGGCTAAGGTTCTTTGTACGCGCCTCCATGCCTTCCCACAGCTCCGGCTTCTCGAAATCGTGTCCATATACGTAATCGAAAACGACCATGGGACCTATATAGAAATTACGTGCCAGCCGGAACATGAAGTCCACTTTCATTTGTGCCTGAAAGCGGTCGTAGTCGCTTTCGTTGTCGTCATTGGCTCCGTTGTCATACCCTTTTCCCCAATATAAGCTCGGAAAGGAGTAGAAATACAGGTTGTAGTTCAAACGGTATCTGTCCTGGGGGAACAGGTGCGTTCCGCGTACCCCCAATAAGTAGAAGCCTACCGTAGAGACATCTCCATACAGCGAAACGTTGGAAGGCGGAAGAACCGTATCATTCCGGTCGGAACGGTAAAGCCCGGCCGCCACTAATCCCAGCCCCAGCTTGGTGTCACTGGAATAATGAGGCCCTCCGATAATGCTGAAGTCGAACTTTTTGTTCTTTTTTTCTTTATTGGCATCGTTGAAGTAGTCCAGGAATTTCTTGAAAAAGCTCCTTTTCGCAGGAACGGAATCGGAGGCTACGGCAGCATCCGTACCTGCCGGAATATCGGCCTCTGCCGAACGTGTCTGTGCATGGACAGTAGTTACAGTCATCAGCAGAATTAATGAGGATAGCCATCCTTTTAGTTTTGTGTTCATTCTCTGTCGGTAAGAAAACTTCAGGCAAAGTTAGTTGTAAATTATCCATGTTACAACAATGTTTCAAGGCTTTTTGTTTCCGTTTCTTCTTATTTAGTGTCTATAAATTCCTTTGGTCGTTTTAAGCCGGCCGCCGGCAGAACATTCTTACATTCCCTGCGTTCTTATATAATGAACAAAGAACAACTCGAAATATGAAAACAGCAATGGATATTCCCGATAAGGAGGGACGCAAACGACTGGTTATTGTGGGCGGAGGTTTCGGCGGGCTGAAACTGGCAAGAAAGCTGAAAGGCGACAAATTCCAGGTCGTTTTACTGGATAAGAACAATCACCATATCTTTCAGCCCCTGCTCTACCAGGTAGCTACGGCGGGTATCGAACCGAGCGCCGTATCCTTTCCCTACCGTAAAATCTTTAAGAAGAGGACTCATTTCCATATACGTATCTGTGAGGCGCAGCGTGTAATTCCGGAGAATAACCTGCTGGAAACCTCTATCGGTGTGCTGGCCTATGATTACCTGGTGATTGCTACCGGGTGCGACACGAATTATTTCGGCAATGACGGCATAGCCAGGCAAACAATGGCGTTGAAGAATACCTCGGAAGCCCTATACAACCGTAACCGGATTATAGACAGCTTCGAACAAGCCCAGAATACCGGAAACGAAGAAAGGCGCAGGCGCCTGATGACTTTTGCCATAGTAGGCGGCGGAGCCACGGGTATAGAACTGGCGGGCGCTTTGGCGGAGATGCGGAAGTTTGTCTTGCCGCAGGACTATCCCGACTTGAATATGGATGAAATGCGTATTATCCTGATAGACGGTTCTTCCCGGCTTCTATCGGCTTTCTCGGAAAAGTCCTCCCGGGAAGTGGCGGAATATCTGAAAAGCCGGAATGTGGAAATCAAGCTGGATGTACGTGTCGTTAATTACGGGAACAATAAGCTGGTGTTGAGCGACGGACAGGCAATCGACACCGAAAACGTATTCTGGGTAGCCGGTGTAAAGGCGAATAGCCTGCAAGGTTTCCCCTCCGAAGCATACGGAGCGGGAAACCGCTTGAAAGTGGACGGCTACAACCGTTTGCACGGATATTCCGACATCTTCGCTATCGGCGATACGGCACTGATGACTTCCGACGCTTTTCCTAAAGGACATCCCCAAGTGGTGCAACCCGCCATTCAGCAAGCGAAAAATCTAATAAAGAACTTACAGCGTATGGAACAAGGGCGGCCTTTATCTCCTTTTATATATCGCAATAAAGGCTCTATGGCCACTATCGGGCGCAATCATGCGGTGGTAGAACTGAAAAACCTGCGCTTCGGCGGTTTTCCGGCATGGGCGGTGTGGCTATTTATCCACCTTATGAGCATTGTAGGCGTAAAGAACCGTCTGTTCATATTTATGGACTGGATGTGGAGTTACTTTACATACGACCCGTCACTGCGGATTATCATCAAGCCGTTGAAACGGGAATAGGCATTTGCTCTACCTTTGAGGCAGGGCAGTAAGATTTCCGAATCGCTTTCTCACAAATAGAGGCGGATAGACGCCGTTGTCTTACAAAGTGTAGATTTTTGCGGCATTTTTGCGTTTTTTTATAAAAATGATTATATTTGCACTAACCTAAAAGAGAATAATAGGATATTATTTTATATAAACACGGTAAAATAAAAGAAAATGATTATGAAAAAGTTCAATTTGAAATTGGCTGCAACTGTAATGGTATGCGGCGCTTTTCTTTTCAGTTCATGTATCGGTTCTTTCGGGTTGCACAGCAAGCTGGTGAATTGGAACGAGAGCATCGGTAACAAGTTTGTCAACGAACTCGTTTACCTTGCATTCAACATCATTCCGGTGTACGGCGTATGCTACCTGGCAGACGCGTTGGTTATCAACTCTATCGAGTTCTGGAGCGGCAGCAACCCTATGGCAAGCATCGGTGATGTAAAGAAGGTAAAGGGTGAAAACGGCGACTATCTGGTAGAAACTCTCGAAAACGGTTACTCTATCACCAAAGAAGGCGAAACCGCATCTATGGAGTTAATCTACGACAAGGACTTGAATACCTGGAATGTCGTAGCCGACGGTGTAAGCACCGAACTTTTACAGATGAACAACGACGGTACTGCACAGATGACTTTACCCAACGGCGAGGACATGACCGTTACCCTGGATGCCCAGGGAGTATCCACCGCACGTCAGGCAACTATGGTCAATACCTACTATGCAGCACGTTGAGCATTAAGCAACACGCTAAGTATTAAGATTTGAAAATTAAAGACTGAAGGCTACGCAGTTCGGACGAACAGGGCGTAGCCTTTAATTTTTCAGCTCTTTTAGAACGGATATCCCACGGCAAAGTGGAATGCGAAGTCACGGCTGAACTTGGGATGTATAATCGGGAAATGCTCCTTTTGGTTGCTGTACACCGGATTGACGGCTTTCATACCCCCGTCGAAGCGCAGCACGAAGAAATCCAGGTCTAACCGCAGTCCCAGGCCGTAGGCAACGGCTATCTGTTTATAGAACTTATTGAATTCGAATTTACCGCCCGGCTGGTCTTTATAATCGCGCAACGTCCATATATTACCCGCATCTACAAAGACCGCTCCCCTGAATTTCCAGAACAGGCGGGTGCGGTATTCTACATTCGCATCCAGTTTTATATCTCCCGACTGGTTCATGAAATTGCCGTCGCCGGGAAAGACACCCGGTCCCAAATCACGCACCGACCAGCCGCGTACACTGTTGGCGCCACCGGAGAAGTAACGCTTCTCGAAAGGCACAATCGTTGCATTGCCGTACGGAACGGCTATCCCCGCTCCTACATGAAATGCAATGGAGTTACGGTTATCGATAACGACATTCTTGGCAAAGTCGAAATCTCCTTTTATATATTGTGCGAAGGGGATGCTCAGTAATGAATATTCCCCGTCTTCATTCTTTTTCATATTGGTCATTTTGGCAACGGCATACAAAAGATTGCCCGCAGACTCGAAATTGACGCGGATAGAATACGAGTTGCCGATAATCGTATTATTCATCAGCGCCTGCCCCGCGCTGTTGTAGGTATAGCTGTATCCCGTACGCACAATCAGACGGTCGTCGTAGTTATACTTCAGGATGTAATTCTGCTCGTTGTTCAGGTATTTGTCGCGGAACTCCTGCGAAATGGAGGGCATGTATAGGTAATTGATATCCAGCAGGTCGATGCGGTGCTGGGCGCGCTGGCGCTGCAGTCCCCATTTATAACTCCAACTGGCAGAGGCGATGATACGTGAAAACTCCGGACGTATCTGATAGTTATACTGCACGCCGAATTCTGTGGTGGCACGTATCTTGCGCCGGAAGTCGTTGGACAGGAAGGGGAAAAGGAAACGCGGAAAGTTAATCGTCGCTTCCGCCCCCAATTCCGTATAATCCTCGTGGTTGTATCCGCTCTGCAATCCGGACACCGCCTCGTAAGCGCCGCGCAGTTTTATCATAAAAGCCTCGGAGCCCTTGAACATATTCCGGTTCTGGAACGATACGGATGCGGCAGCACCCAAGTCCCCGGCAGAATTGGTTCCCTCTAACTCGAACGATACGGACTGATATTTGCTTTTCGTCAGCATCACATAAGCATTCAGCTTGGAAGTGTCGCTCGCCTGCGTTTCTGAAAAGCGGATATTGGTGTACTTCAATGCCTGCAAACGCCCGAAGTTGGAGTAGGTACGCTGCACATCGGGTTCGTTATACAAACTGCCCGGTACAATACGCAAATTGTTGGTAAGCACCTTGGGACGCAGGTATAGCTTGTCCTTATAATATATGGGAAACCCCTTGTAATGTATGGAATCGTTAATATCTATACCGTTTACGGCAGACGCACCCAATACATTGTAGTCCGTAATGAAGCTTACCTTATTGATGTAATACTGGCGGTGATTTTGCGGAGTGTCGTCGTTGGGCTGCCGGTAAGGTGCCAGATGCATGGTTACATCCACCTGGTACGTATTCCTTACCGTGTCCGCCGTATAAGAGATATATTCTTTGTTGAACTTATAATACCCGTTGCGAAGAAGATTATCCGTAATGCGCTGGCGTTCCGCATCCAGGCGGTTCACATCGAAATACATTCCTTCGGTCAGGTAGGTATCCGCCGAGTCCTGCTGCATATATTCCCATATTTTCTCATCCTTGATGTCATATTTGAGAGAACGTATCTTGTAAGGCTTTCCGCTGGAAACCTTATAGGTCAGTTTAAGCTTCTTCTTTTTCTTGCGCGTCACGGGTACTACGGTGGCACTCATATACCCCATATTCTGTATCGCCTTCGTCATTTCCTCGCTGGAACGCTTCGTCTCCTCCTCCTTGTATATCACCGGAGCATCTCCCATTCGCCGCAAAGTACGGTTTATCCAGCGTGCGGAGTCCCTGCCCGACCAGTTGTAAACATACAACTGCGTCTTTATCAGGCTGAACCATTTTGCATTCGGATTCTGGCGGACATACATCGAGAGGCTGGAAGGCTTTATTTCCTTGTTGTCCGTCTGTATGCGCACCTCGTCCAGTAAATACGAACCTTCCGGCACATATTTCGTGGCAGAACATGAAGCTAATAAAAGTACGGCGGTAGCAAGTAGTGCGTAGCGGAAGCCTTTCTTCATACTGAGTTATTAATTGCGCATAAATTACTGCAAATATAGAAATAATCGTGTACTTTTGCCAAATAAAACCGAACAACTTATGGCATTAAGCAAGAATCGTATTAAATACATCCGTTCGTTGGAGTTGAAAAAGAACCGTAAAGCCGATAAAGTGTTTTTAGCAGAGGGACCTAAACTGGTAGGCGACTTGCTGGGGCGCTTCCATTGCCGTTTCCTGGCTGCAACCGCCGGGTGGCTCTCCGTACACGGACATATACCGGCGGACGATGTGGCCGAAGTCTCCGAAGAAGAACTCGCACGTGCCAGTTTGCTGAAAACTCCCCAACAAGTGCTGGCGGTTTTTGAGCAGCCGGACGAGGCGACGGATACTTCCGTAATAAGCCGCTCCCTCTGTTTGGCACTGGACGATGTGCAAGACCCCGGTAACCTGGGAACTATCGTCCGCCTTGCCGACTGGTTCGGAATCGAACATATCTTCTGCTCACCCAATACGGTGGACGTCTATAACCCCAAAACCGTACAAGCTACTATGGGAGGCATCGCGCGGGTGAAACTGCATTACACTCCCCTGCCCGAACTCATTGGCTCACTGGCAGACATACCCGTGTACGGCACTTTCCTGGACGGTGAAAACATATATACGCAACCGCTTTCCGCCCACGGGCTGATAGTCATGGGAAATGAGGGCAACGGCATAGGCAACGAAGTGAAGCGGCTTATCAACCGGAAACTCTATATACCTAACTATCCGCCGGAGCGCGAAACCTCCGAATCGTTGAACGTCGCCATTGCTACGGCAGTTGTCTGTGCCGAGTTCCGGCGGCAGGCAGCATCGTTGTAATATCGAAACCGGAGAAATAAACGGGGAATAACCCGTACCCTCCGTCCGCAGGGTGCGGAGGAGCAGCCAGTAAATTCCGGGGAAATTTTATTGAGGCAGTATTCGTACCGAGCTCTTTCAATTCATTTTGCGACAAGAGGGCGATTGCGCCCGGCAGCCATTCCACATCCTCCACTTCTTCCGTCAGCGGAAACAGGCGTACGGCTGTTCCCCCTTCCGTCTCTACTGCATACTGCTTGAGATAGCCGCCGTATGCAGGCAGGAATACGAAGTGCGAGGCAAACCGTTTCATTTCTTTTCGGTAATGGGGCGTAAGTGCGGACGGGGACGTCCTTCCGGGCGGCGGACATTCTCTTTCCTTTCATCCGGTTTCTTCAATTCCACAGGCTTGGACTTATCCGGAACCGAATCCTTCTTCACCGCCTTGCCGCCGGTTTCGAGGCTGTCTTTCTTTGCATCGAACAAAGTATCCGTTGCATGATAACGCATCAGGCTGATTCGGTCTGCCAATACATCTTGTACCGGTTTCTGTGCAGGATAATAGATAAAGCCTCGTATTTCCTTTATCTCTCCCAGCGTATCGGCGAACAATGAAACGGTTTCCGTTCCCGACCGCTTTACTTTCAGCATACCGTTCAGCGTATCCTTGGCATAAAGAACCTGCATAGCCATTAATGGGGCATGCAAGCTGTCGGGCGTTCCGTTCAGGAAGCGGAAACGCACCGTCCACCTAAGGGTATCCCTATCCTTGAAGTTGGTATCCGAAGGAAGCGTGAAAGTCAGCTTGTTACCCAGCGGCGCGCCGGACAGGTGATAGATGCGCCGCCCTATCCATACATCGACACTGTCGCCCGGTAGAGACTCCTTGGGCTTGTTGTCGCGCAGGGCAATCAGGTGATTGATACCGTCCCTTTCGGCTTTCAGCCGCGCGTTCACCTTTTCGTAGACTTTTGTGAGAGCATCCGGGTGGCGGGCATACCACACCATGGAAGTGTCGAAATCGGCTTTGGTAATGCCGTGTTTCCTATAAACCGATTCAATGTACAGCACACGCTTATAACTTTCGCTGTAAGGCACTTCCTCTCCCATTGCCTTTGCAATGTGGAAGTCGTAAAGCACATTCTCCATTTTGGCGTCCGGTATGACCGTATCGGGTCTTTTCACCTGACACGCCGCCATGCCGAACGCCAGAAGGATTACGCTATACCATTGAATCCGGTTCTTCCTTTTCATGATTTCTTTATAACATGATAGGAATCATTCAAATATTTACTGTAAAACAGCAGCAAGGCTATGATTCCGCAACTGATTGCAGCATCGGCGAAGTTGAAAATCGGACTGAAAAAGATGAAATGATTTCCGCCTATGAACGGCATCCATTCAGGCCAGTCGGTTTCGATAATGGGGAAATAAAACATATCCACCACCTTGCCGTAGAATAACGGGGCATACCCGCCGCCCTCCGGCATAAACGTAGCCAGTTGCGAATACGTGCTTTCATTGAACAGCACCCCGTAGAACACGCTGTCGATGATATTGCCCAATGCCCCCGTCAGGATAAGCGATACGCAGACGATAAATCCCGTTTTCATTCCATGCTTTATGCACTTGTACAGGAACCACCCTATTGCGCCTACCGCAATAATCCGAAATGAAGTGAGGAACAACTTCCCGAATATCTCCATCCCGAAAGCCATACCGTTGTTTTCGGTGAAATAGATATAAAACCAATCCGTGATACGTATGCTCTCATGCCAATACATATGCGTTTTGACAATCACCTTAATCACCTGGTCGATAATCAGTACCGAGAAAATAACGAGCAAGGCCACCTGCCCTTTCGTGAGAAAACTCTTCATCCTTATTTCTTGCCGTTGTTTTTAGCTTCGATGCTCAATGTAGCATGAGGCACTGCACGCAGACGCTCGGCAGGAATCAGTTTACCCGTTTCGCGGCAGATACCGTACGTCTTGTTCTCGATACGTACCAAAGCGGCCTGCAACCCCTGGATAAACTTCAACTGGCGCTGCGCCAGACGCGTCGTTTCCTCCTTAGACAGAGTGTTGGCTCCCTCTTCCAGTACTTTATACGTCGGGGATGTATCGTCGGTATCGTTACCGTCTGCACCGGTCAGGCTGGCTTTCAACAATTCATAATCACGTTGTGCCAACTCCAGTTTTTCCATAATAATGGCGCGGAATTCTTCCAATTCAGCATCCGAGTATCTTGTCTTTTCTGCCATAACTTTACGTGTTTAATCGTTAGTATTAATAATTTATTCCTTTACAACGCCCACATACAGCTTGAAATCGTCGAACTCCAATTCCGTACCGCTTTCCACGCCCTCTGCCAGCGTCAGTGAGGTTCCTAAAACCTGGTTACAAATATAGTCTTTATATTCGTTTACCGCATCATCTGTTTGCGGATTTTTTGATAATGTAATCTTTATTTTGTCCGTTATCTCGAAACCGCTCGATTTGCGTATATTCTGGATACGGTTCACCAGTTCGCGGGCAATACCTTCGCGGCGCAACGCCTCGGTAATGGTAACCTCCAGCGCCACGGTCAGCTTACCCTCATTGGCAACCAGCCAGCCCGGAATATCCTCACTGAATATTTCTACGTCGGATGTCTCTATCACAACTTCCGCATCATCCGCTTTCAGGGTATAAGAACCGTTCTTTTCCAGCTCGGCGATAGCCTCCTGCGACATCTGGGCAACGGCGGCGGCAACGGCTTTCATCTGCTTGCCGAACTTCGGACCCAGCTTCTTGAAGTCGCATTTCACCTTCTTCACCAGCACGCCGGCGGCGCCGTCCACAAACCGGATTTCCTTTACGTTCACCTCGTTCATGATAAGCGCCTTTACGGCTTCGATGTGGGCGCGCTGCTCCTCGTCCACCACCGGAATCATGATACACTGCAACGGCTGGCGTACCTTGATATTCACTTTGCGGCGCAAAGCCAATACCATAGACGTAACATCCTGTGCCATTTGCATACGCGCTTCCAGCTCCTTATCTATCATTTCCTCCCTGCATTCGGGGAACTTAGCCAGATGAACGGAAACCACGTTATCGCGTCCGGTTACAGCTATCAAGTCCGAATAAAGCATATCGGCATAGAACGGAGCGATAGGCGCCATTAGCTTGGCTACGGTTTCCAGACAGGTATAGAGCGTCTGGAAAGCAGACAACTTGTCTTGCGTCATACCACCGCCCCAGAAACGTTTACGGTTCAGGCGTACATACCAGTTGGACAAGTTATCGTTTACGAAGTCCGAAATCAATCGTCCGGCTTTGGTAGGCTCGTATTCGTTGTAACAGTAGTCCACATCCTTCACCAGCGTGTTCAGCACGGAAAGAATCCAGCGGTCTATCTCCGGACGTTCCGCCATAGGCACATCGGCTTCCTTGTATTCGAAACCGTCCACATTGGCATAGAGGGCGAAGAAAGAATACGTATTATATAAAGTCCCGAAGAACTTACGGCGCACCTCCTCTACCCCGTCAACGTCGAACTTCAAGTTGTCCCACGGAGAAGAATTGGTTATCATGTACCAGCGCAAGGGGTCGGAACCATACTTCTCGATAGTCGAGAACGGGTCTACCGCATTACCCAGGCGCTTCGACATCTTGTTGCCGTTCTTGTCGAGCACCAGACCGTTCGAGATAACAGCCTTATACGATACACTGTCGAACACCATTGTGGCGATAGCATGCAGCGTGAAGAACCAGCCGCGCGTCTGGTCTACGCCCTCCGCAATGAAATCGGCGGGATATACCTGGTGGCTGTCCAGCAACTCCTTGTTTTCGAACGGATAATGAATCTGTGCATACGGCATGGAGCCGGAATCGAACCATACGTCAATCAAATCCGATTCGCGCTTCATAGGCTTGCCCTCCTCGGAAACGAGGACGATATCGTCCACATACGGACGGTGGAGGTCTATCCTGTCATAATTCTCCTGCGTGTACACACCCGGCTGGAAACCTTTCTCCTTATAAGGATTGGAAGTCATCAGCCCGGCTGCAACGGATTTCTCTATCTCGTTGTAAAGCTCCTCTACGGATTCGATACACTTCTCCCCGCTGCCGTCCTCCGTGCGCCAGATAGGTAACGGAGTACCCCAGTAGCGCGAACGGCTCAGGTTCCAGTCGTTCAAGTTCTCCAACCACTTGCCGAAACGTCCCGTACCCGTACTCTCCGGCTTCCAGTTTATGGTCTTGTTCAGCTCTATCATACGCTCCTTGCAGGCAGTACTGCGGATAAACCAGCTATCCAGCGGATAGTACAATACCGGTTTGTCCGTACGCCAGCAGTGCGGATAGTTATGTACATGCTTCTCTATCTTGAATGCCTGGTTAGCGGCTTTCATCATCATACAGATATAGATGTCGAGCGTCTCGGCAGCCTGCGCAGCCTTCTCGTCGTACTTGCCGTCCACGGTAAATTGCGGGTCGTAGGCATTTTTCACCCAACGTCCCTGATATTCCTTGTAAGCATCTACATCAACACACTCCTTTACGAACTTCTCGTCCAGCTCGTCCAGCAGGTAAAACTTACCGGTAAGGTCTACCATTGGGCGGGTTTCACCGCGCTTGTTAATCATAAACAAGGAAGGAATACCGGCTGCACGGGCTACGAAAGCATCGTCCGCACCGAATGTCGGGGCGATGTGCACGATACCCGTACCGTCCTCAGTGGTTACATAATCGCCCAGGATAACGCGGAACCCCTTGTTGCTGACGCTCCAATTACCGTCATTATCCACATCCACCGGCTTCACCCACGGAATAAGCTGTTCGTATTCCATACCTGCCAAGTCCGGCCCCTTGTACTCGCCTACCACCTTGAACGGGATAAGCTTATCACCCGGCTTATAATCCTCTAATGCAAGCTCTTCCGCTTTTTTGTTGAAGTGAGTATATAGCAAAGCCTTGGCAAGTACTACGGTTATCTTCTCACCCGTATAACCGTTGTAGGTCTGTACGGCTACATAGTCAATTTTCGGACCTACGCAAAGAGCCGTGTTCGAAGGCAACGTCCACGGCGTGGTAGTCCATGCCAGGAAATAAGGAGTACCCCATTCCGCCATTTCGGGCTTCGGGTTCTTCATCCTGAACTGCCCTACTACGGTAGTATCCTTTACATCGCGGTAACAGCCGGGCTGGTTCAGCTCGTGCGAACTCAACCCCGTACCTGCTGCCGGAGAATACGGCTGTATGGTATATCCTTTGTACAGCAACCCTTTTTTATGGAGCTGTTTCAGCAGCCACCACAACGTCTCGATGTAACGGTTATCATAAGTGATGTACGGGTCTTGCATATCCACCCAATAACCCATTCTATGCGTCAAGTCCTCCCACTCTTTGGTGAACTTCATCACATCCTTGCGGCAGGCGGCATTATATTCGGCTACGGAGATAGTCTTACCGATATCCTCTTTGGTAATGCCCAACGCCTTCTCCACACCCAGCTCCACAGGAAGCCCGTGCGTGTCCCAGCCCGCCTTACGCTTCACCTGGAAACCCTTCATGGTCTTGTAGCGGCAGAAAATATCCTTAATGGAGCGAGCCATTACATGGTGGATGCCCGGCATACCGTTGGCGGAGGGAGGCCCTTCGAAAAACACGAAAGAAGGACAACCTTCACGTTCTGTCATACTCTTGGCGAAAACCCCGTTTTCGTCCCATTTCTTCAACACTTCCTTGTTTACTTCCGAAAGGTCAAACTTTGAATATTCGGCAAACTTCTTACCCATTTTGATATTTACGATTTGACTATTTACGATTTACTACTCTCAGGGATAGCCCGGGGCTTTCCGGCACGCCGGAGCTATCCTCCTTGTTTTAAGGGTGCAAATTTACAAAAAAGTTAGAGAAAAGAGATTTTTGAGAAGATAAATTTAATAAGTAAAATCCGCGTCAATCCGCATGACCGGCGTCAAGCCCGTTTTTTACTTCTTCATTTTCACCTCATATAAATCGCTCCGGCGGTCTTTCAGGTTACGGACACTGCCGTAAGTATGCAACTCGTTCAGCAAATCCAAGTCTACGTCGGACACGAGAATCATCTCCGTATTCGGAGTCGCCTCGGCACGTTTGCCGTCGGTAGGGAAAGCGAAGTCGCAGGGAGTGAACACACCCGACTGGGCATACTGTATATCCATATTGTGTACCCGGGGCAGATTGCCCACACTGCCGGCTATGACTACGAAACACTCGTTCTCGATAGCGCGGGCATGAGCGCACACCTTAACGCGCGAGTAAGCATTCTGCGTATCGGTAAGGAACGGAACGAACAATATCTGCATCCCCTGGTCTGCCATGATACGCGACAGCTCCGGAAATTCCACATCATAACATATCAGCACACCGATTTTCGCACAATCCGTATCGAACGTTTGCAGAGATTTGCCGCCGCTCAACCCCCAGCTCTTTATCTCGTCGGGAGTAACATGTATCTTTTCGTACATTTCGTAAGTCCCGTCGCGGCGGCATAGGAACCCCACGTTATACAAACGCCCGTCCTCCTTGATAAGAGGCATACTACCCGTAATGATATTGATATTGTAACTGATAGCCAGCTTCACGAAACGCTCCCTTATCTCGTCGGTATAAGCGGCAAGCCCGCGGATAGCCTCCGATTCGCCCTCATTATTGAACTTTGCCATTAACGGCGCGTTGAAGTATTCGGGGAAAAGCACGAAGTCGCTCTTATAGTCCGATACGGCATCCACGAAAAACTCCACCTGCTCGAACAAGTCGTCCAGCGTCTTGTAAGTACGCATCTGCCACTGCACCAGCCCTACGCGCACCGTAGTCTTGGGGCTGATATACTCCTGCGTGGGCGGTTGATAATAAATATTGTCCCATTGCAAGAGACAAGCATAATGCTTGGACTCCTCGTCGTTGGGCAAATAATTGCGCATCACCTTACGCACATGGAAATCATTGCTCAGTTGGAACGTCAGCACCGGGTCGTATATCTCCTTCTGTCTTACCTTGTCGATATACTCCTTCGGACGCATATGGTCGGCATACTTATGATAGTTCGGGATACGCCCGCCGAACATGATAGCCTTCAAGTTCAGCGTTTCGCATATTTCCTTACGGTACTCATACATACGGCGTGCCAGGCGCAGCCCGCGATATTGAGGGTGGATAAACACCTCGATACCGTAGAGAATGTTCCCCTGCGGATTGTGCGTGTTGAAAGTCTCCTTCCCCGTAACCTGGGCATAAGTATGATCGTTCTTCACATCATCATAATTCACGATAATGGAAAGAGCGCACCCCACAATCTTCTCATCCACCACTGTCACAATCTGCCCCTCCGGAAAAATACGGATAAGCTTTTCTATCTGCTTGTGTGTCCAGAACACATCGCTGCCGTCCGAATAAACACGCGTGAATGACTGCGCCAACTGGTCGTAATCATCTATCTGCAAATTACGAATCTGCACCTTATTGATTTTCATTTCGTCCATAATCTGTGTCGTTACCTTATTGATTTTAAACGGCGCAAAGTTACGTTTTTACCCGCACATTCGTTTTTCCGGCAATATTTTTTTCAAGAAAAATTAAAGGCCATGCGATGTCCGTTCCCCGAACCGCATAGCCTCTAATCTTCCATATCCAATCTCTAATCCCTCTTCCGGACTACTCAACTGTTTTTCTTTTTCTTCCAGAGCTTAGTCATATCCTCCAAAGTCTTTCCCTTCGTTTCGGGCACAAGCTTCCATACGAAGATAGCGGCTACCACACAGATGATGCCATAAAGAGCATATGCAAACATATGGCCGAACTTATCGCCCATTTCTCCCAGCCGCATATTGTACATAGGCAGGAAAGTAGATGAAACGATGAAGTTGAAAATCCACTGGAACGCCACAGCGATAGCCACTGCCGCGCCGCGAATAGTATTCGGGAAGATTTCGGCAATCAGCACCCAGCAGATAGGACCCCAACTGAACATAAACGAAGCACTGTAAATCATAATGCTGATAACAGATACCACGGCAGGAAGCCCCGTTACTATGTTGCAGAGCGCTACGCCGAACGCACCCACCGCCATACCGATAGAACCGGAAATAAGCAACGGCTTACGCCCCCATTTCTCGACGGTGAATACAGCCAGCAAAGTAAACAAGATGTTCACGACACCCATAAGCACAGTCTGCACCATCGGGTTAGCCATACCCATTGTATCGAATATGCGCGGAGCGAAATAAAGCACGGCATTGATACCCACAGCCTGCTGGAATACACTCAACATGATACCGATGAAGATAACCATCCAGCCGTAAGTAAACAACCTTTCGGTCTTTTCCTCGGTAGTAGCCTTGATTTCCGCCAGGATAACCTTGGCCTGCGCCGCACCGTTGATACGGCTCAACACATTCAGCGCCTTCTCATCCTTGCCCGACATGGCGAGATAACGCGGCGTCTCGGGAACCAGCAATACCAGCAAGGCGAACAGACCGGCAGGCACAGCCTCGCTGACGAACATCAGGCGCCAGCCGGTTTCCGTAGTCCATGCCGCAGCCTCGGGATTCATTATCTGATTTACACCGTTCACCAAGTCTATCACCGGATTGGCATGACTGCCCAAAATCAGGAAATTCACGAAGTAAACCACCAACTGACCGAAGATAATGGCAAACTGATTCCACGACACCAGCGTACCGCGGATATTGCTCGGAGCTATCTCGGCGATATACATCGGGCAGATAGCCGATGCCAGCCCTACGCCCACACCTCCCAATACACGGTAAAAGTTGAACGCAATCAAAAGCGGATAAGAAGGAACACCGTGCTCAAAGAACAAGAACTCGGGATAATACGAACCCATTGCCGACAGGAAAAACAATATACCCGCCAGAAACAGCGAATTTTTACGCCCCAGCCTGGAGGCGAAAAAGCCGGAAATGGCACTACCTATGATACAACCTATCAGTGCACTGGACGAAGTGATGCCGTGAATCGCGTCTGTGTATTCGAAATCGGCTCCCATAAAAAACGCCTGAAGCCCTTTTTCGGCGCCGGAGATAACCGCCGTATCGTAACCGAAAAGCAAGCCGCCGATAACAGCTACGAGTACGATAGAGAAGAGATAGATTTTACTACCTTTTTCTGTATAATTCATGATATAATTAGATTAGGGGGAAATAAACAACGATAGTGATTAATGAATCAGTGATTTGTTCATAAAGCCGCGCCGGAAAGCCGCAAGCGATGCAAGCAAATCACTGAAACACTAATCACCGATTACCGGTTATCAGCAATACATATTTACGATTGCCTCGTACAATTCCTGCTTACCGCTGGTTTGTTTCGGCTCACCGTTAGCCTTGGCATAAGCAACCACATCTTCCAGCGTCAGCTTGCCTTCCTCGAACTCCTTACCCTTGCCGCTGTCGAACGAAGCATAACGCTCTGCAAGCATTTTCTTGTACGGAGACTCCTCGAGCAACTTCGCAGCACTCTCCAGCGCACGAGCCATTACATCCATGCCGGCGATGTGAGCGATGAAAATATCCTCCAGGTCGGTAGAGTTACGGCGCGTCTTGGCGTCGAAGTTCGTACCGCCGTTACCGAAACCACCGTTGCGGATAACCTGCATCATAGCCTGTGTCAGTTCGTAGTTGTCGATAGGGAACTGGTCGGTATCCCAGCCATTCTGGTAGTCGCCGCGGTTAGCGTCGATAGAGCCCAGCATACCGTTATCCACGGCTACCGCAAGTTCGTGTTCGAACGTATGGCCGGCAAGAGTGGCATGGTTCACTTCGATATTCACCTTGAAATCCTTATCCAGATTGTGAGCCTTCAAGAAGCCGATAACCGTCTCGGTATCCACATCGTACTGATGCTTGGTCGGCTCCATAGGCTTCGGTTCGATGAGGAACGTACCCTTGAAGCCGCGGGCACGGGCATAGTCGCGGGCAATAGTCAACATCTGTGCCAAGTGTTCCTTCTCACGCTTCTGGTCGGTGTTCAGCAAAGACATATACCCTTCGCGTCCGCCCCAGAACACATAGTTGGAACCGCCCAGCTCGATAGTAGCGTCGATAGCATTCTTAATCTGGACAGCAGCGCGGGCTACTACGTCGAAATCGGGGTTGGTGGCAGCACCGTTCATATAACGTGCATGACCGAATACGTTGGCAGTACCCCACAACAGCTTGATACCTGTTTCCGCCTGTTTCTGCTTGGCGTAAGCCACGATAGCCTTCAGGTTAGCCTCATATTCTTCGATAGTGTCCGCTTCCTCGCAAAGGTCTACATCGTGGAAACAGTAATATTCGATACCCATTTTCTGCATGAACTCGAAACCAGCATCCATTTTATTCTTGGCAGCCTGCACCTTGTCGGGGTCACCGTTCCAGGGGAACTTCTTCGTACCGCCGCCAAACTGGTCGCCGCCTTCTGCGCAGAGCGTGTGCCACCATGCCATAGAGAACTTCAACCAATCTTTCATCTTCTTACCCATGATAACCTTCTCCGCATCGTAATAGCGGAAAGCCATAGGGTTCTTACTTTCTTTACCTTCGAATTTAATTTTTCCTATTCCGGGAAAATACTCTTTTGTTGCCATAATTCTAATTATTTTAAAGGGTTAATGTATTGTATTCATGTCCTGCGGTTTACAGTTTATAAACCCCCGTTCGTTATTTCTAAATAATCGCAATTACTGCATCGCTATCTGTTACTATTACAGTATCATTACAGTATCGCTATCTGTTGCAACTACAACCGCTATCTGCTGTAATTGCTGCATCACTCTGTACTATTACAGTATCACTATCTTCTGCAATTACCTCATACTCTCCTCCAAGTAATGCTTCCAACGCGCATACGCATCTGCATAAGCCTGGCGGTCGCGCGGCTTCGGCTCGATGATTTCCAGCTTCTCCAACGTAGCAAAAGCCTCGTTGTTGTCCTTGTAGATACCCGCGCCTATGCCCGCGCCTTTGGCAGCGCCTACCGAGCCGTCCGTATCGTAAAGCTCGATTACCGCTCCCGTTACCCCTGCCAGCGTCTCGCGGAATAGCGGGCTGAGGAACATATTCGCCTTGCCCGCATGGATTTTCTGCACGGGGATACCCATTTGCTCCATAATGTCGATACCGTATTTAAAGGAGAACACGATACCCTCTTGCGCCGCACGGATAATATGCTGCTTGCCATGCTGGTTGAAGTTGATACCCTGCACGGAACACCCCGTCTCCTTGTTCTCCAACATACGTTCGGCGCCGTTGCCGAAAGGCAAGATGCTGATACCCGCACTACCGATAGGAGCTTGTGCGGCAAGGACATTCATATCATTGTAAGAAATCCCCTCCGGAGCCACAGTACGTTTTATCCACGAATTGAGAATACCCGTGCCGTTGATACACAAAAGAACGCCCAAACGCGTCTGCTCCGCCGTATGATTGACATGTGCAAAAGTGTTGACGCGCGATTTCGGGTCGTAATTCACCTCGCCGTTCACACCGTAAACCACTCCCGACGTACCTGCCGTAGAAGCGATTTCGCCGGGGTTGAACACATTCAGCGACAGAGCGTTGTTGGGCTGGTCGCCGGCGCGGTACGTTATAGGCGTACCCTCCTTCAAGCCCAGCTCCTGTGCAGCCGCGGCGTTTACACGCCCCTGCTCGGAGAAAGTAGGCATGATGTCGGCTATCAGAGAGTGGTCGAAACCGTAATACCTCATCAGGAAATCGGCTACGCAACCGTTCTTGAAATCCCAGAACATACCCTCCGACAAGCCCGATACCGTAGTGCAAATCGTGCCGCTCAATTTCATCGCGATGTAATCGCCCGGCAACATAATCTTGTATATCCTTTCGTACACGGAAGGCTCGTTCTCCTTTATCCACGCAAGCTTGGAAGCCGTGAAATTACCCGGAGAATTCAGCAGATGCGACAGGCACATCTCCTCTCCCAGCGTTTCGAACGCCTTTTGCCCGTACGGAACGGCTCTGGAATCGCACCATATAATTGCAGGACGTAGCACCTTCTGCTCTTTATCCACGCACACCAACCCGTGC
Source organism: Bacteroides gallinarum DSM 18171 = JCM 13658 (assembly GCF_000374365.1). Classification (GTDB taxonomy): domain Bacteria; phylum Bacteroidota; class Bacteroidia; order Bacteroidales; family Bacteroidaceae; genus Bacteroides; species Bacteroides gallinarum. Next base: position 57,975 of record NZ_KB894122.1, read on the forward strand.
ATCTGGTAAGAGATGCCGATAGCCTTGATATCCGCCGCATCCGCATGCGACTCCTCCAATACAGCCTGCGTTGCCAGTTTCAGGTTTTCCCACCAATTCTCCGGATTCTGTTCTGCCCAACCCGGTTTTACAGCGATAATCTCCGCTTCCGTTTTCGGAAAGAATGCGGAAGATACGCATTTACCGCTTTCTGCGTTTACTAAACTCGCTTTTACGGACGAGCTGCCGATGTCATAACCTAATAAATACATAATTAAAGATATATGATTTACGATTTATAATTCATGTTCCTTTCTTGCAATTCATGTTCCTTTCGAAAGAGACTTCATGCTATTCGAAAGAGACTTTATGATTTCAAATCATACCCTTCTCACCGCCTTACTTTATTGTATATCTTCTTATCGAAGCGGTAGTACCGTGCCGCCCGGTGAGCAACACCCTGCTGCTTCTCCTCCAGCGGAACCACGTACTCCATAAGGGCAATTTTCTTGTGGAAATTACGCACGTCTATCTGCTTGCCGTATAACAGCTCGTACAAAGTGCGTAACTGGGAAGCAGTGAATTTGCGCGGCAATAAGTCGAACAGCGAAGACGGATTGAACTCGATATACTGGCGGATGTACGTCATTGCCTCCTTTATAATAAGGTTATGGTCGAAAGCCAGCGCCTTGATATCCGGCAGGGCTACCCAGCTTGCCATATAATCGTCCAGGTCGCGGTTCAGCGTGCGGTCTATCTTTACGAGCGAAAGGTAAGCTATCGTAACGATGCGCTCCACCTTGGACTGCATGGCACGCTCCAGCCAATGCACATCCTTCGGGTCTTTAGTGCGGTTCTTGGAACCGAAAGCCTTGAACTGCATCAGGCTCACATTCTTAAGCCCCGTCAGCTCGGTCAGCACCCGCTTGGCTGCCTCGTCCAAATCCTCGTCCATATAAATCAGGCTGCCGGGCAGTTTCATGTCGTGGAAGATTTCGCCCTCCTCCTCGCCCGCCCGCTTAATCAGCAGAACTTTCAGTTGCTCTCCGTCAAAACCAATCACTACACAATCTACGGAAATATGATTGTTTGCCAGCGGCATGTTATGTTCCATGTTTTGCATAATATTTATGTTTAAGCGCTGCAAATATAATGAGGTTTTTCTAATTCGCAATAGGCGGAAAGAATATTTTTATGATGTTATAAAGCATTATTTTTCAGATTACTACATATCGTATGTTTTACAATATCAACTAACAGTGTTATCGTACTAAATACAATATGTACTGCAAGGCAGGTACGGCTATGGGTAATCGTAGCGGATACAATAACTATGAAGTGCTTAATTTATAAGGATTTCGGCATGCGCCCCTCCACCCTAAGGCAAGGCTACATATTGTACTGCAAACGCATCGGATAAAAAAGGACATTGCACAAAAAACACCCGTTTGTGCGGTGATTACCGGAAAAACCCCTACCTTTGCACCACTTTTTTAATTAAACACTAAAATTGAGTAAATATGAAAGCATTTGTATTTCCGGGTCAAGGCGCCCAGTTCGTAGGAATGGGAAAAGACCTGTACGAAAACTCGGCATTAGCCAAAGAACTCTTCGAGAAAGCGAATGATATCCTCGGATATCGCATTACAGATATCATGTTCAACGGTACGGACGAAGATTTGCGCCAGACTAAGGTAACGCAGCCCGCCGTATTCCTCCACTCCGTAATCTCCGCACTCTGCATGGGCGACGATTTCAAGCCCGAGATGACTGCCGGCCACTCCCTGGGCGAGTTCTCCGCATTGGTAGCTGCCGGTGCGCTGAGCTTCGAGGACGGGTTGAAACTGGTGTATGCCCGTGCTATGGCAATGCAGAAAGCTTGCGAGGCACAGCCCTCCACTATGGCAGCCATTATAGCCCTGCCGGACGAGAAAGTAGAGGAAATCTGCGCACAGGTAAGCGCCGGAGGCGATGTATGCGTTGCCGCCAACTACAACTGCCCGGGACAAATCGTTATCTCCGGCTCTATCGAAGGTATCAATAAGGCATGCGAGCTGATGAAAGCTGCCGGAGCCAAGCGCGCCCTGCCTCTGAAAGTAGGCGGCGCTTTCCACTCCCCGTTAATGGAACCTGCCAAAGTAGAGCTGGAAGCCGCTATCAACGCTACCGAAATCCATGCGCCGAAATGCCCGGTTTACCAGAATGTGGACGCCCTGCCCCACACCGACCCCGCTGAAATCAAGAAAAACCTCGTAGCCCAACTGACGGCTTCCGTACGCTGGACGCAGACCGTGAAAAACATGGTTGCCGACGGCGCTACCGACTTTACCGAATGCGGTCCGGGTGCAGTCCTGCAAGGACTTATCAAGAAGATAGAAGGCGGCGTATCGGCACACGGCATAGCCTGACCCCATACGACAAATGGGGAGTGTGTCAAAACCAAAATGACTACTCTTAAAAGTTACGGATTGTAACTATAATACCTGAAAGGGTCGTATCAAACTCCGTTTTGAGTAATGATACGACCCTTTCTTTAGTCTTTTAGAGTGCTCGAATTTCAAATTAAGGATGCTTTACGGGACTTCCATTCCGGCATACCAACTCTCCCTTACCAGAAAAAAAATCCCCTCCATTTGTTTTTTATATCCTATTTTCCCTTACCTTTGTCACCGTAAAGACAAAGGGGTGCCCGTCCGGGCTGAGATTATACCCTCGAACCTGATGCAGTTAGTACTGCCGTAGGAATTGGATATTATTTTCTTCATAAAAACTTACCTCAACGGTACACTTCTTTGTATTTACTTCCATTGTTTTACTTAACGGAGAACGAACAAATGAAAGTATCAATCAACAACAAAGAAGTGGAAACTGCCGCCGCAACCCTTTTACAACTTACAGCAGAACTCTCCCTGCCGCCGCATGGCGTAGCCGTTGCCGTGAACAACAGCATGGTTCCGCGTACGGAGTGGGCGGACTATGCCCTGTCCGCAGGCATGTCTATCGTAATCATTAAAGCAGCCTGCGGAGGATAAGAGTATGGAGCAGGTTCAGTTCATCACACACTATACGGAAAAGTATTCCTACCTGGACTCCGCACGTATGGCTCTGGCAGGCGGCTGCCGGTGGATACAACTGCGCATGAAGGATGCCGGCAGGCAGGAAATACTACCCGTAGCGGCAGCAGTGCGGAGGCTATGCAATGAGCACGGCGCCGTATTCATCATCGACGACCACGTGGAGCTGGTGCGCGAAATCGGGGCGGACGGCGTACACCTGGGCAAGAACGATATGCCCGTTGCCGAAGCGCGCCGCATGCTCGGAAGCGGGTACATCATAGGCGGCACAGCCAATACCTATGAAGATGTAAAGCTGCACTGGCTCGGCGGAGCCGATTACATAGGCTGCGGCCCGTTCAGGTACACCACGACCAAGCAGAAACTAAGCCCTATCCTGGGGCTGGAAGGATATAAAAAGATTATCCGGAGCATGCAGGCAGAGCATATCCCCCTCCCCGTCGTTGCTATCGGCGGGATAACCTTCGCCGATATCCCCTCCGTCATGCAGACGGGCGTTGCGGGCATCGCCCTTTCGGGCACTGTGCTGCGGGCGGACAACCCGGCGGAGGAGATGCGGAGAGTACTTGCAGAAATCGACCGGACAAAACAATTACCGAAAAACGAAACAATAATAATATAGATATGGAGAAATTAATCATTGCGGGACGCGAATTCGGCTCCCGCCTGTTCTTGGGAACAGGAAAATTCAATTCCAATGAAATCATGGAACAATCCATTCTGGCATCCGGCACAGAAATGGTAACGGTAGCCATGAAACGCATAGAGCTGGACAACAAGGAAGACGACATGCTACGGCATATCCGTCATCCCCATATCCAGCTTCTGCCCAACACTTCCGGCGTGCGCAATGCCGAGGAAGCCGTATTTGCCGCGCAAATGGCGCGCGAGGCGTTCGGAACCAACTGGCTGAAACTGGAAATTCATCCCGACCCGCGCTACCTTCTTCCCGACTCCGTCGAAACGCTGAAAGCTACGGAAGAACTGGTGAAGCTGGGCTTCGTAGTCCTTCCCTACTGCCAGGCAGACCCCACGCTTTGCAAACGCCTGGAAGAAGCCGGAGCCGCCACCGTGATGCCGCTGGGCGCCCCTATCGGTACGAACAAAGGGCTGCAAACCCGCGACTTCCTGCGTATCATCATCGAGCAGGCAACCATTCCCGTGGTGGTAGATGCCGGTATCGGCGCTCCCAGCCATGCTGCCGAGGCAATGGAAATGGGCGCTTCCGCCTGCCTGGTCAATACCGCCATTGCCGTAGCGGGCAATCCCGTAGCTATGGCGCAAGCCTTTAAGCAAGCCGTAGAAGCCGGACGTGCGGCATACGAAGCCGGCTTGGGGTTGCAGGCGGATAACTTCGTTGCCGAAGCCAGCTCGCCGCTAACCTCTTTCTTGAACGACTGAGAGCCGATTATTTTACAACTAACGCTCTTTGCCCTCTTTTTCCAGCCGAAAGCGCCGGGCGCCCTCCGGACTATTACAGGCGGTGAAGAAAAGAATTAGTAAAACGTTCCCGACGATTTAGTAAATCTCTCCCCACGTTTTAGTAAATCTTCTCCGGCGTTTTAGTAAAAAGGAAAAGACAGTTTAAGACGTCACCCAAACAGGAAAAGAAATAAAATTACACCAAATTGTATCCGACATGAAACCGAGAATAAAATTCCCCCGTTCAGAGAAAGTATATCTGCCGGGAACTATCTATCCGGAACTTCGCGTAGCTATGCGCAAAGTAGAGCAAGTGCCCAGTACGACTTTTGCCGGAGGGGAGAAAGTGATTACCCCCAATCCGGACATCTACGTTTACGACACCAGCGGCCCGTTCAGCGACCCTAATGTAGAAATAGACCTTAAAAAAGGATTGCCCCGCCTGCGCGAGCCTTGGATTTTGCGCCGCGGCGACGTGGAGCAACTGCCGGAGATTACTTCGGAATACGGCCGTATGCGCCGCGACGACAAGTCGCTCGACCACCTGCGCTTCGAGCACATCTCGCTGCCCTACCGTGCCAAGCAGGGCAAATGCTGCACGCAGATGTACTATGCCAAGCAGGGCATCATCACCCCCGAAATGGAGTATGTGGCTATCCGCGAAAACATGAACTGTGCCGAGCTGGGGATACAGACGCACATCACTCCCGAGTTCGTCCGCCAGGAAATAGCGGCAGGGCGTGCGCTGCTTCCCGCTAATATCAATCACCCCGAAACCGAGCCGATGATTATAGGCCGTAATTTCCTGGTGAAAATCAATACGAACATCGGCAATTCCGCCACCACCTCAAGCATAGACGAAGAAGTGGAGAAGGCGCTCTGGAGCTGCAAATGGGGCGGCGACACGCTAATGGACTTGTCTACGGGAGAAAACATACACGAAACCCGCGAATGGATTATCCGCAACTGCCCCGTTCCCGTGGGCACGGTTCCTATCTACCAGGCTTTGGAGAAGGTAGAGGGTAAGGTGGAGGAGCTTAGTTGGGAGCTGTACCGCGACACGCTGATAGAGCAGTGCGAGCAGGGTGTGGATTACTTCACCATACATGCAGGCATCCGCCGGCACAACATACACCTGGCGGATAAGCGTCTGTGCGGCATCGTGAGCCGTGGCGGGAGCATCATGAGCAAATGGTGTTTGGTGCACGACCGCGAAAGCTTCCTGTACGAGCATTTCGACGACATCTGCGACATATTGGCGCAGTACGACGTGGCTATCTCCCTGGGCGACGGTCTGCGTCCCGGCTCTACCTACGATGCCAACGACGAAGCCCAGTTTGCCGAGCTCGACACTATGGGCGAGTTGGTACTCCGCGCCTGGGAAAAGAATGTGCAGGCTTTCATCGAAGGTCCCGGACACGTGCCCATGCACAAGATTAAGGAGAACATGGAACGTCAGATAGAGAAGTGCCACGACGCCCCGTTCTACACGCTCGGCCCGTTGGTTACGGACATCGCTCCGGGCTACGACCACATCACCTCCGCTATCGGCGCAGCGCAAATAGGCTGGCTGGGTACGGCGATGCTGTGCTACGTCACTCCCAAAGAGCATCTGGCATTGCCCGACAAGGAAGATGTGCGCGTAGGCGTCATTACCTACAAGATAGCCGCCCATGCTGCCGACCTTGCCAAAGGACATCCCGGTGCGCAGGTGCGCGACAATGCGCTGAGCAAGGCGCGTTATGAGTTCCGCTGGAAAGACCAGTTCGACCTTTCGCTCGACCCCGAACGTGCACAGACTTATTTCCGTGCCGGGCATCACATAGACGGGGAATACTGCACGATGTGCGGGCCGAATTTCTGCGCTATGCGGTTGTCGAGGGAGTTGAAAAAGAAATAATACAGAGGGGACAAATCTTTGTATTTCATCATTTTATTGTCGAATCAATCTTATCATAGAATAATATGTTTTCAGACGAATTAGAAAAAATATCCTGGAAAGAGACGACCCGCCGCATCGACTCCAAAACTGATGCGGACGTGCGCCGCGCCCTTTCCAAAGAGCATTGCGATGTGGAGGACTTCATGGCGCTCATATCGCCTGCCGCCGTTCCCTACTTGGAAACAATGGCGCGTTTGAGCAAGAAGTACACGGAAGAACGTTTCGGGAAAACGATTTCCATGTTCGTACCCTTGTATATTACGAACTCCTGCACCAATTCGTGCGTGTACTGCGGTTTCCACATCAGCAATCCTATGCCCCGTACCATATTGACGGAGGAGGAAATCGTAAATGAGTACAAGGCTATCAAGAAACTCGCACCTTTCGAAAATCTGCTGCTGGTTACGGGCGAGAACCCTGCCAAAGCAGGCGTGCCGTACATAGCCCGTGCGCTCGACCTGGCAAAACCTTATTTCAGCAACCTGAAAATCGAGGTGATGCCGCTGAAGGCAGAAGAATATGCCGAGCTGAAAAAGCACGGTATGAACGGGGTTATCTGTTTTCAGGAAACCTACCATAAGGCGAACTACAACATTTACCACCCGCGCGGCATGAAGTCCAAGTTCGAGTGGCGCGTCAACGGCTTCGACCGCATGGGGCAGGCAGGCGTGCACTCTATCGGCATGGGGGTGCTTATCGGGCTGGAAAAAGAGTGGCGCACGGACATCTGCATGATGGCATACCACCTGCGCTATCTCCAAAAGCACTATTGGAAAACGAAGTACAGCGTTAACTTTCCGCGTATGCGTCCCTCGGAGAACGGCGGTTTCCAGCCCAACGTCATTATGAGCGACCGCGAATTGGCGCAGGTAACGTTTGCCATGAGGATATTCGACCACGATGTGGATATATCCTACTCCACCCGCGAGCCGGCTTTTATACGCGACCACATGGCTACCCTGGGCGTTACCACCATGAGCGCGGAAAGCAAGACGGAACCGGGCGGCTATTACAGCTATCCGCAGACTTTGGAGCAGTTTCACGTCAGCGACGAACGTAAGGCGGTGGAGGTAGACAAGGCTTTAAAGAGCATGGGGCGCGAGCCGGTATGGAAAGATTGGGATGCCAGTTTCGACTTGAAACGGGTTTAATCCCTTCTTTATCATCCTATGTTTTATCCTAATGTTTTATCCTATACTTTAAACCCTATACTTTATATTTCTTAATCATGGTTCGATACAGTAGGCAAATTTCCCTTCCCGAAATAGGAAAAGACGGGCAAGAAAAACTGCATAAGGCAAAGGTGCTGATAGTGGGCGTAGGCGGGCTGGGCTCTCCTATCGCCCTCTATCTTGCCGGTGCGGGCGTAGGCACGATAGGTTTGGTAGACGATGATACGGTAAGCATCAGTAATCTGCAACGCCAAGTATTGTACACGGAGAGCGAAGTGGGTCGGGCAAAGGTACATTGCGCCGCCCGGAGGTTGCAGGCTTTGAACAGCGAGGTAGAGGTACGCACCTACCCTTTCCGCCTCAATCGGGAGAATGTGCACAGCCTGATTGCCGGATACGACATCGTTGTGGACGGATGCGACAACTTCGCTACCCGCTATCTTATTAGCGACTGTTGCAACCTGCTGAACAAGCCTTATGTATATGGGGCTATCCAGGGATTCGAGGGGCAAGTGTCCGTGTTCTGCTACGGCGAACAGCCTAAGACATACAGGGATTTGCTGCCCGACGAAACCGCCGCATTGCAGATGCCCGCTCCCGACAATGCTGTTATCGGCATTACCCCCGCCATTGTGGGCAGTGTGGAAGCGAATGAAGTACTAAAGCTCATTTGTGGATACGGAGAGGTGCTGGCAGGGAAATTATGGACGGTCGATTTGAGGAGTATGCAATCGTTCATTCTTTCTTTGTAGAGGGTATTCAACGGTTATAGCTTTAATAGCTATAACATTAATAGTTATATCATTCAATAACTCCTAAGCTGATAGATAACATTACTAACTCTAAGTTGTATGAAACTGATAACGATTACCATGCCGGATTTCTTCGAAGGAGAAGCCGATGCAATCGCTTCCTTGTTCGATGCCGGGCTCGAAAATCTTCACCTTCGTAAGCCCGGTGCGTCTTATGCGGAAATGGAGAATTTGCTACGCCGGCTCCCGGCGGAATACTTGGGGCGTATCGTCGTTCACGAGCATTTCCAACTGGTGTCTTCTTGGAAGTTAAAGGGGGTACATCTGAATGGACGCAACCCGGTAGCTCCGGCAGGATTTACCGGGCATATCAGCCGTTCGTGCCACTCGCTGGAAGAAGTGGCGGAATATAAAAGGGTATGCGATTATGTTTTCCTTAGCCCCATATACGATAGTATTTCTAAAGAGGGATATGCTTCTGCCTTTACCCCCGACTGTTTGCGGGAAGCCCGACAAGCGGGTATCATCGATGCCAAAGTAATAGCGTTGGGGGGTATCACGGCAGACCGCTTGCCGGAGGTAGGCAGTTTGGGGTTCGGCGGCGTAGCTCTGTTGGGCGATGTATGGCAACGGAAAGGAACGGACTTTATCGGTCACTTCAAGGCTTTGCTACGCTCTGTTTCCGCTCTTTGATTTATCAGTGTTTAATCCTGGGATGTATTAATCTTTAGATATAGTGACTTATAGATATTTAGTTCCGTGATACAGTAATCTTTAATTTCGTGATATATCAGTTTTCAATCCTGTGATTTATCAATCTTTAATCTTGCAATATATTAATCTTTAATCCCGATTACCAGCATGTTTACCCCTCCTATCATTCTCACTATTGCCGGTTCCGACTGTTCCGGCGGTGCAGGCATACAAGCAGACATCAAAACGATTTCCGCGCTGAAAGGTTATGCAGCTTCCGTGATTACTGCCGTTACCGCGCAAAACACAATGGGAGTTCAGGCGGTCTACCCCGTTCCGGCAGATGTTGTCCGTGCCCAGATAGAGGCTGTAATGGACGATTTGCAGCCCATTGCTGTCAAGATAGGTATGGTGTACGATGCCGCCATTGCGCACGCCATTGCGGAGTGTATGCAAAAGTACCGCCCCGGCTTTATCGTTTACGACCCCGTTATGGTATCTACCAGCGGGCGTCGGTTAATGACGGAAAATACGGTACGCATTATCCGGGAGGAACTTTTTCCGCTTTGTTCCCTGATAACTCCCAATCTAAGCGAAGCTTCCCTGCTTTTGTCGCATTCTATAACGGATGTGGAGGGGATGAAACAAGCTGCCTGCTCTTTGGCAAGCCGTTATCACTGTGCCGTATTGGTAAAAGGCGGTCATTTGTCCGGGGATGAAATGTGCGATGTGCTGTACGATAACGGTAACATCAGCTTGTTCGGGCAGCAAAAAGTGGAAAGCCGTAATTTGCACGGAACGGGATGTACGCTTTCTTCGGCTATCGCTACTTTTGTTGCTATTGATATTGTTGCTGCCGGAAATGTTGCTATCGGTGATGCTGCTATTAATACCGTTACTGCTGATAGTGTTACTATCGGTAATGATGCTATTAGTGATGCCGTTGACGGAAATGTTACTATCAGTAATGATGTTACTATTAATAACACTGTTTTCGATAATATTACTATCGGTAACGCTGCCATTAGCAACATTACCGCCAATCATTACGGGTTCGAAAAAGCCGTTCGCCGGGCTAAAGCCTATATAAGTAAGGCTATCGTGCATGGTAAAGACTTCCGTATAGGGCATGGAAACGGGCCTTTATGCCATTTCTTTCCTGACGATTAGAATGCGAAAAACAAGCGTATGTTCCAAGCTGTAGTTTTGTTGTACCCTTGTAAGCATACCCTACTCCAAGTAGGTTGGTCGGGGTCGTCGATGTGCCAAAGCAGCATCCAGTGTTTTGTTGCATTGTATTGGGAGCTGCAACTGAAACCAAGTCTGAAAGATTTGTTGGATGCTGGTATCGAACTATCTACTTTCGATAAATGTTCTTTCAGTCTATCCAACGTTTCTTGTCCCCAAACTGTGTCATTTAGGCCGAAAGCGGTATTGTTCCGGAAATCTCTGGGAGATTTTCCCCCGATATTCGCCAGCATATCGAACCATTGCCCGATGCTCGGAAGGAACCACGGACTACGTTTGATTCCTTCAGGTACTGCTTTCTTATTCCGGTAGTTTGCTACCGTAGTAGAAACATAGGAACTGGAAGTACCGGCTTTGCCCAATAAGAGCTGTCGTGTTTCAGAAAAACCGTTCATGTTGTCCTCGATTTTATCGCTTGCTGTCATTAAAGGAATATCTTCTGCTATTTGATTGTCATCTCCCCACAATGCGGTTCCTACATTTTCCAATCCCATTACATAGGCATGGTTCCAACCTTCTGCGTTGCATTCCGAATCCGTCATTCTGTCGGGAGAGCAGGTAATAACCATTCCTATTGCATTCTGATAGTCGTATATTTTCCCGTTTTCGTCCAACGAACTGTTTCCGGGATGTACTTCTATCCGTTTATCGATTTCATTCTGAAATACGAAATCGCCGGGATAGAGTTTGCGCTCCGTGCTCCCTTTGCCGGGTATGGGGCTGATTACTTTCAGCGTATAGCATTTGCCGGAGGCAAAAGCGGTGGAACTGCCGGAGTAATTTATCTTTTTCTGCTCATTGCTTACGCCGTGAGTGGTTGTATAGTTACCGGAAATCTTTGCGTTTTCTTGCGGCAGGACAATGGCGCAGTATCTCATGGAATCTACTTGGTAAGGGGTAACACCGTTCAGGCTTACGCTCCCTGCCAGTGAGTCCGTATCCAGGATTCTGGATTCCTGGTGATACACGAAGCCTGCATCTTTGGGCGCATAGCAGCCTATGTACGTCTGCGGATGCACTACCAATAGGGTAAACTGGTGCTTGAACTGCAAGTTCAATACTACTTGGGAAGGATTGGAGGTGTCCGGTGTACCGGTAGCAATCATCAGGTCGCTGGCGGCGTACTCTTTCACTGCGGACTGGTCTTTTGCCGGCTGTAGTTTGTCGTTCTTCGTCAGCGAGGCAACGATTTCGTCCGTGCTTAGCGAGGGGTCTATCGCAATATTTTCTTTGTACGGATAGTAGGTAATGTAGTTTACTCCGCTGTACCAATAGAGGGTTTTGCCACCCTCTACCGGGTTCCAACTGTTGTCCGCTGCCTTATATACGAGCGGTATGTTGTCGATGTCGTTCAGTATCGCTCCGTCTTTCACGGCGAAGATGCCAATCTTGTCATTATCGGCAAATTCGGGATGAAGGTGTTTATCTGCTGCCGAAGCGCGTGTAGTAGGTTGTCCGGAGCCGGACGGAGCCTCGAAGTCGGTAGTCGTGACGCGCACGGTAAGGGGCATACCGTCGGGGTAGTCCGTACCTTTGCCGGTGTCTGTATCGTTGTCGTCGGTACATGCGTTGCAAGCCAATAGGATGCTCCAAAAGATTATGGCGGTGAATGATTTCATATACCTTTTAATAGTTTCTTGTTTCAATATCGGTGCTTCTTTGGGAAGTTTCTATTTATCTGCCGGGGCAGCCGGTTTTCTGTTCAGTTTTTTGTTTAACCTTCTGCTTAGGTTTCCGTTCTATTTTACGTTCAACCTTCTGTTCAACCTTTTGTTTAACTTTCTGTTTTGGTTTCCGTTCAGCTTTACGTTCAGGCTTCCGTTCAACTTTCAGTTTAGCCTTCTGCTCAACTTCTCGTTCAACTTTCTGTTCAACCCTTCGTTCAGCCTTCTGTTCCAGTTACAATTTCGGTAGTAGCATCGTCTTCCCACGATACGGCGCTATCTTCCGGCGTTATCGAAATGGCTTTTCTTGCAATGCCGATAGTGTAGCCTACCGGAGTTCCCGGAAGCCAGTTATCGGTGGAGGGAAAAGCCTGATGTTCCATTTCGATGCTTTGGACGGTCGTATTGTTGTTCTTATCTTTCTCCGTGTATTGGTAAGTGATGTTGAACTCACAGCCCGTTGTGTTGGGAAGCAGGAAGAAGGTGGCAAGCAGTTTCTTTTCTTCCGCAGCAGTATCGGGTACGGGGAAATTCGTTGCAGTGGCGGTAAAGGTTGCCAGCTCGCCGGACTGCGGATAGCTCCACTGCCAGCCTTTAACGTTGCTGGTGGTGGCGGTGCAGTAGGTCAGCATGCCGCTTTTCATTCCTGTAATGGAGAATGCGGTTACTGATTTTCCGGTGGTATCGTCCTTGCTTTTTATGTAAATATTGATTTTGGTGAGAGTATGGTAGAGCGTGAAGCTGATATTACCGCTATTCCGGTTCATCACCGGAGGCGCTGCGAGCAAGTCTATCTGCTGGCTTTCTGCCTGGGGCACGGTATAGCTCAATACCGGGAATCCGCTTGCCGTTTCTTTGTCTTGGAAAGAGAGGTTGCCGCTTGTTGCGCCGGTATAGGGGGCGTATGCAAAGAAGCTGATTCGTTCCGTTACCTGACTGTTAGGCCAGTATTTGACGGGGGTATAAGACCAACTGCCGTCTGCCTGCTTGCTAACGAGTTGGTTGTACATACAATTAGGCGTTGCGGTGCTTTCGTTGAAATTTCCGCGTGTGAGGTAGGCAAATACGCCGATGTCCGTCGGGTCGGCAACGGCGGCATATCCTGCTACGGCTTTGGTTTCCGGCATGCTGCTGTCGAAGTCTATGGGGGTGTTACCTTGCGGCAAACCGTCCGTAACGTCCTCTCCGGAACAAGCTCCCAGCAGCAAAGGTACTGCAAGCAGCCAACTGCGCAGCTTTCTTATTCCGATATTTCTTGTTTTTCCGTTCATGCTTCTTGTTTCCTTTCGTTTATGCTTTTCGCTTTCTATTGCTTAGGGGTTGTATCTTTTTCCGTTTACGTTTGTATTTTCTTCTGCTCATGTTTGTAGCTTCTTTTTCTTACGCTTGCACCTTCTTCTGTTTATGCTTGCATCTCCTTTTGTTTACGCTTTACACTTTCTTCCGTTTATATCTCGCATCTTCTTTTGCTTATGTTTGTATCTTCTATTCATGCTCACATCTTTTTTTGCTTACGTTTACACCTTTTTCTGTTTATGCTTGCATCTTCTTTTGTTTATGCTTTACATTTTTTCCTGTTTATGCCTCACATCTTCTTCTGTTTATACTTATATCTTCTTCGTTTACGCTTTTCGCTTTCTTCTGTTTATACATCTCGTTCCGTATGTATCGTACGTCTGTATTTCTTTTGTTGGTGACCGGAAAAGGAACATTCAACCTCGTCCGGCCTTTCGTTATATCCGTTTCTTTGCAGGAAAACGGGCGGGATTATTCTACCGGAGATTCCGTTACTTCAGTACCCCATGTATTTACCTTAGCTTGGTCAATGGTTATGGCGTGCAGGTTGATAGTAAGCGTGTATTGGTATGTCTTTTGGCGTTTCAAGTGTCCGGCGGGAAGCTTGATTACGGATTCGGCATGGCTGGCAATGTACTGGCCGCTGTTTGTCTTGTCTTTGCTCACGATGTCGTAGTGGAAACCTATTTGGATGTCTCCTTCGTCACAGCCGCTTCCGCTATCCGGACTGACGTTCGTGTCACCTACGGGAATCAGGTAGAGATGTTGCTTGTCGGGGAATAGGGAAACCGGATTGGTTTGCGAGTCCTCGGTGATTTTTACTCCTGTAATGGTCTTACTATGTCCGTCGGTAGGATTCGATTCCGTGATGCTGCCGTCTGTTGTTTTCAGCATGGATTTCAGGCTGAAATCTTTTTCGGGGATAATGGCATCGTCGTAGTTCCAATGCAGTTCCTTCCACGTGGCGGTAGTATAGAACTTGGAGTCGCTGTTGCTGGGAGCTGCGGTGTTGAGCAGTGACATATTGCCGTCTGCCGACGTTGTGCCATGATTGCTTCCTACAATCCACATCTCGGTGATGTAGACGAAACTTTCGTCTCCGTCCATGCCGGTAAACTCGCCGTCGCCCAGTTTTGCCTTAAAGGAGACGCGGGCAAGTGTGTGGTTGAACTGGAAGCTTACTTTGCCGCCGTTTTCGGCTGTGTACTGTTGGTCGGTCTTATCGGCAACCACGAGGTCTACCATTTTGGGGAGGTTGTCTCCTTCTTTGAGCTTAAAGGTTATATATGGGATGCCTTTCGCTGTGGCATCGCATACTATTACGCCTGCTTTCGTTCCTGTTTGCCATGCGCTTTCATATGGTGCGTAGGCAAAGAAGGAAATTTTGTCGTTCTTGTTGTTAGGCCAGTATTTGGTAGGGCTGTATGTCCATGCGCTCTCGCTGCTGTCCCATGCTACCTTCTGGTTGTGCATGAAGCCGGGGGCGGTGCTTGCTTTGGCGTCTTCCCACTTCTGGTTTCCGGTAAAGTATCCCATAATGCCGAAGCCGCCGTATTTATCGGAGGCATCCGGGCTGTCCAATATACTGGTGTTGTCCGTGTCTACTCCGCGGGTGGAGGTTCCGGTGTACACTCCGAACGTCATTTGCGGATGTGCATCCGGACTGACTTCCGTTACTTCATTCTCCGAGCAGCTTATCATCAATAAGGCAACAAGCAATACCGTTGTAACATTGATAGTTTTCATTTTTCTAATTTTTAAATTACGGTTTATTTTTTTATTAATCTCTTTATTTGTAATTGGTTTCTTTGTTTTTAATTAGCTTCTTTGTCTTTAGTCAGCTTTTTTGTTTTTAATCGGCTTCTTTGTTTTAATCAACTCTTTCGTCTTTAATTAGCTTTTTCGTTTTTAATTAGCTCCTTTGTTTTTAATCAACTCCTTCGTCTTTAATCAGTTCCTTCGTTTCTAATTAATCTGTTATTCTAATCTTCATTGTTTATTGCCGCCGGTAAAGTCATTACAGCGGTACATCGGTATTTACTTCGTCTCCCCAGCCGTCTACGTCTACATCGAATCCGGAACCGGATTTGCTGTCGGGTTCTACATCGGGTATCTTGTCGGTTGCCGCTTCCACATAGATAGTAACAACGCCTTCGCCGTTGTCTTTCTCCGTTACTTGCACGTTGTCGTAATCGCCCGTAAAGACGGTTTCGCCGTCTACCAACTGTGCTTCCAGGTGTAGTTGGTGGTTTTGGGAGAAGTTTATGCCGAACACGTTGAACGTGCCTGTAAGTGTTCCGTTGCGGGATGAGTTTTCGTCGAACACCGGATTGGTAAGTGCGAACTCTTGCGATATGCCTTGTGCCGACACTTCGCCCGTAGCAAGGAACACGGATTCTGATATGCCGTCCAGCCGGCATACGGCGGAACGGATATTGTTCAGCCCTTCCACGCGGATTAACGTTACTACTTCGGACGTCCGTTTCTGCGGAATGAGGTGCAGGGCATGGCTTTCATCGTTTGCCGTAGTGGGGTATGCCGCCTTGCCGGTGGTTGTCCGGGTGTAGTTACCGAGCATGTCTTGTGTCACGGCAAAGTCCGCCACCGTTGCTGCCGCCAGCTTTTCGGGAGGTGCGATAACGGTACGTACGCCTTTCTTTCCCGCTATCCGTGTTTCCGTCTTTTTATTGTATGCTTCCAGTGTTTCGTATTTGTCACCGCCCCGGAAAGCGATATTGCTGAAATCTGTAAAGGAGCGGTTGAAGACGATTATGTTGTAAACTCCTTGTTGCAACCGCACGGTTTCCTGCGAGTAGTTGCCCAACAGGAAGGTTTGGGGCTCGCCGCCGTCTATCGGGTAGAATATGGCGGTAGCGCCGTGTGCTGCTTCTTCGGCATTGTCCAACCCGGACTGACTCCAATCGACGGTCAGGGTGATTTCCGCTGTATTATAATAGGTGAGCTCGCGGCGCTCGCAACTTGCAAGGAGGGGCAGCAGGCACAGGAGCATCCACTTCCGTATCCGGATGAATACCGGTAGGGTTTGTCCGTTGTTCGCCGATAGTGTTCCGCAGTTCATTCCACATTTCATTCCGCGCCTCCTTTCTTCACCTTGCGGTTCAGCAACCATACCAGTGAGATTTTGGCTTTTGTGGGGCCGAACCAGGTGTAGTTTCCGTTTTCCTGCCACATCAGGGTACGGTAGTTGTCTTGGGCGTGGTAGTGCCGGTAGTTGGTACGCAACAGACCTATCCCGATATTGAATTCCAGGTGGAGGTTACGGGCGATGCGGGTTGCCCAACCGTAGCTAAGACCTGCCGCAATGAAGAATTCGCCCTGGTAGCCGTTCTCTTTCCATTGGAGGTCGTACTCACCGCCTCCGGCATACAGTCCTACGAAATGTCCGGTCAGTGCTTCGCGGTGTTCCCGGCTCCGGGTGCTGCCCAGCCAGTATCTTCCTTCCAGCCCTCCCGAAAGGATTTCAAGGCAGTATCGGTCGCTTTTCAGCAACCACCACGGGAACATGTATTCTCCGTTCACCGACCAGCGTTTGCCTATCGGTACTTCTATCTCTATGTTGGGCATCAGCGCGGCATCGAACAGCACGTTGGTTTTTAGGGCAAACAGCGGACGGCGGTGGAAGGAGGTTTCCGGTGCTTTCTGAGGACGCGATGTTTGCTGTTGGTACGTCGTCTTTTGTAAGTACGGTGTCTT
Organism: Bacteroides gallinarum DSM 18171 = JCM 13658; assembly: GCF_000374365.1. Lineage (GTDB taxonomy): Bacteria > Bacteroidota > Bacteroidia > Bacteroidales > Bacteroidaceae > Bacteroides > Bacteroides gallinarum. The sequence continues at coordinate 74,931 of NZ_KB894122.1, forward strand.
TTGCTGAGATGATGTTTCTTGCTGGTGTGATGTTTCTTGTGTGTACGGTGTCTTTTGTAAATACGATGTTTGCTGCAAGTGTGATGTTTCTTGCAGGTGCGATGTTTCTTGTGTGTACGGTGTCTTTTGTAAATACGATGTTTGCTGCGTGTATGGTGCTTTCTGCGGATGCGGTGTCTCTTGCGTGTACGGCGTGCTGTATTCATTTTCGGTTTTGTATTCTCCGGCAGATTCAGATTCGTGAAGCTGCTGTTGCCGGGATAGCTTTGCCGCCTTGTCTGCTGGCAGGCTGTCCGGGGTGAGGTATGTTGCACAGGGAAGTGCGGGCATGCTGTCAGGTCTTATCCATACCATACATATGGCGGCATTGCGCAGGTAGCGTAACATCCGGTTGTGGATATAGCTGTAAGGGATGCCTCCGTTCAGCTTCTTCAATAGTGTCTTGCAGCGCTCGGTGTCTTTGTGGCGGTCGAGTATTTGCAGTACTTCTTCCCGGTTGGGCAGGTGTTCGTCGGCGGCAATCAGCCGGCGCAGTTCTTTCCAGTTCTCTCCTTGCGGGCGGGAATGGATGCGGTACTGGTTGAGGTGTGGGTATTTCCATACCAAATAGCCTTTCACTGCCGCCGAGCGCCGGTGCGTGAGCCGTTCGTTATAGCTACGGTCGCCGTCGGGAGAGGCGAAAGAGAGGATGTTTATGGAATCTATTCGTCCGCACAGCCGGCAGTCGGTAAGTATTTCTGCCATATGTTGCAGTGTCCGGCTATTATCCATGTATCCGTTATCCACTACTGCCTTGTCGAAACGGAAATAGAGCATGAATGGCTTGGCGGAGATGTCCGCTTCCGTCCGTTGCCCTGCATAACCGTAGGAAAGCAGGATGAAAAGCAGCCCGCAACAGACCGCTCCCCGTTTCATGGTTCGTGTATTTATGTTCATTATGATGTACGGCGGTTTGTAGGTTGCCGGTATATGCCCGGTAGCGGACGGTACGATACGTGCCTCTCTCCTATTGGGAAAAGGTATTTTGCCGGTTGTCGGGCATCATCCGAGAGAATGTCATGTAACACGGCGATAGCTGTTTGTTTGCATACAGATAGCATGTTATTGTGCTTTTCTACCGTTGCTTATCGGGCTGCGGAAGATTCAGTGGGTAAAGTTGGTAATTATTTTTGTATTTCCAAAGGAAAATTGATAAATTATCTTCATAACTTCAAACAAAAGTTGATAATCGTGTTTTCATTACGCCCGATTTTATCGGATTATCTCTCTTTTTTCTGCCATATACCTACTATTATTTAATTTTATCTGCTAATTTTGCAGAAATAATCACTATTAATAGGTATATATATGGAAAAAGCAAAAGTGTATTTTTCGGACTTGCGCACCTCTCCTACTTCCAATCTTCTGGATAAAATGGAACGGCTGCTTAAACGGGCGGGTATCGGGCAGCTTCCTCTGCAAGACAGCTTTACGGCTATCAAGATACATTTCGGCGAACCGGGCAACTTGGCGTATATCCGCCCCAATTATGCCGCGCGTATGGCGAACTTGCTACGCAGCTTCGGCGCCAAGCCGTTTTTGACGGACTGCAACACTTTGTACTCAGGCCGCCGCTCCAATGCGGTAGACCATTTGCAGAGTGCTATGGAGAATGGTTTTAATCCTATATCCGCCCAATGCCAGGTGATTATTGCCGACGGTCTGAAAGGTACGGATTACAGGGAGATACCCATAGACGGTGAGTATTGCCCGGCGCCCAAGATTGGCACTGCTATCGCCGATGCGGATGTCATTATCAGCATGAACCATTTTAAGGGGCATGAGCAGGCGGGATTCGGCGGCGCTTTGAAAAATCTCGGTATGGGTTGTGCCAGCGTAGGCGGTAAGCTGGAGTTGCATGCATCGTCGCAGCCCAAAATCAATACGGAGAATTGCATCGGATGTAATATTTGCGTGAAGCACTGTGCCCATGATGCCGTGCACTTGAATGCTGTGCGCAAAGCGGAGATAGATTATGATAAATGTGTGGGATGCGGGCAGTGTGTAGCTTTGTGCCAGCACGATGCTGCGGTGGTGAGCGACTGGGATACTTCCGAGCGCCTGAATTACAAGATTGCGGAATATTCCGTTGCGGTGTTGAAGGATAAGCCGCATTTCCATATCAGTTTTATTATGAATGTGTCGCCGGAGTGCGATTGCTGGAATCATAATGATGCCGCTATCATCCCCGACCTCGGCATGCTGGCATCGGCAGACCCTGTAGCGTTGGACATGGCTTGTGCGGATATGGTTATCCGGACTCCTATACTGCATGGTAATAATGTGCTTGCCGAAGGGCATGAGCATGATGACCTTTGCGGCTGCGACAAGTTCCATATGATACATCCGGACACAGACTGGCTTGCCGGGTTGCGTCATGCCGAGAAAATAGGTTTGGGTACAATGGATTATGAGTTGATAAAAGTATAAAAATATTTATTATTACTCTTATGGCAAAGACAATGGAAGAGGTGCTGGAGCGTTTCCGCACGATTGAGTTCCACGATGATTTCGATATGATTGTAGCTATTGCCAACGGCGGAATCGTTCCGGCGGGTATCATCAACCAGCGTTTGCAGAAAGAGGTGCATTTACTGCGTATCAATTTGAGGGATGAATACCAGCATCCTAAGTATGATGCTCCCCGGCTGCTGGCTCCGGTGGATTTCGATTTTAAAGGAAAGAGTATCTTGTTGGTGGACGACCGTATAAAAACGGGGTCTACCATAAAGCTGGCGTGTGAACTGCTGAAAGAGGCGCGTTGCATCAGGACTTTCGCCGTAAACGGTACGGCCGATTATGCTTTATTCGACGAGGCATGTTTCAAATTTCCGTGGATATTATAAAAAATGAACATTTTTCTGCTATTTCCCTTTCTTGCTTCGATAAAATAACTAATTTCGTACCGTACAAGAATAGCAGATTTTAACATGGAGGCAGTAACGAACAACTGGTTTGCAAATAAATATCCCGTAGGTTATGCCCTGAGCGGCGGCTTTATCAAGGGTTTCGCTCACTTGGGGGCTATGCAGGCCTTGTTGGAACATGATATCAAGCCCGGTATAATTTCGGGTGTCAGCGCCGGCGCATTGGCGGGTGTATTTTATGCGGACGGTAACGAGCCTCACAAAGTGCTGGATTATTTTGCCGGCCATAAATTTCAAGACTTGACGAAGCTGGTTATTCCCAAGGTGGGTTTGTTCGAGCTTAGCGAGTTCAAGGATTTCCTGAAGAGTAATTTGAAAGCCAAGAGATTGGAGGAGTTGCAATTGCCTCTGATTATCACTGCTACTGATTTAGACCACGGACGTCTTGTACATTTCCATAAGGGGAATATCGCGGAGCGTGTGGCTGCTTCGTGTTGTATGCCGGTATTGTTTGCCCCGGTCAAGATAGAGGATACTTATTATGTGGACGGCGGGTTGCTGATGAACTTGCCTGTAAGCACTATCCGCCGGGTATGCGAGAAGGTGGTGGCTATCAATGTGAGTCCTTTAATGGCTACCAAGTATAAGATGAATATCGTAAGTATCGCTTTACGGTCGTACAACTTCATGTTCCGCTCCAACTCATTCCCGGAACGGGAAAAGGCGGATTTATTGATAGAGCCTTATAACCTGGACGGTTACAGCAATACCGAGCTGGAAAAGGCGGAGGAGATATTTATGCAGGGGTATAATACGACGAACGATATACTGGAACGCCTGCAAATAGAAAAGGGTATTATCTGGAAGGAATAAAAATAACCATTCTTTAAATAGAAAGAAATGAGCGACGAAAATAAACTGATTATTTATCAAGTGTTTACCCGATTGTTCGGAAACAACAATAACCATTGTATCCACAACGGCGGCATTGCCGAAAACGGATGTGGCAAAATGGCGGACTTTACCGCCAAGGCATTGGGTGAAATCAAGAAACTGGGTGTTACCCATATCTGGTACACCGGTATCATCGAGCATGCAACGCAAACGGATTACCGCCGTTACAATATCCGTCCCGACCACCCGGCTATCGTAAAGGGTAAGGCGGGTTCTCCGTATGCCATAAAGGATTATTATGATGTTGACCCGGATTTGGCAAAGGATGTTCCGGAGCGTATGAGGGAGTTCGAGAACCTGGTGCAGCGTACGCACCGCAGCGGGATGAAGGTTATCATGGATTTCGTGCCTAACCATGTAGCCCGCCAGTATCATTCGGACATGCAGCCGGACGGTACTTCGCAGTTGGGTACGAATGATGACGCGAATTATGCGTTCAGCCCTTACAACAACTTTTATTATATTCCGCAGTCGGAGTTGCACGGGCAATTCGATATGAAAGGTGCTGCGGCCGAGCCTTACAGGGAGTTTCCTGCCAAAGCTACGGGCAACAACCGCTTCGATGCGTATCCGGGTATCAATGACTGGTACGAAACGGTGAAACTGAATTACGGTGTGGATTATCAGAACGGGGGGACTTGCCATTTTCATCCTGTGCCCGATACTTGGAACAAGATGTTGGATATCCTGATGTTTTGGGCGGGGAAGCATATAGACGGTTTCCGTTGCGATATGGCGGAAATGGTTCCTGTGGAGTTCTGGGAATGGGTTATTCCGCAGGTGAAGGCAAAGTATCCTGCCTTGCTGTTTATTGCCGAGGTGTACAATCCGGGGGAATACCGTAATTATCTGTTCCGCGGGAAGTTCGATTATCTTTATGATAAGGTGGGATTGTATGACACGCTCCGCGCAATTGTTTGCGGTAACGAGTCTGCAACCGCCATTACACGTGCCTGGCAGAATTTAGGCGGAATAGAAAAGCGTATGTTGAATTTCCTGGAGAATCATGATGAGCAACGTATCGCTTCCGACTTTTTTGCCGGCAATCCGCGTAAGGCGATTCCTGCCCTTATCGTATCGGCTTGTATGAATGTAAATCCTATGATGATTTATTTCGGGCAGGAATTCGGCGAGCCGGGCATGGACTGCGAGGGATTCAGCGGCAGGGACGGACGGACGACTATCTTCGATTACTGGAGTGTGGATGCTGTCCGCCGTTGGCGGAACGGCGGGAAGTTCGACGGTAAGATGTTGACGGAGAACCAGAAGCATCTGTATGCTATCTACCAGCGCATACTGACTTTGTGCAATGAGGAGAAAGCGGTTTCTCAGGGGGATTTTTTCGATTTGATGTATGCCAATATCGACGGCTGGCGCTTTAACGAGCATCGACAATATACGTTCTTGCGTAAGTTCGAAAGGGATTTGCTGCTGTTTGTCGTAAACTTCGACCCTATGTCGGCAAATCTCGCTATCAATATTCCTTCCCATGCTTTCGATGTCTTGCAGATACCGCAAATAGACCGATACCAGGCGGTGGATTTATTGAGTGGAGAGGAGGAAACGGTATGCTTGTTGCCTTATAAGGCGACGGAGGTGTCTGTGGAGGGATATAGCGGTAAGATTTTGAAAATAAGGTTATAATCTGTGGATAATGCAGGGTGAGGGAATCACTCTGCATTATCTTTACCTTCCAATTTTTCTTTCAACCGGTACAGGCGTGTGATTGCCGGGTTATAGAATTTGTCCGGGTAATGTGCGGCTATGTCGCTCAGGCTGGCGCGTACGTACCTGGGTACATCGAATATATTTTCTGCTTCGCTCAGCCTGACTTGTTCGGGGAAAGAGGTGGTTTTAGCCCACTCTATCAGTGTTTTGACGCTTTCTTCGTCGTATTTGTATTCTTCCATACTTTATTTGTTTTTCTTGCAAAGATATAATATTTGCTAAAGTATCCCTTATCATTATGAACAAAATATGAAAATGCGGTGTTACATAGGTGTGTTTTTCATAGTATTAGATATAAGATTAATTAAAAGAGACGTACTTGCTTGGGATAAGTAGGTGCATCAAAAAACAGAAGCGTCTGTTTGATTGATAAATGTGTAAGGAGCATCGGTTTACCAGAGCCGATGCTTTTTTTTACGCTTGTTTGTAGCATGTTAGAAATATTATCCGTAAATTTGGCAGGAATAAGGATATATATGATATGAACATTCCTGTTATATTTCAATTTCTGAAAGAGCTGTCCGCCAATAACAACCGTGAATGGTTCAACGCTCACCGAGACCGGTATGAGAATGCCCGGAATGAGTTCGAGAATCTTCTGACAGTGATTATCTCCCGCATCTCTTTGTTTGACGAAAGTATTCGTGGCATCGAAGCCAAGGATTGTACGTACCGTATTTATCGTGATACGCGTTTTACGGAAGATAAGACGCCTTATAAGAATCATTTCGGTGGCTATATCAATGCCAGGGGGAAGAAATCCGACCATTGCGGTTATTATATTCATTTGCAGCCGGGGAACTGTCTTTTGGCAGGCGGCAGTTATTGCCCTCCTTCTCCCCTGCTAAGGGCTTTGCGGCAAGCGGTGTATGATAATATGGATGAATTCCGGGGGATAGTGGAAGACCCTGCTTTCAAGCAATATTTCCCTGTTATCGGAGAGAATTTCCTAAAGACGGCTCCTAAGGGTTTTCCTAAGGATTATCCATATCTGAAGTATTTACAATGTAAGGAATATACCGTTACCTGCTGCCAGCCGGACAGTTTTTTCCTCGCCCCCGACTTTTTGGAGCGTACCGACGAGATTTTCAAGCAGATGAAACGTTTCTCGGACTTTGTGAATTACACGATAGACGACTTTGAATAATTACCTATTATAACTAACTTAAAACATTTAAATTATGGTAGTAGACAGACTTGAAAACATAGAAAAGTATGTTTCGCTGAATCCTTTATTTGCGCAAGCCATTGAGTTTTTGAAATCGCATGACCTGAACGCCTTGGAACTGGGAAAGACGGAACTTAACGGTAAGGATTTGCTTGTAAACGTAACGCAAACCAAACCGAAAACGAAGGAAGATGCCAAGCTGGAAACCCACAGGGATTTTATCGATATCCAGATTCCGCTATCCGGTACTGAATTAATGGGTTACACTGCCGCTAAAGATTGTTTGCCCGCAGACGCGCCGTATAATGCGGAGAAAGATATTACTTTCTTTGCCGGACTGGCAGAGAGCTATGTCGAGGTGAAACCGGGTATGTTCGCCATTTTCTTTCCGCAAGACGGACATGCTCCCGGCATTACTCCGGACGGCGTGAAGAAAGTTATCGTGAAAGTTAAAGCGTAATACGAACACCCCAAACTAATTCTTTATGGAAACATTGAATTTGATTAAGAACGACCCCTGGCTGGAGCCGTATGCCGATGCCTTAACGGGACGCCATAAACATGCCGTTGAGAAAGAAGCGGAATTGACTAATAAAGGCAAGCAGACATTGTCGGATTTTGCATCCGGTTATCTTTACTTCGGCTTGCATCGTACCGACGACGGTTGGGTGTTCCGTGAATGGGCTCCCAACGCCACCCGGATTTTCCTGGTGGGAACGTTCAACGACTGGAAAGAGGAGAAAAAATACAGCCTGAAACGTAAGGCGAACGGGAATTGGGAAATAAAGCTTCCTGCCGATGCCATGAAGCACGGCGACTTGTATAAGTTAATGGTATATTGGGACGGCGGTTGCGGCGAACGTATTCCGGCGTGGGCGAACCGGGTTGTCCAGGATGAGCAAACCAAGATATTCAGTGCGCAGGTATGGTGGCCGGAGAAACCGTACAAGATGAAGAAGAAGGCTTTCAAGGCTTCTACCGACCCGTTGTTGATTTATGAATGCCACATCGGTATGGCACAGCAGGAGGAGAAGGTAGGCAGTTACAGGGAGTTCCAGGAAAAGATTCTTCCGCGCATTGCCGAGGACGGATATAACTGTATCCAGATTATGGCGATTCAGGAGCATCCTTATTACGGGAGTTTCGGGTATCATGTTTCCAGTTTTTTTGCAGCTTCTTCCCGTTTCGGCACTCCGGACGAGCTGAAAGAATTAATCGATACGGCACATAGCATGGGCATTGCCGTTATCATGGATATCGTCCATTCTCATGCTGTGAAGAACGAGGTCGAGGGTTTGGGTAACTTTGCCGGCGACCCGAATCAATATTTCTATCCGGGCGCCCGCCGCGAACATCCGGCATGGGATTCGCTCTGTTTCGATTACGGGAAGAACGAGGTAATTCATTTCTTGCTGTCTAACTGCAAGTATTGGCTGGAAGAGTATCGTTTCGACGGTTTCCGCTTCGACGGTGTAACTTCCATGTTGTATTACAGCCACGGTTTAGGCGAGGCATTCTGCAATTACAGCGATTATTTCAACGGCCACCAGGATGATAATGCCATTTGTTACCTGACGCTTGCCAACCGCCTGATTCACCAGGTCAACCCCAAGGCTATTACCATTGCCGAGGAGGTATCGGGAATGCCCGGATTGGCTGCGAAGTTCGAGGACGGAGGTTATGGCTTCGATTACCGCATGGCGATGAATATTCCCGATTACTGGATTAAGACTATCAAGGAAAAAATAGATGAGGACTGGAAGCCGTCCAGCATGTTCTGGGAAGTAACCAATCGCCGTCAGGATGAAAAGACGATATCTTATGCTGAAAGCCATGACCAGGCGTTGGTGGGCGACAAGACCGTTATCTTCCGTTTGATAGATGCCGATATGTACTGGCATATGCAGAAAGGAGACGAAAATTATGTCGTGCACCGCGGCATCGCTTTGCACAAGATGATACGTTTGCTTACGGCGACTACTATCAATGGCGGTTACCTGAATTTCATGGGTAATGAGTTCGGGCATCCGGAATGGATAGACTTCCCCCGCGAAGGCAATGGCTGGTCGTGCAAATATGCCCGTCGCCAATGGGACTTGGTGGATAACAAGAATTTAGCGTATCATTATTTGGGCGATTTCGATTGTGCCATGCTGAATGTTATCAAGAGCGTGAAGAATTTCCAGGCTACACCGGTTCAGGAGATATGGCATAACGACGGAGACCAGGTATTGGCATATATGCGTAAGGATTTGATATTTGTTTTCAATTTCAATCCGAAGCAATCCTTCACCGATTATGGTTTCCTGGTTCCTGCCGGCAGTTACGAGGTTATATTGAATACGGATAATCCGGATTATGGCGGTCATGGACTTACGGACGATACGATAAAGCATTTCACGCTTACAGACCCTCTGTACAAGAAGGAAAAGAAGGAATGGCTGAAACTTTATATCCCGGCACGTACAGCGGTTGTTTTGAGAAGGACTAAATAATACAGGCCGGTAACAAAAAAGAGAGGCGGGTATCGAATCGGTATCCGCCTCTCTTTTTTTGTATCTTCTTTTACTTATTGTAATTGAGAGTTGATGAAGTTCAACATTGTATTTGCGTTGTCTTTCATTTTCTTCTGAGCCGGTTTGTCAGCAGACAATAACGGAATCAGCTTGTCCAGATATTCCTTGGCTTGTTTGAATTCTTCTTTTGCCTTGTTTGCATCTGTTTTCAGCAGGGCTGCACCTTGGCTGTAATACAATGAACCTAAGCTATTAAGTGCATTTACATTGTTTGGCTGGATAGTAATTGCTTGTTTGAAAGCTTCTTCTGCAGCGCTGTTTTTCTTGGCTCTTTGTGCCAAAATACCTTGATTTACATAGTAGGTGGCATACAGCTTAGTCAATGTCTTATTTCCGGGAACTGCTTCCAGACCTTCTTTCAGGGTAGCGACATATTCATCATTTTTCTTCAAGTCTTTCAATGCGCCGGCTTTACCTATATAAGCATTAGCCAAATTATACTTTTTCTGTACGGCGATATCGAAGTATTTCAATGCATCGGCCGGTTTCTTGATTTTATCGGCACAAACACCGCAGTTATAGGCTATTACTGAGTCTTGATTGTTGGTCTGTGTCAGATAAGTACTGAATTTTGTAAATGCTTCCTGATAATTCTTAGCCTCGAGTGCGGCTTTACCTTCGTTCACTAACTGTGCAGGGTCAGCATTCTGCGCAAAGAAATTTGTAGCTGCACAACAAAGTGCAAGAGATAAGATTAATTTTTTCATATGCTTTTTAAGTTTTAAAATTGATATCTCAAAGTTAGCAGCCTGCGACGTAGAAGCAAAACCTTTTTACCTTTTTTGAGCTTTTTACGATAGTCGTAACAAATGTTATTTTACGTAAACGGAGAATCCGACAGGTAGATTATGACTGTACCTTCAGTCTGCTGCACAACCTTTTTACATTGCTTTCGACTTACTATTCTATGATTGGCAATCCGGAATTGTGCTGGCAAAAGAAGATACCTATAAAAACAAGAAAACCGCAAAAGCTTGTTAGTTAGCCATTTGCGGTTCTTTCTTGTGATTCCGTTGCGATTCGAACGCAAGACCCACGCCTTAGAAGGGCGTTGCTCTATCCAGCTGAGCTACGGAACCAGCCTTAATTGCGGTGCAAAGGTACGTTTTTTTATGAGAACTACAAATTTTATATTCAAAATATTTATTGCTTGTATTAAAACGGCAGTCTTCTATATAAAAAATAAATACTTGTATAACTGTGTTCCACTACTTTAGATTATGTGCAATATCTCTTCAAAAATAGTTATAATTGATAATAAGCGTCGTTAGCCATAATAATGGCATCTTCCAAAGTACCGCCGTTTTGCTCTACGAATGCTATGACAGCATCTATGAATTCGTTGAAAGAAGCAATATCCTCGCCTGCCATTCTTTCATTGTAGTCTTCTTCCGTAAAATCTAAATTTTCTATTAATTCTGTTTTCATCTTTGCTTCAATGGTTATTATAGTATTATTATTGAATACCTTTTTTTGCAAAAATAATATATCGCCATGACTTCTTAGCTATTATTTGCAAATAATATTTACCATTGAAATATATTATAATAAGACATGTTTTAGATGAACAACTCGAATTTAGAACTATAATACGCTTGTAAATCAGGTCTCAAGGCTTGTATCGGGAATGATTAGCGATTGTATGTGTTTTTCTAAACTATACCGTTCGACCGACATTAGGAAATTACAATAGCAATACAATTCTGCTTATAAAAAGGTAATTACAATATTATCCGGCTGCGTCATAACCCTAAAGGTAATTTACAGATATACCATAGTACGAACAATGCTGTCCAGGCTATAAGAATGACCGATGAATACATCCATGTGTGTTTAAGCAGCGAACCGTAAGTGGCCTGCCTGTCGTATTGCTGCATATAGGTCAGGACAAGCGGCATGTAAAACATGAAAGGAGTTATTGCATTCGTTGCGCTGTCGCCGATGCGATAAGCGCATTGCGTCATATCCGGAGAAATTCCCATACCAGCCAGTACCGGAATAAAAATGAAAGACATAAACGCCCATTTGGATGTGGAAGAAACCATGATAAGATTTACGAATGCGGTGAATAAGATGAACAATATCAATATCCACAAACTATCCAGGCGGGCAGAAGAAAGCATGTTCGCCCCCATTATCGCGATACATTTGTCTAACTGGGAATATTCGAAGCAGGCAAACATCTGCGAAGCGAAAAAGGCTATTACAAAATAAACGCCCAACAATTTCATCGGCTGAGCCAACCCCTCTATCACATCGCTGTCCGTACGATAACGTCCGGATGCAAATCCATACACCATTCCCATTAAGCCGATGCCCAGAGATAGCAGGAACAGGATACCTATGATAAAAGGCGAGCGTGCCAATCCTCCGTCGACACCCCTCAAAATTCCCCAGGAAGAAAAAGTAGCCCATAAAACAAGTACTGCATAAAGTCCCCCTACGATTACAGCTCCTGCCAAAGCCCTCTGCTCTTTACGGGATAACTGCTTGTAGCCACTGAAAACATCCTTTTCGTCATATTTGCCCAAGCCCGGCAACAGCTTTTTGCGGGTTATATAATAGATGATGAATATCAATAAAAAAGTGGATATGCAGAAAAAATAGTAGTTGCATAACGGACCGACCCGGCCGGACGGTACGTTTGTCAGGTCGGCAGCCTCCTGCGTTGTAGCGGCAAGCATAGGGTCGAGCGTACTCAATAGCACATTGGCACTATAACCGCACGATACCGATACATAGGCTGCTATAATTCCGCCTACCGGATGCAGGCCTACCGAATGGAACAATGTGGCGGCAATGGGCAGCAATATGATATACCCGGCATCTCCCACTACATTGGACAGCAATCCCACAACAACGACACCGAGCACGATACGCCACGGATTACGTTTCCGGTTCCGTACGCCTTTACGGATACACGCATCTATAAACCCGGAATGTTGGGCAACCCCGATTCCGAACATCGCTACGATAACCAATCCCAGCGGGGCAAATCCAGTAAAGTTCGTCACCACATGGCGCAGCAACCAGCGAATTCCCTCCGGGCTCAACAGGCTCTGTACACGTATCTCCTCTCCTGTCTGGGGCAGGTACACGCTCATACCGTAGACATCGAATATCCACGACAGAAAGATAACTCCCAGCGTCAGCAGGAAGAACATCGTTGCGGGATGGGGCATGCGCCATTTATTCCTCATAGCTACCTACTGTACGGCATTATTCATCGTCTGCCTCTAAGTTGTCGATGTCGAGAATACGCAGCTCGAGCGCACGTACCACGAGGCGCGTGGCATTCACTCCCATTCGCTCGGAAGCAGGGAAAAGGCGTCCCACCAAATCATTCTGCCGCTTCTCCAGAGACTTCACTCCGAACGGCATTCCTTTCAGGTTGGCAATCATCTCTTTTGTGTAGCCCAGGGCGAGGTGGCGAAGGAAACGTTCATCGTATTCGTCTATATCGTAGCTGATAACAGCTTCTTGCCGTTTCGCATCATTTTGAACGGAGGCTTTAAACCGTTCTACAATCTTTTCCAGTATCGGATAGTTGAAAACAAGTTTTTTCCCGTCCATAACGGCCTGTACATCCGTCTTTGTCAGCAGTTCTCCAGTTTTCAAAATAATGCCGTCAGCTCCTGCGTCGAGTACATCCACCCATAGCTTCTCATTCAATATCTCTCCGGTAAAAATCAGTACATGTACTCCCGGATAACGTTTGAATATATTGCGGCAAATATCCACACCGATAGTAGTAGACCCGCCCAACCCCAAGTCCAGTAAAACGAGGTCGGGAACGCCCGCTTCCATTAATGTCCAGAACTCCTGTTCGGTCATGGCAGTACCGATAACTTCCGCATCCGGTATCTCATGGCGGAAAATTTCTTCCGTTCCTTTCAGTTCCAGCTTTACGTCTTCTACAATGATGACTTTAAATTTCTTCGTTTCCATATTTTAAGTATGTCCTCTTTTTATGCTGTTGTTATTTCTTCAAAACGAATGAAAAGAGAGGAAATCGTTTCCCCTAACTTTTCCTTATATAACGGGGTAATGTGAAATATACGGCAAATCCTCCTTTCTCCGCTGGCTCCGCATTGATACGGCATCCCCTTCTTCCGGCAAATTCGTCATGGTCGCGGATAATCTGTTTGCATATCAGGTATTCCGTGCCGCGTAACTCCCCTTTCTCACCGGCCGTCATGCGTGCCAGGTTCGGATAAAATAACTGGTTCAGTTCCTCGCATGTTTTTTCCCGCCGTGTATCCGTAAAAAGAAAACGCACAAAATCACCCTCTACTGCACAGGTCAGGTAAATTTCTCCCGAAACAGGTACGGACAGAGCTTCATCTATCAAATTTTCCAACAGGAAACGCAATTGATTTACATCCCCTACGACCGATACGCCCGCTTCTTCCGTGCGGAATACGACGGATACGTTCCTTCCCCTGCACGCTTTGCGGAAATACCTCTCCGCAGCTTCCGACAACTCGGACACCGTAATCACCGTACGCTTGAAAGTTACCTCCTCCAACTGGCGGGATGCACACTGGCTCAAAATGGAGAATATTCCTTTGTAATATTCTATCAGTTCGCTGATAGCCGCCACCGTTTCCTGCTCTTCCATAGCTGTCAGCTCGCCGGAACGGAGCCTGCCGATAAGCTGCTTTATCCGGTTGGGATAATAAATCGTTTCGTGCTTGATAGTAGACAAACAATTATCGAGCACCATATTCTGGACATGCAGCAAACTATCCTCCCACGATGCCCGCCGCGCTTCGTCCTGGGCTGTTTCGATATCCCGGTATTTCGTTGCCAACTTTACCACCGCATTAAATATCACAATCGCTACATACCGGGCTATCAATTCCAGCAATAAACGGTGGGATTCCTGCTGCGCCTCACTCCTCACCAGGCACAACACCCCTATACACCGGCTGGAATTTCCGGCTTTCACAACGAGAGGCAACGCCTGCATTCCATTCTCCGCCAGATACTTCTGCTGCTCAAAGCAACGCTGCATAAAACCGACCCGTACGAACCTGTCTTCCTCCCTTTCTTCCAGCGGGTTAGAGGCATACTCCAGTTTGCGGGCGGCTTCGTTATAGACTGCTATGCCCAGCCGTTCTATGCTCAGCAACTCATTGACGGCATCGAATGCATTATCCGTAATTTGTTGCGGAATGTCGTTCAGCGCATCCTCCTCCCGTTGCAGCATCTCTCCGGTTTCGTTACCGGGTACAGGCATCACGGAGGCGGTAAACACCTGCTTGTTGATTTCCAATACCTGTTCCAGGTTCCAGCGGTTCACCAACCTTCTGCGGAAATACAAAATATAATATCCCAGGCATAAAGTAACCAGCAGGATGATAACCAGCAGGATACTCACCATTTTGTTATTGGTAGAGCGTTCCAGCTCGCGGCAGAACTCCTCCAACGATTGGTCTTCTCCTAACAATTTGTACAAAGTAGTATAAGCGCCGTTGTTGTAGCTGTAATCGTCCCACTGTTTCAGGGCAAGAAATGCCACGGCCGCTTCGTTCCGGATATCCAATATCACATGAAAATCAGAGTTGAACAATTCGTTCCACCAGTCCAGCTCGGCAGGCGTGTCATCACCCGTTAAAGTCATATAGCGGTGCGGTGCTTCGGCATACTCCCTATAATGTTCGTTCAGGCAAATCATAGCAGAGTCTATGTACTGCAACGCCATTGCATATTCGCCGTCCACGTTACAAAAATACGCTTCATTGGCATAATCGGAAGCCCTATCCAGCAGAAATTCGAATTCTTCCTGCCAAACCATTGCCAAAGAATCGGGAACCGCCTCCACCGGTATATCGCCGCCGGCAGTCCCGCTACAAGAAACCATGCCCAGGGACAACACGAGCAACACCCCCGTCAGTACCTTGCGTACACCTGCCGGTAACCTGAAGTAAAACCGGCTTCCCTGTCCCAAAGTACTCTCCACATCGAACAGGCATACATTGAAAAGCGCATTTGTTTTCTTGTACTTCTCGATGATACCCTTGCAATTCATCAGCCCGAACCCGCTGCCTTTGTTCTTCCGCAGTTCCTCCCGGTCGGGTGCATCATTCATGCCGATAGCTTTCGAATCATACACCTTTTCTCCTACGATATGAGCCACATCCTCCGGAGACAGGCCGCATCCGTTATCCTCCACGGATATTTCCACATAATTATCCCCTTTACGGGCATAGACTTTCACCTTTCCCCCTTTAGGGGTATATTTCCGCGCATTCTCTGCCAGAGTGTTTATCATAAAAAGGGTCAGCGCTTTATCCGCCTTCACGCAAACATCCGTAGGCTCCACTTCCAAATCCAATTGCTTCATCTCGAAAGCCCGGCTGCCCTTCCTCAACAGTTCGAAAAGCCCGTTCAGCTCGAAAGTTTCGATATTCAGGCTCAGCGTACCCTGCTTCATCTTAATCCATAAAGCCAGAATATCATTATACTCATTAATCGTGGTAACAAGCTCGTCGATATACAAATACTTCTCTCCTTTGATAGCTTCGTCATGGATATATCCCATATGCACGAGCTTATGCACCTCATTCAGAATACGGTCGATGTAGGGATGAATGCCGTTGACAATGGAAAGACACGCTTTTTTTATCAGGTTCTGCCGTTTGTTTCCGGCAATGTGCTGTTCGTGAATATACCGCTGCTTCTCCAGCCTGCGTTGCTCCTCGCCAAGAGAAACAGAGGTCATTCCATTATCCAGCGCCCATTGGATATACGGGTCGATTACCTGCGCCATAGCCTGCTCATCTTTCCCCATACGCTGTGCGAATACGAGCCTCCGTTCTTTTATATATACATCTTCTGTACCGAACAGGCTCTTTAGCGCAGGACGTACCACGGTCAGAATAGCTTCCGTTATCTCCTCCTCGCTCTGTGCATCGGCAGGAATAGATGCAGTTATCCCCTGGCAGATATCCAATATGGACTGCAAACGATACAGGTGTAATTTATTGCGTGCTTTCGAGCGTTTATTGAAAAACCAGAAGAACACCGATACCGCAACCAGCCCCGCCACCACAAAGAAAAGCAACAGGTTCAACTGCCCCGCCTCCTTCTCCAAAGCCTGATAGCGGCTTTCCAATTCCTTATCCTGGCGGGTATCTTCCAGAATATCCAGATATATGTTCCTGTTATAGTCAGAATACTCCTTCATCCCCAGTCCGGCATAAGTAACGCTCAACTGTTCGCGTATCCGTGAAATCCATTCGGGGACGGTTTTAAGTTTTTGCTGAATCCATGCCTTCTCCGCACAAATCGTATCGCGCCGGTCATAAGCTTTCAACCAATCCAGGCTGTCATGGCAGTCGTAAAACTGCCGGTGATGATTGTTTACACATTCCAGGGCGCGTGTCAGGGTATCGAGAGCCTGCCCGTACTCACCATGCGCATTCAGATATTTCCCGATAGAAACATAGGCGCCCGCAATCTGGTAAATATCATTGTATTGCCGGAACTTCTCCAACGCCAATTGCCCCAACCGCATGGGCAGCAAAGAGTCCACCGGTTCGCCGAACTGCTTCAAAGCATGCGAGCGCCGCCCCTGAAAGAATTCATAAGCATCCGGCGAAGCCATTAGGTTAGCCAATCCCTGCACGCCGTTTCCTTCAAAATACAGATACCCCTTTCTCGAAGCGAGCCTCCAGGTAGTATAAAGTTCGTCGAATTCCTTTAAACGGCGTTCGTCGGACGTTTCTCCCCCGCACAGGGAAGCCGAACCTTTTATATAGTGATAATACAATAACTGGTTGGTGTCCGCCGCCAGCTCCTCGTTCTCCGGAACTTCGTTTATGGAAGCCAAAGCCTCCGGACGCTGCTGCAAGTAATAATAATATATGGCAGATACGATATAGAACTCCGACCGGGCATAAGCCAGCCGCATCCGCTCGTGCTTGTCTGTAAAGAGATTATTATCCTCGGCGATACGCTTCATGCGGCGCAGGGCACTGTTACGGTAATCGTAAAATTCTTTGTTCAATGCCGTCCGCTGGTAAATCTTCATCAGGCCTACATCGGCGATAAGCAGTTCCAGTTCGTTCTTCGTCAGACCGTACACCTCCTGATGATACCTCTCCGCCTGCTCGAAGTCCATACGCATAAAAGCGCAGAAGCCCAAATTGTTGCAAGCCTCCGCCTTCCCTTGCCTGTAAAGCCCTACTTCCCGGTAAGCCCTCGAAGCGGCATAATCCGATGAGTCCAGATTCTTATAACGATACGCATATGCCGCCTGGTTCAAAGAATCTATCAGGTACACTTCCCTCGTAGGGGCAGTGCCTACACACGAAAAAAATGCCGTACCCGCCAGGCATAGCATTCCCACCGACAACCATATAGATGAAAGGCGTTTCACAAAGCAAAGCTACAAATAAATCCGGGAAAGAAAAATATTTTTTCTACAATAAGTCTTGTATTATGTAACGGGAAATTCCTACCTTTGCATGCAAATTAACAAATAGGTAACATCTATTACAAAATGAGCGAAAAAGCACCCTTTATGGTATTCTCGGGAACAAATTCGAGATACCTTGCAGAAAAAATCTGTGCCAGCCTTAATTGCCCTTTAGGAAAGATGAACATCACCCACTTCGCTGATGGTGAATTCGCTGTTTCTTATGAAGAGTCTATCCGTGGCGCAAACGTATTCCTGGTTCAATCCACTTTCCCCAATTCCGACAATTTAATGGAACTCCTGCTAATGGTCGATGCCGCCAAGAGAGCATCTGCCAAAAGCATAATCGCGGTTGTTCCTTATTTCGGTTGGGCACGCCAAGACAGAAAAGACAAACCCCGTGTTTCTATCGGCGCCAAACTGGTGGCCGACCTGCTTTCCGTTGCAGGCATCGACCGTTTGATTACTATGGACCTCCATGCCGACCAAATTCAAGGCTTCTTCAACATTCCGGTAGACCATCTGTATGCATCGGCGGTATTCCTTCCATATATCGAATCGTTAAAGTTAGAAGATTTGGTAATCGCAACTCCCGACGTAGGCGGTTCGAAGCGTGCCAGCACCTTCTCCAAATACCTCGGCGTACCTTTGGTACTGTGCAACAAGACACGCGAAAAAGCGAACGTGGTTGCCACCATGCAGATTATCGGAGATGTAAAAGACAAGAACGTCGTATTGGTAGATGATATTGTAGATACGGCGGGCACTATCACCAAGGCAGCCAACCTCATGCTGGACGCCGGTGCCAAATCCGTCCGCGCCATTGCCAGCCATTGCGTAATGTCCGACCCCGCATCTTTCCGCGTACAAGAATCCGGCCTGACCGAAATGGTATTTACAGACAGTATTCCTTATGCCAAGAAATGCGCTAAGGTAAAGCAGTTGAGCATTGCCGATATGTTTGCCGAGACTATCAAAAGAGTGATGAACAACGAATCGATAAGCTCCCAATACATTATCTGATTTCGCATTCAGGACAGAAATAAAAAAACAAAAAATAAAGGCTGCGCAATGTTCACCCGAACCGCGCAGCCTTTAATATTAATATTTAACTCTATATTTAACTCTTAGCCTCTTCCATTCAGTTACTCAGCCTCCCCATTTTATACGTTCCTTTCCGTATCACTCTTCCGAACTTATCCGTTTCCACGAACGGACCGTCTTTCTTGCCTTGCTTGAAAGAACCTTCGTAACGGTTTCCATTCTTATCTTCCTGTACTCCGTTGCCTTCTTCCAGGCCGTTTACAAAGCCTCCCTTATATTTCGTGCCGTCGGTAAGAATCAAGGTTCCCTGACCGTTGAACTTATTATCTTTCCATTCGCCCTCGTAAGAATCGCCCACGTTCCACTTGTAGATACCATAACCGTTGCGTTGGTTATTCTTCCATTCGCCGTCATATACAGCACCGCTGGCCCACGTAAACGTGCCGCGTCCGTCCTGCATACCGTTTTTGAAGTTTCCTACATATTTATTGCCGCTGGCATGATAATAAATGCCCTCGCCGGTACGCTCTCCCTGTACATAAGACCCCTCGTAGCGGTCGCCCGTATGGAAGAAGTAAATCCCCTTGCCGTGCTGCATATCCTCTTTCCAGTCGCCTACGTACTTATCGCCGTTGGCATACTCGAACGTACCCTTACCGTCGCGCACGTCGTTCTTCCAATTACCGTCGTATTTGGAACCGTCATTCCATACCAAAGTCCCCTCACCGTTTTTCTTGTCGTTTTTCCATGAGCCGATGTACCTGGAACCGTTCTTCCATGTATAAGTACCCTGGCCTTCCCGCTTGTCGTTCACCCAGTCGCCCTCGTACAAATCGCCGTTATAATAATACATAGTACCTTTGCCATGCTGGTAATCCTGATACCACATACCGTCGTACCGGTTATTATTCACGAAATAATAGATACCCCTGCCATGCTGCTGGTCTTGAAACCATTGTCCCTCGTACCTCTCGCCGTCGGTGAAAGTATAGACGCCGTAGCCCTCGCGCTTTCCTTTGACATACTCGCCCTCATAAGTAGCACCGTTCTTAAAAACCGTCTTTCCTTTACCGTTGGGTTTACGTCCCTTCATTTCACCGGTATATACGGAACCGTCCTTGAAAGTATGCGTCCCTATTTTTATCTCGGATGAAAAAGTCCCCTTTATTTTATCGAAGAAGCCGCTTTTCTCTTGGGCTGCGGCACTGCCCTGCGATAAGAATACCAGAATGATTGCAGTATATAGATATTTCATTTTCAATTACAAGTTACTTTATTAGGATTCGGACAAAGATACGATTTATCTCCCAAAACCACGGGACGCCCTCTGCTTTTTATGACATTTTTTTGCCGGCTATGACTTCTTTTAAATTCTCTTTGCACAAATGCTTTCCGGCGAGTTCGCGTATCTCTCCGGGCGTAATATCCTTGACCGCATTCAGTGCATCCTCGAAGTGCGAATCGCCGAAACCGGAAATCTGTACGAACATCCATGCATCCGCCAGCGAGAATGCCGACTCATAACTGCGGCACATCTCGCCCAGCATATAATTCTTCACCATAGCAAGCTCGTCCTCCGGCACTAATTCATTCTGCAGGCGGTCTATCTCATGATAAACCTCCCCGATAAGAGGCTCTGCGAACTCATTCGTCGTTTCCGTATTAATCACCAGCATCCCCTGCCCCGGGTACGGCACGATACCCGCTGCAATACCGTAAGTATATCCCTTCTCCTCACGGATATTGGACATCAAGCGGCTACCGAAATAACCTCCGAACAACGTTACCAGCACCCGCGCCTTCAAATAATCGGGATGACTGCGTTCCAGAGAGAGCATGCCCATACGCACTGCGCTTTGCATGGCATCCGCATATTCTACAAAAATCCGTTTGTTCGCTACCGAAGCCGGGGTAAACTCCCTCCTCTCCGGTTTACGGAACCCCTTGCCGAAAGCCTCCCTGCCGAAAGCCTCCTCTATCCGCCGGATACAATCATCGCTCACCTTTCCGGAAACGTACACCGTACAATTCTCCGAGTGGTAATGCCGGTCGTAGAACTCCCTCAATACGGCAGGATTTATCCGGTAATAATCCTCCTTTTGTACCAGACGTCCGCAAGGATGCTCCTCACCATACACAGCCTTCATCAAAGCCCGGTGTGCCAGAAAATCCACCTTGGATGAATTTACGATAAACTGCTGTATATTGTTATCCACTATGATACCCAGCTCCTTTTCGGGAAACACAGGCTCTTTCACGATAGATTCCAGAATTTCCAGTGTCTGCGGCAGGTATTTATTCAGAGAATAAAGAGTGATGTACGCATATTCCGATGCACTGGACAACTCCAACCACGCACCGTAATAATCCAGCTTCTCCGCTATTTCTGATGCACTGTACCGCAACGTACCCTCACGAAGCATACGGTTGGCAAACAACGCCTGCAACGGCTGCGACTGTTGCCAGCGCCCGCCCTCCATTAGCAGGTCGATACGCACCACCTCATTGTCGCCGGAATCAAGCACATTCAGAGGCACACCGTTGGGCATGACGGAACGCCGGGGCATCTGCACCGCCAAGTGCTCGATATCCCTGACCCTGGGTTGGATGCTCCTATCCAAAGACATCATCGGTTCGTTGCTCATCGGGCGTTCCGGGCTTGCAGGAAAAGTTCCGCACGTTCCAAATCCTGTGGCGTATCGATGCCTATCGTCTCCACTTCGGTGATACCCGCTTTAATGGTATAACCGTTCTCCAGCCAGCGCAGTTGCTCCAGCGATTCCGCCAGTTCCAGCGGAGACTGCGGAAGCGAGGTTATCTCTTTCAGCACCTCCACCCGGTAAGCATACAACCCGATGTGCTTGTAGTAAGTATGGTTTTGCAGCCACTCCCGTTTCTCCGCATTGCGCTGGTACGGAATAACAGAACGGCTGAAATAAAGCGCATTCATATTCTTGCTGAGCACCACTTTGGGCGAATTGACATTTTCCAACGCCTCGAAACCGTTCTCCGCGGTAAAAGGCTTTACCAGGGTAGCAATCTGCGTAGCCGGGTCGTCGAAACAAGCCTTCACGGTTTCCAACTGGGACGGCTGTATAAAAGGTTCATCCCCCTGGATATTCACCACCACATCGAAACCTTCCCCTATCTTGGTGCAAGCCTCGTAGCAACGGTCTGTACCGCTCTTATGATGCACGGACGTCATTACGACCTTTCCGCCGAAAGCCTTTACCGCCGCTTCGATGCGTTCGTCGTCGGTAGCTACATAAGCATCGTCCAAAACGCCGGTAACCTGTTCATATACCCGCTGAATAACGGTTTTTCCGCCCAATAAAGCCAAAGGTTTGGCAGGGAAACGCGTAGACGCGTAACGGGCGGGAATTATTCCCAAAAACTTCATATTATCAAAACTTAATTTACAACATCATTAGGAAAACGGCCAGCCTATCGCCCTGCCATTCCCTCCTCCAACTCCTCCAATCCGCGCACTACATAATCGCGCTTCAAGTCCTCCGGTTTATACACCTTTCCGTCGCACGACAACAGGTCGATATCCAGGCGTACAATCTCCCGTTTCTTTTCCTCGGGAGTCCTTCCGGCTTCCCGCTCTATATCTTTCAGGTGGAGCATAACCTCCCCCGCATCATAATCGGACATAAAACGCGCTACCTGATTGGCAAACAACGCCTGCCGCCGCAACAACAACGGCTTCGTATCCGCCTCCGCCGAAAAGCGGATATCCGGAAACAGTTCCGCCAGCCTCTTACGCGCCAGCGCCAGATTATCTCTCCGATGCTCATTACTGCCGATACAAATCGTGTAAACCATAACGGTATAATCAAAAAACAGAAAATCGAAACATAGGAAGGAAGAAACCCTAACTTCCTAATTCCCGGTTTTAATTGAATATATCATCCAGCCCCATGTCCGATGCCGGCTCCGTATCCTCCTCGTAGCTGTTGTCCTTACACGGGTCGAAGCCCTCGGGCAGCTCGAAAGTCTCGTTCTCGTCATACCCCAAAGACTTGTCGCCCAGTACTTTCACCATATATTTCGCCCAGATAGGCAATGCCATAGAAGCACCCTGCCCGTGGAGCATCGTATCGAAATGGATATCGCGGTCTTCGCCGCCCACCCAGCAGCCCGACACCAGCGAAGGCGTAAAGCCCATGAACCAGCCGTCGGAGTTGAAGTTCGTCGTACCGGTCTTACCGCCCATATCGGCCTTTACACCCAGACGGCGCACCCGTCCGCCCGTACCTTCATTGATTACGGCACGCAACATCACCAGCATCTTATAAGCACTCGATGCACTGATTACCTCCTGCATCTCCGGCGAGAACGTAGCCAGCACATTGCCGTCGTTATCCTCGATGCGGGTTACGAACAGAGGCGCTACGCGAATACCCTTGTTGGGGAATGCCGTATATGCACTCACCATTTCGCCCACCGAGATTTCGCAAGGACCGAGACAGAGAGACACGGAAGGCACAATATCGCGGTTGCGTACACCGAAACTGTGCACCAGCCGTTTCAGCTCGTACGGGTTCAACTTACTCATCAGATACGCCGTAATCCAGTTGTCCGAATTAGCCAGCCCCCACTTCACCGTCACCATTTCGCCGTAACGCTTATTGTTGGCATTACGCGGCGTCCAGGGTTTTCCGTTTTCGTCAATCAGCGTATATTCCACATGACGCGCCTGGTCGCAGGGCGAGAAACCGTTCTCCATGGCAAGCGAATACACATAAGGTTTCATGGTAGAACCGATTTGGCGGCGTCCCACCATTGCCATGTCATATTTGAAATAATGATGATTAGGTCCGCCTACATACGCCTTTACATGGCCGTTCCGCGGGTCCATAGACATAAATCCCGCACGCAGGAAGAATTTGTAATAACGTATGGAATCCATTGGAGTCATAATCGTATCCTTCTCTCCGCTCCAACTGAAAACGGACATCTCCTCGGGCGTGTCGAACGCCTTCTTTATCTCGGCCTCGGAAGCCCCCGCCCTCTTCATGATGCGGTAGCGGTCGGACAACCTCATGGCACGTCCCAGGATTTCGTCCACCTGCTCCTGCGTCAGGCGGAAAGTATAAGGCGCTTTCTTCGCCCCCTTTTTCTCTTTGAAGAAATACCCCTGCAACTCCTTCAGATGCTCGGTCACGGCATCCTCGGCATACTTCTGCATACGGGAGTCGATAGTCGTATAGATTTTCAGCCCGTCCGTATAAAGATTGTACTTGCTTCCGTCCTTCTTCGTATTCTTCTCGCACCAGCCGAACAGCGGGTTATTCTCCCAGTCGAGCGAATCCTCGTAATATTTCTGCATCTGCCAGCCGCGGTAATCCGATTTATCGGGCTTCTTGGCATTCAGCACGCCACGCAGGTACTCGCGGAAATAAGTCGCCAACCCCTCGTTATGGTCTACACGGTGGTACGACAATTCCAGAGGCAAAGCCTGCAACGAGTCGCGCTCCTCTACGGTAATATATCCCGCCTTGCGCATCTGGTCGAGCACCACATTACGGCGCCCGCGCGAACGCTCGTTATAACGTACCGGGTTGTAAAGGGAAGGATTCTTGCACATACCCACCAAAGTGGCCGCCTCCTCTATCTTCAAGTCCTTCGGTTCGCAACCGAAATAAGTATAAGCAGCCGTCTTTATGCCCACCGCATTGTTCAGAAAGTCGAATTTGTTAAGATACATCGTCAGAATCTCCTCTTTGGTGTAGTACCGTTCCAGCTTCACGGCAATCACCCACTCGATAGGCTTCTGGAACAAACGTTCCATGATATTATCGGCACTCGGCGAGTAGAGCTGCTTGGAAAGCTGCTGGCTAATCGTGCTTCCCCCGCCGGCATTCTTCTGCATCAGTATCCCCCGCTTCACCACGGCACGGAACAAGGCAATGGCGTCGATACCCGAATGTTCGGCAAACCGTACATCCTCCGTAGCAATCAGCGCATTGATAATATAGGGAGACAGCTCGTTATATCCTACGAACACACGGTTCTCCTTGCTGTAAGAGTAAGTACCCAGCACCTTTCCGTCTTCCGAGAATATTTCCGTTGCAAATTTGTAATTCGGGTTTTCCAGGTCTTCCACAGGAGGCATATAGCCAATCCAACCTTTTGCTATCGAGAAGAAAATAATAACGCATGCCAGTGCTATCAGTGCTATGAAAATCCAAAGGACTTTTACGACTTTCTTTATCATGTTCCGGTTTCTATGAATTCGTTGTTGCAATATTCAATAACGGGGCAAAGATACGGAAATATATCAGAACTACTCTCACAAATTTAATAGAAAACTCTAAATACTCCCAAAACGGCAGAAGCCCCGGAATCCTGCTGCGACACAGGCTCCCGGGGCTTCCCTAATTCATTGTGAGCTTTGAGGTTCAGCGGAGAGATGTTATTTCCCTTGCCAGCCTATCCGCCAGCCTCACATTCCCTATCCATTTCCTGAAAGTTTCCAGGTTATGCAAATCCGTCCCTACCATATCGTACATACCTTTTTCCAGTAAGGATTCAGCATTTTTCATCACCTGTTTTCCATAATAACCGGCGAGCGAAAGCAAGTTCAACTGCAACAGGCAATCCTTGTTCTTCAGCTCGCGATAATCGCCGTACCTCATATAAAGATAACGTTCGGGATGTGCAATCACCGGCGTATATCCGGCGAGCGACACATTATACAACAACTCATCCAGGTTGTTGGGAGGAGAAAAATAAGACGTCTCCACCAACACGCAATCCCCGTACAAAGGCTGCAAACCCCTCTCCAACCTCTCCTGGAAACCGGAATCCAGCATATATTCAGCCCCCAGCTCGAGCACGATTTCTCCGGAATAACGCCTGCGCAACGTATCGAAAGCCTGCAACACATCCTCCCAATGCTCCACGCCGTTCATCACATGAGGCGTCAGCCTCACCTTCTTCACCTCGAGCGAGCCGAAGTGCGCCAACACCTCCAAAGACTCCTCTATCGTCTTTATGCCGTCGTCCACCCCCGGAAGGATATGGCTGTGGCTATCCACGAAACCCTTGAAAAAGCCGGTATCCGCCAGCCGCTTTTTATGCCGTAAGAAAAACATACACTTATCGTTTAAATCCCGAATATCCTTTTGTACAGCGGCTTCTTGTTCTTCCGCTCCTCATCGTTCCCGTAATTGCCGTAACCATACCCGTAACCGTAGCCATATCCATAGCCCGTCTTTACATAATCTATCCCGTTCAGCAAGATACTCATATTCTTCATCTTTCCCGAATCATACAGCTCCTGCAATTCCGGTAACATCCGTTTGTCGAACAAGCCCGAACGCACCACATAAATCGTCTGGTCTGCCAGCCGTCCGCATAGCTGTGTATCCACCACTACGCCATAAGGCGGATTATCCAACAGGATATAATCATAACTCTTTTTCAGCTCCTCTATCAACCGGTCGAGCCTGCCGCTTTTCAGCAATTCCGCAGGATTGGGCGGCAACGCTCCCGAGGTAATGATGTGCAGCCGGCTATCTTCCCCGCAAACCTGTACCAATTCTTTCACATCATCCACCTTACCGCTCAGGTAGTTCGATATACCGGTCTTTTTCATTCCTATGCCGACACACTTGCTCAAAGAACCTTTCCGCAAGTCCAGGTCGAGAATTACCACCCTTACATTAGCCAACGCCATACTCATAGCCAGGTTCAGCGTGATAAAGGTCTTTCCCGAATCGGGATTGGCAGAAGTTACCAGCACCACCTTTCCTGCCGTTTTCTTCTCCGTATCCATAAAGTCCAGGTTATCGCGTACTATCTTGAACGCCTCGCAGATACTCTCCCTGCTGCCCTCCTGCACTACGATATCCTTCTCGTGTTTGTTCTTCTCGAGCGGCACTTCACCCAGGAAAGGAATGTTCACACCCGTTTTCAGTTCCTTCTTCGTATGCACGCTGGTATTGAGCAGCGAACGGATATAAATCCACAGGGCGGGCAGCATGATTCCCGCCAGCAAAGAAATCAATATCACCTGCGCCTTCTTGGGAGCGACCGGCAAGTCCACCCCTTCCGCCGGGTCTATGATGCGGCAATTACTCTCCGTAATAGAAAGTTGGAGCTCATTCTCCTCCTTCTTGTTCAGCAGGAACAAATACAACTCCTCCTTTATCTTCTGTTGCCGCTCGATGCTTACCACATATTTCAGTTGGGTAGGCACGAACGCTATTTTATCGCTATTCTCGCGCTCCTTGTTCTTCATATTGGCCGCCTGTATCTCCAGGCTCGCTATCAGGTTGTCCACAGCCTTCGCGATAGACAGACGCATGGACATCAGCGTACCGTTCAAGTCCCGCACGAGCGGGTTGCCCTCACTGCTGTTGGCTATCAGCTTATTCCTCCGCGTCAACACCGTATTATACTCCATAATCAGGTTCTGCACCCCCATATCGTCTATCCCGATACTGGCAGGAATAGGGTCTGTCGTTTTCGAGTTATCCTGCAAATACTCCTTCATGTACTGCGCCATGTTCAGTTGGTTTTCCACGCTCAACCCTTCCGTGTCCAGCATGCTCGAACTTTGCAGGTACAAGGCACTTTCCGAGGCAATATCCGTCAGTTTATTCTTTTTCTTATAATTCTCTATTTCCGCATCCACGGTAGCCAAGTCAGCTTCTATGATTTCCAACCTATCGTTTATGAATTTGGCAGTATTTATCACAATCCTGTTTTTGTCCTCGATAGCGTCGTTCTTATAAACCTCAATCAGCGTATTCAGCAAATCCTCCGCCCGCTGCACATTCTCGTCCTCTATGCTCAGGGATATCAATGACGACTGCTCACTTGTTACTTCTACATCCAAAGCATTATTGTATTCATCTGAAATGCTCTTCAAATTTCCTTTTGTTACATATACTCTTTTGTCGATGTAACTCTCATTTGTAAACAATGTAGTTGCTACCATAATTTTTCCTACCGGGGTATTTACTGTATCACCTGGTTGTACAATCAAGTTTTCTTTAAATTCCTTTTTAGTCAAATCATCATGTACAATCATGTTTGATAAAGTTACTTTCCCGTTATCCAACATTGTAATGGTAAGACTTATTTTCTGTGTTGGCACTGCATCGAAAAAAGTAACAGTAAACGGTGTAGATGTATAAAGTTCCTTCTTTCTCAACCCATCCCACTCTTTATAACTTACATCCAAACACAATCTTTTGGCAACTAACCGCATTAACCGTTTACTTTTAAAAATTCCAACTTCATTGTCTATTGTACTACTGCCCAAAGAGAATAAATTCTGAAAAGCTGTCGTTCCATTAATTCCTCCACCCTTATTTTCATCTTTTACCAATACTATTGCGGTGCGTAGAAACATTTTCGGGGAACTTTTCAGATACAGAAAACCTATCAAGACACACACCACCACGGACAAGATGAACCATTTCCGGTTGCGATACACCGCCGACAACATATCGGCAATCACCGTGCTCTCCTGCTGGCGGCTGTCATTAAAATCTATGAAGTCCAAATCTTCAAACCTATCTTTTCCCATAAACTTTTTTCTTTACTGTTTTTTTATTTGAATATAAGCACTGCCAAGGATACCATTACCGATAGAATAGAAGCGAACGTGCCTATGGTTCTGTTCTGGTTAATCTCCCGTTGCCCCGCCTTTACCTTATTGGGTTCTACATACACTACATCATTCTGTTGCAGGTAATAATAAGGAGAGGATAATAAATCTTTATTTCGCAAATCCAGCGAAGCCACTACCCGTTCTCCGTTTTCCTCCCGGATAACCTTTACGTTTTCGCGCTGCCCGTAAACGGTCAAGTCGCCTGCAAGGCTCAATGCGTCCAGCAAGGTAATGCGGTCGCTGGTAATCTCGAATGTACCCGGCCGGTTCACTTCTCCCAATACCGACACTTTGAAGTTCAGGAATTGAATGGTTACGATAGGGTCTTTCATCAGCCCCTTTTCTATCAATTGGTTTTTGATATATTTTGTCAATTCGGTACGTGTCATCCCTTGTACCCTGATAACTCCCAACTGCGGGAAGTCGATGTACCCCTCTTTATCCACCAGATAGCCCAGTACTCTATTCTGTCCTCCTGCATATCCGGTATTGCTGTTGGCAATCTGGTAACTCACCATTGGCAAGTTGAACATCTGTGCCAGTTCGGGGTCTTTGCTGTTCACCATGATAGAAAGCAAATCATCCGGATGAATCTTAAGGTCATAATCCTGTGTTATCTTTTGCCGATAGTCATCCGGCACATCTTGCAGGTACGAAATCTGTTTTTGAGACGCACAGCCTGCCAGGACACATAGCACGAAGGCTATACATCCCCACTTCTTCATGTTCTTTACCATATTAATTGTTCTCTATTTTATTGTGAGAAATGTTGAATTTAATAAGCTATTATCTTATCGAGAATAATATTTGCAGCTTTCGAGTTACCGAATAATTGAGGAAAAGTCATATTACCAACAGACAACACTTTGTATGCATCTATGATTCTGTCAAAATCTGTATCCGTAATTATACCGGCATTATTTTCCACGATTTCCACCCATTCGGTTTCCGACCTAAGAATTATACAAGGTTTTTCATAAAAGAAAGCCTCTTTTTGAACTCCCCCCGAATCGGTCATAATCAATTTTGCATTCTTTTCCAAACTAATCATATCAAGGAATGAAACCGGTGGCAAAATAAGAATTCGAACCGATTGTTTCACTTTATCTATTAATTCAGCATCAAGATTTTTTTCCAGTAATTTAGCCGTCCGCGGGTGCAATGGAATAACTATCTTTATCCGATATTCATTTGCAATATAATACAACGCCTTGAATATATCCGTTAAACGTTCTTTACTATCCGTATTATAATCCCGATGAATCGTCGCCAATACAAAACTATCGGTTTGCAAACCATACTCTCGTAGTATATTACTCTTTTTATCAGCTATTGCCGCAAAATACATACTGTTATCATACATCACATCACCGCTATTATACACTTGCCGATACTTGTTTCCATGGAATATAGCCGGAGTAATTTCGAATCCTTCATTCTTCAAATTTGCAACTGCCGTATTTGTCGGTGCAAATAAAATGGAAGATAATTGGTCACAAACAATTCTGTTTATTTCTTCCGGCATGTCCATATTAAATGAACGTAATCCTGCTTCAATATGAAATATCGGAACATGAAGCTTAGAAGCGGCAATCGCACCGGCAAGTGTAGAGTTCGTATCACCATATAAAACCACCCCGTCAAAATGTTCCGACAAAAGTATTTCTTCTATACCGGCTATCATTTTTGCAGTTTGTTCTCCATGTTTCCCGGAACCTACATTCAAGTTATAATCAGGTTTTGGAATACATAATTCTTCAAAAAACACCTGAGACATATTCATATCATAATGTTGTCCGGTATGAAGAATTACTTCTTTTATTCTATCGGAGTAATTATTTCGGATAGCACGCGACAAGGCCGCAGCTTTTATTATTTGAGGGCGTGCACCGATTACGGTTAATATCTTTTTCATTTAAATATAAATTGATAATCCGGATTTTCTTCCATTATCGTCTTACTATGAGGATAGTTCGTAATAAACCAAACAAAAAAGGCTGTTACATCAATCTTTTCGTCCAACATTTTTTCACGACGTTCCAAAAATTTCTCACGGAGGTTTACATCAGAAAGAAAACTATTCACTCTATCTATAAGCTTTTCTGGTTCAGTTGTCTTAATACCATAGGTCAAACCATATTTATGTTCTAATTCCTCTAACACGCTTATCCTACCTGAGAAATCACTGAATCTTAATGAAGGAACGCCTAACATCGCTGCTTCTACCGACATACTCTGGCTATCAGAAACCAATAAAGATGCATAATTTATTACATGATGAATATCAGTATGTTTTATTTTAAGTTGGTATGCTTTTAATTGTTCATCTAATTCAGATTCCGAACTGATATATACTCTATATCCATATGTTTCTGCATTGCGGATAATACTTAAGACCAAGTTCACGTTGAGCCCTTGGATACCTACATCATGAAACGCTGTAAGTTGTGCCAGTCTTACAATACAGTATTTATCATCTGGAATATATTTTTCTACCACCTTCTTATCAGGCACAAAATAGTTAGGATGCAAATAAGCTAATTTCATATATCCATGATAACCAACTTTTTTATTTTCCCATTTTCCAACCCTGCATACCATTGGAACAACAATACTATCAGAAAAGGGGAAAGTGATTTTCGCCATTTTTGCAATAATATCAATATCATCCTCCAACACAGTAACACCTGCAATGTGTAACAAACAAGAAGCTTGCGCAACAGAAGCATCAGTACCCAAAATTATATTAGCCTTACACTGCCGCGCTATTCTAAAAACTTGAAACGTACGTGCCAATGATGCTTTGGCTATCGAAAAAATATTATTTTTACGAACATTTTTCTGGATATTTATATAATCTAACCCTGCTTCTTGAACAAGTTGTTCAAGAATATCTTTTGTTTTCAACAAAAGTTTTACACAATATCCTTTTTTTTGAAGTTCTTTTATTATGTATTTGAAAAAATGAAATTGGGCTGGATGCCCAAGGTAAATTACAATATTTTTATTTTTCATCGATAAAATATAGATTATTGGTACTATTCCATTTTTTTATCATCAATAAACTCTCTAAACCATAATTCCAAATGAATCCATTTCCATATTTCTTTAGAAATACTGATTTTCCCTTCTAAATGATTCCGATATAGTTCATGAACTTTTTGTACATCAAAATAACCTCTATCCCCGAATGATTCACTATCTATTATTGCTCTAATGTATTTTTGAAATATCGGAGTCCTAAACCATTCGTCCTGAGGAGTCTCAAATCCCACTTTATCCATCCGAGTCCTTATTTTTTCCGGCAATATTCCTTGCATTGCTTTTCGCAGTATATTCTTAGTCACACCATTACTTATTTTTTCAGAAGTTTTTGTTGCCAAAGTTCTCTCTACCAATCGGTAATCTAAAAATGGGACTCTTGATTCTATAGAATTTGCCATAGAATTACGGTCATCCCATTTTAAAAGATGTTCTAGCTTATACTCAAAATGATCTAACAATGCATCATTTAAGGAAGAAGAACCATATAAATTACCTGCAATACTATTCCGCCTTGAATACTGTCTGATAAATTCCTTTCTCATATAACCATATTCATTAGCACGAACCGAAGTTCTTAAATATTTCGGAAGAAGAAAATACAAAAATGTTTTATAAGCGTAAATAGAATGATGTATTCCCCAATAGGCTCTCATTTCATCTATAAGTGTGCCAAACCTACCCGAACAGAATAAATCTTTGAAGTAAAAGCCATAGAAGTAATGATATCCTGCTAATTCTTCATCAGCACCTTGCCCATCCAATGTTACTACTACATTTCCTTTTGCTGCTTGCATAACCTTGTATTGGGCATAAGGTCCCAAAGACGGGATAGGCTCAGCATGAATACGCACATAATCAGGAATATCCTGTAATAGGCTTTCTGCTGTAGGATGTGTAAAAAACATTTTTTTCAATATGTTCTTATATTCATTAATGTATTCAGATTCATCTCCTCTGTCCCCTTTTTTATATACAGCTGAAAAAGTATTCAAATCCTTCTTTCCATATTCTTTTACTACCACAGATGTTATTGATGAAGAATCCAATCCACCACTCAGGCACACTCCAATAGGTACATCACTTCTCAATCTTAGCTCAATGGATGATTTCAAGCACATTTTATATTCATATTCGTCGCAAAATGGTACTGCCAATTTTACACGTTCACGTAAATCATACCACTTTTCAGTCTTGAATTCACCATTTTTGATAGTAAAAAAATATCCATGTTGCAATCTTTTTATTTCTTCAAAAAAAGTATTTTTTGTTTGGTCTGTTCTATTAAATGTCAGATAATCAAAAACTATTTGGTTATTAGGACATGGAATAACACATTTTGTTTCCAGAATAGAAGGTATTTCAGAAGCAAATATAAATTGCCGGCTATCGCAATAATAATAGAAAGGTTTAATACCATAACGATCTCTTGCACCAAAAATAATGTCAGCTTCTTTATCATAAATAACGAATGCAAACATTCCGTTTAATTTATCCAGACAATCCCTTCCCCAATAAATATAAGATTTCAATAAAACTTCTGTGTCTGTTTGAGTTGTAAAGACAAACCCTTTTGTTTCCAATTCTTTTCTAAGTTCGATATAATTATAAATTTCCCCATTAAAAACAATTGTGAAACGTCCATTCTCCCCCTGGAAAGGTTGGTGACCAGCTTTGCTCAAATCAATAATACTTAAACGAACAAATCCAAATCCGATGTTCTTAAAGATAAAAGTCCCATCATCATCTGGACCGCGATATTTCATCTTTCGCATCATCGAATGTAAAGTTCGTTCCTGAACCAATTCACCGTCCAATTTTATAATGCCACAAATGCCACACATAATTCAATCAACATTTAAAATTTCCTTATACAAAGAGATAATCCTTTCGGCTACAGATACTGAGCTCAATCCTAAATCAATTATTCTCTGGCGTCCGTTTGTTTTGCCTTGACAAGTTGAATATTCAACTGCTTTTTTTAAGTTATTTGCACAATCCTCTGGTGTAAAATCAGTTATATAATAACCCTTTTCTTCTCCAAACAACCATCTGATATCTCCAACATCCGTTGCAACAACAGTGGTATTGCAAGCCATTGCTTCTTTAACCACATTTGGTGAACCTTCCATAAGAGATGGAACGACAAGTACATCCACCGCATTTAAATATTGGACCACTTTACCATGTTCTATCGGATATGGAGCCAGCAATTTCTCATTCTCAGACTGCATCAAATTAAAAGCCTTTTTTAGCAACTGAAAGTTTTTATTTCTATCCTTTGTATTTCCCAAAAATAATAAATAAATCTTATCTTCCTCCAAATTTAGAAGTTGTCTTTGTTGCTGTTTATCAAATGGTTGTACCTCTTGGAGAACTACACCATTCGGAATGATGACAGATTTCTTTTTATTAATAATGATTCTCTGCATATAAGCAGATTTACAGATAATCTTACATACAAAGAATTGTATCAACCAAGATGCAATTATAAGTACATAACTCATATATACTTTTTTCCCGGATGCCTTGTATTTCCCATTAGCATCGTCTCCCATTAGTGACATAACTATTGGAATACCAGAAAATGCAAGAACTGCACACCAGGCACTCAAAGAATAATGTGCATGTATTACATCAAAATGATTTTCCTTTAAAAAAAATCTCAGTCTTATCGCTTCTTGTATATAACCTTGGAATCCTTTTTTCATAATAGAAAAATACTGCACTTCGATTCCTTGACTCTTTATAGACTCTCCTTGTGACTTTATAAACGGCGAAATACTGAAATTTTTACTATTCCCACTACAGACAAATAGAACTTTCATTTTTATTTTATATTATTCCAATACCATTCACACGCCCGTTCCAATCCCTCAATGGCACTATATTCAGGTTTGTATCCTAAAATCCTTTTAGCTTTCTCAATAGAGGCCTGTGAATGTGGAATGTCTCCCTTTCTGCTCTCTCTAAAAATAGGTTCAATAAGTTTTATTTTTTGATCGAACTTAGCCAAATGAAATTTTAAACATTCAAATAATTGAAGTAACGTTGTATTTCCTCCATAAGCTACATTAAAAACTAAATCTAATGCTGCATTTGCCGGCAAATTCATGTTATACAAAGAAGAACGCCTAACAATATCTTCTTTAGAAATAGTGACAGCCAAGTAATTAGCTTGTATCACATTATCAATGTAAGTAAAATCCCGCGAATAGCTACCGTCTCCATTAATAATAGGTGACTCATGATTTATCAAAGTTTTTACCCAAAGTGGTATTACTGCTGCATAAGCTCCATTAGGATTTTGTCTACGACCAAACACGTTGAAATACCTTAAACCTATTGTCTCGATTCCATACAAGTCTGAAAAGACATTGGCATAAAGCTCATTCACAAACTTTGTAATGGCATACGGAGAAAGAGGTCTACCGATATTATATTCTATTTTGGGGAGTTCTTTACTATCTCCGTAGGTAGAAGAACTTGCAGCATAAACAAACCGTTTTACTCCTTCATCCCTCGCAGCTACCAACATATTTAAAAAACCAACTATATTATTTTCATTTGTCTGTATAGGGTCAGTGATAGAACGTGGTACTGAACCCAAAGCCGCTTCATGGAGAACAATATCGCATCCTTTTACCGCATTCCGACAAACTCCCAAATCCCGAACATCTCCATTTATAAAAGAGAAATTTGAAATAAATAATAATGATTCTATATTGTGTATGAATCCTGTAGATAAATTATCCAAACAAACCACATCAAAACCTCTTTCTACAAAATACTCACACAGATTACTGCCTATAAATCCGGCACCTCCGGTTATTAATATTTTCATCAAAGTACTATTTTATTTAAATCATACAAGATTTCCTATAAAAGCATGATTTAGAATACTACAATTTTTGCTTATTATAAAAATCAATGGAAGCTATTAATCTCATGTCAAAATAATTATTATCCCAAAACTCACCCTCTATAAAATTCCATCCATTATTATAAGTATAAATTCCACGCTTCCCATTAATAACCATACAATCATTATGATCCACTCCCCAGTGTGTTTGCATTTCATTTACTCGATATTTACCATCGTTTGCTGCTAAAATATCCACATCCATTGAATTAAAATGGTTGTCATCGCAAATTTGCCTTACATAATCCAATAATTCTACAGGTGGTTCCATTTCATGTCCGTCAGGTAATCCTGTTCCGCTACACTTATCATCCAATTTCATTTTTTGATAAGCATAATAATAATCACCACATTTAGTTATCCTCCATTCAAAATCATGTTCAATATATTCTTGGAATATAACATAATTACGTTGTCCTGCATTATTTCTTTCTATATAAAGTTTGATTTTTTTTATAAACATCGTGGGATTTTTTATACTCTTTACAAACCAGCTACAAGCATTACCTTTATTAGGATTAGGTCCAAATCTTCTTGTTATGCCCTTTTTACTAAAAGCACGTTTTACATACTTTAAAGCTTGCTTTTTGTTTTTCAATATCTCTACTCCTGAGCCAGCAGCTCCAATACTTGTTTTTCCAACTATAGGAAACGCCGTGTTATTCAAAAAATCAATGGCCTCTGTTTTATAATAAATAACATCAGTTTTGGCATGGGGAATTTTTTTTGCAGCCATATAATAGCTAAGGATTTTTTTATTCTCATAAATCAATACTTCTTCATAACTTGGAAAAACAATCCTATTTAATACTTTTGCAATTATGTATAATTTCTCATCATACATGCTTTTCCTATATTCCAAATTACCTTCCGGTCGCTGGATGAAAAAATCCACTTTACTATTTCTTACTTTGTCTAACCAATCTTTTGAATATAAATCAATCGTTTCATATTCTACAGATTGTCGTTTACATGCAATAATATAATTACTAATAGATTCTTTATCTACTGAATACAAAATACCTACCTTCATATCATTTCATAATTTTGTTTTATTGATTTGATTTAAAGCAAACTTAATTTGTTCTTGGTTATAGAAATATCTTAATACTCCCCCCAATGAGGTATAAAAAAAAGAGGAAGAAATTACTAAATCAAGCCCTCCAGAACCCATATTAATAAATTTAACAAAAATCAATGAGAAAAAAAATGAATACAAAACCACCGAATAGCTTCCATCTCCATAATATGAATTCTTTTTTAATTTGATTATCCATAAAATTAAATATAAATGGATAAGAAACCAAACTAAACATCCCACAACTCCTGTTCCATGCAATAATACCGAATAATCTCCATGAATCTGTCTTTTCCCATATTTTCCATTGGCGTATGTACCAACTAAATTAAACGTCTCTTTACCAAATAATAATGTCAAAGCTTTATCGGAACCAAGTATTTCATCCGTGATATATATAAATTCTGCAACTCGTCCTTCAGAAGTTATATCATTGTGGGTTCTTTCAAAAGTGTTTTTTCTTGCTTCTAAATTGATAAAGAAATAACTTAAGAAAAAAGGAAAAAGTACTAAAATCAGTAGAAAAAATTTTGTTAAATATTTAAGATGAAACTGAAATAATCTTTTCAATTTTTTCCCATAAATAAAGCAAAAAAATAGGTAAGCAAGCATTCCTGCAAATAAAGCAAATATAGTTGTTCTTTTCATGTTGACAACAATCACTATGCTACATAGAACAGATAATATAAATATGATTTTTTTATAAGAAGGAAATAATATAAGAAGAAGAAAAATGGAAATAATGGAACATACAACTTGATACATGGCATCAGAAAATAAATTGCCCATCTCCAAACCTTCTTCAGTATACCCTCCGCCTCCCCAATCAAATATATTAGCTAAAAAAACATTTATCAAAAACAATAACATACAAATAATGCCTGTTCCCAAAAACTCCCTAAATTTTTCAACAGAAGATAATATACTGAATCCCAAAGGAAGACAAAGTAACCCTATGGCATATTTTCCCAATAATTTAAATGAAACATAATAGTCTGAAGAATTAATACATATCAATAATACAATAAATGCAATATAAAAATATATGTATGCAAACTTCCCCGTCATTTTACTTTTTACAATAGAGGCATAAATTAAAAAAAACAGAAAAAAAAAGTTCAATAACACCCCAAAAACACTTCCTTTGGGAAGAAATATGCCAACACTCATTGTATATAAATAGTATATAATCAAAAAATACCTGATAAAAAAATAATCAATCCAAGTATATTTAGCACTATTCATATAACACATCTCAGATAATTTGGTGGATTTATATACGTTTAAAAATTTCATCGATAAAACATTGAACTTCTTTACAAAAAAAATCAATAAAGGAAAATCTGGCATACATGATATTGGCAGCTATTTACAAAAAGTATTTGTAATCTTATTTACTTTAGCTGTAACATACGGCATTTGCATTCCTTCCAAATACATAAAGCAGTTCTATAGTTCTTGTGCCCTAAAAAAAGATATAAAGGCTTACTCACTATATAAAGTAAAAAGAAACGTATAAATCTATATGGAAAATGATATAAAGTATAAGAAAATCCCAAGTGCTCTTTCCAAATAGGATATAGTTCAAAAATACTACTAAATTTTGGAATACTACTTACCCCATTATAAGTGAAATACGAAATATTCTCATTTACTTTGACAAAAGTATATTTATTCACTAAACACCAAAGAAAAAAATCATAATCCGCACCTATTTTATAGTTTATTTTATAGTTTCTTTTCAAATAACATTCTTTCCTCACGAAAGCGGCAGAATGCCCTATACTATTCCATTTATATAACTTCTTATGATTAGTATCTGCTACAACAATATTGGATTCCGAATAATATCTTAATATATTACCATAAATAATGTCTATATTAGGATTATTCTGGATTTGGTTAGCTATTGTACTTAATGAATTTTTTACATACCAGTCATCACTATTAAGAATTCCTATATATTCTCCTTTTGCATAAGCAATACCTTTATTCATTGCATCATAAATACCTTTATCAGGTTCACTAATCCAATATGAAATATAACTTGAATATTTTCTAATTATATCAATTGTTCCATCATTGCTTCCTCCATCGATAATAATGTATTCGTAATTAGTAAACGATTGACCTATAATAGACTTTATTGTTTTTTCAATCGTTTCAACAGAATTAAGAACTACTGTGATAATTGATATTAATGGTCTTTGCATAATTTGTATATTTTTATTATATTAGTACTTAGGAATAAAAAATTTAAATGAATCATATAAATTTATTTAAACCAAATGCCCTTAGCCGTATTATTTATAATTTTTGTAATCTGTATTTTCCCGACTACTGCTTGTAATCCAAAAGTAATAGCCGGAACTAATAAAACCCCTTCTACCCCGTATAGTCGGCAACTCATTTGCATAATTGGAATTGCAATTATGGCTATTGATAAGTATAAAATCAATTGTAAACGAACCTTACCTGTACCATTGATAAGATACATATAAACATTTCCAATCGTTTGAAATAACATGAAAAAAGCCATACTTAGTGACAAAGGGAATGGTATTGATACTGAACCTCCAGCCAAGTATCTATATAGGTTATCTGAACATAAAACCATTATAACTAAAATTGGAATACATACTAACCACATGCATTCCAACTTTTTCACCGTCTTCCTCATCCATTTAAAATCTTTTTTCACATACGCATCTGTAAAAGCTGACCAAAAAGGGGTTAATACAATGATAGCAATCATATTTAATACATTGAAATATTTATAGGCAATATTATATTGGGTTACGGCTTCTGGTCCTTCAATACGTGAAATAATAATATTTATAAATTGAAAAATAAAAAGCATTGAGAGCATTATAGCAAAAAACTGTCCACCCAACCCTAAAATTTTTTTAGCCAAACAAAAACGTATAAAACATAAACGAGGTGATATCTCTCTATACTTTCCACACCTAAACATAATGATAGAGACTACTACCAATAAGAAACAAGGTATACCAGAAAAAGTAAATGCTAAAGCAGTAAGACTCCCTGAAGTGCTTTTTGTTAATATATAGATACCAATAAAAGCAGAGACTTGTCCACTAGTCTGTATCAATGAAGCCAATGCAGGTTTTTGATCTGCTGTAAGCATAGTGGTAAATATACTGGCGACAATGTTCAAACAGAAAAAAAATGCCAATATTCCAAACACAATTTGTAATTCGGAATGATAATCAGCATCGATATTCAAAATTTTACTCCAATCAATAAAATAATTAATAGTAGTCACCAACAAGAATATTCCAGAAAAAAGTATAAATAAAATTGCATAAGTAGTGCTGACATATTCTCTCGCTAATAAAATTTCTCCATTTGCTTTAGCTTCAGTAAAACGGTTACGAAAACCATGTGCAAAACCAAAATCAAAATAAGATAACCAAGCAATGATAGAACTTAATGTGAGCCAAATGCCATATCTTGTTGGATTTATATAATTGACAGTCATAGGTATAACCTGTAAAGAAATCAATATACTAATTCCCTTCAATAAAAATGAGAATATGATATTTTTCTTTATTACAACACTACGAGAATTCCTGTTTATAAAATTGCTTTCTTTAAACACGCATCTATTTTTTTGGATATATATATTAACTATACGGATATGAGAGTCTTTTTGTATAATAATTCTCCATATTCAACTACCCTATTTTTGTATTTTCATTTTCCTGTTTATTCGTCCTCAATCCTCCCCTTCCACCCTTCGAAATCGGCTTCCGTAACCATATGGTTTGTATCATACCTTACGTATTCGTCTGTCCTCTCCTCGCAGCCGGGGCTGTTCCGGATACGGCTCACGATACAGTCCGGTTCCTCAATCATCACGAAACGCTTGCCGTCCGTCAGGCAGAAAAACGAGATGTTGCCGGTATAATGGAAAATCTCGTGTATCAGGTAGGCGGAGCGTTCCAGAGCCATCCAACACTTGCCGCAGCGGTAAAGGTAAATGCTGCGGAGGTTATTGCGCTCTTTCTTAAGTATTTCCGGAACTCTGTCGCGGAGAAAAACGATAGCGGCTACTTCTTTTTGTTGCATAATCCGGAGGCAGATATGACAGGTTGCCACCCTTTTTTATAACTTTTCGTTACGCGCGCGAGAAATTATTGAAAAATGTAATGATTACATTTATCATTTTTAAAACACATACCCCTGTAAAAGTTGGAAATATAGCTGGCAACCTGTCAACTACGGGCGGGGAACATGCAGTCGCATATAGTCCGCCTCGAGCCGTAAGCCCAACTCTGTCAATACGTTACACAGTTCTGCGGGGTGATTTCTCAGCTCTTCCCGGTAGATGCGGAACACGCTGTAATACTGGCTCAGTTTTAAACTTTTGCCCTTTTTACCTTGCCATAGGTCTGGGGACTCATCGAGATTTTGCGGCAAATCTCTTTGTCGCTCAGGCGTTTGCCGCCTACCGGAATCGTGTTCTGGAGCAGTTCCAGGTAGTCGCCGAGCTCCAAATGGACGAATTCCGGATTTAGATTTTGAGTCATCTTTAAGTGTTTTTAAAAGTTAATAATGTTAATATGTTATCTATCCGGTTCCCACATGCGGGAACCGCTGTTTTCCGTATCCGGCGCTTTATTCGGAACTTCACTCCGTAAAACCCTAATAACGATAATAATGAAAGAAACTTCAATCAGCCTTTTCAAAGGTTACTCGGATACACAT
This sequence comes from Bacteroides gallinarum DSM 18171 = JCM 13658, assembly GCF_000374365.1. Lineage (GTDB taxonomy): Bacteria > Bacteroidota > Bacteroidia > Bacteroidales > Bacteroidaceae > Bacteroides > Bacteroides gallinarum. The sequence goes on from NZ_KB894122.1 coordinate 116,136, forward strand.
CCGCAGGACAGCACGTTGCAGGAAATCGTAAACCTTATCCGCAACGATGCGCTGGTGCGCGACCGTACCGAGAAACACCGCTATTACAGCCATAACGGGCAAGGGGCTGCCGCTGCATGGGAGAAGGCTGCCTGCCCGTGTTTTGCCGTTGCCGTGTGCTTCGGAGGCGGCAAGCAGGCAGAGAATATCACGGGCTGGACTTCGCTGGCACTGGCGGACATCGACCATATCGGCGCCGACCGCCTGCCGGAACTTGTCGGGCGTGTCCGCGCCGACAAGCATACGCTACTGTCCTACACCACTATCAGCGGTACGGGGCTTCGCATTATCTACCGTACGGACTGCCTGACGGACACTCCGGAGAAGAACCGGAAATACTATTCCAAAATCTTCGAGCAGGGCAACCGCTATTATGCCGGCCTGCTGGGTTGCGAATGCGACCTGAAATGCAAGAATATCACGAGGCTCAGCGGACTGGCGCACGACCCCGACGTCTATTTCAATCCCGATGCCGTTGCCATGCCCGTCGAACTGAAAGGCGACAAGAAAGAGCAGCCCGCCAAACCCTCTGTCCGCAACAGGCGGCTGGAGAAAGCGGTTGCTGCGGCAGCCGGCGAATTGGCAGGACAGGGCATCGTTTACGAGGCGCACCAGCGCAACCAATATATCATGCGCATGGGGTATCTGCTCAATGCCTACGGAGTGGCGCAAACCAGCGCTACCCAGTGGGCGGTGAAACGCTTTGCCGACTACGACGGGGATGTAGCCGCCGTCTTCCGGTCGTGCTACCAGCGCACCGAGGAGCACGGGCAACGTCCGTTGCACGGACGGGAGCCGAATGCCGGCGGCAACGACGGATTTGCCAGTGTGGAGGACATCGAACGTTTCCTCGACACGCAAGCCCGTTTCCGGTACAATGAGGCTACCGGGAAATGCGAGACGGCTGCCTCAGGAGCGGACGGCGCCGAAGGGGAATATACGGAGATAGACGACCGTTTCGTCAACACTCTATGGAGCCGTATGAGCAAGCAGGGAAAGACCGTGCGCATCAATGATATCCGTGCCATACTGAATTCGGAATATACTGTTTTGTTCAATCCTTTTATCGACTACTTCGAAGGGTTGAAACCCTGGGACGGGGTGACCGACCATATCGGGCGGCTTGCCGCCACGGTGCACGTAAAGAGCGAGCAGTCCGTATTCGAAGGTTACTTCAAGAAATGGCTCGTAGCCTCCATTGCCTCCCTTTTCGACCGGGAAACGGTGAACCACGAGATTTTCGTACTGATTGGGCCTCAGGGCAGCTACAAGACTACCTGGCTCAACAAGCTGTTGCCGCCTGCGCTGCAACGTTATTTTTACATCAAGTCCAACAATAACCGCATTACCAAAGACGATATGTTTTCGCTGGCGGAATTCGTCTTTATCTGCATGGAGGAAATAGACGAGCTGGGGGCGTCGGAACTGAACCAGATTAAGGCGATGACTACCCAGAAGGTGGTGAACGAGCGAATGGCTTACGCGCATTATAAGGAGCACCGCGCCCACATTGCCAGCCTGTGCGGAACTACCAATAACGTGCAGTTCCTGACAGACCTTACGGGCAACCGCCGCTGGCTGCCGTTCGAAATCAGCAGTATCGACAATCCTTATACGCATCCCGTGGATTACGAGGGGGTGTACTCGCAGGCGTATGCGCTTTGGAAAGGCGGCATGCGCTATTGGTTCGAGGACGAGGAGATAAAGCTCGTAAACCTGCACAACCGCAATTTCGAAGTGCCCAGCATGGAGCGCGAACTGATACAGGCTTATTACCGCCACCCCTTGCCGGGCGAAAAAGGTACGTTCGTATCTACCACGGATATTCTGAGCCGCATAAACTCTGCCGTGAAGCATTACCTCAGCCCCGTAAAGATAGGGCTTGTGATGAAGCAGGCGGGCTTCGAACTGACGAGGCTGAACGGAAAGCGGGGTTACCGCGTGGTGGAGCTGTCGAGAAACTAAAGGGCTGTACTACGGCGCTAAAGAGCTATACTGTGTGGCTAAAGGGCTATGTTACGATGCTAAAGGTCTATACTGTCGTACCTTAATCTCTGTTGCCAAATTCTCGGCTTCCCTCCCGTTCCGTCCGTCTTGTACAGGCGGTTCTGTTCCCTATACAGCTTGCTTTTGGAGAGGAGGAGGTTTTTACGGTTCGCCCAGCGCCTCGACTATGAGCCGTACTTGCGCCGGCGTGTATGTCCGCGTTTTGTCCGAGGTTACCAGTGCATGGAGGCTGCCCCGCAGTGTGGGGTGGAAATCTATCCACTGGTTCAGCTTGCGGAAGGCGGCTTGCGGGCAAAGTCCCGGACAGTAGAGCTGGGCGAGCTCCGTGCGCCCGTATGTACGTATCTTGAAAGTTTCCATATCCTTTGAATTCTTTGTTTTTATATAAGCCAAAGATACGGAAATATCTCCACACCACAGCCGTTATATCCGTATATAACGTACTGTAACGAACCGTAACGGACGAAAAGTGATAAATGCCCTTATGCTATGTCGTATCTTCGTATTGTTGCAACAAGGATATAGGATTTTTTAATTGGGAACTAAAAAAACAAAAGATTATGATTCGTTACAAAAAGTATCAAATGACCGGCGAAAAAAGCCCGTTGAAGGGACTGTGGTATGCACGTCCGCTGATTGAGGACACTTTCGATACCGAAAGGCTCGCCAAGCATATGGCTAACCACAACACGCCCTATTCGGAGGGGCTGATTAAGGGGGTGCTGACCGACATGATTTCCTGCACCAAAGAGCTTATCCTGGACGGCAAGAACGTAAAGTTGGATGACCTCGCCATTTTCTCCGTAGGCATCGTGAGCAAAAAGGGTGCTGCCTCGGCTGCCGCCTTTACGTTGGCGGACAATGTGAAAGGCTTGAAACTCCGTGCACGTGCCACGGGCGAATTGAGTAATGCCCAGATTAATTTGGAAGGCCAACTGAAAGAGGCTTACAAATACAATGTGGACGGCGGCGAGTCCGGCGGTGGAAACAAGCCCGGCGGCAATGACGGAGAGGAAGAAAATCCGTTAGGATAACGCTCCCTTAAGGCGGCGGAGCGGTAAAAAGCTGTCGCCTTACTGCTTTGCCGCCTTTGCTTCACTCTATCGTTTTTATCGCTTTCACTAATTGTTTCACCATTGTTTTATCATTGCTTTATCATCATTTTATTTTCATTATCAATCACTTATTTTTTTACATTAAAACCAAACAACATGAGCACAAAATCAAAATCGGTATGGGGCGTCGTCCTCAAAGTAATCATCACAGTAGCCACTGCCTTAGCAGGTGTTTTCGGTATCACGTCTTGCATGAGCTGACCTGATGAGAGCCGGAAGTTTCTATCAGAACTATCGGGAGGTACGCCTCCTGGTAGTTCATTGCAGCGCAACACGCTACGACCGTGATTTCCCGGTGGATGCCCTGCGCCGCTGTCATCTGCAACGCGGATTTGCCAGCATCGGCTATCACTTCTACATCACCCGCGACGGCGAGGTACACATCTGCCGCCCCGTACACCAAATCGGCGCCCATGCCACGGGTTGGAACGACAAGAGCATCGGCATCTGTTACGAAGGCGGTCTTAACGAGCGGGGATGTCCCGCCGACACGCGCACGTATGCCCAGAAATGCTCCCTGCTCGACCTCCTGCGGCAACTGAAAACCGACTACCCTACCGCCCTCATTTTAGGTCATTACCAACTGAGCCGCTCCGTCCGCAAGAGTTGTCCGTGCTTCGATGCGAAGGAGGAGTACGGCGAGGTGTGATGAGGTTCACCACAGATTACACGGATTGACACGGATTTTTATTTTTCAGACAGAAGAACGGGAATTCGGACAGAAGAACAAAAAGACAAAAGAGGAAATCTGTTTTTTGTTTTTATGTCTCGACTAAACTGGTAAATCTATATCATCCGCTAAGAAGTTAAAAATCTGTGTCAATCCGTGTAATCTATGGTGAACCACATCCAACCTTACCTGCTTCTCTTTCCCCGGAACACGATATTGCGGAATGCTTTCCAGAAGTAGCGCCAGTCGGTGAGGAAAGGGCTTTTGAAATAGAGTTCCAGGTATCTGCGTTCGCTTTCTTCCATTTCTTCAAGACTTTCGGGCATATCAACATAATAAGGGGGGATTAACCCTGGTTTAGTCTTTATACGAAGCTCTTGCAATTTTTTATTATACAAAGAGAATTTATGTAAGGATAACGGTCTGACCCCTATCAGTTTTATATCTCCCTTTATTAAATTTATTAATTGAGGAAGTTCATCAATCCAGCATTTACGTATAAATTTTCCCCAAGAAGTGATACGGTAGTCATCCTTAATTTTATCTCCTTTCAATAAAGTTGAATTTTTGAAAACAAAAGGCTGCAAATACTCCGAATAGGCATGCATCGTCCTGAACTTGTACACGCCGATGAATTTTCCATTCTTGCCTACCCGCTTGAGGCGGATAAGCACCCCGTTGGAGGGGCGGTCGTCGCGGATAGGCTCCTTTACCTTCGCGGCGATAACGTAGAATTCTCCGTGTACGATTTCCTCGTGCAGCACGTCGAAGCCGGCACGGTACAATCGTCCCAAGACCTCGACGCGGGTAAGGGCGCGTGTCTTGCCTTTCGTTACCCAGTAGTAAAACTCTTTCGTAAACGGGAGCTTCGGAATGACCCTATGCCAACAGTAGTCCATAAAAAAGAGGATACGGTTGATAATGACCGGATTCTGCCGCATGATTTTCTCCCGGCGTATGCCCGAAGTGGTGCAATGGCAGGCTACGAGCCCTCCATTCTCCAGGCAGTAGTTGCTGTAAGAAAGGAGTGTGTTGATATGTCTTACCTCGTTCAGCGAACGCCGGTGGATGATGAACCGGGGCAGCCGCACTTTATGGGCAAGCACCGTTTCCGGATTGCGCGAATCGATAACCACCGTATCGGGCGAGAACGCCCTGCCGTCCTGCTGCACCCGCCGAAGTACTTCCGCGCTGTTTTCCGCCTCGTGCGTGAGGCTCAACAGCCGGGTAACATCGGCATTCTTCAGCAAATCCGCCTGCTCCGTTCCGGTATTGATTCCCACCTCCGTAACATCGTCCAGCAGGGGTTCTTCGTAGAAATAGGGAATTTTGCGGTAGACTAATTTCCTGACGGAATAGTACAGCCCCCATTCGAGCACGATGATGATGCCGGTAGCGAGGATAATGGAATTATCGTACTCGTAGCCGGGCACGCAATGGCGGTAGAGGGTGTAAAGGAACAGCCCGGAGAGAACGTCCAGGGCAAAGATACCCGAAACCGCGTAACGTATTCTTTTGTAGGAACCGAATTGCAGCTTCCGCGATGCGATGCCCAAAGCTACCCAGATAACGGCCGACAGCACCAGCCAGTACCAACGTGGCAAGTCGCCGAAATAGCGTGCCAGCCAGAAGGAGAACAGGGATATGAGCAAATCGAGAAAGATGATTACCGTATGACGGCGGAAAGTGGAGAAAGGCAAGGGATACAGGAGTTAGGATTTATGAATGATGAATTGTGAATGACGAACGGTGCATTGTGAATTTGCTGCCGGGACAAGTGTCCGGTGCAGCCGGTCAGATGTGGCTACAAACGGTTTCTATGTCTTCTTCCGTGATATAGGGATGAATGGGAAGTGACAGCACGGTATCGCAAAGTTCCCGGGCTACGGGACAGCAGTCATCGGGAACATTCAATGTTTTATAGGCGGTTTGCCCGTGCATGGGGGTGGGATAATAGACCATGGACGGGATGCCTTGCTCTTTGAGGCGGGCTTGGAGCGCGTCGCGTTCTTCCTTGCTATCCAGGCGGATAGTGTACTGCGCCCAGCTCGAATAGTAGCCTTCGGGAACGACAGGAGTCTTTACCTTGCCGCTCAGCTTGCCGGTGTAGAGGGCGGCGGCTTTGTTGATATCCCGCAACTCATATTCGTGGAAGGCTTTGAATTTTATTTTCAGGATAGCGGCTTGCAGGGTGTCCAGGCGCGAGTTCATGCCGATACGGACGTTATCGTACTTAAACATGCCTTTGCCGTGTACCCGGTAAGAATCTGCCAGCGCAGCCCATTCGTCGTTATCGGTGAACACCGCTCCGCCGTCGCCGTAACAGCCCAAAGGCTTGGCGGGGAAAAAGGAGGTGGTGGAGATGTCGCCGAAACTGCATGCACGTTTGTTGCCTATCATGCCTCCGAATCCTTGTGCACCGTCCTCGAGGATGAAAAGCCGGTGGGCATCGGCTATCTTACGGATAGCGGGATAGTTGGCGGGAAGGCCGAACAAATCGACGGTAATGATGACTTTGGGCGTCAGCCTGCCTTCTTCTATGGTACGGGTAATTTTCCGTTCCAAATCCGAAGCGTCCATATTGAACGTATCGCGGTCTACGTCTACAAAGACCGGAGTGGCTCCTTCCAGCGAGATAACCTCTGCCGAGGAGAAGAAGGTGAAATCGGGTACGAATACGGCATCTCCCGCACCGATGTTCCATACTTTCAGGGCGAGGGTCAGCGCGTCCGTGCCGTTGCCGCACGAAATGCAGTGTTTCACTCCTACATACTCCGCCAGCTCGGTTTCGAGCTCTTTTACGGGTTTGCCCATGATAAAGGCACTCGATGCCGCTACGTCTACCATAGCGGCGTCTATGTCCTGCTTCAATACTTGATACTGTTTTTTTAAATCTCTGAATTGCATAATGTTTGATATTTGTTAAACACGGAGGGGACGGAGGTTCACAGAGGGCACAGAGGGGAAGGCAACACGAAGTTTTTTAACACGGAGGGGATAGAGGAGCTTTAACACGGAGGTTTTTAACACAGAGGAGACAGAGGCGCACGGAGGACACAGAGTTTTTTTCACTTCGGAAGTTTACCATAACTTACACGGAAGGATTAATTCTGTGTTTAGACCTTTTGCCTGGATAACACAATAGGTTACCTACTTTTCTCGGTTAATCTTTTTATTTATTCAAAAAGGTTATATTGCAATCCTCTTTTTATGAAACAAATTTTTTATGATGCAAATCCAAAGGATTGAAGTGCATCCTCAAAATTAGACATAAAATTTTTAGGGTGTATTTCAGATTGGTACAGATTGATTATTTATTGCAATAAAAGCAACAAAAAAACTCTGTGCCCTCCGTGCACCTCCGTCTCCTCTGTGTTGAAAATCTTTATGTTAAAAACCTCTGTGTCCTCTGTGAACCTCCGTCTCCTCTGTGTTAGAAATCTTTATGTTGAAAACTCTGTGTCCTCTGTGAACCTCCGTCTCCTCTGTGTTAGAAATCCCTGTGTTGAATCCCTCTGTGTTAATCTATTGTGAACCGTTTTTTTAATTCTCCATTTTTTTCCTCATACCTACGCCCGCACGAGCATACCAGCGAGGCATCCAGGCGGGCGCCGCACTCGCATACCCAACCGATGCGGCGGGCGGGGACTCCTGCCATGAGCGCATAGTCCTGTACATCTTTCGTTACTACGGCGCCTGCGGCTATGAGTGCGCTCTTGCCTACCGTATGCCCGCAGACCACGGTGGAGTTGGCTCCTAACGAGGCACCTTCTTTAATCAGGGTCTTGGCATATATGCCGTGTACGGGGAAATGTGCCCGGGGAGTGACGACATTGGTGAATACGCAGGAGGGACCGCAGAATACGTTGTCCTCCAGCTCTACGCCTTCGTACACCGATACGTTGTTCTGGATGCGGACGCCGTTGCCTACCTTTACGTTATTCGCTATATTCACATTCTGTCCCAGCGAGCAGTTTTCTCCGATAACCGCTCCTTTCTGGATATGTGAGAAATGCCAGATTTTGGTTCCTTTTCCCACCGTTGCACCCTCGTCTACATAGCTGCTGGGGTGAACGAAACAGTCATTCTTATTGTCCATTATTTTCTATGATTTGTTGTACGGTTTCCAGTACTTTTACTACTTCATAACCTGCCTCTCCGCTGTTTATCCCGATAGTGGAGTCGAGGTGTTCTACGAAGTACTTCAGTTCTTCTTCCAGGGGCATCTTTTTCTCGTAGGGGATAATCTCGTCCGGCGCCTCTATCTTGACGGGAAGCCCGTTCTCGAAATCGATTCGTTTATTATAGAAATGGATTTCCTTTTCGCTCGTGGCGTCGTCGAAGGAGAGCATACCTTTACTGCCTATCACCACCAGCAACTGCTGCTTGTAGGGATGAAGCCAGGACACGTAGATGTGTGCATGCACGTTGCCGGGATATTCCAGTTGGGTTAGCGTACTGTCGTACACCTTGTCTTGGAGGAACTTCGCTCCTTTTGCCTCTACCTTGCATGCCGGGCTGCCCGTGAGGTAGTCCAGCACCGAAATGTCGTGGGGTGCGAACGAGGAGAATACGCTTTCTTCCGTGCGTACCGTACCCAGGTTCAGCCGGTGGGAGTAGAGGTAGAAAAGCTTGCCCAGCCTGCCGCTGTCTATCACTTCTTTTATCTTGCGGTAGGCCGGATGAAACAGCAGTACATGCCCTACCATGAGGCGTGCGCCCGTATCTCGTGCCAGCTCCACCAGCTCGGCGGATTGCGCGGCGGTGAGTGTCATTGGCTTTTCCAGCATAACATTCAGCCCTTTCTCCAACAGTTTTTTACCTGCCGGATAGTGAAGCTCCGCCGGAAGCGCAACCGTATATCCGTCATAGCCGCAGGCAATGGCTTCGTCGATGTCTGTATAGCCCTTTATTCCGGGATATTGCTCCGTGTATTCTTTCAGCCTGCCGGCATCTGCCTCTACTACGGCGGCAAGGCAGCCGAGTTCTGCCAATGTGCGGATGTGGTTCTTCCCCCACCTACCGCCACCGATAACGCATATATTTTTTTTCATGGGAAAAAATCAGTGGTTTCAGATTTTAAAGTACTTCGATATTGTTTCTCTCTTTTACTTCTTTCATCACATTCTTCGTGTCGAAGACGGCTTGTGCATGCCGCTGCACGAAATCGTAGTCGATGTTGGTGTGTGCGGCGGTTACGACTACGAGGTCGGCATGCTGCAACAGCTCGGCAGTAAGGGCGGTTTCGCCTTTGTGCAATTTACCGTGTTGTTTGTATTGGGGGATGTAGGGGTCGTAGAAGGATACCGATGCTCCGGTTTTCTCCAGCTCTTCGATGACGCGCAGGGCGGGACTTTCGCGGTAATCGTCTATGTCTTGTTTGTACGCCACACCGAGAACCAATACTTTGGAGCCGTTCAGCGCTTTGCGGTGGCGGTTGAGTATTTTGCCGCAGCGTTCTACGGTGTATTCGGGCATGTGGTCGTTTATCATCATGGAGGCTTCTATCATCGAGGTATGGAAGCCGTATTCGCGGGCTTTCCAGGTCAGGTAATAGGGGTCTAAGGGGATGCAATGCCCGCCCAGCCCCGGTCCGGGATAGAAGGCGGTGAAGCCGAAGGGTTTGGTCTTGGCGGCTTCTATCACTTCCCAGAGGTCGATATTCATACGGTTGCAGAGAATTGCCAGCTCGTTAATCAGGCCGATGTTGATGTTGCGGTAGGTGTTTTCCAGGATTTTTGTCATCTCTGCCACGGCGGGCGAGGAGACGATATGTACCTTATCGCCCAAAACGGCTCCGTATATGGCGGCAATCACTTCTTGGGCGTCTTTGCCTACGGCTCCTACTACTTTCGGGGTGTTCTTGGTTTTGTAAACCGCGTTGCCCGGGTCTACCCGTTCGGGGGAAAAGCCCAGATAGAAGTCTTTGCCGCACTCCAACCCGGAACCTTTTTCAAGAATCGGCTTTATGAGTTCTTCGGTAGTGCCGGGATAGGTAGTGGATTCCAGTACCACTACCGTGCCTTTGGTGAGATAGCCGGCTATTGACTTCGCCGAATTCTCCACATAGCTGATGTCCGGCTCCTGGTGTATATCCAACGGGGTGGGTACGCAAATGGCTACGAAGTCCACTTCTTTTATGAAAGAGAAATCGGAAGTGGCGCTGAGCATGCCGTTGTTTACCAGTTGCGCCAGCTCTGCATCGACCACGTCGCCGATGTAGTTGTGCCCGGCATTCACCTGTTTTACCTTTTCTTCCTGTACATCGAAACCGATAGTTCTGAACCCGGCTTTTGCTTTTTCTACAGCAAGGGGTAGGCCGACATAGCCTAAGCCGACAACCCCCACAGTGATTTTCCTTTCCGCAATGCGGGAAAGTAGCTCTTCTTTCATTGTCGTTTATTATTTTAGATTGGTTATTTCTGTCGATATCTTCACACGGATGTTATTCCTGAAAGATGTACGGAAGCGTTATTCTATCACTTCGCAGTACCAACGGGAAATGCGCATCATGACCCCGACGCCGGCAAGTGTCTTGATGAAGTAGTAGCCGCCCCGGGTACGGTGTAGCTTGCCTGTTATACCGGAGAACGGCCCGTGGATGATACGGACGTTTTTTCCGGGTTTTGCCTCTGCCTCTTGGTGGGTGATATATAAGGTGTCCTTGAAATCGGGGTCGCACAGCACGCGGAATTCTGTCATCTGGCTGTCGGGTATCTCGCAAAGGTGTCTCGTCTCTTTGTTGCGGAGCACGTTGAACGGTACGCCGCATTCCTCGAGCATGCCGAGCATCGCTTTCTGGCTTTCGTCTTTCTGTAAGAAAATCAGATTGTGGACTACCGGGACGAGCATTCTTTTCATCTTCCCTTCCCTCTCCTTTTCGACGTAGGTCATCGGGATGAAATGTACTTTCCCTCTTTCTCTTAAAAAATCGCTAATTTTCAATTCCTGACAGTTGAACGTACGGACTGCATACCAGGGGTTCTGCTTATTTTGATTATTCAAGTCGTTTATGCCGGTCATGATTAGCTTCTTGTTTTTTAATGTATATCCTTAAAGAAAAGTAAACAACTTCCTCTCCCCTCCTGCGCGACACAGCCGGGAAACGTTGTTATCGATAAGGATATAGCCTTTTTATACCACCTCTGTACAAGAGGTGCAATAACAGATAATCATTTAGAAATCAGGGAAAAATATAGTATCAGCAAGGAAAAAGAGTAATATCAGGTAGTGCAAATGTTGAAAAAAAAAGATGTTTTTATTTGTTTGTTTTAGTTTATCTACATACCTTCGCGGTCGTTATAGTGCTCTATTCCTATTTCTGTGAGTTCTCACTCTTGTACAGAGGCGACCTCTTGTACAGAGGAACACTCTTCCAACACTTCATTCAATAGTTTCTTATTAGCCCAATTCTGTTTGTCATTTCCAATATCTTCTACATAAATCTGCGTAGTCTTGATATTGGTATGCCCCAGTGCCTGGGCAATGACGGACATATCCACCGACGACATGAAGGCGAGCGTAGCCCATGTATGGCGGGCCACATACGAGGAAAGTGCCTTGCTTACCCCCGCCTGCTTCCCCAGTATTTTCAGCACCTTATTATAATAGGTGAATTTTCGCCTGTACTCCCGGTAGGCGGTATCTTCATCCTGCGAAGTAAGAAAAGGGAAAACATAGCTGCGGTCGTCCGACTGGTAGCGGTTGATAATCTCCTCCATGCAAGGTTCCAGCTTGATTTGTACGAACTGATTGGTTTTGCGGCGATGATAGGCAAGAACACCGTCCGCAATCTGCGACTTCTTCAGGAAAGCCACATCCACGAAGGGCATGCCGCAGGCATAGAAGCAGAACAGGAAAACATCGCGTACCAACTGCATGAACGACCCCGGTTTCACCTTTACGTTGCGCAGTTTATTGATGTCCGATTTTTCTATCGAACGTTTCCTGGTGCGGGATATGCCCGTAAACACATTCTTGAACGGTTCTTTCTGCTCCGTAAGTCCTTGTTCTACCGCCTTGTTATATATGGCGCGCAGGGAGCGCATGTAGCAGGAAAGCGTATCCTTGCATACTCCTTTTCTCTGAAGCCAGGCTCCGTAAGCGTCTATCAGCCCGCACTCCATATCGGAAAAGGCAATATCTTTTCCGCCATGAAATTTAAGAAGTGAACGCAGGGCGGTAGCATAGTTACTGGCTGTGCTGTGGCGGTGCATCCGGCGGGTACGCACAATTTCTTCCCCGGCAAACACGGAAAAATTTCCGGAAGCTATCCGGGAACTTGTCTCTTCCTCTTTTCTCTGTTCCGGTGAATGATTGCCTCGCTGGATATTCACCTTAAAAACAATACTGACTCTCAACATAATTTCTAAATTATTTAATAAGAATTGAACATTAATTGCGGAGTCCGTGCCGAACAAAATTCGGGCAGGCTCCAAACGGCGAAAGTTATGGAAAAAGAATAATTCTATTCGCTCAAAAAAGTTCGCGGAGATTTTTATAACCCACATTTTTTTTGCAACTTTACACTCTCGAAAAGTAAAATGAATATCAACGATATGGAAAACAGAAGTTTAGTCACTATCGCCGAACACAGCAAGGAAAAAATTCTCTATATGCTCGAAATGGCGAAAGAATTCGAAGCGCAACCCAACAGGCATCTGCTTGATGAAAAAGTGGTCGCCACCCTATTTTTCGAGCCGTCTACCCGCACCCGCCTGAGTTTTGAAACTGCTGCCAACCGCCTCGGAGCACGTGTTATCGGTTTCAGCGACCCCAAAGCTACCAGTTCGTCCAAAGGCGAGACGCTGAAAGACACTATCAAAATGGTAAGCAATTATGCCGACATCATCGTGATGCGCCATTATCTGGAAGGAGCGGCACGCTATGCCAGCGAAGTTACCGCCGTGCCCATTGTCAATGCCGGGGACGGAGCCAACCAGCATCCCTCCCAAACGATGCTCGACCTCTACTCTATCTACAAAACGCAGGGTACGCTGGAAAACCTGAACATCTACCTTGTAGGCGATTTGAAATACGGACGCACCGTGCACTCCCTGTTAATGGCGATGCGCCACTTCAACCCCACATTCCATTTCATTGCCCCCGAAGAGCTGAAAATGCCGGAGGAATACAAGATTTACTGCCACGAGCACGGCATCAAGTTCGTAGAGCATACCGACTTTACGGAAGAAGTGATAGCCGATGCGGACATCCTCTATATGACCCGCGTGCAACGCGAGCGTTTCACCGACCTTATGGAATACGAACGTGTGAAGAATATCTACATCCTGCGCAACAAGATGCTGGAGCATACCCGCCCCAACCTGCGCATCCTTCATCCGCTGCCCCGTGTCAACGAGATAGCCCTCGATGTAGACGACAATCCCAAGGCGTACTACTTCCAGCAAGCGCAAAACGGGCTTTATGCCCGCGAAGCCATTCTGTGCGATGTGCTGGGCATTACGCTGGACGAAGTGAGAAGAAACGGGAAATAATACCCTGGGTACAAGGAATGAGGAAATGAAATACGGATTCGGCTTTTGAAGACAATCCCCGTCCAGCGCCTCCTACCTTATACACTATACAATTTCGAACTTCATACTTTATATTTATACCTTATATTTTAATTGGCATGAGCGAGAAGAAACAAGAATTGCAGGTCGCCGCATTAGAGAACGGCACTGTTATAGACCATATACCCTCTGAAAAGTTATTTACGGTAGTATCATTGCTCGGACTGGAGCGGATGAATAATAACATCACAATCGGGTTCAATCTCAAAAGCAAGAAGTTAGGGACGAAAGGCATCATAAAGATAGCCGATAAGTTCTTCTGCGACGAGGAGATAAACCGCATCGCCGTGGTTGCCCCCAATGTGAAGCTGAACATTATCCGTGACTACGAGGTGGTTGAGAAACGCGAAGTAAACCTGCCCGGCGAATTGCACGGCATCGTAAAATGCGCCAACCCCAATTGCATCACCAACAACGAACCGATGCCCACCCTGTTCCATGTAGTAGACAAGGATAACTGCGTGATAAAATGCCACTATTGTGAGAAAGAACAGACAAGGGAGGAAATAGAGATAATCTGATGAAAGAGGACTGGAAACCGGGAACGATGATTTATCCGCTGCCCGCCGTATTGGTGAGTTGCGGAAGCACACCGGAAGAATACAACATACTGACTGTGGCATGGACGGGAACGATTTGTACGAACCCGCCCATGTGCTATATTTCCGTACGGCCGGAGCGCCACTCCTACGATATCATCAGGCGTAATATGGAGTTCGTTATCAACCTGACAACGGTGGATATGGCGCGTGCCACCGACTGGTGCGGCGTACGCTCGGGCAAGGACTACGACAAATTCGAAGAAATGAAGCTGACTCCCGGCAAGAGTACCGTTGTGAGCGCTCCCCTCATCGAAGAGTCTCCCTTGTGCATCGAATGCCGGGTAAAGGAAATCATAGCCCTCGGCTCGCACGACATGTTCATAGCTGATGTGGTGAACGTACGCGCCGACACAGCCCGCCTGAACAAAGAAACCGGCAAACTGGAGCTGGCGGAAGCCAATCCGCTGGTTTACGTACACGGCGGATACTACGGGTTGGGCGAGAAAATCGGGAAATTCGGTTGGTCGGTAGAGAAAAAAAGAATGAGTAACGATTAGCGGTTGCAAATGATTATGGGAAAACGGTGGTTATTTATCGGGCTTTGTTTGCTGGCTTTCTCCACAGCCGTGCGGGGACAGCATACACACCGCTACGACCGCCGGGTGAACTTCGGCATCAAGGGCGGATTTACATCCTCGCTTTTCCTGGTATCGGATTTAATCCTTAACGGCACGGTTATCGACGAGGTGCAGAACAACTACAAAATAGGCTATTTCGGCTCGCTCTTTATGCGGATAAACTTCAACCGCCACTTCCTTCAGCCGGAACTCTCCTATACGATAAACCGCTGCAACATCACTTTCGAAAAACCCTTACCCGAGGACGCGCCCGAGAACAGCGTGCCCGGCATGGCATCTATCACCTCGTCTATCCACAGTTTCGAGATACCCGTAATCTACGGCTACAACATCATCAAGGAAGGACCTTACAGCCTTGCCATATTCGGCGGACCGAAGATACGCTATATATGGGACAAGCAGAGCAAGGTAACCTTCGAGAACTTCGACCAGCGGGACATCGAAGAAGAGCTCTACCCGCTGAATATCAGCTTCACCGCCGGCGTTGCCGTAACGATTTCGCGTATCTTCTTCGACTTCCGGTACGACATCGGACTGCACAATATCTCGAAACGCATCAGCTATAAACCGGTTTACGACGAGAACGTAGCCGAAGAAGTGACCCTTGCCAACCAGATACGTTTCCATAGGCGGGACAATGTGCTCAGTTTCTCGCTCGGGGTGTTCTTTTGATAGGAATTTTCTTACTTTTCTTACAGTTTATTCATTTATTTCCTTTAAATTTGTACGCTTAATAAGAGAACACAGAATTATCAAACTTATCTAATAAGCAAGAATGAAAAGAGACGATTTAATTTTCGACATCATCGAAAAAGAACATCAACGTCAGCTCAAAGGCATTGAACTGATTGCATCGGAGAATTTCGTAAGTGACCAAGTTATGCAGGCAATGGGCTCCTGCCTCACCAACAAGTACGCAGAAGGTTATCCCGGCAAGCGTTACTACGGAGGTTGCGAAGTCGTAGACCAGAGCGAACAGATAGCTATCGACCGCTTGAAGCAGATTTTCGGTGCAGAATGGGCTAACGTGCAGCCGCACTCGGGTGCGCAGGCAAATGCGGCCGTATTCCTTGCCGTACTCAATCCGGGCGATAAATTCATGGGGTTGAACCTTGCACACGGCGGTCATCTCTCTCACGGTTCGGCGGTCAACACCTCCGGTATCATCTATACTCCCTGCGAATACAACCTCAACAAAGAAACCGGACGCGTAGACTACGACCAAATGGAAGAAGTAGCCTTGCGCGAGAAGCCGAAAATGATTATCGGCGGCGGTTCCGCCTACTCGCGCGAATGGGACTATAAGCGCATGCGCGAAATTGCCGACAAGATAGGCGCTATCCTTATGATTGACATGGCCCACCCCGCCGGCCTGATTGCTGCCGGAGAGCTGGATAACCCCGTAAAATACGCCCATATCGTAACATCCACCACCCACAAGACGTTGCGCGGTCCGCGCGGCGGCGTTATCATGATGGGCAAGGACTTCCCCAACCCGTGGGGCAAGAAAACCCCGAAGGGCGAAATCAAGATGATGTCCCAATTGCTCGACTCCGCCGTATTCCCCGGTATCCAGGGCGGTCCGCTGGAACACGTCATTGCAGCGAAAGCCGTTGCCTTCGGTGAAATCCTGCAACCGGAGTGGAAAGAATACGCCAAGCAGGTGAAGAAGAACGCCGCTACGCTGGCACAAGCCTTGATAGACCGTGGCTTCACTATCGTTTCCGGCGGTACGGACAACCACTCCATGTTGGTAGACCTGCGCAGCAAATATCCCGACCTGACGGGCAAGGTAGCCGAAAAAGCGTTGGTATCCGCCGACATCACTGTGAACAAGAACATGGTTCCGTTCGACAGCCGTTCCGCCTTCCAGACTTCCGGTATCCGCCTGGGCACTCCCGCCATTACCACGCGCGGCGCAAAAGAAGATTTAATGCTGGAAATCGCCGAAATGATTGAAACCGTGCTCTCCAATGTAGAAAACGAGCAGGTTATCGCCGACGTCCGCGCACGTGTCAATGCCAAGATGAAGGAATACCCGCTGTTCGCTTACTAAATCGAGAATTAAGAATTATAAATAACTGTTCTTAAACTAAACGCACTGCGAACAAGCAGATTTTTAGGCAGAGCGTAGTGAACCGACTGAAACAGTTTCGCTACGCTCTGTTTTCTTTGTATAACAATAGGCACAAAGCTACGCCGACACATTCAGTAATTTATGAAACAGTTCATTGATTTGGAACATTGGAACCGGAGAGAACATTTCAAATTCTTTTCAACTTTTGACGACCCTTTTTTCGGAATAACCACGTTAGTCGATTTTACCGGTATCTATAAACGGAGCAAAGAAGAAAAGAAATCTTTCTTTTTGTATTCCGTGCACTATCTGCTGAAATGTGTGAACGATACAGAGGCTTTCAGACTACGTATCGAAGATGAACAAGTGGTAAAGTATGACCTTATCCACCTATCTCCTACTATCGGACGTGAGGACGGAACATTCGGTTTTGGCTTTTTTGAATACAATGTAGACTTTAGTGTATTCGCACAAAATGCAGAAAAAGAAATAGCAAGGGTAAAAAACAGCGACGACCTCTCTTTTTCCGAGAATACGGGACGCTCAGACCTCATCCGGTACTCTGCCCTACCCTGGTTTGCATTTTCAGAAATGAAACATGCCGTATCTTTCGGCAAAGGCGATTCCGTTCCACGCATCTCCACCGGGAAATTGATACAACAAGATGAGAAATATTTACTTCCTATTTCGATTTCAGCCCATCACGCCCTTATGGACGGACGTAATGTAGCGGAGCTTATCGGTAAAATAGAAACCCTCTGCCCGAATAACCGGAAGTAAAAGACAAAGAATACATGTATAAGGCGGCAAAAAATAAGCTGGGATATTCAGTAAATGTCCCTAAAAATCAAGATGGCATATGAAGATGATAGAGCATACTCACTTCATATGCCATTTTTATAGTCCTATTCCTGTAATTTCTCACACAATCTTACCCTACAAGACATGACGCTCGGGAAGAAGTCTGAAGACATCTTCTGCCTCTGCCTGTAAAATCATATCATGCCGCTTTCACCGTCCTGTTCCTGATCTTGTCTATCATCAGTACGGCATTTGCCGTATGTATTCCAAAGAAAATCCACAGGATTTCCGTCTTCCTGT
>NZ_KB894123.1 GCF_000374365.1 Bacteroides gallinarum DSM 18171 = JCM 13658
AAGATTGTGTGAGAAATTACAGGAATAGGACTATAAAAATGGCATATGAAGTGAGTATGCTCTATCATCTTCATATGCCATCTTGATTTTTAGGGACATTTACTGAATATCCCTAAACAGTTCGGACGTATGGTAACTTTGAAAGGAAATGAAATATCTTCCGCGCCTTTGGACGAAATAGCCGGTAAGCTGAAATTAGTGACCGAGGAGCACGATTTAGTCGTTCAGGGGAAGCGTATGGGAATTTGTTTCGGGTGATTCGGCAGTCTTCCGTACGGTATCCTCCTTTGTACTTTCCGGAGCTTCGGCCGTTTCCGGTGCTTCCACAGCGGGGATGCCTTCCGTTGCAGTTTCTTCTGCTACTTCTTCTTCTTCTTCTGCTGCTGCTGTTGCTGTTGTGTGGTTTTGTATTTTGGCTGTTTCAATGGCCTCCTTGAACGCCTCGTCGCTCTTGATTTTCTTTAATGCCATTTGTGCGGCGTTCTGTTGCGATTCTTTCTTGGAGTAGCCCGTACCCGTACCGGCAGAAAGCCCTTCGATGCGTACTTCCGTATGGAACATCGGATTGTAGTCCCGGTCGAGAAATTGCTCTATCAGTTCAAAGGACACTTCCATTTTGTTCTTCTGGCTCCATTCGATAAGTTTGGATTTGAAGTTGACCTCCTTGCGCGACATTTTGTCGAGGTCGATGTAGTTCTTAAGTATTTTCTCCTCCATGAACTGCTTGCAGCGTTCGTATCCCTGGTCCAGGTAGATAGCTCCGATAAATGCCTCGAAAGCATTTCCGTACATATAGCTGTTGTGCGAGGAGGAGCGGGTGGAGTACTTGACGAGCTTGTCCAGCCCTATCTCCACAGCCAGTTTGTTCAATGTTTCGCGCTGTACTATTTTTGAGCGGGTATTGGTTAGGAAACCCTCGCGGCGGCCTTCGAAATGTCTGTATACGATATCTCCTACGATAGCGTCCAGAATGGCATCGCCCAGGAATTCCAGCCGTTCGTTGTTTAGCGGACGCCCTTTTTCGGAACGGATAGAGGTGGATTTGTGCAGCAGGGCCTGCTGGTAGAAACGGATGTCGCGGGGAAAGAAACCGAGTATCCTGTAAAAACAAAAATAAGACTCTCTGTCCTTACGGAATAAGAGCCTTATCTTGTCTATCTGGTTACGTAACACGACCGTATTATTCTGCGTATTTCTTGAAAATAACACATGCGTTATGACCGCCGAAGCCAAAAGTATTGGATAAAGCTACGTTCACTTCGCGCTTCTGAGCCTTGTTGAACGTAAAGTTCAGGTCATAGTCGATGTTTTCGTCGTTATCGCCCTCTTCGTGATTGATAGTCGGGGGAACGATGCCGTTCTGAATGGCAAGGATACTTGCAATCGCCTCTACCGCACCGGCAGCACCCAGCAAGTGACCTGTCATGGACTTAGTCGAACTGATATTCAGCTCGTAAGCATGTTTCCCGAATACCTCCTGGATAGCTTTCACTTCCGAGATATCACCCACAGGAGTAGATGTGCCGTGCACATTGATGTAATCCACTTCTTCGGGCTTCATTTCCGCATCTTCCAGTGCATTCATCATTACCAGCTTGGCTCCCAGGCCTTCCGGGTGGGAAGCTGTCAGGTGATGAGCATCGGCAGACATACCTACGCCGGCAACCTCTGCATAAATCTTGGCTCCGCGCGCTTTGGCATGTTCCAGCTCCTCGAGAACCAGGCATCCGCCGCCTTCACCCATGATGAAACCGTCACGGCTTGCGCTGAACGGGCGGGATGCAGTCTCCGGAGAGTCGTTGCGGGTGGACAAGGCATGCATGGCGTTGAAACCGCCTACGCCGCAAGCGGCGATAGCTGCTTCCGAACCACCGCTTACAATGGCATTGGCCTTACCCAGACGGATAAGGTTGAATGCATCGGCAATTGCGTTGGTAGAAGTGGCGCATGCAGAACACGTCGCATAGTTAGGACCATGAAAACCGTACAGGATAGAAATTTGTCCGGCAGCGATATCCGAAATCATCTTGGGGATGAAGAACGGATTGAACTTGGGACCGTTTTCTTTATGGAGGGCATAGTTACCTGCTTCTTCTTCAAATGTACGGATTCCACCAATACCGGCGCCGAAGATGACACCGATTTTGTTCAAATCCTCATTTTCGACATCAAGACCGGAATCCTCTACCGCCTGCTTGGCTACGCCGATAGCATATTGAGTGTACAAGTCCATCTTGCGTGCCTCTTTGCGGTCGATATATTGATTGGCATCAAAGTTTTTCACTTCGCATGCGAATTGGGTCTTGAAAAGCGATGCGTCGAAATGAGTAATAGGTCCCGCTCCACTAACCCCATTCACGAGATTTTCCCAAAATTCGGGTACTGTGTTGCCAATGGGAGTAATGGCGCCAAGACCTGTTACTACAACTCTTTTTAATTCCATACTAAGAAATGAATGGATTAAGATTACTTAGCGTGTTCTTCGATGTAAGATACAGCATCACCTACCGTACCAATCTTCTCAGCCTGGTCATCGGGGATAGAGATACCGAATTCCTTTTCGAATTCCATGATAAGTTCTACAGTGTCAAGAGAATCTGCTCCCAAATCGTTAGTGAAGCTAGCTTCGTTAGTAACTTCTGATTCTTCAACGCCTAATTTGTCGACGATAATCGCTTTCACTCTTGATGCAATTTCAGACATAACTTTAAGTTTTTAATTAATAATTAGTTTTATTTCTTTAAATTTGCGGTGCAAAGGAATGAATATTTATCATTCCTCGCAAATATTTGATGAATTAAATGCACATTTTTGCACATTTTTCACGGTTTTGTGCAGGGATTGGAGGGTTTATGAGTAAAAACATTGCTATTTTGGCTTCCGGTAACGGGACGAATGCAGAAAATATCATCCGCTATTTCCGAAATAGCGGAACGGTGAATGTAGGGCTGGTTCTGTCTAACCGGAAGGCTGCCTTTGTTTTGGAACGTGCACGTAGTCTGAATGTTCCGTTTGCCTATATGGAGAAGGCCGAATGGACGGACGGAGAGGCTGTGTTGTCCCTGCTGAAAGACAAGCATATCGACTTTGTAGTCCTTGCCGGTTTCCTTGCGCGTGTGCCGGATTGCATCTTGCATGCTTATCCCAATAAAATTATAAATATTCATCCTTCCTTATTGCCTAAATTCGGCGGCAAGGGAATGTACGGCGACCGTGTACACCAGGCAGTGGTAGCTGCCGGCGAAACGGAAACCGGTATCACTATACATTATTTGAATGAGCATTTCGACGAAGGCGAAACCATAGTGCAGTACAAATGTCCGGTTTTGCCGCAGGATACGGCGGAAGATGTGGCAAAGAAAGTGCATGCGTTGGAGTATGAATATTATCCGCAAGTCATCGCCCGCCTGCTCTCGGAAATCCGCTGACGCTTTCTCACAGAATCCGCTGCATGGTATTCGATATTGTATATGCTTCCTTCTCTCTCCGCAAGGGATAGTCTCCCCGTAGCTTTTCGAATAACTCTGGACGCGTTTTCAGTGCATCGCTGTCCCGCCGGGGGTCGTACATTTGCAGGTAGACTTCCGATAGGCTGGTTGCCATAATTTGCGGCTGCGCCGGAGGAGGGGGGACAATCCGGTAATCTGCCTGTATATTGAAATGCCGGCATAAGGCATCCAGCGACATGCGGGTTGCATTGGCCTTGCCGTCTGCCGAATAACCGGCAATGTGCGGCGTGCCGAGGAACACCTTATTTAATAAGGTAAGATTTATATCCGGCTCGTTCTCCCATACATCGATAACGGCATCCGAAACCTGTCCGTTTTCCAGGGCATCCAGCAGTGCACCGGTTTCTATCACTTCGCCGCGCGAGGTATTGATGATGACGGGGCGGCGTTTCAGCGACCGGAAAAAAGCGGCATCGGCCAGGTGATAAGTCTTGTATTTACCTCCCCTATGCAGAGGCACATGGAAAGTGAGTACGTCGCATTCTTCTGCAAGCGACTGCAGGGAAGCGAATCCCCGTTTTCCCTCTTTATCTTCGCGCGGGAGGTCGTTCAGCAGAACGCGCATTCCCAGCTCTTGTGCAACTTTGGCTACTTTGCTGCCCACGTTGCCCACTCCGATAATGCCGATAGTGGCTTTCGATAAGTCGATACCTTTCAGTTTACGCAGTAAAATCAGGGATGAGTGCAGGTATTGGGCTACGGAGGCGGAGTTGCAGCCGGGAGCATTGCTCCAGGCGATACCTGCTTTACGACAATATTCCGTATCGATGTGGTCGAAACCGATAGTTGCCGTGGCGATGAATTTCACTTTGCTGCCTCCCAATAACTCGCGGTTGCAGCGGGTACGTGTACGGATAATAAGCGCATCCGCATCTTTCACCAAATAGGGGGTGAAATCTTTTCCCGGCACATAGACCACTTCATCCGCTATCTTTTCAATGACTTCCCTTATAAAAGGTATCTTGTTATCGACAATTACTTTCATATCTTTTTATTTATTGCAGGCAAAGTTAGAAATAATTCGTGAGAACAGGCATTGCCGATGTAATAATGCATATCTTTGGCAGATTGTTTATATCATAAATCATACGCTGATGAATACACTTGCCGGTTTTGAAGAAATAGAAGATAAGATAATTACCCTTCGCGGGCAGAAAGTCCTTTTGGACAGGGATGTAGCAGTTTTGTACGGGGTGGAGACACGCGACATAAATAAAGCTGTCAAGAACAATCCGGATAAATTCCCCAAAGGGTATCTTATTGAATTGAATACCAGGGAATTCGTTGGTTTGCGGTGGAAAAATTCCACCACAAACCTTTCCAAATCCCGGGTGCTTCCCAAAGCCTTTACCGAAAAAGGCCTTTATATGCTTGCCACCATTCTGAAGAGTCCCCGTGCCACAAATGCGACATTCACGATTATCGAAACCTTTGCCAAGTTGCGCGAACTTTCCCGTGCGATAGGCAGTTTGCCGGATGCTTCCGAGGAAGAGCAAAAATCCCTGTTGCAGAAAAGCGGCGATATGTTCGCCGACCTGTTGGATAATAACCTGCAGGCAACGGATTCGGAAACGACAATCGAACTGAATCTCGCCCTGTTGAAGGTAAAGCATACGGTCAAGCGGAAAGCGGGCGAAGAATAAATGCAGCGAACGGTTTGGCTGTGTGCAAAATATTGTATAGTTTTGTCAACTTGTGGGAATTTTACAGTTTGTTGAACAAAGACGAATTATTAATATCAGATGAAGTGTATTCATATCATTACTCCTGTAAAGGACTCTTTCGAACTGACGCTGCAAACGGCGGAGGCCGTTATGGCATCCGATTTTCAGACGCCGTTTACCTATACCGTGTACAATGATTTCAGCACGGAAGAAAATACGGCAAAGTTGCAGGAAGCCTCCGAAAAGTTGGGATTCGAACTGGTGAATCTTGCGGAGATTACGGTACACCCCTCTCCGAACTACCTGTTGGTTCTGCAAATGGCACAGCAGCGTGCTATTGAAGCGGAAGCCGGCCTGATTATCGTAGAGTCGGATGTGATAGTACGGAAAGATACGTTGCAGGCCTTGTTCGACGGAGCGACGGAAAGGCCGGACTGCGGTATTGCCGCTGCCGTAACGGTAGACGAGAATGGAGACATCAACTATCCCTACCTTTTTGCGAAAGGCAAGGAAAACCGGGTGTTCCCCGAACAGAAACATTGTAGCTTCTGCTGTTCCCTGCTGACATTGGATTTTCTGAAAGCCTTCGATTTCCACCGGTTAGACCCTGAAAAGAACTGGCATGATGTAACTATCTCGCATCAGTCCTTGAAGGAAGGGTTTAAGAACTACCTGTTTACCACATTGCCCGTATGGCATCGTCCTCACGGTAGCCGTCCGTGGAAACAACTGAAATATAAGAATCCGCTGAAATATTACTGGTTGAAGTACACGAAAGGACTGGATAAAATCTGATATGGCTATGAAATCTGAAATGAACCGGAAAACCGATATTTTTCATCCCCGTACCGTGGTGATTCATCCGGATTTTGAGGCATTGAGAGAGTTTGTCCTCTCTTTGCCGGAGCGCTTCGAACGGAATGAAGGCATTGTTATCCATAAAGGGCGTAACGAATTGAGGAAAATGGAGTATAACGGAGGGCAATACGTCGTTAAGTCCTTCCACCGTCCCAATCTCATCAACCGTTTTGTATACGGTATTTTCCGTCCTTCTAAAGCAAAGCGCTCTTACGACCATGCCGGGATGTATCGGGATATAGGAGTGGGAACCCCCGAGCCGGTAGGATATCTCAATGTACGCAGTGGCCTGCTGTTCGACAAGAGCTACTATGTGAGTTGTCTATCGGTATGTCCCTATGTTTATAATGATTTGTTCAAGCAGAAATTCGAATACGAAGAAGAAGTCTTGCGCGAGATAGGGAGGGTGACTGCCGTTCTTCACGAACATGGCTATGCCCATAAAGACTATGGGCGCGAGAATATCCTATTCCGGAAAACGCCGGAAGGAATAAAGCTGGAGATTGTGGATTTGAACCGTATGTTCATCGGAACTATCGGGATGAAAGCCGGCTGCAAGAACTTCGAACGTTTGCCCGCTACCCCGCAGATGCACCGTTGGATGGCCGAGGAATATGCGAAAGCCCGTGGCTTCGATGTGGAAAAATGTTTTGAACTTATGGTTGCTTATAGAAGTACCCAACCGGGAAAAATCGATAACCTTTATTAAAGATTGCCATGAATATCATAGCCGTAGTCGTTACCTATAATCGGATAGAGCTCTTGAAGCGTACAGTCCGTTGCCTGCAACAGAATAAGCCGGTTTCCGCTATCGTAGTTGTCAATAATGGAAGTACGGATACTACTGCCGAATGGCTGGAGACGCAATCGGAGCTTATCGTTATCAACCAGGCGAATGTCGGCGGTTCGGGCGGCTTTTATACGGGTATGCAATACGCATATCAGGCAGGTGCGGACTGGGTATGGTGTATGGACGACGATGTTTTTCCGCGTGCCGATTGTCTGGAGCAACTATTGCTCCATGCCGACAGGGAAGACATAGGCATACTTGCACCCCGCCGATTGCAGGAAGGCAAACTCTTTACCCATGAGTTCCAAGGTTATAATCTAACAAACCCTTTTGCTTCCATGTACACCGGAAAACTATCGAAGCAAACGGTAACCGCTCCTGTAGAGATACAGGGGGCAGCCTTTGAAGGACCTTTCATACGGCGTGAAGTAATCGGGAAGATAGGTTATCCCAATAAAGAATTATTTATCTTCTGCGACGATACGGATTATTGCCTTCGTGCGGTGCAGGCCGGATATAAAATACTGTATGTACCCACGGCATTAATGGATAAGGAAAAATTCTTCTCGAATGACAGTTGGAGTGTACGGAATAAGAAGAAAAAGTGGAAACGTTTCTATCAGATACGTAATTCCACTTACCTGAACCACCATTATGGCCGTAACTGGGCAGTAAAGTACCTTCGCGGATTTAATGGAGTGGCAGGTTATATCCTGACTGCTCTTGTTACTTGCCCGTTTACCGATGCCTATCAGTGGGGCGATATTCCGAAATTATGGAAAGCCTATCGCGACGGCATACGCGAACGGCTGGGCATTATGAAGTAGCGGTGATTGATAAAAAATCATACTATTCCTCCACTAATTTTATCCATTCCTTTATTATGGTGTCAATGGTAAACCGTTTGCTGCTTTCAATGGCATTGGCCGCCATGGATTTGCGCAATTTATCATCTGTCATTAGCCGTTTGATTTGTTTGATATACATCGGAATATCATTATTGGGGATGATGAATCCGTTGTCCTCACTTGTTATTATATTTTTCAATGATGCAAAGCTGTTGAAGGCCAGAGGAACGCAGCCGCATTGTTGTGCTTCAGTTAATGTCAGCGCCCACCCTTCAAAGGAGGAGGTCATCATAAATATGGAGGCTTCATTGTAATAAGGTTCCGAATTCTTTGCTCCTTCAAAAAAAACGCGGCTCAGGTTATGATGTCTGACAAAGTCTTTATATTGGCTTTCCATTTTCCCATGGCCTACAATTCTTAATTTCCAATCGGATAAGCTGCTGTCGGCTTCAATCTCTTTCCATATTTTTAAAGCTATGGAAACTCTTTTAGGTTCTTCCTCCAATCTGGACACAATGAGTACTTCTTTCTTTTTGCGCCCGTAGTTTGCCATATCATAAAAAGATTGGAATGAGAGGGCATTGTGAATTATTCTAATTTTGCTATCCTCTTTTAGACGGGCATATTTTAGAAAGTCGTTTTTGAAGTGCCCGGATAAGAGGACTACTTTGTCTGAAAAAGTATATGACTCTTTATATAGGACGGGTAGCTTTATGAGTTTTCTCATTTTTTGGTATGGGAAAGATGCGAATTTTCTGATATTCTTCCATATGTTCTTTCCCTCTTTGAGCTCTTTCTTAGGGTTGTCCAAAGTAATAAAGTTGACTTCAGCGGCAGGTTTGGTGTGAAGTGCAAATATCAGTTTACACTCTTTTCTATTCGATTGGCTTAAGGCTATCTTCAGGTGTTTGGTTAGTTTATGTTCCCCCTGGTTGATAATGACATCAATCTTGTTCTGCTCTATGAACTGAATTAACCGGGTGAGTTTATGGTAAGATGTGATTTTGATTGTATCGACGAATTGTTGTTTCTCAAATGAACTGTCAATGTCATATTTATAAGCTGAATAACAGTTTGCATTATAAAATGTGGTTAATGCATCTGCTATATTGGCTGTTATTCTTTCAACTCCTCCATATTGTGGAGCTACTTCATTGACAGTATAAAATAAAATATTCATTACGTTCGTTATTTTGAATATGATTTCTGTATTTCATGAACCACCTGCATTTGTTTGGAGTGAAACTTCCGGGCGAAAATCTTGTTGGAGCCGGCGAGTTTTTTATAATCGGCATTTTGCCATATGTAGGGATTCCCATGCTCCCAGTCAATGTCTCGCATGCAGCCTGTGTCGGCATCATTTATGCAGTACATCTTTTCCCGGAAAGGAGAGTTCCACAAGAGGGTTTGGATAAATATTTCGTCTGCGCAAAGCGTGTACCTCATCCGTTTCAATATAATGCTCTTGTATTGCAGCAGATATCTGACGGCATTTTCAGTGATGCTCACCCATTGTCCTCCTTTTTTGAACTCAAATGTTGTCTTTCTGCGGTAGTTGCTTATTTTATGGAGGGCTAAAACGATATTTCGGAGAAATGCGGTGATTCCATGCAACAGGTTTCCTTTATTTTTCAGTTTTTGTGTGAAAAAATAATATCGGAATACTTTACGCTCCAAATCCCGTTGGTGGGCTGCATCTTGCCAAAAGCCGACAAACTCTTTTCCTGAATTTTTATAAAAGAATTCATGAATGTAGTCTTGGCTCTTGATAGGAAGGTCTACTCCTGACAGTAAGTGATAATAGGCATAAGGCCCGTTTCTCAGAGCAGTCTCGAACAAGAGATATTCCACTTTTACTAAACTGATGTCTCCCCAATACACCTTCATATTTTTTTCGATGAGATAGAAACCGGCTTTCTTTATCTTGAATCTTTTAATTTTTTGATATAGGTTCACTGCTCGTTTGTCGATATGCAGATAGATATCGTTGCGTTCGTCGTCTAACATAGAAAGCAATACTTCGAGTATCGGATATTCGTTGTGGGCGATAATCAGAAAGGCGTGTTTCATCATTGGTGTATGTTTAGTTCTTTAAAGACATCCGGAATGGTTGTGTCCGGAATGATAAACTGCTCCTCACACAGCGCTTTATAAAAGGATGTCCCGATAACCCGGTCATACTCCGATTCAAGTTTTCCTTCTTTGTATAATTTGTAAAAGTACCTCCAATGACGACCTCCATGTCTGCCTTTATGCTGTTCTAGTTGTTTGCCCCCATTTATCATCTTTTCTAGGAATTGTTGTTTCCCGCGTATGTTATAATGGTATATACGTATACTACTGTCTGCGGATAGTTTGGGAAACATGGTAACTTTATGGTTTCCCATAGAGATTTGCAGATAGCCGGCGCTTCGATGAATGACTTTTTTGTTCTGTCGTTCGAATATGGAATAGGTAGACAAATCGTAGCGTTCCGGTTCATTGACAGGTTTCACAACTTTATCCCATTGCCAGAAAGGCTTGTTCTCTTCCGGATAAACGCTTCTCATTTCACAATTCAATACGTTGGCACGGGTGGCCGACAGGTCTGTTTTAAGATTACCGGAGGGAGAGTACCACAACTCGTCGGCATCGGCATTGATGAGCCAATCGGCTTTGTAGATAGTTTTGGCTTTCCAAATCATCCGGTCTACCCATTCTTTTTGTTCATAGTCTGTTGCTTTCTCCTCAATGACTTCCTTTATCCACCCTTTTTGTTTATATTTTCGGATAATGTCAGGAGTAGAGTCGGTGGAATTATTGTCTGTAATGATAAAGCCGTCCACACCCATTGCTTTGTGAAACAATAAGTTCTCCTCCAGCATGTTTTCCTCGTTTTTCACCAATAAGGTCATTATTAATTGTGAGGGAGGGGCCTTGCGGAATGTTTTGAAACTTTCCACAAGAGCTAAACTTATTTTCTTTATAAGGTAAGTATTTATCATCGCGATGTATGTAATCAGTTAATAGGTACTTTTATCCAACCGGCAGGATAGATGTTGGGCGTTTCACAATGTTGAAACCAGCGTTCAGGCATAATCACCGTCTTATTTTCTTTGGGGTTCAACCATGCTCCCCACCAACTGAATGTACTGTTACAAATGATGTGATGACGGCAATGACTCATCAGCATCATATCCTGCCAACTTTCCACTCCTTTATTCCAATCAATGAAGACGGCTTGTGGCAACGGTAGGTTTTCCTTTACCCAGGCTATGTCATCCGAAAAAACATAATAGAAAGGTTGTTCTATCCGTCTGTTCATTTCGGCAATAGCATTGATGTAATAGGGTAGTTGGCACACGCTGCCTGTTGTTTTCCAGTGTTTGGGCTCTAAATAATCTCCCCGGCGGACGTGTAGTGAAACGGCATGTTCATTATGCTCTATTTGCTTTAGCATTGTTTGGGTCTTTTCATTGAATAGCCCTGAGTTGAATGTAAAGGCTTTTCGTATGTCGTTTTCCATGTCGGCAAAGAACCTTTCCGACTGATAGAAGCCTTTAAAATATAGCAAAGGCCAAAAGTATTTTTTATCGAATGGGAGGAGGTTTGACGAGTCCTGTTTACGTTCATATATTTTCTTGAAGAAAAGAAATTCTATAACCTTTTTTAGAGGTTGGTTGATACAGAATTCTGTTTTGGGAAGATTGAACACGTGATGCATTTCATAGCCATGGTGGACGTTGTAATGCATCATGTCGGACAAATCAATCCGAGTGTTTGTATGACGTTTTTTCATTCGTAGATAGAAAGCATAGATAAACATTTGGTTTCCTAAGCCGCCTGTCATTTTAATCAGTCTCATATGTCTGTTTTTAAGGAATAGTGTTTTTTAAACGTTCGTTTAAAAAACACCTCTCAGAGCCTTCGTATAGGAAGAGCATTTGTTTATATTTATAACTATTCGGAAATCAGATATTATCAGATTAATACGTTTTTATCAATGGATATGAAAAAACGAGTAACAATATTTTTTATATAAGAAATTACTCCTATCTTTGTGTTTTTTAAACGAACGTTTAAAAAACACTATTTATTGCCTATAAAACAATATTAAATGAGTGATAGTCTGTTGTATAAGCTTCGTAGCGGTAAACCATCAAAAGCATTCTTTTTTCTGAAAGGGTATCTGAAGCGGTGTATACCTGATTGTTTTTTCAGTATGCGGAGAAAGAGCTGTTTGGAGCAAGTAGAAATGCGGCCTGATAAGGATTACATTTATGAACGGGTGAACTATTACAATAAGTTGCAGCATCCGGTAATACTGCCGGAACAGGTTTTGCACGAACATAAACATAGTCATTATGTATATTTGGATAAGATAAAAAACTTTCGTCCTTCTACTTTTCACAAAGCATATTATTTCGATTTGCAGGATGTTGCCCGTTGGTTCAATCAGAATCTGCGTATAAGTTATATCCCCGGCGACGTATATTTTACCCCTGAATATCCCTCGATAGTGAAAAGCCGGTTATTAAAAGATGATAACGCTTATTCCGTGGTACTGAAGCTGGACAAACTGCGCCATTTTATTTTCCTAAATGACCCTGTGCCCTTCTCGGAAAAACGTAATCAGGCCGTCTTTCGTGGCAAAATCCGCCTTAGCCGTATTCGCGAAAGATTCCTTCGGATGTATTTTGGCTCTGCCATTTGCGACTGCGGCGTTGTAGGTAAGAATGAAGGCTATCCGGAAGAATGGATGACTCCTAAAAAGACAATCCGCGAGCACCTTGATTATAAATTCATTATGGCCTTGGAGGGAAATGATGTAGCCTCTAATCTGAAATGGGTAATGTCCTCCAATTCTATTGCCGTGATGACTCGCCCCACTTGCGAAACCTGGTTTATGGAAGGAAAATTGATTCCCGACTACCATTACATAGAAATAAAGGACGACCTGTCCGATTTGGAACAGAAACTGACTTATTATATCAATCATCCTGCGGAAGCAGAGCAGATTGTCCGGCATGCACACGAGTATGTAGCCCAGTTCTTCGATACGGAGCGTGAACGGTTGATTTCGTTGCTTGTGATGAATAAGTATTTTCAAATGACGGGTCAAAATAACAATAAATAAAAACCTTTTATGATTCATATAGCTTGCAATATTGATGCTAATTTTACGCAACATTGTGCTGTTATGTTAGTTTCCTTGTTCGAAAATAATAAAACTGCTGATATTTGCGTACATATTGTAGCTCCGAATTTGCCGGAGAAGGCTCAGGATATATTGAAGTCTTTGGCTGCTTCTTACGACAATGAAGTCCATTTCTATTTTCCTTCGCCGGAGTTGTTGGCTAACTTCTCTATCAAGAAGTTCGGCAAACGTATTTCCATGGCTACTTATTATCGTTGTATGTTTTCTGCAATTCTGCCTGCAACGGTAGATAAGGTATTGTATCTGGATTGTGATATTGTCATTTTGGGAGACATCTCGGATTTTTGGAATACAGACCTTACAGGTTATGCAGTAGGGTGTGTAGAAGATATAGGATACGATGATATGGAACGTTACGATACTTTAAAGTACGACCCTAAATATTCTTATTTTAATGCAGGCGTGTTATTGATTAACCTGAAATATTGGAGAGAACATAAAGTAGACGAGCAATGTATCCAGTATTTCTTGGCCTACCCTGAAAGAATCCGTTATAACGACCAGGACCTGTTAAATGCCCTTTTGCACGAGCATAAGCTATTTGTATCTCTAAGGTGGAATATGCAGGATGCCTTCTATCGGTATGGTATGGAAAAGAAAATAGAACATTGGCCGACGTTAAAGCAAGATTTGCAGAATCCGGTTATACTGCATTATACCAATAAGAAACCTTGGAATTATGATAGTATGCATCCGTTACGGAAAGAATATTATACGTATTTAGATATGACACCCTGGAAAGGCAAGCGTCCTTTGTTGTCTTTGAAGAATTGTTTTTTGCGGTTTGTCAAGTTACTTCCGTATGTATTGAAATTGCGTAAGCCTAAGTATATGAAATTATAATTTGAAGAAATGAGTAATTTTCCGATACGGCAATCTAAGACCAAACGTTTTTTTAAACGTATAGAGAGATTTATTGTTTCCTGCAAACAATATGTAATCGTACACCATTTATTATCTCATGGCGGTAAGAAAGTTATCGCTGAATACGAACATTCTTCGTTGGAAAATTGTGAGAGGATTACCGAAACGTCTCCTATCTGGATTTGTTGGTGGCAAGGTGAGGAAACTATGCCGGACATTGTGAAAGCTTGTTACAAGTCTGTCTTGGCACATGCCGATAATCATCCGGTTATACTGATAACCGAAAATGATTATCGGGAATATGTTACTTTACCGGATTGTATTTTGCAGAAATGGAAAGCGGGAAAAATAACTTTAACCCACTTATCCGATATATTACGTATGCTATTGCTGAAAGCCTATGGAGGAATTTGGATGGATAGTACGGTATTGCTCCCCTCTAAGAATATCGGTGAGTTTATCGACCCTTCTAAAATATTCTGGAGCTGTCATCATTTGCCTATTTATTATAATATCTCAAGAGGCGGGTGGACCGGTTTCTTTTTGGCATGCGGCAAAGGAAATCTATTGCCGGCATTCATTTCAGATATGTTTTTGACATATTGGCAAAGTCATAACAAGTTGATAGAATATCTATTAATCGATTACACTTTTGCTATAGCCCGCGCCAATGTGCCGGCTATACATCAGATGATTGAAGAAGTACCGATAACGGTTATGGGGCCTCTTGGCAAGTGTTTGAATCAAGAATACACAGAAAAACGGTGGAATGAGTTCTGCTCTGATTACGATTTCCATAAATTAACCTACAAGATACCATTATCTCTCACAACTCCGGAAGGAAAAAAGACCTTCTACGGACATATTATTGAAACTTATTTAAGGTGAAATAGCTTTAATACATATATGACCTATATTATACATGCTGATTATCAGCCCCTGAATTATATTATTTCAGGAATTAATAGTTCCCAAATAAAAGAAATTTGTTTAAAAGATGTCGGAGATACATTGTTCTTACGTTGTGCCCGCGGTTTTTTTCGGCGAGTAGGGTTGTTTTGGTTTTTTCGCAGTCTGTATATCAAAGGTGAATCATTGAAACAAATCTCTCTTATTGAAGAAAATACGAGAGTCATTATTATTGATAACAGGCATCTTGTAGACTTACGTATTATCGATAAAATATTGCCTTCTTCTGTGGAACGGAATCTTTTCTATTGGACTCCGATTTGCCAACTTTTTCATCGGTATACTCCTGAGAAGCGAAGTAAATATATGAAAGCAATCAGTAAAATGTACCGGATAAGTAGTTTTAATGCGGACGATGCAAATATTTATCCTGAGATTACGGTAAAGCCGCCCTTTTTCAGGTTTCCCAATGAAAGCGAATCAGCCTCTGATATAAAGCAAGGATTGTACTTTATCGGTTATGAAAAAAATCGTTTGAATGTTCTATTGAAGTACAAGGCTTCATTTGAAAAGTTGGGGTTGCAGTGCTCCTTTCTGATATTCAAAAGGAAAGCAAAGGGCATATCTTATCTTGAAAATATACGGAATGTAAGCCATTGCAGTTGTGTTGTCGATATAACCGCAGGACAAGCAGGTATCTCCTTAAGACCTTTAGAAGCTTTATTCTTTGATAAGAAACTAATAACGAACAACAAAAGTATCAAAGAATACTCTTTCTATCATCCCAGTAATATCTTTGTACTGGAAGAAGATAATTTGAATGACTTACCGGCATTTGTTAATGCTCCGGTGTCTGTAATAAGTAAGAATATAAAAGAGGAGTTTGATATAAATACTTGGATACTTAACTATTAGTACGGTTAACCTCTTTTTCCCACAATCCCAGTGCCGCCGCCACCGTATCATCCATATCCGCATAGGTATATTGTGCCAGCCTGCCACCGAATAACACCTTCTCCTGCTGCTGTGCCAGCTCCTGATAACGATTGAAAATCCGGGTATTTTTCTCGTCGTTTACCGGGTAGTAAGGTTCTTTCCCCTGTTCGAAATCATCGGGATACTCGTAAGTGATGACGGTAGAAGGTTGCTTGCCGAACTCGAAGTGCTTGTGCTCGATGACACGGGTATAAGGAGTCTCGCGGTCGGTATAGTTTACAACAGCATTGCCTTGGAAATCTTCCACGTCCGCCAGATGCCTGTGCTCGAACCGTAGGCTGCGATACTCCAGATGTCCGCATGTATAATCGAAATATTCGTCTATACAACCGGTGTAGAGCACCTTTTCTGCCAAAGGCTCCAATTCCTTGCGATACTCTGTATAATCGATTCCGGTACGGACCTCGATACCTTCCAGTAAAGCGCCGATTAAACGGTTATAACCTCCTATGGGAATACCCTGGAACGAATCGTTGAAGTAATTGTTGTCGAAGATAAAGCGGAACGGAATGCGCTTGATGATAAATGCCGGCAGTTCCGTTGCCGGGCGTCCCCATTGTTTCTCCGTATATCCCTTTATCAGTTGCCGGTAAATATCTTCCCCGCAGAGTTTCAATGCCTGTTCTTCCAGGTTTTGCGGGTCGGTTATATGCTCGTACTTCCGACACTGCTCCTGTATCTTCGCTTTGGCTTCCGCCGGAGTACGCACTCCCCACAACTGGTAGAAAGTATTCATATTGAAAGGCAGGTTGTATAACTTTCCTTTGTAGTTGGCAATCGGAGAATTGGTGTACCTGTTGAACTCTACAAGACGGTTCACATACTCCCATACCTCCTTATTGTCGGTATGAAAAATATGAGCACCGTATTTATGTACATTGATACCGCTTATCTCCTCGCAGTAGATGTTGCCGCCGGTGTGAGGGCGCTTTTCTATCACAAGGCATCTTTTACCGGCTTTATGAGCTTCGTGGGCAAATACAGCTCCGAACAGGCCGCTGCCCACAATCAGGTAATCGTATGGTTTCATTTCTTCTTTAGAGTTGGTTTTGTTATTATTTGTAAGCGACTATACTTCTCTATAAACGCTATAAATCTTCTTTCTTCATCTGTTGTTTTTCAAGATAGTGTTCTCTTGCTATGGAGATAACCCGTTTCAGCTTTTCGGAAAGCACCTTCTTATCGGGAAGTTTGGTATATTTCTCTGTCGGCCGAATGGCTGAATTCCCGATAACCTGCTTACCGTATTCTGCACGACGGTTATACAACGCATCAAACTATCATTTGCCATAGGCAATATTTGCAATTCGGACTACAAAGCTACACAATTATTGCCAAGATAACGAAAAAACTGCCATTATCGTGTTGGGTTTGATAAAAATATCTGTTCCGCATTTTATTCTCCCCTTGGTTTGTGCTATCTTTGTCCCCAATACACAATGTAATGAATTAACTGCTGACCGAATGAAAGAATTCCTCCGACTCCTGCGGCGTTTTGTTCCGCCCTACAAGAAATATCTGATATGGGCCTTATTCCTGAACTTGCTATCGGCAATCCTGAATATATTCTCCTTCGCCCTGATTATCCCTATCCTTCAGATACTTTTCAAAATGGATACCAAGACCTACGAGTTTATCCCTTGGAATACCGTGGGAGTGGGACTGGAAGATATAGTGGTCAATAACTTCTATTACTACGTTACCGAGCTGATAGCCTCGCAAGGTGGTTCGTTGACCCTGCTGATTCTGGGCATATTCCTGGCGGGGATGACCCTGCTGAAAGCCTTCTCCTATTTCGCTTCTTCGGCGGTGATGATTCCACTCCGTACGGGCGTGGTACGCGATATCCGCGCACAGGTCTATAATAAAGTGCTGCACTTGCCGCTGAGCTTCTTCTCCGAAGAACGGAAAGGTGATATTATTGCCCGCATGAGCGGTGACGTTACCGAGGTGGAAACATCCGTAACCAGCTCGCTGGATATGCTGATAAAGAACCCGATACTGATTATAGCCTATTTCGGCACGCTGATAGCTATCAGTTGGCAACTCACGCTGTTCACGTTGCTGGTACTCCCGGGCATGGGCTGGGTAATGGGTACGGTGGGCAAGAAGCTGAAAAGGCAGTCGCTGGAAGCACAGGCAAAGTGGAGCGACACCATGTCCCAACTGGAAGAAACCCTGGGCGGATTGCGCATCATCAAAGCCTTTATTGCCGAGAGCAAGATGCTGGAACGCTTCAACAAGTGCAGCAACGAGTACCGCGACGCTATCAACCGGGTAGCCACCCGCCAGGCATTGGCACATCCCATGAGCGAGTTCCTGGGCACATGCGTCATCGTTATCGTGCTATGGTTCGGCGGTACGCTGATTCTCAGCAACAGCGCCACTATCGACGCCCCCTCGTTTATCTACTACCTGGTGATACTGTACAGTGTTATCAACCCGCTGAAAGAATTTTCCAAGGCCGGATACAACATACCCAAAGGACTTGCCTCCATGGAACGTATCGACAAGATACTCTTTGCAGAAAACCCTATCAAGGAGCCTGCCCGGCCGAAACCACTCTCCTCGCTGAATGACAAGGTAGAATTCAAGGACATCAGTTTCAGCTACGACGGTTCGCGCCAGGTGCTGAAACATATCAACCTGACCGTACCCAAAGGCAAGACTATCGCACTGGTAGGGCAGTCCGGTTCCGGCAAATCGACGCTGGTAGACCTGCTGCCCCGCTATCACGACGTACAGTCGGGCGAGATACGGATAGACGGATTGAACATTAAGGATATGCGCATCTCGGACCTGCGCGGCCTGATAGGAAACGTCAACCAGGAAGCTATCCTTTTCAATGACACTTTCTTCAATAACATAGCCTTCGGTGTGGAGAACGCCACCATGGAGCAGGTTATCGAAGCCGCCAAGATAGCCAACGCCCACGATTTCATCATGGATACCGAGAAAGGCTACGACACCAATATCGGCGACCGCGGCGGCAAGCTCTCCGGCGGACAACGCCAGCGCATCAGCATTGCCCGCGCCATTCTTAAGAACCCGCCCATACTGATTCTGGACGAGGCCACCTCCGCGCTCGATACGGAGTCGGAACGCCTGGTGCAGGAAGCTTTGGAACGGCTGATGAAAACCCGCACCACTATCGCCATTGCACACCGTCTTTCCACTATCAAGAATGCGGATGAAATCTGCGTGCTCTACGAGGGAGAAATCGTGGAGCGGGGCAAGCACGAGGAACTGCTCGCCAAAGACGGTTACTATAAGAAACTGAATGATATGCAGTCTTTGGCATAAGGACGGACAACCGTTTTTTTGCGTTTTTCTCGTCACTCGTCACTTTTTGGAATAAAGCATTGGAAATAAGTATTTTACCGAGTGACGACAACCGGTATGAGCAGTGATGACCGGATGTTGGTCGTCACTCTGTATTCTGTATCTTCTTGAATAAAGCCGCTTATTATTGAAGCTCTAAATAGAATTAATTGCCCGTATAAATTGCATAACCTACCGGATTACATAAATCCCGCATGAAGCCGGCCCCGTCGTATTGTCCCGGATTAGGTTGACTGATTGCCACAGCCTACGCTTCGCTTTCCGGAAACACGCTGCGTATTCCTTGCCGCTCTTGTGTAAAACCTCTTTTCGCATAGGCGGAAATGCCGTTATCCTTCTGCTTAAATCCCGTTTTCCAGTTGTGGGCTCTCCGGTTGCCAACTGTGTGCCGTGCGGTTTGCAGTTGCGGGCCCGACAGCCCGCAACTGCGGGACGAAGTTTTACATGCTGTACCGGTCTGTTTTAGTAAGGGTATAACCGTATTATCCCGTTGGAGAAGCGGGATTTTTTAGTGGGGGCAGAAGCGTTTCCACCCGTTTATTTCCTCCCGAAGTCTGCGGGTATTTCTCCCCATTGCCGGGTTTCCCATTTAAGGATAGGGGTGGAGTAGGTGTTCTCGCGCAGCCATTTCTCGGCGCGTTCTATCAGTTGGAAGAGTGTTTCGGTCTTGGAATCGCGCGGTAGCTTGGTTTTGCACTTCTTCTGCTTCACCCAGCCGATAGCGTTGACGCTGTCGCTGTAGATAGGCATGTCGTAACCTTTCTGTTTCAGCAGGGCGAGGCCGTGTACAATGGCGAGGAACTCGCCGATATTGTTGGTTCCGTACACGGGGCCGAAATGGAAAATCTGCTGCCGGCTGGCAACGTGCACCCCCCGGTATTCCATTGCGCCGGGGTTTCCGCTGCATGCGGCATCTACGGCAAGGCTGTTTTCGAGTACGGCAGGCGGAAGGGTATCTGTCTTTTGAGGCTGTCCGGGTTGCCCGCCGCCTGCGGGGGTGGTGCGCTTGATGTAGTCGTACGGAGAAGCGGCAAAGGCTTTCTCTGCTTCCTCGCGAGTGTCGAACGACTTGAATTTCGCTCCTTCGTAACCTTTGGTTTGTAACTGGCAGTCTGTCCAGGAGGTATAAATGCCCGGAGTGCCGCCTGCCCATACTACATAGAATTTCTCTTTCTTCATAACTCGGGCAAAGGTACGAATATATTTCGCAAATCAGAACAACTTATCCCTTCCGCTTGTTATCTTAAGAAGATAATAACGATAATGAAAAGAAAATATATGAAAAGAACATTCGCAGAAGCGCTGGAACACCGGCGCAGCTATTATTCCATAGGCAGCGACTCTCCCGTCCTGGACGAGGAGGTGGTGCATATCGTACGTACAGCGGTAAAGTATGTGCCGTCGGCTTTCAACTCGCAGTCCACGAGAATCGTGCTCTTGCTGGGCGATGAACATAAGAAACTGTGGGATATCGTAAAGAGTACTTTGAAACAGCGTATCCCGTCCGAAGCCTTCGTGAAGACGGAGGCCAAGATTGACGGCTGTTTTGCTTGCGGGCACGGTACTGTACTCTATTTCGAGGATACGGACGCTGTGAAGAAGTTGCAGGATGCCTTCCCCTCTTACAGCGGGAACTTCCCCACCTGGTCGCAACACACCTCGGCCATGCACCAGCTCGCCATTTGGACGATGCTCGAGGATGCCGGATTGGGGGCTTCGCTGCAACATTACAACCCGCTGATTGACGATGAAGTACGCCGTACCTGGAAGTTGCCCGAAAGCTGGATGCTGATAGCCGAGATGCCCTTCGGCACACCGCTTGCCGAACCGGGAGAAAAGGAGTTCCGGGAGCTGAGCGAGCGGATTAAGATTTTCCGCTGAGTGTGGAATAGCTTCGTTATGCGGTTACTTGTCTTTGCTCTGAAAGCGAAAATAAGCTGTACTTCGGCATAAAAAAAGAACAAGTTCGTTTTATTCTGCTTTCAGTTTGCATTATCTTTGCTCTAAAAGCGAAGATAAGCTGCGCCTCGGCATAAAAAATGAACAAGTTCATTTTATTCTGCTCTCGGTTTGCATTATCTTTGTGCCCAAACGGTAAGCAACTATGATACGTATCTTTTTAACCGGCTACATGGGAGCCGGTAAGACGACTTTGGGAAAGGCTTTTGCCCGCGAATTGGATGTACCCTTCATCGACCTGGACTGGTACATCGAAGAACGTTTTCACAAATCTATCCGTGAACTGTTCACCGAGCGGGGGGAAGCCTCTTTCCGTGAGTTGGAGCGGAACATGCTGCACGAGGTGTCCGAGTTCGAGGATGTGGTTATCTCGACCGGCGGCGGCACTCCTTGTTTCTTCGACAATATGGATTATATGAACGGGCACGGGCAGACCGTTTTTCTCGACGTACATCCCGATATACTGTTCGACCGCCTGCGGGTGGCCACCCGGCAGCGCCCTATCTTGCAAGGCAAGACGGACGACGAGCTGCGCTCCTTTATCGTGGAGGCGCTGGCGAAGCGTGCGCCTTTCTACTCGCAGGCGCGTTACCGTTTCGATGCCGGAAGCTTGGAGAGCAGGAGCCAGATAGCTGCGTCCGTGCAGCAACTACGTACTCTCCTGGACGTTTAATCTCTTGTAAATGTGTGTTTTTCGCCCGAAAAGGCAGGATGTTCCGGATTTATCATTATTTTTGCATTCCTTAATTAAGGTAATACCTCCGGTTGGATATAGTAATTTGTAAATAGTCAAATAGTAAATGTACTGATGAGAAAATGGCGTATTGAAGATTCGGAAGAGCTGTACAACATCACTGGTTGGGGCACTTCGTACTTTGGTATCAATGACAAGG
This sequence comes from Bacteroides gallinarum DSM 18171 = JCM 13658, assembly GCF_000374365.1. Classification (GTDB taxonomy): domain Bacteria; phylum Bacteroidota; class Bacteroidia; order Bacteroidales; family Bacteroidaceae; genus Bacteroides; species Bacteroides gallinarum. Next base: position 21,830 of record NZ_KB894123.1, read on the forward strand.
GTCATGTAGTAGTAACACCGCGCAAAGACGGGGTGGGCGTCGATTTGAAGGAGCTGGTGGACGAGTTGCAGTTGCGCGACGTAACGGCTCCCATGCTGGTGCGCTTCCCCGATATCCTCGACAACCGGATTGAGAAGATTTCCTGCTGTTTCAGGCAGGCGGCGGAGGAGTATGGCTACAAGGCGGAGAACTTTATTATCTATCCTATTAAAGTGAATCAGATGCGCCCCGTGGTAGAGGAAATTATCAGCCACGGCAAGAAGTTCAACCTCGGGTTGGAGGCGGGTTCCAAGCCGGAGCTGCATGCAGTGATTGCTATCAATATGGACTCCGATTCGTTGATTATCTGCAACGGCTATAAGGACGAGAGCTACATAGAGCTTGCTTTGCTGGCGCAGAAAATGGGCAAACGCATCTTCCTCGTGGTAGAAAAACTGAACGAGCTGAAACTGATTGCCAAAATGGCGAAGCAATTGAACGTGAAGCCCAATATCGGCATTCGTATCAAGCTGGCTTCATCGGGAAGCGGCAAGTGGGAGGACTCCGGCGGCGATGCCAGCAAATTCGGCCTGTCGTCCAGCGAACTGCTCGAAGCACTCGACTTTATGGCGGATAAGGGTATGCAGGATTGTCTGAAATTGATACATTTCCATATCGGCAGCCAGGTAACGAAAATCCGCCGTATCAAGACGGCCTTGCGCGAGGCGTCGCAGTTCTATGTGCAGTTGCATGCCATGGGGTTCAATGTGGAATTCGTGGACATCGGCGGCGGTCTGGGCGTGGACTACGACGGAACGCGTTCCTCCAATAGCGAGGGCAGTGTAAACTATTCCATTCAGGAATATGTGAACGACTCCATATCTACTTTGGTGGATGCCAGCGATAAGAACGGCATTCCCCACCCCAATATAATAACGGAGAGCGGACGTGCCCTGACGGCACATCACTCGGTACTTATCTTCGAGGTGCTGGAAACGACCAACCTGCCCGAGTGGGACGATGACGAAGAGGTGACCGAGAACGACCACGAGCTGTTGCAGGAACTTTACGGCATTTGGGACACCCTGAACCAGAACAGGATGTTGGAGGCCTGGCATGATGCGCAGCAGATACGCGAGGAGGCGCTCGACTTGTTCAGCCACGGTATCGTGGACTTGCAGACCCGTGCCAAGATAGAGCGTTTGTACTGGTCTATCATGCGCGAGGTAAATCAGATTGCCAGCGGGCTGAAGCATGCGCCCGACGAATTCCGCGGGCTTCCCAAGCTGTTGGCGGATAAATACTTCTGTAACTTTTCGCTTTTCCAGTCTTTGCCGGACTCCTGGGCGATAGACCAGATATTCCCCATTATGCCTATCCAGCGCCTGGAGGAAAAACCAGACCGGACGGCTACGTTGCAGGATATTACCTGCGACTCGGACGGCAAAATAGCCAATTTCATTTCTACGAAGAATGTGTCGCATTACCTGCCGGTGCACTCTTTGAAGAGCAAAGAGCCGTATTATGTGGGGGTGTTCCTGGTGGGCGCCTATCAGGAAATTCTCGGCGATATGCACAACCTGTTCGGTGATACGAACGCCGTACACGTGTCTGTAAGCGATAAGGGTTATACCGTGGAGCAGGTTATCGACGGCGAAACGGTGGCGGAGGTACTGGATTATGTGCAGTACAGTCCGAAGAAGCTGGTGCGCACCTTGGAGACGTGGGTTACCCAGTCTGTAAAGGAAGGGCGTATATCGCTGGAAGAGGGAAAGGAATTTTTGTCTAACTATCGTTCCGGCTTGTACGGATATACGTATTTGGAATAATGAGAGAGAAACTGACGGTGATTAAGGTGGGTGGCAAGATTGTGGAAGAAGAGGCTGCCCTCTGTAAGTTGCTGGACGACTTTGCTGCTATCGGCGGCTATAAGGTGCTGGTGCACGGCGGCGGACGTTCGGCAACGAAGATTGCAGCCCGGTTGGGTATCGAGAGCAAAATGGTGAACGGACGCCGCATTACCGATGCCGAGACTTTGAAGGTGGTGACAATGGTGTATGGCGGGCTGGTAAACAAGAATATCGTTGCCGGCTTACAGGCGCGGGGCGTGAATGCGCTGGGGTTGACGGGGGCGGATATGGATGTGATTCGCTCCGTGAAGCGCCCGGTAAAGGAGGTGGACTACGGTTTTGTAGGCGATGTGAAGCAGGTGAACGGAGATTTCCTGGGCGGGCTTATCCGCCGGGGTGTCGTTCCGGTAATGGCTCCGCTGACGCACGACGGCGAGGGGCATATGCTGAATACGAATGCCGACACGATTGCCGGCGAAACCGCCAAGGCGTTGTCCGGCCAGTTCGACGTGACACTGGTGTATTGCTTTGAAAAGAAAGGTGTGCTGCGCGACGAGAACGATGACGACAGCGTCATTCCCCGGATTACCCGGGAGGAGTTTGAACGGTATGTTGCCGAAGGAGTAATCCAGGGCGGTATGATTCCCAAGTTGGAGAATTCTTTCGAGGCATTGGATGCCGGGGTATCAGAGGTCGTAATTACTTTAGCTTCAGCTATTAACAGTAACGGTGGAACCCGTATCATAAAATAATCCGAAAAAAAGTGGCGGTAGGCTGTAACTTCCGGCCTGCTGAACCGTCAATTAATTAGAGATGCAAGAAATCAGCTTTCGTAATGACATTCTCCCTCTGAAAGACAAGCTCTTTCGGTTGGCCCTGAGAATTACATTCGACAGGGCAGAAGCGGAAGATGTTGTGCAGGAAACACTGATTAGGGTGTGGAACAAGCGTGACGAGTGGTCGCAGTTCGGCTCTGTCGAGGCTTATTGCCTGGCAGTAGCAAGAAATCTGGCAATAGACCGGAGCGAACGGAAAGATGCTCAAACGGTGGAGCTGACACCCGATATGGAAAAGGTTTCCGATGCATCGGGTCCTTACGAAAGGTTGGTGAACAGGGAGCGAATGGCATTGGTGCACCGTCTGATAAATGAGCTTCCCGAAAAACAGCGCTTGATTATGCAGTTGAGGGATGTGGAGGGTAAGAGCTACAAGGAGATAGCGGCAGTCTTGAATTTGACGGAGGAACAGGTGAAGGTGAATCTTTTCAGGGCGCGGCAGAAAGTTAAACAACGGTTTATCGATATAGAAGGTTATGGACTTTAAATATATAGAACAGCTTTTGGAACGCTATTGGCAGTGCGAGACTTCTCTGGAGGAGGAGGCGCAGTTGCGTGCTTTCTTTACGAAAGGGGATGTACCCGGACATCTGCTCCGTTACAAAGATTTGTTTGTATATCAGCAGCTTCAACAGGAGGAGCACCTGGGTGCGGATTTCGACGCACGGGTACTTGCCCGGGTCGAGGCTCCGGTGGTGAAGGCAAGGCGCATGACGCTTGCCGCGCGCTTCATGCCGTTGTTCAAAGCCGCTGCGGTAGTGGCGGTGGTGCTTTCGTTGGGCAATATGATGCAACACTCGCTCTTTGCCGATGTACAGGAAGTAGCCGCAGCCGATACTATCGGTAAACAGATTTCCGCTCCGTCGGTAGCTCTCTCGGGAGAGGCGGCGGTAACGCACGAGAAGCAGATGCTGGATAGCCTGCACCGTGTGAACCGGGGAAAGGAAATCAAGGAATAGACATTTTTCATTTGCTTTTTAAATAACATTTTCATTTGCTTTAAAATATAGTTAGTGTGCTTTTATTAAAACAAAAAACAGAGGCTGTGAAGTTTCAATTCTCTCAAAATTTATAAGAACTAACTAAGATAAATGGGACGCCGCGTGATGCAGCGTCCCTTTTATGTGTTATTACGGAGGGTACAGAGTTTTTCACCACAGAGCACACGGAGTTTCACAGAATTTTTTTCTTTTTTACTTTGTGGTATGGAGGGCACAGAGCTTTTCACCACAGAAGGCACGGAGTTTCACAAAGTCTTTTTTACTTTGTACTACGGAGTACACAGAGTTTTGCAGAGGTAATGAAACAAAGCAGTAATGAAGTAAGTAAAGTAATTATATACCAATCTGTGTTAATCCAGTGTAATCTGTGGTGAAAAACTCTGTGCCCTCTGTGGTGAAACCTGAGCCAGTGAACCCGCTGATACATCAGAGCTTATACAACCCCTTTTTCGGGTAATCCAGCTCCGGATTGCCTTTGTAACCGATATTTCCGCTTCCGCTGGTACGTGCTTTCAGGAAATCGGTGGCATGGCATTTGATGTTGCCTGAACCCGATACACTTGCAGAGACGCGTTTTGCTTGCAGGTCGGAGGCGAATAAATCTCCAGAACCTGTTACGCGATAGTTGGCTTCCTGGGTCGTTCCTGTCAATATCACTGTGCCGGAGCCTGCTACGGAAGCTTCGGTGGCGGTGGCTGATACGTTGCTGAGCTTCATGTCTCCGGAGCCTGTTACGGATGTCTTGAAATCGGCGCAGGTGATGTTGCTGCCTTGTATGTCGCCGGAGCCGGCAATGGATATGCTGAGGCAGCCGGTGCACGCGATGTCGTTTGCCTTGATATCGCCGGAACCCGCTACGGACATCTTCAGGCGGTCGGTTTTCAGGCCGTTGGCAAGTTCTATATTTCCTGAACCTGCTACGGAGATAGAGTTGAGCGTAGCGGAAGAAATACGGATTTTCAGCTTGTTGTAAGATACGTTGACGCCTTTCTTGAATTTGATAGTCAGCATGCCGTTGTCTACGCTGATGTCCAGGAGGTCTATAATATTGTCGGAAGTGTATATTTCTACCTCGGGCTTGCCTGCTTTCTGCGTGTAGGTGATATCGGGGCTGCCTGCCAGGCTCACGCCGGTGAACTCGTCTACTTTGATGTTCTTGGTTACGTAGTTCTTGCTGGCTTTGACGGTTTTTCCGCCGAATAGCCCGGAGTACTGTCCGTGTTTCGGTGAACAAGCTGTTGCGCTTAGTACGAAGACACTTAATGCGATGATTGTTGTTAAAGTTTTCATGTTCGTTTATTTTTAAGTTCTTTTGTTGGTTAGACGTGGCGTCCTTTCAAAAGGTTGCAGGCAGGGCAACTTTTTTGCCGGAACTTTTTACCGGTAATTCCTGTTCAAACTCTGTGCCATGTGTGTAAGTCGCTGTTTGTGAGGATGCGGTACGGGATACGCCGTGTCCGTTTTCGGACACTCTGTTCGTTTTTGATAGCCGGTGGTTTGCTTTTTCGGATGATTCTTCGTTCTTTTGCCTCCGTTTCAAGAAAAAGACGGATGATGACGGAACATATATTGGAGGACGAGGAGCTGGGGCGCCTGGCGGTACGGGTAAATGCCCGCGCCCAGCGTTTGACTTTCCGTACGCGCGGGGATGTTATCCATGTAACTGTTCCGCCGGGTACGACGGTGGCGGAGGTGAGGAATGCTGTCGAGCAGCTTCGTTCCCGGTTGAGGGCGGCACGGCAGAGGCAGAGCCGCCCGTTGATAGACCTGGATTACCGTATCGATACGGAGTTCTTCAAGTTGAGCCTGGTCAGGGGAGAACGTGCCCGCTTCCTTTCCCGTTCGGAGCTGGGGGAGATGCAGATTGTCTGTCCGCCGGATGCGGATTTCCGGGACAAGGAGCTGCAAGCCTGGTTGCGTAAAGTGATTGAGGAGGCGCTGCGCCGGAATGCCAAAATTATTCTCCCTCCCCGGCTTTATGCGCTTTCGTTGCAATACGGTCTTTCCTATAAGAGCGTGAAAATAAATTCCAGCAGCGGACGCTGGGGGAGTTGCTCGGCAAGCGGAAACATCAACCTTTCCTATTTCCTGGTGTTGCTGCCCAGGCATCTGATAGACTACGTATTACTGCACGAACTGGCGCATACCCGCGAGATGAATCACGGCGAGCGTTTCTGGGCTTTGCTCGACAGCATGACGGGCAACAAGGCGCAAGCCCTGCGCAGCGAGTTGAGGAAGTACAGGACAGATTTCTGAAACGGCTTTATTCTTCTTGTGCCAGCAGCTTCACTTCGTCGCCCTCTTTCTCGAAGCGGTAGCTGCCGCCTTTCTCGCTCAGCTCGAACAGGGAGAGCTTGTCGGTGGCTTTGTCCACTATCATCAGGGCGCTCTGCTCGGCGAAGCGCTTCACCTCGAAAGTGAAAGGTTCTTTGCCGATGCGCCGGTTTACCAGCAGGCTGTCGTTGAGAAGGACGGATATGGAGTCGCCTGCAAATCCTTTTACTAAAGTGATGCTGTAAGTCTCGGCGAAGTACCGTTCGCCTTCTTTCTGGCGTTGCAGCCGCATGCTCATATAGACGAAAATAACGACAACGAATATTACGGCAAAGGCGAGGATGCCGTTGCCTATCATGAATTGCTTGTTGGTATTCAGGTGATGTGCCATGATAATCGGGTTTTAAAGAACCCTGCAAATGTAGTGATTAATTTTGAATAGAGGATAATCTCGGGCTATATGCTAAATATTCTTTTTTTCTCCTATTATTTTGTAGTCGAACAGATTATTTATATCTTTGCAACCGAAACGGATGAAAGGTGGAGGGGCGATTAAGCTCCTCTTTTTCGTTCTTAATGGTTAATCTATGATAGAAAAGAAAACAGTTTGTCAGATTGTAGACGAGTGGCTGAAAGATAAGGACTATTTCCTGGTGGAAGTCGTAATCGGCCCGGACGACAAGATTGTGGTGGAAATAGACCACAAGGAAGGTGTTTGGATTGAGGACTGCGTAGAGTTGAGCCGTTACATAGAATCCCGGCTGAACCGCGAGGAGGAGGATTACGAGCTGGAGGTCGGCTCTGCCGGCATCGGACAACCGTTTAAAGTGCTGCAACAGTACGTCAACCACATAGGTAAGGAAGTGGAGGTACTGGCGAAGGACGGACGCAAGTATTGCGGTACATTGAAGGACGCCGACGCGCAGCGATTCATCGTTACCGTCCGGAAAAAGGTGAAAGAGGAGGGAGCCAAGCGCCCCAAAATGGTGGATGAAGACCTTGCCTTTACATACGAAGAGATAAAATATACTAAATACTTAATTAGTTTTAAATAAGACTATGGCCAAGAAAGAAGAAACTATCAGCTTGATAGATACCTTTTCGGAATTTAAAGAACTGAAGAATATTGATAGAACCACCATGGTGAGCGTACTCGAGGAGTCGTTCCGCAGTGTGATTGCAAAGATGTTCGGCACCGACGAGAATTACGACGTAATCGTGAACCCGGACAAAGGCGACTTCGAGATATGGCGTAACCGTGAAGTGGTGGCAGATGAGGAGCTTGAGAATCCGAACTTGCAGATTCCCCTGAGCGAAGCCCGGAAAATAGACGCTTCGTACGAGGTGGGAGAGGAAGTGACGGACGAGGTGAACTTTGCAAAATTCGGCCGCCGCGCTATCCTGAACTTGCGCCAGACGTTGGCTTCCAAGATTTTGGAGCTGGAGAAAGACAGTATTTATAATAAGTATATCGATAAAGTAGGTACTATCATCAATGCGGAGGTTTACCAGATTTGGAAGAAGGAAATGCTGCTGCTCGATGACGAAGGCAACGAACTCTTGTTGCCCAAGACCGAACAGATACCGAGCGACTTCTACCGCAAAGGCGAAACGGCACGTGCCGTAGTAGCGCGGGTGGACAACAGGAACAATAATCCGAAGATTATCCTGAGCCGTACATCGCCCGTATTCCTGCAACGCCTGTTCGAAATGGAAGTACCCGAAATCAATGACGGACTGATTACTATCAAGAAGATTGCCCGTATTCCCGGCGAACGTGCCAAGATTGCCGTCGAGTCCTACGATGACCGTATCGACCCGGTAGGCGCCTGCGTGGGTGTGAAGGGCAGCCGTATCCATGGTATCGTCCGCGAGCTGCGCAACGAGAATATCGACGTTATCAACTATACGTCGAATATCCAGTTGTTTATACAGCGTGCCCTCAGCCCTGCCAAGATTTCTTCTATCCGCCTGAACGAGGAAGAGCATAAGGCAGAAGTTTTCCTGAAACCGGAGGAGGTGTCGCTGGCTATCGGTAAAGGCGGTTTGAATATCAAGCTGGCCAGTATGTTGACTGAGTACACCATTGACGTATTCCGCGAATTGGATGAGGCGGTAGAGGATGAAGATATCTACCTGGATGAGTTCCGCGATGAAATCGACGGTTGGGTAATCGATGCTATCAAGGCTATCGGTATCGATACCGCCAAGGCCGTGTTGAACGCCCCGCGCGAAATGTTGATTGAGAAGACCGACCTGGAAGAGGAAACGGTGGACGAAGTATTACGCATTTTGAAATCGGAGTTTGAGGAAGATAATGAGTAAGCCGCGTAACGGCTTTCGGGTTTGCACTGACTTCTTTCTCCATTATTCATTAAATTAAAGTATGACGATAAGGTTAAATAAAGTAACAAGAGATTTAAATGTAGGAATCACGACGGTAGTTGAGTTCTTGCAAAAGAAAGGGTATGCCATTGAAGCGAACCCCAATACGAAGATTACCGATGAGCAGTACAACTTGCTCGTGAAAGAGTTTAGTACAGATAAGGATCTTAAACTGAAAACAGAGCGTTTCATCCAGGAACGCCAGAGTAAAGAGCGCAACAAGGCATCGGTAGCCATTGACGGGTATGACAAGGAGACACAGGAGAAGCCGAAAGCCGAAGAGGTTGTAAAGACGGTGGTTCCCGAAGATGTGCGTCCCAAGTTCAAGCCTGTCGGTAAGATAGATTTGGATAAGCTGAATCGCAAACATACTGTGGAAAAAGAGAAAGAAGCGGAGCCGGAGAAACCGGTAGCTGAAGCGATAAAGACGGAAGAACCCGCCCCTGTTGCGGAAGCTCCGAAACCGGAACCCGTTCCCGAACCCCAGCCCGAACCGGCAGCCGCTCCGGTTATCGAACAGGTGCCTGCTGCGGAAGAAGAATCCGCACCCGCTGCCGCCGAGGAACCCGTACCGGCTAAGGAGGAAGCCGCCCCTGCCGAAGAAACAGCCCCGGAAGACAAGGAAGAGATATTTAAAATACACCAGCCCGAGTTCGTGTCCAAGATTAATGTAATCGGACAGATAGACCTTGCTGCGCTGAACCAGTCCACGCGCCCGAAGAAGAAATCGAAAGAAGAGAAACGCAAGGAGCGCGAAGAAAAGGAGAAGCAGCGCCAAGACCAGAAGAAGCTGATGAAGGAGGCCATTATCAAGGAAATCCGCCGCGATGACAATAAGGTGAAGGAAGGCGCCAACGATGCCAATGCCAAGAAGAAGCGCGTCCGCATCAACAAGGAAAAGGTGGATATCAACAATGCGTCCAACTTCCAGCGCAGCGGCAATGACCGCCTGAAAAGCGGTAGCCAACAGGGTGCTGGTAACCAGCAGGCCGGTAAGAATAAGAACAAAGACCGCTTCAAGAAACCTGTCATCAAACAGGAAGTAAGCGAGGAAGATGTAGCGAAGCAAGTAAAGGAAACCTTGGCGCGCCTCACCTCTAAGGGCAAGAATAAGGGAGCGAAATACCGCAAGGAAAAGCGCGACCTGGTATCGAGCCGTATGCAGGAGCTGGAAGACCAGGAAATGGCGGAAAGCAAGGTATTGAAACTTACCGAATTCGTAACCGCCAACGAGCTGGCAAGCATGATGGATATTTCCGTTACGCAGGTTATCGCCACTTGTATGAGTATCGGCATGATGGTTTCCATTAACCAGCGCCTGGATGCCGAGACAATCAACCTGGTGGCCGAAGAGTTCGGCTTCAAGACGGAATACGTAAGTGCGGAAGTTGCCCAGGCTATCGTAGAGGAAGAAGATGCCGAGGAAGATTTGCAGCCCCGTGCTCCGATTGTTACGGTAATGGGACACGTAGACCACGGTAAGACATCATTGCTCGACTATATCCGCAAGGCGAATGTGATTGCGGGCGAAGCCGGCGGTATCACGCAGCACATCGGTGCATACCACGTGACGCTGGAAGACGGCCGCAAGATTACGTTCCTCGATACTCCGGGACACGAGGCGTTTACCGCTATGCGTGCCCGCGGCGCCAAGGCTACGGATATCGCTATCATCATCGTAGCTGCCGACGACAACGTGATGCCGCAGACCAAAGAGGCTATCAACCACGCCATGGCTGCCGGTGTGCCTATCGTATTCGCTATCAACAAGATTGACAAGCCGACCGCTAATCCGGATAAGATTAAGGAAGAACTGGCTGCCATGAACTTCCTCGTAGAGGAATGGGGCGGCAAGTACCAGTCTCAGGATATCTCCGCCAAGAAAGGCATCGGCGTGGCCGATTTAATGGAGAAAGTATTGCTGGAAGCCGAGATGCTGGAATTGAAAGCGAACCCCAACCGCCGTGCTACGGGCTCTATCATCGAATCCTCGCTGGATAAAGGCCGCGGTTATGTAGCTACAGTGCTGGTGTCCAACGGTACTTTGAAAATGGGCGACATCGTGCTGGCAGGTACAAGCTACGGCAAGGTGAAAGCAATGTTCAACGAACGCAACCAGCGTATGAAAGAGGCGGGACCTTCGGAACCGGCTTTGATTCTGGGCTTGAACGGTGCGCCGGCTGCCGGCGATACGTTCCACGTAATCGAAACCGAGCAGGAAGCCCGTGAAATCGCCAACAAGCGCGAGCAGTTGCAGCGCGAACAGGGCTTGCGTACGCAGAAGATGCTGACGCTCGATGAAGTAGGCCGCCGCTTGGCATTGGGCGACTTCCACGAGCTGAACATCATCGTGAAGGGCGACGTGGACGGCTCCGTAGAGGCGTTGAGCGACTCGCTGATTAAACTCTCTACCGAGCAGGTACAGGTGAATGTTATCCACAAGGGCGTCGGTGCTATCTCCGAGTCGGATGTATCTCTGGCTGCCGCTTCGGATGCGATTATCGTCGGCTTCCAGGTGCGTCCTTCGGGTGCTGCCGCCAAGCTGGCGGAGCAGGAAGGTGTGGATATCCGCAAGTACTCCGTAATCTACGATGCTATCGAAGAGGTGAAGGCGGCTATGGAAGGCATGCTTGCACCGACCCTGAAAGAGCAGGTAACGGCCACTATCGAGGTTCGCGAGGTATTCAACATTACCAAAGTAGGTATTGTGGCAGGTGCCATGGTAAAGACCGGAAAGGTAAAGCGCAGCGACAAGGCACGCCTTATCCGCGACGGTATCGTTATCTTCACCGGCAATATCAATGCGCTGAAACGCTTCAAGGACGATGTGAAGGAGGTAGGAACCAATTTCGAATGCGGTATCAGCCTGACGAACTGCAACGATATCAAGGTAGGAGATATTATAGAATCTTACGAAGAAGTAGAAGTAAAGCAAACTCTGTAAGGACATAACCCTTTAGGCACGGATTACACGGATTTCACGGATAGGTTATAAGAAAAGCCGTGCTTATCCGTGTAATCCGTGCCTTTTTAATATGACTATGGCCACTGTAGACATCATAATCCTGGTAATCATCGGTGCGGGAGCGGTCGTCGGCTTCATGAAAGGTTTCGTGAAGCAACTCGCCACCCTGTTGGGACTGGTTGCCGGTTTGCTGGCGGCGAAGGCGTTGTACGCCTCTGTTGCAGAGAAAGTCTTTTCGAAAGTCACCGATTCGATGACAGTGGCGCAAGTGCTGGCGTTCATCGCTATCTGGATAGCCGTACCGCTGGCTTTCGCACTCATAGCCTCTTTGCTCACGAAGGTAATGGAAGCCGTTTCGCTGGGCTGGCTGAACCGTTGGCTGGGCTCCGGGCTGGGAGCGCTGAAAGCCCTTTTGCTGGTGAGCCTGCTAATCGGCGTCATCGAGTTCATCGATGCGGACAATACGCTGCTCAGCCAAACAAAAAAGAAGGAATCGGTGTTATATTATCCTATGGAGTCGTTTGCCGGGATATTCTTTCCCGCTGCCAAGCATGTTACAGAACAATATATATTGAATGAATAATGCAACAAGAAGAACCCAATAAATATGTAAAGGAACTCACTCGGGAGAAGTACAAGTACGGCTTCACCACCGACGTGCATACGGACATCATCGAGCGCGGCCTGAATGAGGACGTGGTACGCCTGATTTCCGAGAAAAAAGGAGAGCCCGATTGGTTGCTGGAGTTCCGCCTGAAAGCGTACCGCCACTGGCTGACGCTGGAGATGCCCACATGGGCGCATCTCCGTATTCCTGAGATAGATTACCAGGCCATTTCGTACTATGCCGACCCTACCAAGAAGAAAGACGGTCCCAAGAGCATGGACGAGGTAGACCCGGAACTGGTCAAGACCTTTAACAAACTAGGCATTCCGCTGGAAGAACAAATGGCGCTGAGCGGCATGGCGGTAGATGCCGTCATGGACTCCGTATCCGTAAAGACTACTTTCAAGGAAACGCTTATGGAGAAAGGGATTATTTTCTGCTCGTTCAGCGAGGCGGTACGCGAGCACCCCGACCTGGTGCAGAAATACCTGGGCTCTGTGGTGGGCTATCGCGATAACTTCTTTGCAGCGCTGAACTCCGCGGTATTCTCCGACGGCTCTTTCGTCTATATCCCTAAGGGAGTGCGCTGCCCTATGGAGCTGTCTACCTACTTCCGCATCAACGCCCGTAATACCGGGCAGTTCGAAAGAACCCTGATTGTGGCGGACGATGATTCGTATGTGTCCTACCTGGAAGGATGCACAGCCCCGATGCGCGATGAGAACCAGTTGCATGCCGCTATCGTGGAGATTGTAGTACACGACCGTGCAGAAGTAAAATACAGCACCGTCCAGAACTGGTATCCGGGCGATGCCGAAGGCAAAGGCGGCGTCTATAACTTCGTGACGAAGCGCGGGCATTGCAAGGGCGTAAACAGCAAACTGTCCTGGACACAGGTGGAAACCGGTTCGGCTATTACATGGAAATACCCGTCCTGCATCCTTTCCGGCGACAACTCTACGGCAGAGTTTTACAGTGTGGCGGTAACCAACAACTACCAGCAGGCGGATACCGGTACGAAAATGATTCACCTGGGCAAGAACACCCGCAGCACTATCGTCAGCAAAGGTATCTCTGCCGGGCGGAGCGAAAACTCCTACCGCGGGCTGGTACGTGTCGCCCAAAAAGCAGACAATGCCCGTAATTACAGCCAGTGCGACTCCTTGCTGCTGGGCGATAAGTGTGGCGCCCATACCTTCCCCTACATGGATATCCACAATGAGACGGCCATTGTAGAGCACGAGGCAACCACCAGCAAGATTAGCGAAGACCAGATATTCTACTGCAACCAGCGCGGCATTTCTACGGAAGACGCCGTCGGGCTGATTGTAAACGGCTATGCCAAGGAGGTACTCAACAAGCTGCCTATGGAGTTCGCCGTAGAAGCCCAGAAGCTGTTGGCCGTTTCGCTGGAAGGAAGCGTAGGTTGATTTGCTGCCGGACGGTTCGTTGCGTACTATCCGCCTGTGCAACCGGCAGATGAACGGTAGACAGGCAAAAGGCAGACCGGATAGCAATATGAGTATTAGGAGTAGCATTAAGTAATAAATTGTAAATAGTCAAATCGTAAATATAAAGATGTTAGAGATAAAAGACCTGCATGCCAGCATCAATGGCAAAGAGATATTGAAAGGCATCGACCTTACTATCCGCGACGGTGAGGTACATGCCCTAATGGGGCAGAATGGAGCCGGAAAAAGCACGCTGAGCAATGTGCTGGTGGGACATCCCGCATACGAGGTAACGCGCGGCACGGTTACTTTCAACGGCAAAGACCTGCTGGCAATGAGCCCCGAAGACCGTGCCCATGAGGGTATCTTCCTCTCGTTCCAGACGCCGGTGGAGATTCCGGGCGTTTCTATGGTGAACTTCATGCGCGCCGCTGTGAACGAGCAGCGCAAATACCGCCATTTGCCTGCGCTGTCTGCCAGCGAGTTCCTGAAACTGATGCGCGAGAAGCGTGCCATTGTAGAGCTGGACAACAAGCTCGCCAACCGTAGCGTAAACGAAGGATTCAGCGGCGGCGAAAAGAAACGTAACGAAATCTTCCAAATGGCTATGCTGGAACCCGTTTTCGCCATTCTCGACGAAACCGATTCCGGCCTCGACGTAGACGCCCTGCGTATCGTAGCTGACGGCTTTAACAAATTGAAAACTCCCCAGACCAGCGCCATGGTCATCACCCACTACCAACGCCTGTTGGACTACCTGAAACCGGATACCGTCCACGTACTGCTTGGCGGACGCATCGTAAAGACCGGCGGCCCCGAACTGGCGAAAGAAATTGAGGTAAGAGGATTCGATTGGATAAAGAAAGAAGCAAGCGAATTATAAATTATGAATTAGGGATAATGAATAGGCTGCACTATCGTATCGTATGGCAATTCATCATCCGGAATTCAAAACTCATAATTAGATGACATGAGTGTAGAGCAACAATACATAGACCTTTTCTCCCAAACGGAAGCGATGATATGCCGGCACAGCGCCGAGGTGCTGAACGCTCCGCGCGCTGCCGCATTTGCCGACTTCGAGCGGCTCGGCTTTCCTACCCGCAAGACGGAGAAATACAAATATACCGATGTCGGCAAGTTCTTCGAGCCCGACTACGGCCTGAACCTGAACCGGCTGGAAATACCGGTCAATCCTTACGAAGTGTTCAAGTGCGATGTGCCGAATATGAGCACTTCCCTTTACTTCGTGGTGAACGACGCCTTCTATAACAAGGCGCTGCCCAAGCCACACCTGCCCGAAGGTGTCGTATTCGGCGGTCTGAAAGACATGGCGGAGCAGCACCCGGAGCTGGTGAAGAAATATTACGGCAAGCTGGCGGATACCTCCAAAGACGGAGTGACAGCTTTCAATACAACCTTTGCGCAAGACGGCGTATTGCTGTACGTTCCCAAGAATGTAGTGGTGGAGAAACCTATCCAGTTGGTGAATATCCTGCGCGGCGACGTCAATTTCGTGGTGAACCGCCGTGTGCTTATCATCCTGGAAGAAGGAGCGCAAGCCCGCCTCCTGGCGTGCGACCACGCAATGGACGGCGTTAACTTCCTTGCGACGCAAGTAATTGAAGCCTTTATCGGCAAGAATGCCTCCTTCGACTTTTATGAACTGGAGGAAACACATACCAGCACGGTACGTATCAGCAACCTGTATGTCCGGCAGGAAGCCGACAGCAATGTGCTGCTGAACGGTATGACGCTGCACAACGGCACTACCCGCAATACGACCGAAGTCACCCTTGCCGGCGAGGGCGCCGAACTGAACCTCTGCGGCATGGCCATTACGGATAAGAACCAACATGTGGATAACCATACGGCGATAGACCATGCCGTGCCCAACTGTACCAGCAACGAGCTCTTCAAGTATGTGCTCGATGACCGTTCCGTCGGTGCTTTTTCGGGTTTGGTACTGGTACGCCCCGGTGCGCAGCACACGGTTTCCCAGCAGACCAACCGTAACCTTTGCGCCACACGCGAGGCTCGTATGTACACCCAGCCGCAGTTGGAGATTTATGCCGACGATGTGAAGTGCAGCCACGGCGCTACGGTAGGCCAGCTCGATGAAAGCGCCCTGTTCTATATGCGGCAGCGCGGCATCTCCATGCGCGAAGCCCGTCTGTTGCTGATGTTCGCCTTCGTCAACGAGGTAATCGACACTATCCGCCTGGACGCCTTGAAAGACCGCCTGCACCTGTTGGTGGAGAAACGTTTCCGCGGCGAGCTGAATAAGTGCCAGGGATGTGCGATATGCAAATAAATGATGAATTATGGATTTCGCATAATGAATTGCCCTGCGGCATGACGACGCGCAGCCCGTTCATAAACCGAAATCCATAATCCGAAATTCATAACTCAACTAACTATGGACCTTCAAAAGATAAGAGCCGATTTTCCGATACTTTCCCGTGAGATATATGGTAAACCGCTGGTTTACTTCGATAACGGAGCCACTACGCAGAAGCCCCGCCAGGTGATAGACGCCATTACGGACGAGTACTACTCGGTCAATGCCAATGTGCACCGCGGCGTGCATTTCCTTTCGCAGCAGGCTACGGAACTGCACGAGGCATCCCGCGAAACGGTGCGGAAGTTTATCAACGCCGGCAGTACCGATGAAATCATCTTTACGCGGGGTACGACGGAAAGCATCAATCTGCTTGTATCCAGCTTCGGCGAGGAGTTTATGCAGGAGGGAGATGAAGTGATTCTCTCCGTCATGGAGCATCACAGCAACATCGTTCCCTGGCAACTGCTGGCCGCCAAAAGAGGCATCGCTATCAAGGTTATCCCGATGAGCGACGAAGGCGAACTGCTGCTGGACGAATACAAGCGGCTGTTTTCCGAACGTACCAAGATTGTCGGCGTGGCGCATGTATCCAATGTGCTGGGCACGGTAAATCCCGTAAAGGAGATGATACGCTACGCCCACGAACAAGGCGTCCCCGTACTTGTAGACGGCGCCCAAGCCATTCCGCATATGCCGGTGGATGTACGGGAGCTGGATGCCGATTTCTACGTCTTTTCCGGGCATAAGGTCTACGGACCTACCGGTGTGGGCGTGCTCTACGGCAAGGAAGAATGGCTCGACAGGATGCCCCCCTACCAGGGTGGCGGCGAGATGATACAACACGTATCGTTCGAGCGGACTACCTTCAACGAACTGCCGTTCAAGTTCGAGGCGGGTACGCCCGATTACATCGGCACGACGGGGCTTGCCAAGGCGCTGGATTATGTTTCGGCAGTCGGCATGGAAGCTATCGCCGCCCACGAGCACGAACTCACAACATATGCCACTGCCTGCCTGCGGGAAATTCCCGGCATGCGTATCTTCGGCGAGGCGAAAGAAAAAGGAAGCGTTATCTCCTTCCTCGTAGGCGACATCCACCATTTCGATATGGGCACTTTGCTCGACCGCCTCGGCATTGCCGTGCGTACGGGGCATCATTGCGCACAACCGCTGATGCAACGCCTCGGCATCGAAGGCACGGTGCGCGCTTCCTTCGGCATGTATAATACGAAAGAGGAGATAGATACGCTGGTGGCAGCTATCGGCCGGGTAAGCAAAATGTTCTGAGAGCTTGCAACTTTTTCCGGCTCCTTTCCGTCTAATAATATACCGAGAACTTAAAAATACAATATTATGTTAGTAACGACAACTCCAACTATCGAAGGCGCCCGCATCGTCCGTTACTTCGGTATCGTCAGCGGCGAGACGATTATCGGCGCCAATGTATTCCGTGATTTCTTCGCCAGTATCCGCGATGTAGTGGGCGGACGCAGCGGTTCGTACGAAGAAGTGCTCCGCGAGGCCAAAGACACGGCGCTCCGCGAGATGCAGGAGCAAGCCCGCCTGTTGGGTGCGAATGCCGTAATCGGCGTAGACCTCGATTACGAAACCGTGGGCGGCAGCGGCAGCATGCTAATGGTAACCGCCTGCGGCACGGCTGTAACGATAGAATAAAGACCGTATCGCCTGCCCGTACCGGGCGGGTGATATTGTTTTTCCAGGGCTCGGCATAAATTCGGTTAATCGTTTGCTTATTTCATTCCAAATCAATACTTTTAGGCTTTCGTTCAACCTTTTAATACGATTTATGCTATGGACCGATTGCTTTTCTGGCTGGTTCCAGCCGCTTCCATTCTGGCACTCTGCTTTGCCTGGTATTTCCACCGTCAGATGATGAAAGAGAGCGAGGGCACTCCTCAGATGATGAAGATTGCCGCCGCCGTGCGCAAAGGCGCCATGTCCTACCTCCGCCAACAATATAAGATTGTGGGCTGGGTGTTCCTGGGGCTGGTAATTCTTTTCTCGATTATGGCTTACGGCTTCGGCGTCCAGAACTCCTGGGTTCCGATAGCCTTCCTTACCGGTGGGTTCTTCTCCGGGCTTTCCGGTTTTCTCGGTATGAAGACAGCCACGTATGCCTCGGCACGTACGGCAAATGCTGCGCGCACCTCCCTGAATGCCGGCTTGCGCATCGCTTTCCGCAGCGGTGCGGTAATGGGGCTGGTAGTAGTGGGGCTCGGTCTGCTCGATATATCCTTCTGGTATCTGCTGCTCAATGCGGTAATTCCCGTGGATGTAATGACACCTACCCATAAGCTTTGCATCATCACCACCACAATGCTCACATTCGGTATGGGAGCCTCCACCCAGGCGTTGTTCGCACGTGTGGGCGGCGGTATCTATACGAAAGCCGCCGACGTAGGCGCCGACCTCGTGGGCAAGGTAGAGGCGGGCATCCCCGAGGACGACCCGCGCAACCCCGCAACCATTGCCGACAATGTAGGCGACAATGTGGGCGACGTTGCCGGTATGGGCGCCGACCTGTACGAAAGCTATTGCGGCTCTATCCTCGCCACGGCCGCCCTCGGCGCAGCCGCCTTTATCCATTCGGGAGACACGCTGATGCAGTTCAAGGCGGTTATCGCCCCGATGCTGATTGCCGCTGTGGGAATTATCCTGTCCATTATAGGTATCTTCTCCGTGCGTACCAGGGAGAATGCCAAAATGAAAGATTTGCTGAACTCCCTTGCTTTCGGTACTAACCTGAGTTCGGTGCTGATAGTCGTTGCCACCTTCCTCATCCTCTGGCTGCTGAAGCTGGATAACTGGATGTGGATTTCCTGTTCGGTGGTTGTAGGTTTGATAGTGGGTATCATCATCGGCCGTTCTACGGAATACTACACCTCCCAGTCCTACCGTCCCACCCAGAAACTGAGCGAGAGCGGCAAGACAGGCCCTGCCACAGTCATTATCTTCGGTATCGGCCTGGGCATGCTCTCCACCGCCATTCCGGTCATTGCCGTAGTGGTAGGCATCATCGCTTCTTATCTTTTCGCTTCCGGTTTCGACTTTTCCAATGTAGGTCTGGGGCTTTACGGCATCGGTATCGCTGCCGTGGGCATGCTCTCTACGTTGGGCATTACACTGGCTACGGATGCTTACGGTCCCATTGCCGATAATGCCGGCGGCAATGCGGAGATGTCCGGCTTGGGCGAAGAAGTGCGCAGACGTACCGATGCGCTCGACTCTTTGGGCAATACGACGGCCGCTACGGGCAAAGGTTTCGCTATCGGCTCGGCAGCGCTGACGGGGCTTGCCCTGCTCGCATCCTATATCGAGGAAATCCGTATCGGCCTTACCCGCCTGGGTACTACCGATATCTTCGTGGGCGGCGAAACGGTATCCGTGCAGGACGCTACTTTCTTCGACTTCATGCACCATTACGATGTTACGCTGATGAATCCCAAGGTACTCTCGGGCATGTTCCTCGGCAGTATGATGGCCTTCCTGTTCTGTGGGCTGACGATGAATGCCGTAGGCCGTGCCGCCGCCCATATGGTAGACGAGGTGCGCCGCCAGTTCCGCGAGATAAAAGGCATCCTTACGGGCGAGGCGGAACCCGACTACGAACGTTGCGTTGCCATTTCTACGAAAGGCGCGCAGCGCGAAATGGTAGTGCCGTCGCTGATAGCCATTGTAGCCCCTATCCTGACCGGCCTCGTGTTCGGCGTTCCCGGCGTGTTGGGGTTGCTTATCGGCGGGCTCAGCAGCGGTTTCGTGCTTGCTATCTTCATGGCTAATGCCGGCGGTGCATGGGATAACGCCAAGAAGTATGTGGAAGAAGGAAACTTCGGCGGCAAAGGCAGCGAGGTACATAAAGCCACCGTTGTGGGCGATACCGTAGGCGACCCGTTTAAAGATACTTCCGGTCCGAGCCTCAATATCCTTATCAAGCTGATGAGCATGGTAGCTATCGTTATGGCGGGGCTCACCGTGGCGTGGAGCTTGTTCTGATAAGAGATACCCGAGCATAAAATTGAAAAAGAGGGTATCAAAACCCAATATTGAAGTGCACCCCAAAAGTTAGACATAAAACTTTTAGGGTGCACTTTATTTTTGAAAAGATGAACTTTTAATCTGAAATTCGAGCACTCTGAAAGACAAAAGAAAGGGTCGTATCATTACTCAAAACGGAGCTTGATACGACCCTTTCAGTTATTATAGTTACAATCCGTAACTTTTAAGAGTAGTCATTTTGTTTCGACACATTTGTCGTTTCATGGAAGGAAAAAGAAACTTCCTGTAAGGCAAATGCCTGAGAGGGCATTACTTGAGCACCTTTCCGTAGTCATCATACAACATTAGCAAGTGCGAGGAGCTCCAACTGAAATGCGGAGCCTTAAGCCGCTCGCCCGTATGCGTTCCATAGTTCTCGTGTATCGGCGCTCCCTCTTTCAGGCCGCTGAGACGATCGAATACCTGCAATGTATACCGGTCTGCAAGTTCGTTATAACCGTAGTTGCGCAACCCCCGAATGGCGAAATACGTCTGGTCTAACCATATGGGGCCACGCCAATACCCACGCGGATTGTACTTGGGATTGTCTGCCGCAACAGTCGGGAAGGGGATATAGGTAGAGAATTTGGCAGTATCCTGAAGCATGGGCAACATACTGTCCACTTGTTCCTGTGTGGCAACTTCCGTCCATAGCGGGGTATAGGCTTCGCATCCCGGTTCGCGGATGAAAGAGCCGTCTTTCAGGCGACGGTCGAAGAAAAAGTTCATCTCCTTGTCGAAGAAGTAGCCGGCCACCCGGTCGCTATAATCGGGAGCGTCGAAGGGTATGCCCAGCAGCCCGGCGAATTTCTTCAGCAGCTTGCATTCCAATGCAAGGTAGGCGTTCAGGTCTACACTTTCCTGGTCTATGCTCCAAGCATCGTCGGCGCCTTTGTTTTTCAGCATTACGGCATTGTCGAAGCGGATAGCATTGTCCATGCCGCTCTCCCATGCGGCGGCTTCGAGTGTTCCGTCGGTGGAGCCGTATTCGCACATGCCGTTTTGGTTATGGTCGCGTTTTTTGTACCACCATTTGTAGTAAGAGAGCAGTTGCGGATACATTTCCGCCACGAAAGCGGTGTCGCCGGTGTGCGTAAAGATTTCGTCTACCGCCCAGCATACCAAAGGCGGCTTGCTGTCACGGGCATTGTTTTCGGACGGGTCGGTGTAGATACAGTCTATTATCATTCCGTCGGGTTGCTGGTAGTCGAACATGGCGCGGATATTGTTCTTTGCCAGTTCGGGGTCGAACTTGGCTGTTCCCGCACTGAAACGCCAGGTGTCCCATGCCCAGAAACCTACGAAGTAACCTACGGCATGGCTGGGGATGATGCCCTCGTGCAGCAGTCCGCCGCGATGCGTCCGCCAGTTCGAGATAAGCGTTGTTACGGCTTTCACGGCGATGCGGTCGTATTCGGGCTTCATGTCGGTACGCAGAATCTTCTTTAAGTAGCCTTCCCAGCGGTCGGAGTTGGCGCGCAGCGCCTCGTCCGGATTGTTGAGCAGCGCGGTGATGTTCTGTATGCCGGCAGTCAGCTCCCTTTCGGAAGTAAAGAAAGAGATAGCTATGTTGGTTTGCCCTTTCGGATTGTGCAGTACGGCAGTATAGTTGTCGTCGAGCTTTGTCAAAGTAACCTCCGGTGTAAATGTCACCACTACGCTTTCGCCGCTGGGATGACGTGCTATGACCGAATTTTGCTCTACGCTTATCGTAACATCCTTGTCCCATTGGCTGCCTGTAAATACCAGCCCGCCCGTATCATCGGTATCGATACGCAGCAAGGCGGTGGTGGCATCGGTGAAGTTCAGGCGCTGGCAGATTGTCCCCTTGCCGGAATGTGCAGACATATACAGTTCGCCCGGGTAGTAACACGTAGAGTCGGGTACGAAGCTTTCTTCGGGAGCCTCGGCAAACCTTACCGTTACGGCAGACTGCGCTATCCATTGGCGGCGGAACATATCGAGGCTGAAAGGGCCGCAGAAGCCGTTTACCCATTTATCCTTTTCGGGCAGGGTGAACCCCATCCACGAACCGGCATCGGTAAACCAGCCGTAGCATCGGTGCAAGGTGTCGGGCGTATAGGCTATATCCAGGATATTGTCGAAAGCATATCTTTTCTCCGTTATAGTCTTGCTACCTGATTGGCAGGCGGCGACGCCTGCAATCAGTAGCGATAGACAAATAAAATATCTTACTTTATGTAGCATAACTTCAAGTCTTTTTAGAACCAACATTTATGTGCTTGTCTGGCTGCATCCTGCCCTGCATCGAGAGGTTGCAGGGTGAAGCTGTACTTCCACTCGTGCGGAGTGATAGTATATTCGGGATGTACCTGCGCACCCCAAGTATTGTCGCCGCCTACACCCATTTGTTTATGGTCGATGTTGAGCCACACCATATCTTTCTTCAGGATGCTTCCTCCGTGGCGGCGTTCTGTTTGCGACGGGCGGTATTCGATGTCCTCCATCGGGAAATTCCATGCACTGACACTGAGGGGCTGTCCGCCGGTGACGAGCAGGCCGTTTCCGGCAGCATCACGCAAGGCTACCCAGCGCACATCGCAGTGGTTCCCCGTTTCCTGGGCGCGTACATAGGGGTGGAAAGTGTCCCACACCGTAGATTGGTACACTCCTACGAGCGCGCCAGTCTTGCGGTCGGCATAGTTTTCCTGCGGTCCGCGTCCCAGCCAGGACATCATTTCGTATTCGGCAGGCAGTATCATGCGCATGCCCAGCCGCGGCATTTCGCTCAACGGCTTCTTGCCGGGCACGAAGTGCATGGTTACGCGGATAGCGCCGTCGGGACGTATATCATATACGGTTTGCAAGCGGGAGTCTTGCGCTTCCATGCGGTAAGTGGCAGTGAGGGTTGCGGACTGCTTGCTTTCCGTAACTTTCAGGTCTGTCAGCAAGGCGTCGCGTCCGGCCGTTTTCCAGGTGGCGCAGCGGTCGAGGTGTCCGGTGGGTATATCGTTATCAGTCATCGGACGCCAGAAGTTGGGTTGCAGACCTTGTTTCAGCATCTCCTTTCCGTTGTAGGCAAGGCTCGTCATCTCACCGTTGCGGGTGGAGAACCGTACCTGGAAGTTATTGCCTTTCAGCAGGACGGCGCTGTCGGTGCGCTCTACCGCCAGTGTGCCGTTAACCGGTTCTGCGGTCTTTACGATTGGGGCGGAGGGCAACAGCCATTGTTCGATAGCCGCTTCGTGCCCTTTCGGAACCAACGGCGCTTCATGTTTGGTGAAGGCGCGCAAGGTAAGGAAATATTCCCTGCCGTCGGCGGGCAATGCTTTCAGCGGGAGCTCTATCTCGGCAGATGCTCTCGGGGCGATAACGGGAAAGTCCGTCTCGCCGCTTTGCACCGTTTCGCCGTCGCACTCTACCGCCCAGCGGAGCCGGTATCCTTCCAGCCCGATGAAGTCGTGCCAGTTGGTTACTTTTATCTTGTTGGTAGTGAAAGCCACGGGAGCGAAGTGGATATATTGCAATACTTTCTTCACTTCGTAGATGTGCGGATGCGGGGTGCGGTCGGCTGCTATCAGTCCGTTGGCGCAGAAGTTGGAATCGTTTACAACACCCACGAAACCCATATCGCCGCCGAATGCCCATATATCGCGGTCATTCTTGTCCTTAATGGCGAAGGTCTGGTCTACCCAATCCCAGATGAAGCCGCCTTGCAGTTGGTCGTATTTATAAATCAGGTCCCAGTAGTCCTGGAAGTTTCCTACGCTGTTGCCCATGGCATGAGCGTATTCGCACATAATCATCGGGCGCTTGTCGCGCTGGTTGGCATGGCGGCGGAGCGACCAGATACGTGCGTACATGGGGCAGTAGATGTCGCTCTTTGCGTTATAACCGCCGCCTTCGTATTGTACGGGGCGCGTGGTGTCTATCTTCTTCGTATAGTCGTAAAGCGTCTCGAAGTGTTTGCCATAGCCCGATTCGTTTCCCATAGACCAGGTAACGATAGCGGTACAGTTGCGGTCGCGGGCTATCATGCGGCTCATGCGTTGCATGAACGGCAGTTCCCAGTCGGGATAGTTGGCAAGAGTCTCGTCTTTATGGAACATCATGCCGTGGCTTTCGATATTGGCCTCGTCCACCATATATAAGCCGAATTCGGTACAGAGTTCGTACCACGGGGCATTGTTGGGGTAGTGGCAGTTGCGTACGCCGTTCATGTTGAACTGTTTCATCAACTGGATGTCATGTATCATGGATGCTACGGTAATGGTGCGTCCCTTGTACGGGTCGTGTTCGTGGCGGTTCACCCCTTTGAAAAGCACTGCCTGGCCGTTAATCATCTGCATGCCGTTCGTCATCTCTACGGTACGGAAGCCGAAAAGGTGGGTGAACGATTCCAAAGGCCTGCCTTGCGAGTCGAAGTTGCTTACTACCAGCGTATAGGTATTGGGCGTTTCGGCATTCCACGGGCGGGCATCCGGGAAGAGCTGTTGCTGGCTGAATAGAGTGTCCGCGGGCGAAGCGACGGTCTTTTTCCGGTTGTAAATCACCTTATCCTTATCCAGCACTTTCACTTCTACGGTCTCACCGGGTTGAGGCCGGTGCAGAATGACGTCCAGTTGCAGTTTGCCGTCTTTATAGTCATTCACCAGCTCGGAAGTCATACGGAAATCCTTTACGCGGCTTTGCGGACGTGCATAGAGATAAACATCGCGCTCTATGCCGCTATATTTCCAGTAATCCTGCCCTTCCAGGTAAGAACCGTCGCTGTAACGGAATACTTTTACGGCGAGTTTGTTGCTTCCCTTTTTCAGCAGCTTGGTGATATTGAAATGCGACGGCAAGCGGCTGTCCTCGGCATAGCCGGCAAGCTCCCCGTTGACCCACACGTAATAGGCGGATTCCACACCTTCGAAATCGAGGAAGATATCCATGCCCTTCCAGTCGGCAGGTACGGTGAACTCGCGGATGTAAGCGCCTACGGGATTATAGTCGGCAGGCACGTAAGGCGGATTGGGCGGGAAAGGATAGCGGGTATCCGTATAGATAGGCGCATCGAAGCCTTGTAATTCCCAGCTTCCGGGAACCTGTATCTTACTCCATTTGCGGGTGCTATACCCGGGTTTGTGGAAGTCTTGGGGACAGAGGTCGTTGTTCTTGGAATAGAGGAATTTCCAGGTCCCGTTCAATGAAACGCGCCGCTCGGTTGCAGGATTCAGGTTGAAACGCACATCAGCGGGTAGGGCGCGTTGCTTCAAGGCATTGGCTTCATTGGTAAAGGGGATGAAGTGTGCGTGCATCGGTTCCCGGTTCATTTCGTTTACCTGCGGATTCTGCCAAGGCTCGTTGTCTGCCAGGGCGCCGGTGCACAATAATGAAGAGAGTAGTAAAGTATAAAGTTTGATTTTCATGGTTTTCTTGAATTATAGATTTATATCGAACAGAACAGGGTTACCAGGAACGGTACGCTGAAATCGACTACGAATCCGTGGAATATGGAAACTACGACGAATTGTTGTCCTGCCGTACGGGTAATGATAGGGAGCGTGGTATCCATTGTAGTGGCTCCTCCGGCGGATATAGGCGCCAGGTTGCCGAACCACCGTACCAGTAAAGGGGCGGCAAGCAGCGTCAGGATTTCACGGCTGATATTGGCAAGCAGGGCGATAGTTCCTAATTCGGCTCCTTTGTATTCGGTAATGAAGATACTGGAGAGCGAATAGTATCCGAAGCCCGAGCCGATAGCCAGGCAATCCGTAACGGAGCGGTGAGTCAGGATGAGGCTGACTGCCGCAGAACCTGCCAGCGTACCCAATATAGTCATTATGGGCAGAAAAACCAGCCGGGGATTAAGCGAACGGAAGTTTTTCAATGTCTGGGGGTCGTTGCCCACACTCAGTCCTACGCTGAACATCAATGCGCAAAGGGCGTAGTAGCTGATTTGGCTGTCCATGACGAGGTCTACGGGTATCAGGCGGAAAACTCCGCAAAGCGTACCCAGGACGAAGAAACCGACTATGATAAGACTTCCTTTCATACCCGTTCTCCTTTCCTTTTATATAAGACCCTCCACAATGCCCAGGCAGCAACGACGCTTCCCAGGGTTCCGCCCAGGGTCAGTACGACCGCTTCCAGTCCTATGGTATGCAGCCCTTTGATAATCTGTTCGTTTCCGCCTACCTCGATGCCGAGGATAAAGAGCAGTATCCAGATTAGCACTGTGATAATGGTATGGATTCTACGTAAATTCCGTTTCCGTAAGAGGTAGCCCAGCAGCATTCCTGCGAGCATCAGTCCGATAATTATAAACATATCTGTTGTCGTTTGATTTTAAGGGCAAAGATAATGCAATTTGCGCAAAGGCAAGAATCAGACAGGGCAAGACGATATTATTCGGAAGGCATATACCGCCTTGCCCGGATTGCCGGATTAGGTTATTGAACCTGAGGATTGGCGTTGATTTCCCACAACGGGATAGGGAAGAACTCGTGCGTACCCTTCACAAAACCGCGGCTGCCTAATTGTTGCTCCAGTTTACCCCAACGGCGCAAGTCGTACCAGCGATAGCTTTCCAACGGGAATTCTATGATACGTTCGTGCTCTATCTGAGCCTGTACATCTGCCTGGGTGGTTCCGGACATGGCAGGCATGTCGCCGTGAATTCTTCTGATATCGTTGATGATAGGAATGGCCTGTTCGGGATGCCCCTGTTTGTTCAGTACCTCGGCCTTCATCAGTAATACGTTGACGTAACGCATCAAAGGGATGTTGAAGCCGCATCTCGTTTTAAGCTCTTTCTTTGTGGCGGGAGTGAAGCGGCGGAAAGCCGGGCGGTCAATCAACTGGGCGCCGGGTGCGGGTTCCTTTAACGCATCGCCGTCCTCGTCCTTAATGTTATTGCCTTCTTCATCTTTGGGATAAACGTATTTGTCGGCAAACCAGTAGCTGTATTCCTGTCCTATCACCAGTTCTTCCCCTTCTGTGAAATATTCGTCGAGGAAATATACGGTATTGTATAGGCGCTGGTCGTAGCGTCCTGCTGTTCCGCCGGGTCTTACCCTGCCTTCCTTCTTGAATTCGTTCATCAGGAAGTCATTGGGCAGAATTTCATCCCAGCCGCCCAACTGCTTGCTTGCGATGAACTGGTGGACGTAAGAGTAGTATCTGGCGCCATTGTCTGTATTCGAGCTATATTGCAGTTCGAAAACGGACTCTTTGCAGTTTTTATTCTTGCCGTTGAACATATCGACCAGGTCATCGCCGCTTACCAGTTCGTAACCCTTTACCTCGTTCAGTGCATCCAGCGCATTGCTCAGGAAAGTCGCTTCTTGCTCGGGTTCTTCGTATGCGCGTGTCAGGTAAGCGAAGCCCAAGTAGGCGTTGGCTGCTCCGGATGTGGCACGCCCTGCCTCTGTGCTGGGGCGTTCTGCCGGAAGGGCTGTCCCTAATTTAAGTTCGTCGATGATGAAATCCCAGCAGGTTGCACGGTCAGACAGCGGAAGATTCAATTCTGCTTGGTCGTTGATGTATTTGTCGCGTATGATAATCTTTTCCCAGTTCAGCACCAACATCATATGGAGGTAGCCTCTCATAAAGTGGGCTTCGGCTATCAGCTCGTTCCGTTTGTTGGTAGTAATGCCGGTTTCGGGTATCTGGGGAACAAACTCCAGTACCTGGTTGGCAAAGTTGATTCCGCGATAAAGGTCTTGGTAGTAATAAGAGAATTGCGTATTACCGTTAGTATAAGTGAATTTATAGATGTCCGTCCAGGTCTGGTAGTTGATAGCGTCATTTCCCATGGTGTACAAATCCGTACGGAAAGCCTCTACCGGCCATCTGACTTCACTGGTGGCATAAGCGTCGCCGTGGTAAAGCTGTGCGTAGACCGATGCCATGGTAGCTTCGGCGTCTTCCTGGTCTCTCCAGAAGTTATCGGTGGTCAATTCGTCGGGAGAGGATACTGTTAGAAAGTCATCGCAGGAGGCGAAAGACATTGTGAGGCATAGACTTGCCAAATATATAAGCTTTTTCATATTCTTATGTATATATCTGTTTGTAATGGTTAGAATGTAAGTTGCGCGCCTACCGTATATGAGCGGGTAAACGGATAGATATGTCTGTCGATACCGGAGTTGACGGGACTGCTGGTAGAGAATTCCGGGTCGATGCCGTCATATCCCGTAATGGTAAACAGGTTATCGCCGCTGATATAGAAACGGAGCTTTTCGATGTGCGCTTTCTTCAGCAAGGAAGCGGGCAGGGAATAACCTATCTGTGCCTGGCGCAGACGGACGAAGTTGCCGTTCTCCAGGAAGCGCTCGGATTCGCGGGAGTTACCGTTGGGGTCGTTATAGACGGCGCGCGGGATGTCCGTACCGGCATTGTTCGGAGTCCAGGCATCGGCTACGCTGCTTAACATATTGGTAGGGGCGCTCATTGACTGGTAGAAGTATTTGTTGCCGTTGTAAATCTTATGTCCCCACGCACTGCCCAGGCTCAATGAAAGGTCGAAGCCCTTATAAGCTGCGGAGAAGTTGAGGTTCGCTTCTACCTTGGGAATACCTGTACCGCAGTATTCCTTGTCTTCTTCGTCGATAGTGCCGTCGCCGTTCGAGTCTACGAAACGGATATCGCCGGCTTTGGCATTGGGCAGCAGGCGTTCGCCGTCTTTATTGACATATTCGGCAGCTTCCTGGTCGCTTTGGAAAATACCGTTTGTACGGTACAGGTAGAAACCGCTGATAGGCTTGCCTTCCTTGGCATAGGCAGGGACATGGTCGGTGTCGTACAGCAAGCCTGTGGCGGGCAGTGCCTGGCCTTTGTCGGCCAATTCTACCACTTCGTTCTTGGTAGTGGCAAAGTTGAAGCCTATGTTGTATTCAAAATCCTTTACCTTATCGCTCCAGTTCAGTTCCAGCTCCACACCCGTATTGCGTATCTTGCCTACGTTCAATATCGGATTCTCGTAACCTGCGGAGGGAGACAGGCGTTTGGTAATCAGGAGGTCTTCTGTCTGGTTGATATAGTAGTTGATGCTACCCGTCAGCTTGTTATTGAACATGCCGAGGTCGAAGCCGATGTTCTTCGTATCGGTAGTTTCCCATTTCAGGTCGTTTCTTTCGATATTCCAGGATGCGGAACCCGGCCAGGCGTTTCCACCTTGTACGTAGCCGCCTTCGTGACGGTTGTAAGAGGTTATGAGCGCTTGGAAGTCGTAGTATCCTAAAGCGTTCTCGTTACCCAGGCGTCCCCAACTGGCACGGAATTTCAGGTTGTTGAGGAAGATGTCTTTCGGGAAGAAAGCTTCTTCGCTGATTCTCCAACCCAGGGCTACGGACGGGAAACAACCCCAGCGGTTATTGGAACCGAACTTGGAAGAACCGTCGTAGCGCATGGTGGCCTGGACAAGATAGCGGTTGTTGTAATTGTAGTTGACACGACCGAAGAAAGAAGCGCGGTTGTACTTATAGTTATAGCCGTCGCCTGCAAACGTGCCGCCTACACCTGCGTTGATAGTGCTGAAACTCGGGTCGAGGAAGCCGGCGGGCTCTTCGCGGTTAGCCAGGTTACCGTTTTGGTCTACATAGTATTTGGTCGTTTTACCGGTTACGTTTACACCGTTTTCGGTATATTTGGTGGAAGTAATAGAAGAACCTGCCATTACATTCAGGCTGTGCTTGCCGAACTCTTTATTGAAAGTCAGTACATTATCTATAACCTGCTCTTCCCAATAGTAGGTGTCTTCCTGTTGGTAGGGGTAGTTGTAGGGATTTTGTCCGTTGGATATATAGTCGGGGTAGTGCAGGGCATAGCGGTAGTGTACGCCGCGGTAGGCGTAGCTGCTCTTGAAGTTGAGCCAGGGAGCCAGTTTTATACCTAAAGAGACGTTGGCTGTGGTATAGAACTTCTTGGTAGCCGCGTTGCGGAAAGTATGGTCTGCCATAACGTTGTTGTTGGCTGGCAGTTGGTGGGTGGATGCCAGGCCGAAACCGTATTTCTCCGTTTCGTCATAAACAGGAAGTAGCGGAGAAGAGGCATACATCTCTTTCAGGCTATATTGCGGCTGCTTGCTTTTGGTATAACGGAAGCCCAGGTTGGCATCGATGTCGAAAATGTATCTGCTCATGTGCATTTTCATGCGGGCGTTGTCCTGGCGATAGCTGTTGCCCAGGAAAATACCTTTGTCGTCCGCGTGGTTGTAGGATAGGGAATATTGGGCTGTTTCTCCGCCGCCGCGTACGCTGAACATGTAGTTCTGCGAAAGGCCGTTGCGCAACATCAAGTCTTGCCAGTCGGTGTCTACGCCCGTATTGGAAGTAACGTATGCGGGAATCGCTTCCGCATCGTCGGGGTACTGGGCGTTGTAGTTCTCGAACATGGTTTTAATGGTGCTCTTGTACTGTTCTGCATTGGTCATTTCCAGCTTATTGGCAACTTGTGTCACGCTTAGATAGGTGTTGAAGTCGATATGCGTTTCGCCTTTCTTTCCGTTCTTGGTCGTGATGATGATAACTCCGTTGGCGGCTACCGAACCGTAGATTGCGGCGGCGGCTCCGTCTTTCAGGACTTCCATGGACTGGATGTCTTGCGGATTGACGTTGTCGATGTCGCCGGGGAAGCCGTCGATGATGTAAAGGGGCTCGTTGCTGCCGAATGATTTCACACCGCGGATTTTTACGGAAACGCCGGCGCCGGCATTACCGCCCGCCTTCATGATGTTTACACCGGC
This sequence comes from Bacteroides gallinarum DSM 18171 = JCM 13658, assembly GCF_000374365.1. Classification (GTDB taxonomy): domain Bacteria; phylum Bacteroidota; class Bacteroidia; order Bacteroidales; family Bacteroidaceae; genus Bacteroides; species Bacteroides gallinarum. Next base: position 52,271 of record NZ_KB894123.1, read on the forward strand.
AATCTTGCCTTGAAGGGCTTCTGCGGGGTTGGTTGTGGCGCGTCTGGTCAATTCTTCCGTATCCACCGAGGAAATGGCTCCGGTCATGTCGCTTTTCTTCATGGTTCCATAGCCGATAACGACTACTTCGTCCAGCATTTCGTTGTCTTCTTTTAAAACGACTTTCAGTGTCTTACGGCCGTTGAGCGGAATTTCCTGTGTCGTATAGCCTACATAGGAGATTACGATTGTCGCGTTGGGTGATACGGCCAGTGAGAAGTTGCCGTCGAGGTCGGTGATAAGGCCGTTGGTGGTTCCTTTTTCCAATACGCTGGCTCCGATGATTGTCTCGCCGGATGTATCGGTTACCGTACCCGTCAACTGGATGCTTTGTGCCCATGTACATACAGGTAGCATAAAAGCAAAGAAAAGAAGCAGTTGGATTGTTCTTTCTTTGAAAGCATTACTTTTACTCATTTGAATAAGTTTTTTAAGGTTAATATTTTTTTGTTTTTCACACCGCTAAATTAAACGATATTAATAAGGATTGCTAATAAAGCTTATCTACACACACCCTACAAATAGAGTGTTTTTACTCTTTTGTAATCTACACGGTTGTTTTTAAGTCGTTGATATATAGTGTTCTATTTGTGTGTTACTATCTACAGGATAGAATATCCTGCCGCGTAGTATATTTTAAGGATGCAGGAGGCGGGGAATATCCCACGGTTATGTAAAGCTCAATCCGTTAGACAGCCGTTATCTGTTCGTTAGACAGTTGTTTAACGAACGGGCAACAACTGTCTAACGAACAGATAACGGCTGTCTGACGAATTAAATGCGGTAAGCCGGGGCGGTAATGGATAGAGCCTTCCTTCTTATTATTCCTACGAAAAAGGATAATCTTATATATTCTGCAAGTAGTCCGTCAGCTCTTCTTCGGCAGATAGGTTCAGGGACTTGCGCAGGCGGTAGCGGTTCATGTTGACGCTCTTGGGGGTAGTGCCTGTCAGCATGGCTATTTCTTTGGTGGAGAGGTTGACTCTTAACAGGGTGGCGAGGTATTTCTCGCCTTGTGTCAGTTTAGGGTGCAGGGTAATGAGCTTTTGCAGGAATTCGTTGTTTTTGTCCTCGATATTGGTTAGTAGGGGCGTGTTGGCTTTATCTCCGTTTTGATATTGTTTGATAAACGAATTGATTTTCTTAAGGTGCGGAACGATTGCCTGGGAGTCTATTTTATATCCTTCTTTTATCATTTCGCGTATTTTGTCCAGCAGTTCATTACGGCTTTTCAGGAATACGGCAAAACTGGTAGCTTCCTGTTGGCTTGCTTGCAGGGCATTCTGCACGTTTTGCAGCTCCAGCTCCTGTTGGTGCAGTTTCAGCTCGGAAATCTTCTGTTCGGATAGTTGAAGCTGGTAGCAGGCTTCTACTAATTGGAGATTTTTTTTGCGTTTATACCATTTGTATAGAAAGATGCAGGAGGCTATGCCCAGGGTGAATATGCAGCTCAAAAGCCATAGGTTTCGTTTCAGGAGTTCTATCTTATAGGTTTGCTCCTGCATCTCGGTAGCATATTTTTGGTCTTGGTATCTTTTGTAGGAGATTTCCTGCTCGATGTTGCGCAGTTTGTTGCTGCTTTGGAGCTCCTTGCTCAAAGCGTACATCTGGTTCAGGTATTTGAAGGCTTGTTCATAGTTGCCAATAGCGGCGTATACCCAGGATGAGTATTCGTAATTGTCGCAAATCAGTTCGCGCGCACCGATGTTATGGGCGTATTCGTAGGCTTTTTGCAGGGCTTCCAAGGCTTCGGGGTATTGCTCTCCGAAGTAGTATTGCTTGCCCATATTGTTATAATTCTCGCCTAAAGACCATTGGGAATCCAGGTTTTTGTTGATAGTAATGGCTTCGTGTATGAGTTTCAGTTTTTCATCGGTATTCCCTTGATACAGGCATAGGTTGCTCAGGTTGGTGGCGATGCCTTTTAAGTTGCGTTGGGCGCGGTTTATTACTAACGCACGCTGAAAGAATCCTTCGGCAATCAGAAATTCGTTGAGGAGGTAATGCATCACGCCGCGTTCGTTATAACATTCGGCAATGGAGGTTGAGTCTCCCAGCACCTTGAAAATGGAGGTGGCTTTGTCATTTAGTTCAATCGCTTTGTTGTAGTCGCCCAATTTGCCGTATACGCGTCCCATGAGGGAGTAGAGTTGTGCATTCTGCGGTTTGTCCGAGGGCTTGATGTATTTCTCCGCATCGTATAGGTTCTTGATACTCATATCGAAGTTGCCCAATAGCTGTTCTGCCTGGCTTTGGAGCAACATGGCTTGTGCACGCAGCTCGTTGGGCTGGTTCTCCGGGAATAGGATTGCTGCCTGCTTTGCATAGTACGAAGCTTGCTTGGGAGTGCTGAAAAGTGTTTTCTGGGCTTGTTCAATCATTTTCTGCGCTTTTTCCAAGTCTTGCGCTTGTAGCAGGATGTTGGGCAAAAAGCAGGTAAGGAAAAAGATATAGTGATTTTTCATAAGGGTTCTTCTTTTTGCAAATTTAATTATTTTTGTTTAAACGCCTCGTTTACTTATGAAAAGATTTATCTTTGTGTGCTCTAATGTAGTGATGTATGCTGTTACCTTACTTATATGAAGATTTGATAGAAGCCGGTTGCGACGAGGCCGGGCGCGGTTGCCTTGCCGGTGCTGTGTATGCCGCCGCCGTTATCTTGCCTAAGGATTTTAAGAATGAGTTGCTCAACGATTCCAAGCAACTGAGCGAGAAGCAGCGGTATGCCCTGCGCGAAGTTATCGAGAGGGAGGCGTTGGCATGGGCGGTAGGCGTTGTCTCGCCGGAGGAAATCGACAGGATAAATATCCTGAATGCTTCTTTTCTCGCCATGCACCGTGCTATCGACCGGTTGGAGCTGTGTCCGCAGCATTTGCTTATCGACGGTAACCGTTTCAGGAAATACCGGGATATCCCGCATACCACCGTGGTGAAGGGCGACGGCAAGTATCTTTCCATTGCAGCGGCTTCCATTCTTGCCAAGACTTATCGGGATGATTATATGAACCGGCTGCACGAGGAATTTCCTTATTACGGCTGGAACCGTAATAAGGGGTATCCCACGAAGGAGCACCGCGCCGCTATCGCCGAACGGGGAACCACTCCTTATCATCGCATGACTTTCAATTTATTGGGGGACGGGCAACTGGAGCTGCCTTTCTCGTAGTTGCTGTTCTAACTTTCTCATAGCTGCTGTTCTAACGTATCCAGGCGTTTGCACAGTAGGTCGATAGTCCTGCTGTGGGCTTTGATAAGTTCCCGGAGGTCGCTGTAATGCTCTGCGTCGCTGTTGCTCCGGTTGTTGTCGGAATTTGGGCTCATACTTTTGTTGATGCGGTTGAATAAGTCCGAGGTAGACATATTCAGGATTTTTGCAATCTTATCCAATCGTGTCAGCGTCAAGTCCGTTTCTCCGTATTCTATCTTACAGTATGCGCTCGTAGACAGGTTTAACTTTTCGCTCATTTGCTCTTGGGTCAGGTTCCTTTCCAAGCGCAGCATCTGTAGTTGTTGTCCTACTCTTTTCTTAATTTGTGTTTCCATACTGATAATGATTTGGAGGGTATTCCTTGTTTATTGGACAAATGTAATAAATATAGTGGACATAACCAATGTTAAAACAAACTTATCTTTGTGAACAAAGAAAAACACTTATAAAAGCCCGGTTAATACGGTGAGAATTACCGCCGGGCGGTTGGAAAACTGATGAAAGAACGCCTTTGGTTTTGTATGGGTTCCGTTGTAGAAGAAAGTCTGTCGGAGAGAGATTTACATATAATTATAAACCGTGGAACAGCGATTATCGGTTCTGTTCCATATTAACACTTACAGGTTATGAAAAAGTATTTATTTATTTTATTGGGACTATTTGTTTTTAGTACTACTACTGTGTATGCCCAGGAATTAACGGAGAAAGAAAAGGCAAGACAAGAAAAAGAGGCGAAAAAACAGGAAAAGGAGAACGCCAAGAAGGAAGCCAAATTGAAGAAAGCCGCTAAGAAGGATGCCAAGATTGCCAATCTGCGTGTGGAGTATGAGGAGTTTCTGGCAGAATGGAAACCGATTGAGGCGAATATCGGCATTGCGGAAGTGGATACCTTCTTCATACACACCAACGAGTTGTTTGCCCTGCTGTGCCAGGTAGAGGAGAATACCGGTTTCATAGAAATGGTTCCGGAACCTTATTTCGACGAGGAAATGGGTGTGACCGATACGATTTGGAATGCCAAGAACAAGAAAACGAACGAGCCTATTGCCAAGAATGATGCTTTGAAGGTATATAGCATCGCCACGCTGAACCTTACGGAAGCTGCTGCCCGCGGGGTGTCTCTGACGGCCGAGAGCGTCTCTGCACTGACTTCCCTGACTTCGGACCCGTTGAAGGCGCTGACTATCGGGAAGAAGGTGAAGCAGGCTACGAAAGCCATTAAGATGTCGGTCAATGTGATTCCTCTGATTCAGCGCAACATTAAGGAGAATACGGAGAAACTGAAATATAAGAAGGCCAACGAAGGGCAGGAAGTCAAAGAGGAATAAGAGCATAAAGTGAAAGAGCATTATGAAGAAGATATTTTTATTGTTTGTAATGATTACTCTTGCTTTGGGCGCTTTTGCCCAGAGCAAGGGTAAGAATGCCATGACTTTGCGTCTTGTAGATATTAAAGTAACGGACGGTACTTTGGTGAATATCGCCAAGGAACAGGAGGCTAAAGGCAATACCAAGCCTATGGATATGATTCGCATTTATGAGGGCAACGTGCGCGCCAAGTTGGACGAAGTGGCAAAAGCCAGCGGACGTTTCGAAATATCCGACGAAAACACGTTGGACGCCCTTACGCAGGATGCGGAAGCCAGCCTGTTTATGAAGATGTCCAGGGCGGAGAAGATAGATTATGTCTCTTCCAAGCAGAACGATTATGCGCTTTCCTGCGATATCAACAGTTGCCAGTTTACCCGCAGGGCGGGAGGGGCAGGCTATTCCTGCGTGCTCCGGCTGAAGGTAAGCATCAGTGACGCGCGCGATTCTACCGCGGCTGCGCTTATCTCCCGCGAGTTTATCAGCGACATCAAGAAAACGGCTATCCGCCCTAACAGGGATGCCGCCTGCCAGGAGGCTTTGGCTACCCTGACGGAGCCTCTGACGGATTTCTTCCTGAATAATATTCCGGTATACGGGCTACTCAGTTATGAGGGCGACGAATATGTCATTACTTGCGGCGAGGACTTGAATATAAGGAAAGGCGACCAGTTTCAGGTTTCTTTGGTGAAGTACAACGGGGGTGAACGGCAAAGCGAAGTAGTAGGTGTGGTAAAGGTGCAGGACTTGCGTGCTTCTACCTCCGCCATTTCCTTTTCCGAGGGTAAGGACCGTATAATAGAATTGATTCCTACATTGGATGCCAACAGCTTTTTACAATGCAGGTTATTGCTTTTAAAATCTCGTTAGTATATGAAGAAGGTATTGATTTTTTCTTTTTTCTGTTCGTTGTTCTTTACGGCGTCTTTCGCCCAAAAGGTGAAACCCGTGAATTACGGCGGCTCGGTAAATTTAATGGAGGTGAAAGGACGCGGCGGAGATGCCGTGGTGGTGCTCCGTACGTTGGGGTACGGTAAGAACGATGCCCTGGCACAGGAAGATGCAGAGGTGCGGGTGATACGCGCTTTGCTGTATTCGGGCTTCTCCAAGGACTTTCCGGCTGTCATATCGATGACCGAATCGGAGGCGGAGGCGAAAAGCCAGGGCAAGTTGCTCGCTTTCTTTGAGAATAAGGAATACAAGGATTGCATCAGTTCGGTAAAGCCCATGGGAAAACTGGACAAGGTGAAGGGAGAGAAGGTGAAGAAGAAGCCGTTCGATATTACCGTAAACTATTATGTGCTGAAGAATAAGATAGCGGGTATGAACTTCGACTCGTTTGGTTTTTGAATCTTAGTATAATCGATTATGAAAAGATTGATATGTTTGTTGAGTATGTTTCTGCCTCTTTGCCTTTTTGCCCAGGGCGGCCAGGCGAGGCAGCCGAATGTAATGGTAGTTCCGTTTGTAGAGCCCGGCGAGGGAGAGAACGACCGGATAAAGGATGCGGTGCTGAACGATGAAGCCGTGCCGCTGGCGCTTTCCAAGATAAAGGAGCAGTTTAACCTGCGTAACTTCAAGACCGTCGATTTCCTGACGGAATTCCAGAGGGTGCAGAATCGCGCTTATGCGGCGTCGGCATTGAATGCCAAGTCCACCGGCTTGCAGGCTTATGTGGACGGGGCGCGGGCGGACATATATGTAACGGTGAAGATTACCAAAGAAGATTTTCCGGGAGGCGCTTCCAACGTTACCCTCCTTATGGAGGCGAAAGAGCGTGAAACCGGTTTCTCCCTGGCAAACGCCAGTATTGTAAGCGACCGTTTCCGTGCGTCCAAGAAGGAGCTGACGGAATATGCCCTCGAGGGAATTTCGGAGAATTTCTTTAACCAACTGAAGCTGGCCTTCCGCGATATGGTAGCCAACGGGCGGGAGGTGAATATAACCGTTAACGTCGATGAGAACTGCGACTTCGATATGGAGAACGATGCGGTAGGTACGAGGGACATGACGTTGAGCGACGAACTCGACGAATGGGTACTCGAAAACGCTTTCATGGGCAACGGCGAGGTACGTTCGGGCGGCAACGGGCTGAATGTGTATATGCGCGTGCCGGTATACGACCCCGATACCGGGAGGCCGCGTTCCATTAAGTCGGAAACCGGCAAGTTGAGAAGGTTCGCTTCGGGACTGCTGAAAGACAAGGGATACACGGTCAGCGAGAAAGCGGCTTCCGGGCAGTATATACAGCTTCTGATTCAAAATTCAAGGGAATAAACATCGGGTTGGATGTCCGGCGGGTATTTGGCAGATAGAATACATGGCCGGACATTCGCTTTTTAATAATTACGAATATGAAGAAATTCCTATTTCTATTGATAGCAGGCCTCTGCATCGTCCAGCTCCGGGGGCAGACGATTAACTTCTCCGTCCAGCCGCTGGACGGGGAGAACGGGCTGTCTGCCGCGGCGCAAGAGATGCTTCGGAACAAACTGAAACAGATTATCACCCGCAACAGTGCAGGCGCGTCGGACGACTATAATGTTTTCGTTATCGAACCGATAATAACGATTGTCGATGAGCAGTCTACCTCGGGGCTGATGCGCAATACGACCCTTGTCAAAGGAGAGTTGACGCTGGTTGCCAAGAACAAGGCAGACGGCAGCATGTACCATAGCGCCGTAGTCACCGTGTCCGGACAGGCGGCGGAGGGGGGCGACCCTTACAAGGCGATGATTTCCGGCATCCGTGCAACCGACCCGGTTTTTACCCGCTTCATCCGTGTAGCCCGGCAGAAGATTCAGGATTACTACGCCGCTAATTGCGCTACGATTTTACAGAAGGCGCAGGGGCTTTACAACCTGAAAAAATACCGGGAGGCGGTAAGCTATCTTTCTGCCGTATCGGAGAGCGTGCCTTGCTACGAGCAGGCTTCCGTGCTCCTGGCGGAACTGTCGCAGTATGTACCGGACGCACAGCCGGATACGGTAATCATACAGAAAGTGGTGGAGAAACCTGTCGAGGTGGAGAAAATAGTGGAAGTCGAAAAGATAGTCGAAAAGCCCGTGGTGGTCGAGAAGGTAGTAGAGAAGGTGGTAGAAAAGCCGGTAGTCGTGGAGAAGCCGGTGATTGTCGAAAAAGTGGTGGAGAAACCGGTTGCCCGGGAAACGCCTTCGGCGAATTGTGAAATCACTCTTTCCACGAACCGGTTACAGTTCAAGGTCTTGAAGTGTACGGGCAACGCCACCCAGCAACGCATTACGATTCTGGCGGAAATGACTAATGTCGATACCAACCGTAATACGGACGAATTCCTGAGGGTTACCTCGGCTTTTACGGACAGCGGTACGGAATGCAAGAATTTTGAGATTCAGAACGGCTCATGGATGAAGATGCCTCCCCGCGTAACGATACGGCGGGAGTTCTATGTGACGAAAGTTTTCGATAAGTTCCCCGGCTTCTCTTACGTAGAGCTGCTGGTGGCGGACACGAAAGTACATATTCGTAACCTGCCTGTTCAATGGCAATAAAAAGACAGTATTATGAAACGATTGATAGGGATGATTTTTACTGCCCTGCTGGTAACGGGTATTGCCGCCCAGACCAAGGTGGTGGAGAAAAGCGCGAAGAAAGTGCCGGAATGGCTGAATACGGCTACGGAAGGTTATCTGGTAGTATCGGTTAGGGCCAACTCGCTGGCGGAAGGGCAGACGAAAGCCCTGACCGAGATAACGGAACGTATCATCCAGTCGGTGGCAAGCAATGTAACGGTATCCAAGAAGAATGTCCTTTCGGAAGTCAACGTGAACGGAAGCATAGAGTCCTCGGATGCCTTTACCCAGGTTTCCAAGATAAAATCGGCCAATCTGCCTTTCCTCAAAGGGATTTCCCTCTCCAATGCCGAGGAAATCTATTGGGAGAAAGTGCGGGATAAGGCCACCGGGAAAGAGCATTACGACTATTCGGTGAAGTATCCCTTCTCGCGTTCGGAACAGCGGAAACTGATTGCCGAATTCGAAGCGCTGGATGCCGAAAAGGTAGCCCGGTACGAAGCCCTGGAACAGAAAATCAGCAGCATCGAGTCCGTAGACGAGATAGGGCAGGCCATAACGGAGCTGAACACCTTGTCCGGGTACTTCTTCGACGACGTGCGTCTGAGCCAGGTGGAAGGGCTGACCGCTCGTTACAAGCAGTTATACGACGCGCTTTCGCTGACGGGCACTTTCCTTGAAAACGGGAAATACCAGTGCCAGGTGCTGCTGGACGGCAATCCCGTAAGAGTTGCAACCAAGCCGAAAGTCACCTCCAACTGCGCCGGTCAAATCGGCGTCCGTCCTGCCGACGGGATGTTCGTCATCTCGTATGATGCGGAAGACTGCCTGCCGGAGGAGGAGAATTTCCTGAATATCTCATTGGTGGCGGGCGGAAAACGGTTGCAGCACAAAGCGTTCCTGAACGAAGCGGGAGTAGGGAACACGACCTTCTCGGTGGTTCCGGAAGGAAAACTGATACTGACGGCCGATTCCGTGGCCGGCAGGAAGATATTCAACATCAATATCCGCCTGACGCTGAACAACCGCGGCGGTACTCCCTTCGGGCTGAAAGCCCTGGAGCTCCATGTGCCGGAAATATCCGCCCCTATTATATTCGACGATATAGACGGAGTGTACAAAACGAAAGGCATCGTCCAGATTAAGGCGCTGGCAGAGGGCGAGTTCACTGCCGGAGAGAAAAAGAACTCTGCCTTTTCCTTCGTACAAGGGTCGGTAACATTCGTCAATCCGCAGACCGGCGCCGTGGAGCGTGCCCGGCTTTCTTTACCCTATATTACCAACTGGGAATAAATTATAAACTATTAAACAGAAATGATTATGAGAAGAAGTTTTGCTTTTTGGGCGCTTGTCTGCGCCGTATTGTTCGGGTGTACGGCAACCGTCGGGGCACAGTCCAAGGCTTTGAAGAAAGACGTCAAGAAGAGAGTGAAAGAACTGAGTAAGGAAGGCTGGAAACCGTTGGCAAGTTCTTCTACATTGGAATATGCGTTTACCAAGTACCGCACTTACCTGGAAGAAGACCCGGAGAACCGTATCGAGCTGGTAGGCATCGCTATCGGGAAGAATGTGAAGATAGGCAGGGAGAATGCCATAATGAACGGCATCACCAGTTATGCTTCCAGGGCAAAAGCACAGGTGGTCGGCAAGATGAAATCGCTGATATCTTCCGAGGCATCCTCTACTCCGGAGGAAGAAATCGACAAGTTCGGCGCTGCCTACGAATCGGGGGTCAATACGAAGATAGCCGGGCTTGTAAGGCAGCATCTCGTACTGGTGAAAGAGAACAGGGACGGCAGCAAGGAATTCAACGTCTATATGTCTATCGACGAGGCAAAAGCCCGGAAAGCCAGGGAAGAAGCCGCATTGGAGGCTAAAAAGCAGGCTGCTCTCGGCGCGTTGTCCCAGCAGGTGGAAGAATTTATCGGCGAGCCGGTGGAGGCGGACTGATTGGCACGGATATGAGTGGAGGTTGTGCCTCGGGCGGAATATGCCCGGGTGCAACCTTTTCCGGTTATTAAAAAGCATGCGACCATGAAGAAAACAGCATTTCTTATTGCAGGACTTTTCCTGTCTCTCACGGGCACAGCCCAGGAAAGCAAAGGCGGTATATCCGGCTTTATGAAGGAGGAGATAGCGGATTTCGATAAATTTATGGATGATGCCGACAGGGACTTCATCGACTTCATGCGCGAGCCCTGGAAGAAGTTCGAAGCCGAGAAACCTGTTGTGAAGCGGGTGAAGCCCGAACCGGTGAAACCGGTTGTCTACGACACTGAAGCAGCTCCGAAGGATGAAAAGCCGGTATGCCTGACAATCGGGGAAATCCTCGACATGACTACTTCCGAAGGGAAGCAGCGGCCGGTGATACAACTCGGCGAAGTCGATAAAATCATCTTCGACAAGCCGGAACTGATAGTACGGAAAAAGAAAGACCCGAAAGTCATTATTATCGAAGAGACGGTTGCCGGCAAACCGGCGGTACAGCCGGAAAAGAAGCCGGTGGTAGAGCCCGCCGTGCCGGAGCCGGCAGTGGAAACAGTACCGGTTGCCGTACCTGCCCCGGTTCCGGCAGCGGAACGGGAAGTTCCCGCTGGGACATCTCCCTTATATACGGGCGGAGAAGGCCGCAGCAAAATAACCTATGCCGGGCGGGCATTCTATGTGAGCAATGCCCTGGAGCGCAAATGCCGGTTGTCCAGGCTCGACGAAAACGCTGTGGCGGATGCTTACGAAACCCTGTGTAGCGCCGATTACAGCCCGTTGCTGGCCGATTGCGCACAAATCAGGAAAGATTTGCGGCTGAACGATTGGGGCGTCTTTACGCTGGTGAGGCAGATTGCCGGCGCTTATTGCGGCACGGCCGACGAAAGCATCGTCATGCAACAGTTCTTGCTGAATGAAATGGGGTATAAGGCACGTGTGGCAAGAAAATCCACCGGAGATAAAATGATGCTGTTTGTGGCTACGGACTGCCGCATCTATGCGCGGCCTTATATAACCTTGGACGGGCAGGAATATTATAACCTCAGCGGAGACAATGAGCAGTGCCAGTTCTATATGTGCCGCAAAGATTCCCCCAAGGCAAAGAACAGAATAGGAATGAAGCTGGAAGAAGCCCCGAAGTTTCCAGGCGCTGCGGTAAGCTCCACGCATCAGGCGCAAGGCAGCACCGCCAGGGTTACGGTGGAAGTGCCGGAAGCCCTGATGAATTTCTATAAGGAGTATCCCCAATGCGATTACAGCGTGTATTTCAATGCCCCGGTCAATAGCGGGGTGGAAAGCCGGCTTATCTCCTCCTTGTCGCCTTTGCTCCGGGGCAAGAGCGAGGCCGATGCAGCGAATATCCTCATAAATTTCGTGCAGACCGCCTTCCAGTATCAGACGGACGACCGGCAGTTCGGATACGAGAAACCCTTCTTCGTCGAGGAGCTGTTCTACTATCCCTATTCCGATTGCGAAGACCGTGCCATACTGTTCTCCTACCTGGTGAGGAAGCTGCTGGGGCTCGACGTCGTATTGCTGGACTATCCGGAACATATAGCCACGGCAGTCCGTTTCAACGGAGATGTCGGCGGAGATTACCTCATGGTGAACGGCCGGAAATATACGGTGTGCGACCCTACCTATATCGGAGCCTCTATTGGCATGACGATGCCGAAGTTCAAGACCGTAGCGGCGAAAGTGCTGAAATACTGAGAGCGGCAGGTAGTTGAAAAGACCGCCGGCAGTCGAGCTTACGCCCGTTGGGGACATCGTAAGCCCGACTGCCGGCAGTCTTTTTTTAATTTTCTCCTTTTAGAACCACCTGATTTTCCTGAACCAGATAAAGGTCATTGCCGACAATGCGGCAGACAGTATGATGATGAATATGAACGCGTGCGGAAAGCTTTCCAGGTGTATATCCACATTCATGCCGTAGAAGCTGGCTATCAGTGTAGGTATCATCAGCGTAATGGAAAGGCTCGTCATGCGTTTCATGATAGCATTCACGTTATTGGATATGATAGAGGCGAAAGCGTCCATTGTCCCCGTGAGGATGTCGCTGTAAATATTCACCGTGTTGTACGCCTGCTTCAATTCGATAATTACATCCTCCAGAAGCTCCAGGTCTAAGTAATCCGTATCCTGGAAGATGTTTTTCAGCCTTCCTATCATCACCTCGTTGCCACGAATGGATGTGTTGAAGTAAACCAGCGTCTTTTGCAGCTTCATCAACTGTAACAGGTCTTCGTTGCGGATACTCTTTTCCAGCTCCTTTTCGGCGGTAGCTACATCGTTGTTGATTTGTTTCAGGTATTTCAGGAACCATACGGCCGAGGAGTATATGATTCGTAAAATCAGCGTCAGCTTGTTATTTACGACGATACCCTTGCGGCGCGTGTGCTGTATGAAGTCCGGTATCAGCTCGGTATGATGATAACATACGGACACAATGATGTCGTTGTTCGTGATGATGCCGATAGGCACTGTGATGAAGGGGATACCGTGCTGGCTGCTCTGCATCGGGATGCGCAGAATTGTCAGCAGCCAGTTACCCTCCGTCTCCGTACGCGGACGCTCGTCCGTATCGGCTATGTCTTCGAGAAATGATTCGGGAACTTTCAGCTCTTGGGTGAGGAATTGGAAATCGCTGTCGTCCGGGCATTCCACGTTTACCCAGCAGTTAGGTTTCCACTCGGCTTTTTCTACGAAGCCGTTTTCGCTGTAGAGATACTTTCTCATTGTTTTGCCTCCTTTCTTTAGTCCGAACAGAGGCATTGCGACCAACGTCTCCGCTCGCTTTAATTGTAAACACTATTGCACGTTCGTGGGTTTGAATCGTCCATAATTTCAGTTGATTTTATTTAAAAGCCGTGCAAAAGTATGAAAATCGGCTCTGACTTCATGCGTTTACGCGGCTTTTTTAGGATTTCTTGTTATTTGCGGGAAGCGACTTCTTCGGGCAAACGTTATTTTTACTTCTTGAAGTGGCATAGTTTGGCTGCTATTTTGTACCTTTGCAACCGGAAAAAGGAAGCTGTGCCAAAACTGAAAAAACGCTTATAATTTCTTGTTTAGGCACGGATTGCACGGATTTGTCATCTATACTATATATAGCATAGCCTTTAATCTGCGAAGCCCGTGTAATCCGTGCCTAAACAAGAAATCGGCAAGCATGTTTTATACACCCTCTTTCTTCCGTGAAAAAGAGATTTGTACAATTAAAACAATGATAATTATGAGCAAGAAAGCCCTTTTAATGATTCTTGACGGCTGGGGTATCGGCAGTCAAGGTAAAGACGATGTGATTTTCAATACGCCTACTCCCTACTGGGACAGCCTGCTGGCTACCTATCCGCACTCCGAGTTACAGGCAAGCGGCGAGAATGTAGGTTTGCCCGACGGACAAATGGGCAACTCGGAAGTAGGCCACCTCAATATCGGTGCAGGACGTATCGTATATCAGGACTTGGTAAAGATTAACCGTGCCTGTGCCGACGGCAGTATCCTGAAAAACAAGGAAATCGTTTCCGCTTTCTCCTATGCCAAAGAGCACGGCAAGAACATCCACTTCATGGGGCTAACCAGCAATGGCGGTGTACACAGCTCCTTCGACCATTTGTTCAAGCTTTGCGACATCTCGAAGGAATACGGCATCGAGAACACCTTTATCCACTGCTTCATGGACGGCCGCGATACCGACCCGAAAAGCGGCAAGGGCTTCATCGAACAACTGACGGCGCACTGCGAAAAGTCCGCCGGTAAGATTGCCTCTATCGTAGGCCGTTTCTACGCTATGGACCGCGACAAGCGCTGGGAACGTGTGAAGGTGGCTTACGACCTGCTGGTAAACGGCGAAGGAAAAGCAGCATCCGATATGGTTCAGGCTATGCAGGAATCTTATGATGAAGGCGTAACCGATGAGTTCATCAAGCCGATTGTAAACGCCGGTTTCGACGGTACTATCAAGGAAGGCGATGTGGTAATCTTCTTCAACTACCGCAACGACCGCGCTAAAGAGCTTACTATCGTCCTCACCCAGCAGGATATGCCGGAACAGGGAATGCACACTATTCCGGGCTTGCAGTACTATTGCATGACCCCGTACGACGCTTCTTTCAAGGGTGTCCATATCCTTTTCGACAAAGAGAACGTACAGAATACGCTGGGCGAATACCTGGCAGCCAACGGCAAGACCCAGCTCCATATCGCCGAGACGGAGAAATACGCCCACGTAACATTCTTCTTCAACGGCGGCCGTGAAACCCCGTACGATGCCGAGGAGCGCATTCTCGTTCCGTCTCCGAAGGTTGCCACGTACGACCTGAAGCCGGAAATGAGCGCTTATGAGGTGAAGGACAAGCTGGTCGAGGCTATCAATACCAAGAAGTTCGATTTCATCGTCGTAAACTATGCCAACGGCGATATGGTAGGCCACACCGGTGTTTATGAAGCCATTGAGAAAGCGGTGAAAGCTATCGACGAATGTGTAAGGGATACGGTAGAAGCTGCCAAGGCAAACGATTACGAGGTAATCATCATCGCCGACCACGGCAACGCCGACCACGCCCTGAACGAGGACGGTACGCCGAATACGGCTCACTCCCTGAATCCGGTTCCGTTCGTTTATGTAACGGCCAACAAGGATGCCAAAGTAGAAAACGGCGTATTGGCGGATGTGGCTCCTTCTATCCTTCACATTTTAGGAATGAAACAGCCTGCTGAAATGACAGGAAATGATTTGATAAAATAAGTCTTATTATTACATATTAAAAGGCATGGATTCTATCAATCCATGCCTTTTTTGTATTTTTGCAGGCTCAAAAGAAGAATATTTATGATTCAGATAGGTGATACAGTAGTCAGCCTCGATGTGCTGCGTGAGAAGTTCCTTTGTAATTTGGATGCCTGTAAAGGCGCGTGTTGCATAGAGGGCGATGCCGGTGCACCGGTCGAACTGGATGAAATAGCTAAGCTGGAAG
This sequence comes from Bacteroides gallinarum DSM 18171 = JCM 13658, assembly GCF_000374365.1. Taxonomy (GTDB): domain Bacteria; phylum Bacteroidota; class Bacteroidia; order Bacteroidales; family Bacteroidaceae; genus Bacteroides; species Bacteroides gallinarum. The sequence continues at coordinate 67,402 of NZ_KB894123.1, forward strand.
AGGTGCTTCCTGTTATTTGGGAAGAGCTTGCTCCCGAGGCACGTGCTATAATAGAGAAGCAGGGAGTAGTCTATACCGATGAGGAAGGAGACCTGGTTACCTCTATCGTCGATAACAAGGATTGTGTATTTACTTGTTACGACGACAAAGGTTGTTGTTATTGTGCCATAGAAAAGGCGTATAGAGCGGGAAAAACGGATTTCTATAAACCCGTATCCTGTCATCTTTATCCGATAAGGGTGGGCAATTATGGAGTTTATAAAGCAGTGAACTACAATCGTTGGGATGTTTGCAAAGCAGCCGTACTATTGGGGCAGAAAGAAAACCTCCCTGTCTATAAGTTTCTGAAAGAACCGCTGCTCCGCAAGTTCGGTAAAGACTGGTATGCCGAGTTAGAGTTGGTAGTAGAAGAGATGAAGAAGCAGCATATGTTATGATATACCGTCCGGTTTCTAATATATGCTTGACTTCTAATATACGTTCGGTTTCTAATATATACCTGGCTTCTAATATACGCTCGGTTTCTAATATATGTCTGGCTTCTAATATACGTCCGACTTTCAATACATCCTCCTGCTTCTAAATACATCTTCCGTTTTCTAATCTGAACGCGGCGCAGCTTCAATATACATATCTTGCAGGTTAACGGTGATACGTGCAAATTTCTCCAATACATCTACACCGATTACTCCGTCTTCTTCCGGGGAGGTAAAAGAAGAACTGATTACTGGTTGCCCCGTATGCAGGTCGATGCCTGTACCTACTTGGATAGAGTCGAGTAATGTTTGCCCTTTGCCTATTTGAAAATCCAATCCTTTCATTAAGTAACTCTGCTGTTGAATTACACCGCCTACGCCTCCTATGCGCAGGCTGTCTTGTATCCCTGCCGATTGTACTGACTCTTTGTGATTATTATACCACCGCGGGTTCAATATGCTTATTGAAGAGCCGGTATCCAAATGAAAAAAGAGCGATTCTCCTTGTTTATTGCGAGCTTCGACCCTTAATCCTTCACCGTCTTTTCGTATCAAGTTAGGATAGATAAGCGGGTTCGGAGTAAGATTGGCAGGAATGGTCAATGTATGATTTATAAAGTCCAACTGCATCTCTTTCATTTGCAGCATGACTGGTAGCCCGATGACTGGTGCCAATCCTTTAGCCATGATTTTATCGGCTTCTGCATGCCCGGTGGTTATGTCTACAATTAAAAAGGGCACATTTTGCCACATAGTTCCACCTATCTGTAAAGTGTCGGCAATGGCTACTTGTCCTTGTTGGATGCCTGTTCCTGACATATCGATAAAAAAATCGAGTTTGCGGAGCTTACATTCATTTGCATCCTTGCTCGAAATAATGTTCATGCCTGCTCCGGTATCGAAGATAAGCCGTTTGGGTGTTTGGTTCAGATGTCCGTCCATTGTTATGAAACCACCCCCTTCGCCGTGGAGTTTGCTGTCCATAAAGAATGGGATAATATATTCTCCGGCAGGATGTAATGGGCGGCAAATGTTGCCTACGTTGGCATACATCATATAGGCGTCAGCTATCTTTTGAAAAGGGCTGCTGTCGGCTTGTTGCGCTTCCAGTTGGCGGGCAAGGCTTTGTACCAGTTCGGCTGCTTCCTTGTACATCCCTTGACGTGCCAGGTTTACTCCTAAAAGGTAAGCCATATTCAATGCATTGTCTGCACCTATCTCTTGTTGATGATGTTCCAATAAGAAGAATATGGATTGGCAGGCTGCTTCGGGCTGATTAAAATAATGTTTAACCATTGCTGTGGCTAACGTCTGTAACATGGGTGATAGAGAATCAGGCGGTGTCGCTTGCAATTCGCGTTGTAAATCGAACCACTGTTTTTCATTGATTAATGTTCCGATACGTTCACCTGTATTTTGGGCTGGGGCAAATTGGGAGATTAATAGAAGAAATCCTACAATTAGTTTTTTCATGAGTTCGATATTTAAGATTATTCGTGCAATTTAGCTATTTCCGTCGAAAGCGGGAAGGCTTTAGCCTTATTTAGTCTCGGCAGGCAGTGAAAACGAAGGAAAACGAGGTAAACCGAAAGAAACCGAAGGGAACCGAAAGAAAAACCCCGGTCGGCAGTATCCTGCCCGTCCGGGGTTTCTTCGTTGTAAGATGTGAGGTTGGTTAATAAAAACGTATATTCAAAGGCTAATCGTTAAACATTAGCCGCTGATTTTTATGCATCGATATTTGCATACGTGGCATTCTTCTCGATGAAGTCGCGGCGCGGACCTACATCCTCGCCCATTAGCATGGAGAACGTATAATCGGCTTCGGCGGCATTCTCCAGATGCACCTGTTTCAGCATACGGTTCTCCGGATTCATGGTCGTTTCCCACAACTGTTCCGGGTTCATCTCACCCAGACCTTTGTAGCGCTGGGTATGCACCGCATTCTCCGAACCGCCGCCGTACGTGTCGATAAACTTCTGGCGCTGCTGGTCTGTCCAGCAATACTCTTTCACCTTACCCTTGGTACAGAGGTAGAGCGGGGGAGTGGCGATATACAGGTAACCCTGCTGTATCACCTGCGGGAAGTAACGGAAGAAAAGCGTCATAATCAGCGTGTCGATGTGCGAGCCGTCGACATCGGCATCGGTCATGATGATTACCTTCTTATAACGCAGCTTGTCTATATTGGCCTCCTTGCTGTCCTCGCCGTCTACGCCGAAGCGGATGCCCAGGGCTTGGATGATGTTGTTTACCTCGTCGCTTTCGAATGCCTTGTGCCACATGGCCTTCTCTACATTCAAAATCTTACCGCGCAGCGGCAGGATAGCCTGGAAAGTACGGTTACGCCCCTGCTTGGCAGAGCCGCCGGCAGAGTCGCCCTCTACAAGGAACAGCTCACATTCGTCCGGGTCTTTGCTGGAACAGTCCGCCAGCTTGCCCGGCATGCCGCCGCCCGACATCGGTGATTTGCGCTGTACCGACTCGCGTGCCTTGCGTGCCGCTACACGTGCCTGTGCCGCCAGTATCACCTTATCCACAATCATCTTGGCCTCTTTGGGATGCTCCTCCAGGTAGTAGGAAAGAGCCTCGCCTACGGCCTGGTCTACGGCTCCCATAACCTCGTTGTTGCCGAGCTTCGTTTTGGTCTGCCCCTCGAACTGCGGTTCCGCCACCTTGATAGAGATAACTGCGGTCAGACCTTCGCGGAAGTCGTCGCCCGAAATCTCCACTTTCGCCTTTTCCAGCATTTTATTGTCCTCGGCGTACTTCTTCAATGTACGTGTCAGTGCACGGCGGAAACCCGCCAGGTGCGTACCGCCCTCGATAGTGTTGATATTATTTACGTAAGAGTGGATATTCTCGTTGTAGGACGTGTTGTACATGATAGCCACCTCTACCGGTGTGCCCTGTTTCTCGGTGTTGATGTAGATAACGTCGTTCACCAGATGCTCGCGGGAAGAGTCTATGTAACGCACGAACTCCTTCAAACCCTCTACGGAGTAGAAAATCTCCTGCTTGTAGTTTCCGTCCTCCTCTTTTACGCGGAAGTCGGTAAGCGTAATCTTTATGCCGGCGTTCAGGTAAGCCAGCTCGCGCATGCGGGTTGCCAGGATATCGTAGTTGTAAACCGTTTCGGTAAAAATCGTATCGTCCGGCCAGAATTGCTGGCGCGTACCGGTGATGTCCGTAGTACCGACCTCCTTTACCGAGTACAGCGGGTGTCCGCATTCGTATTCCTGCTGATAGATTTTCCCGTTACGGAAAACCTGGGTAGTCATATGGGTAGACAGCGCGTTTACGCAGGACACGCCCACGCCGTGCAAGCCGCCGGAAACCTTGTAGGAGCCCTTGTCGAACTTACCGCCGGCATGCAGCACGGTCATAACAACTTCGAGAGCAGATTTCTGTTCTTTTTCGTGAAAGTCTACCGGGATACCGCGTCCGTTATCCTGTACGGTGATAGAGTTGTCTTCGTTGATGCTAACCTCGATGTGGTCGCAATATCCGGCGAGCGCCTCGTCGATAGAGTTATCCACTACCTCGTACACCAAGTGATGAAGTCCCTTGGAACTAATGTCGCCGATATACATGGCAGGACGCTTACGTACGGCCTCCAAACCTTCCAGTACCTGGATGTTGCTGGCCGAGTAATTGTTTTCGCCGTTTATCTTTTCTTCTTCAGTCATAATCTAATTTCTCTTATTGTAATAACAGAGCAAAAATAGTGAAAATCTTTGATATATCATTGCCGGCGCTTTGATAAATTTGGGCTGTTTACAGCTTTTTAGCATCGCGGGGAGGCATGTCCGTTTTTTTGTGCCGGCCTGTCGGGGTAGGGAGCGGGAGGGAGGTGCGAACGCAGAAAAGTCCGAACTAAAAAGTCCGGACTCTCGTATCTTTGTGTAACTTATCAGCTTAACCGAGTTTGTTGATATAAAGCGCCAACTTGGACTTCAAGTTGTTTGCCTTGTTCTTGTGGATTACATTAGTCTTAGCCAATTTATCCAACATCTTGGTGATACCAGGATACATAGCTGTTGCTTCAGCCTTATCCGTAGTAGCGCGAAGCTTGCGAACAGCGTTTCTCATGGTCTTGCCATAGTATCTGTTGTGAAGTCTTCTCGTTTCTTCTTGTCTGATTCTTTTCAGTGATGATTTATGATTTGCCATCTCGACTAATCTTTTTTAGTTCGTTTATTTTTTTAATTGTAGCCCGTGGGGGAATCGAACCCCCCTTTCAAGAATGAAAATCTTGCGTCCTAACCGATAGACGAACGGGCCATCCTTAGCGAGCGTTTCCGCTCTTGCAACCGGATTTTCTCTCGTTTGCGGTTGCAAAGGTAGAAACTATTTTTGAATTGGCAAACATTTCAGATGAAAATTTTGCAAGATTTCTTTCTCTTTCCCTTCCGGATGTATTTTTATCTATTGATAATCAGTAGGGTAAGGACGTTACGATTTTGCACCTTCCGTTTCGTTTTTTTATTCGTCCTTTTTAAATTCCGTAGTTTCGTGCTTTTTTCGTAGCTTTGTTAGCCGGATTGAAACCAGATAAAAAACGGAGATGTTACAGAAAACACGGGGAATCGTATTGCATGTTCTGAAGTACAAGGATACTTCCGTTATTGTGGATATCTATACGGAGGTGTCCGGACGGGCTTCTTTCCTGGTTCCGGCATCGCGTTCGCGCAAGGCGGCGGTGAAGCCGGTACTGTTCCAACCCCTGGCGTTGGTGGAGCTGGAGGCGGATTTCCGGCCGAATACCACTATATATAAGGTGAAGGAGGCGAAGTCGTTCTGTCCTTTCACCTCTATTCCTTATAATCCCTGTAAGTCTGCTATCGCGCTGTTTCTCTCGGAATTCCTGTACCGTGCCCTGCGCGAGGAGGCCGAGAACCGTCCTTTGTTCGCTTACTTGCAGCATTCCATTAGCTGGCTGGACGAGTGCGGTAGCGGCTTCGCCAATTTTCATTTGGTCTTCTTGATGCGTTTGTCGCGTTTCCTCGGGTTGTATCCGAACCTGGAAGATTATCATAACGGCGATTATTTCGATTTGCAGAACGCTTGTTTCACTCCGCTGCGTCCGCAGCTACATTCCGATTATATAGCGCCGGAGGAGGCATCGCGCCTGACGAGGCTGATGCGCATGAATTACGAAACGATGCATCTCTTTACCATGAGCCGCGCCGAGCGTGCCCGCTGCCTGGCGATAATGAACGAGTATTACCGTTTACACCTGCCCGGCTTTCCCGTACTGAAGTCTTTGGAAGTCCTGAAAGAGTTGTTCGATTGAATTTTGCCCCACGACGGATTTTGTCTTGCCCCGCGATGGATTTTGTTTCGCCGTGCGGTACATTCTGTTTCAACGGCCGGAACAAAGTGTTCGGTGCTGCGAAACACTTTGTTCCGCATAGGAGAACACTTTGTTTCCATGCGTTGGAACACTTTGTTTTCATAGGCTGGAACACTTTGTTTTCGTAGGTTGGAACACTTTGTTTTCCTAGGTTGGAACACTTTGTTTTCATAGGCTGAAACACTTTGTTTTCATAGGCTGAAACACTTTGTTCCAACGGGGGGTGAACACTTTGTTTCCCCCTTACCTACTCTTCGTGCATATGCCTTGCCGGCGGGCGGTACGGCAAGAAAAAACCGTGCTCCAAGCAACTCCTTCGGGCGGAGTACTACTTGAAGCACGGTCGTATATGTATATCCGGGGCGGGTTACCCCGTTTCTTATCCCAGCAATTCCTTTACTTTTGCCGAAATGGCACGTCCCTCGGCAAGTCCGGCGAGCTTTTTGCTGGCTACGCCCATTACCTTGCCCATGTCTTTGCCGCTGGTAGCGCCTGTTTCGGCGATGATTTCCTTCAGGGCGGCTTCCAGTTCTTCGGGGGTCATCTGCTTAGGCAGGTAGGCTTCCATTACTTTTACCTGTGCCAGCTCTGCGTCGGCAAGGTCTTGGCGTCCTTGCTGTACGTAGATTTCGGCGGCATCCTTGCCCTGCTTTGTCAGTTTCTGGATAATTTTCAGGGCATCGGCGTCCGTCAGGGTGTCATTGGCGCCCGGGGCGGTCTTTGCCTCGAGGAATACTTTCTTTACGTTTCTCAATGTTTCCAGGGCTACTTTGTCTTTAGCCTTCATTGCGGTTTTAATGTCTTCGCTGACTCTTTCAAATAAATCCATTGTATTGTTTACTATTTTTTGTTTACAGTCTGCTGTTTTCTGCCGGAGCCCGGAGTACCGGCGGTTTAGAAGGTGATTATGTTGCTGCCGCCGTTTTCCGCTTCCCGGGCTTCTTCGGCGGCAAGTGCGCCGGCTTCTTCCGCTTTCGCCTTGATTGCCGCCAGGGTGCTCTTGTCGCGCAGGTAGGTGGGAGAGTTCTCTACCAGGGCGATGATGTCGGCATTGTCCAGGTCTTCGGGGTTGAAGAGGTAGATATGCCGGCGGCGCAGGCGCTGGTACTTGGTATTGGCGTCCTTGCCGTAGTAGGTTTCGCGGCGCGAGCGTCTTTGCTCTTCCTCTTCCTCCAGTTCGGCAAGGCGTTTCTGCTCTTCTGCGGTGCGCTGGGTGATGCGTTCGTCCATTTCTTTCATATGGATGTCCTGGATACCGAAGCCGGTGGCAAGCAGGGTAATCTTGACGCTCTGTTCCAGCTTGTCGTCGATAGCTATGCCGAACTTGGTTTCGAAGTCGCGGCTGAAACGGTTCATAAACTCTTTCACCTCGTCCATTTCGCTCATCATCAGCTTGTGCTGCGAGCTGTAAGAGATGTTGAGCAGTACTTTCTTGGAGTTGAAGATGTCGTTGTTGTTCAGCAGCGGGGAGTGCTGGGCGTTCTGGATAGCTACGCTCACGCGGTTGTCTCCTTCGCCGTAGCCGGTACTCATAATGGCTACACCGCCATCTTTCAGCACGGTTTTTACGTCGTTGAAGTCGAGGTTCACCTTACCGTGCAGGGTGATGATTTCGGCGATGCTCTTGGCGGCCACCGAGAGGGTGTCGTTCGCCTTGTCGAAGGCGTCGTCTAGGGAGAGTTCATTATATATTTCGCCCAGTCTCTCGTTGTTGATAACCAGCAGGGCATCTACGTGCTTGCTGATTTCTTCTACGCCGTCCAGTGCCTGGTCTATCTTCTTGTCGCCCTCCCAGCGGAAGGGAATGGTGACGATGCCAATAGTCAGGATGTCCATTTCTTTGGCGGTCTGTGCAATGATAGGGGCTGCACCCGTACCGGTTCCTCCGCCCATGCCGGCGGTGATGAATACCATTTTCGTACCGTCGTTCAGCATGTTCTTGATGTCCTCGATGCTTTCCTCGGCCGCTTTACGGGCACGGGCAGGACGGTTGCCGGCTCCCAGGCCTTCCTTGCCGAGCTGCAACTTTACAGGGACGGGGGAGTCTTTCAACGCCTGGTTGTCTGTGTTGCACAGCACGAACGTCACATTATGTATGCCTTCCCGGTACATGTGGCTTACGGCATTGCCGCCGCCGCCACCTACACCGATAACCTTGATGATTTTCGGTGAATCGGTCGGAAAATCGAATTGTGCTATATCATCCATATATCTAAAATTTTACTATTTTCGGTTTGAATTACATCTTTTCTCCTCCGTCATCCAGAAATTCATCTGTTAATACTTCGAAGAAAGTTTTCCATTTGGATTTACTTTTCGGCGGTTTCGGCGATTTCGGCGTCTTCGGCGGTGTTTTATCCGATTTGGTTGAACTTGTTTGTTCTGTTGGCTTGTGTTGGACTGTGTTATTGGAATCGATATCGAATCCGATAGTGGTTTGTTGGGGCGTAGGATTGCCCGCCGGTTGTGCAGGTTTTGCCTCTTGCAGACAGCAGTTCTCATTGCCTGCGGCAAGGAGTCCCAACAGGGTATTCTGCATACCGTCTTTGCCCAGCACGTCGTTGAAGCCGTGAATGGTGTAGTGTACGAAGCGCATCGTCTTTATCTTCTCTATCTTCTTGTTCTGCTTGCGGAAGGCTTCTTCGATATTCTTCAGGTTGGCGCCGCCGCCGGTAAATACTATTCCGGAGAACAGCTTGTCCTCGTAGCCGGAGAGTTGCAGTTGGTTCCACACATTGGCAAGGATTTCCTCGGCACGGGCTTCGGTGATGTTGTTCAGCGTAGCCAGTTCAATGGTGCGTCCGTCGTCCAGCGTGCATACGGCAGGGGTTTCGGTGTCTTCCTCGTCCTCGTAGAGGGCGTTGCCGTATTGCAGTTTCAGCTTCTCGGCATCTTCTTCCTCCATTTGCAGCGAGGCGATGTCGCGGGTAATGGTGTTACCGCCCAGCGGCAATACGCTCAGGTAGCGGAGGATGTTGTTCTTATAGACAGCGACGGTGGTGGTGTCTGCGCCGAAGTCCACCAATGCACAGCCCGAGCGCATCTCGTTTTCCGTGAGTACGGCGTTCGACAGGGCTACCGGGGCGATGAGCAGGTCGGCTATCTCCACCTTTGCCTGCTCGAAGCTGTGTTCCAGGTTCTTCTTGAGCGAGGCGCGGGCTACGATGTTGAGGAACTGGCCTGTGATGTGCTGCCCTGCCACCCCTACCGGGTCGGCATGGAAGTTGTTGTCTATCTTATATTCTTGGGGGGCTACATCCAGTACGCTCATGTCTGCCAGGGGCACTTCGAGGTTCTCGTCGCAGATAGAATCCACCAGCTCCTGCGAGATGATGCCTTCTTCTTCCAGTGTACGGCTCACCGCATTCTTTACTGTGCGCAATGACTGTCCGCCGATGCCTACATATACTTTGGCAATGGAGTTGCCCAACTGGCTTTCCAGCTTGTTGATGATAGAAGCTACTGCCTGTGCCGTCTTGTCGATATTGTAGATGACACCTTTGCGAATGAACGGGGACGCGTCTTCGCGGGCATAGGCCAACACCTGGATGCTTCCGTCACTGTTCTTCTTTCCTGCGATACCGGAAATCTTGGAAGAACCCAACTCGATAGCGGCGATGAAATCTGTTGTTGCCATAACTATTTTATTTACTGTTTTATTATTTACTGTCTGCTATTTGCTGCGCGGAAACTATTGTCTTTTCGTGCAGATAATCTGGTTACCGAATTCAACGCTGATACGGGAGTATTTGTTCCAGCCTACCCGGTTCAATCCTTTCTCGTAGAACATTTTTACCCGTTTCAGTTTCCGTTCGAAGCCGTCCAGCTTACCGAGGTAGATGATGTGGTCGCCTACGCGCGGTACTAACTCTACGGTTTTGTCCGGCAATACGTGGATTTGCTCAATCTGTGCATCCCAGAACGAATTCCTTTGCAAAAATACACCAAACTTATATAAATCCCTCATGGCAAACGACTTTTCTACGTTTCCGGTTGCAATGGCGAGGTGGGCAACGCACTTTGCGTCGGGCGGCATCACCGTGCCTTTGTTGTCCAGGTAGTAGTTGTCGCCGTTGGCGCTCATAATACGCAGGATAGGGATGCGCTGCGTCACTTCGATACAGAGTTTGCCGCTCGGCGTCTTGTAGCACTCCACCTCGTCGATAAGGGGATGCTTGGCAAGCACCTGTTCCAGTGTCTTGCTGCGAATGCGGTCTATGTTCTTGCCTATGGGGCTGATGCCTTTCTTTTCCAGCATGGCGGTCACCTCCTTTTTCGTGATGAAGCCGGCATATACCGTGTCTTTGATAACCAGCTCTACATCGCGGCACACCTGTCCCGCCGGCTTCCGGTTGAAGGCGGTGACAGCCACTACCAGGTAGGTAAGGGTGAGCAACAGGACGATAGAAAGTAAAATCCGTTTAATCATAGGCTTGCTTGCTGTTTGACGGTTGACTGTTTGCTATTTGGCGCGCTGCTCGAGTAGGCGGGTTATGGACGGCACGTAGTTGTCCAGGTCGCCGGCTCCCAGCACTATCAATACTTCGACCGCTTTCTCGGAAAGTAGTCGGAGGATATCTTCCTTCGGGCAGATGCACTTCTCGATGCCCGGACGCAGGTTGTCGTATATGAGCCGGCTGCTTACACCGGGAATGGGCTGCTCGCGGGCGGGATAGATTTCCGTCAGGATTACCTCGTCCGACAGCGAGAGGCTGTCTGCAAACTCTTTGTAGAAGTCCCTGGTACGGGTGTAGAGGTGGGGCTGGAAGATAGCGGTTATCTTTTTGTCGCGGTAGAGCTCGCGGATAGACTTCACGCTTTGCGCTATCTCCGCCGGGTGGTGGGCGTAGTCGCTGAGGAATACGGTCTTGTCCGTTTTTATCTTGAAGTCGAAACGGCGGTCTACTCCGCGGAAGCTGGCCATTCCCTGCCTTATCTCCTCGCCGGTTACTCCGTTCAGGTGGGCGAGCGCCATGGCAGCTACACCGTTTTCTATGTTGATGCCGATAGGCACGCCGAGCCGGATGCCGTCGATACGGGTGTCGGGGGCTACGAAGTCGAGGTAGATTTCGCCGTTTCCGATGCGTATGTTCTCTGCATGGAAATCACCTTCATCGCGGGAGTAGGTGTATAGCCTTACCCCGGGTTGCACGTCCGGTTGCAAGTCGATGCCTTTGCGGATTATCAGTGCGCCTTCCGGTTGGATAAGGGTGGTGTAGTGGCGGAAGCTTTCGAGGTAGGCCTCGCGCGTGCCGTATATATCCAGGTGGTCGGGGTCGGTGGCGGTGATAACGCTCATATAGGGGGAGAGCCAGTGGAACGAGCGGTCGAACTCGTCCGCCTCGATTACGGTGTACGGGCTTGCCTGCGATAAGAGCAGGTTGGTTCCGTAGTTCTTGGAGATGCCGCCGAGGAAGGCTGTACAGCCTACGTGCGACTGGTGGAACAGGTGGGCTGCCATTGTGCTCGTGGTGGTCTTGCCGTGTGTGCCGGCAACGCAAAGTCCCTTGCTGCTGCGGGTAATCGCGCCTAATACCTGGGAGCGCTTATATATCTCGAAGCCTTCTTTGCGGAAGTAGGTCAGTTCGGCATGTTCCTGGGGAATGGCGGGGGTGTACACGACCAGCGTGGTTGCCTTGTCTTTGCAGTTCTCCGGAATGAGGGCAGTGTTTTCTTCGTAGTGTATCTGCGCACCCTCTGCAATCAGGTGTCCGGTCAGTTCGCTCGGTGTGCGGTCGTAGCCTGCCACGGACTTGCCTTTGGAAAGGAAATAACGTATCAGCGCGCTCATGCCTATGCCGCCGGCGCCTACGAAATAAACGGATTTTATGGTTTCTATATTCATGTACTTGTTATTTAATAAGTTTCAGCACCTCTCGGGCAATGATTGTTGCCGAGTCGGGCAGTGCCAGTTTGGCGATGTTGTTGCTCAATTCTTTCAGCTTATCGCTGTCTTTTACGGTTGCCAATGCCACGGGCAGCAGTTTCTCCCGGGCTTCCGCATCCTTTACATAGATAGCGGCGTCTTTATCGACGAGTGCCAGCGCGTTCTTGGTCTGGTGGTCTTCCGCCACATTGGGCGACGGAACGAGAATGACGGGTTTGTGCAGCAGGCAGAATTCCGAGATAGAGCCGGCGCCGGCACGGGAGATAACCAAGTCGGCGGCAGCATAGGCGTTTGCCATGTCCTTGATGAAGTCCGTTACGTAGAGGTTGGGAATGGCGCCGATGTGCGGATGATGCACGGCCTCGCCGGTGGCTGCGGTGATAGCGTCCCTTACCTGTTCGATGTATATCTTGCCGGTTTGCCAGATGAACTGTATGCCGGGGTTTTGCCGGATGAGGTCGAGGCTTGCGGTGAGTGTCCGGTTAATGGTACGTGCCCCGAGGCTGCCGCCCAGTATGAGGATAGTTTTTTTGGACGGTTCCAGGCGGAAGTAGCGCACGGCTTCTTCGTGGGAAACGGTGTGCCCGAGCAGGTTTTGGCGTACGGGATTGCCGGTCATGATGATTTTCCCGGCGGGGAAGAACTTCTCCATGCCTTCGTAGGCTACGCATATCTTGCAGGCTTTCTTGGCAAGCAGTTTGTTGGTGACGCCGGCATAGGAGTTCTGCTCTTGTATCAGGGTGGGCACTCCCATCATGCCTGCGGTTTTCAGGGTAGGCCCGCTAGCATAGCCGCCTACGCCCACTGCTACCTGCGGACGGAATTGCTTGATGATTTTGCGTGCTTTCCACTGGCTGCGTATCAGCTTCACCAATACGGCGAAGTTCTTCCACAGGTGTTTGCGGTCGAAACCCGCCACGGGCAGGCCGATAATACGGTAGCCGGCATCGGGTACGCGCTGCATCTCCATGCGCCCTTCTGCGCCTACGAACAGTATTTCGGCTTCGGGGCACAGCTCTTTAACGGCATTGGCAATGGATACGGCGGGGAAGATGTGGCCGCCTGTGCCGCCGCCGCTGATGATGATGCGCGGTTTGTTGTTCTTTGTTTCCATATCTTGAGTTTATCTGTTTGCTACTGGTCGTTATTAGTCTCATTCGAATTCGGCATCGCTGTTCAGCATCTTGGCTGTGGGCTCTGCGGCGCTTTGGGCTTCGCTGTAAACGGGTTCGTCGCCATTGCCGGCTTCTACCTGCATGGTAATACGGGCATCATGTTCCCGCTGTTCTTCCAGCTTCGCCGTATAGCGGCTGACGCTCAATATCATGCCGATGTAGGCGCAGTTTATCAACGTGGAAGTACCTCCCTTGCTGATAAGGGGCAGCGGTTGTCCGGTAACGGGCGCCAGGCCTACGGCGACCATCATGTTGAAAACCGCCTGCGACACCAGCAGCAGGGCTATGCCGATGATAAGGAAGGCGGGGAAGGTACGGTCGCATTTCTTGGCGATGCGCCCCACGCGTATCAGCAGGCAGATGTAGAGGAACACGACTACGACTCCTCCCACCAGCCCGAGTTCTTCGATGATAATGGCAAAGATGAAGTCGGAGAATGCCTGGCTCAGGAAGTCGCGCTGTACGGAGTTGCCGGGGCCTCTGCCGATAACGTTGCTGGTGGCAACGGCGATGCGGGCATGGGCTATCTGTGCGTCTTTGTCTATGTCGAACTTGGCGGCGGGTACTTTCTCGTCGCTCGCGAACTTCTCGATACGGGCGCGCCATGTATCGAACCGGTGCAGGAAAGGAATGTCGCTGTTCTTCGTCATCAGCAGGAAGGTTACGGCGATGATGCCCACCGATGCCAGGCCGCCAATCAGCATCAGCAGTTTCTTGGCGGAGACGCGCCCTATGAACATCATCAGAAAGACTACCCCGAACAGCAGGGCTGCCGTGGACAGGTTCTCCGGAGCGATGAGCAGGCAGATGATGCCGGTTATAATCATAATCCGCTTGAAGGCTTTCGGGTTGGCGCCGGTTTCGTCTTGTCCTTTGGAGAGGATGAAAGCCGTAACGATGATAACCGCCATTTTAGCAATCTCCGAGGGTTGGAATTGTATGCCCATGAATGTCATCCACCGCGCCGCGCCGTTGATGCGCTCCATCATCATAACCAGCACCAGCAGTATCGCAGAGGCGGGCAGCAGGAATACGGGGAATACCTGGAACCATTTGTAGGGGATGTTGTGCATGAGCACCACAATCACGGCTCCCACCATTAGGATGATGCTGTGCTGGGTGATAGGCCCCCAGTGGTCGCCGCTCTTGTAGGTGAGCGTACTGGCGGCACTGAACACCTCTGTAATGGAGATGAGGCAGAGAAAGAGGAAGATAATCCAGATTACTTTGTCTCCTTTGAATATGCTCTTTAATAAATCCATGAGATTAATGCCGTAATGTGTCGATGCGGCAGCGTGCCGATGCGATAGTATCTTACCGCCCTGTGGTCTTGCCGCCTTATCGCTTTATAATTCTCTTACATATTTCTTGAACTGGTTGCCCCGGTCTTCGTAGCTCTTGAAGAGGTCGAACGAAGCGCAGCAGGGGCTTAGCAACACGGTTTCACCTTTCTTGGCGAGTCTGAAAGCCGCGTCTACCGCATCTTTCATGCCGGTACGCACATCGGCCACAGGCAGGCCGAGGCGGTCGAAGAATTCGTGCAGCTTTTCGTTATGTAGCCCTAAGTAGACCAATGCCGAGCATTTGGTGCGTACCAGGTCTTCTATCTCGGTATAATCGTTGCCTTTGTCTTTGCCGCCGAGGATAAGCACGGTTTTGCTTGTCATGCTTTGCAGGGCATACCAGCAGGAGTTTACATTGGTTGCCTTGGAGTCGTTGATAAACTGTACGCCGCGTACCGTCGCCACCTTTTCCAGGCGGTGTTCCACGCCCTTGAAGTCGGATAATGCCTTGCGGATAGCCTCTTTCCTGATGCCGGCAAGGTTGGCGGAGATGCCGGCGGCCAATGAGTTGTACAGGTTGTGGGTTCCGCGCAGTGCAAGTTCTTCCTGCTCCATGTTGAAGGCGATAGGCTCGTTGATTTCCACTTCGCCGTCTTCCACATAGGCGATAGCGCCGTCTTCTTTTACGGCGGCGAAGGGATAGGGGTGCGCCTTCAGGCCGTGCTTCTCCAGTTCCCTGCGGATAATGGGGTCGTCGTTCCAGTAGATGAAGGCGTCTTCCGGTGTCTGGTTCTGGGTGATGCGGAACTTGGCATCTACGTATTTTTGCATGCAGTGGTCGTACCGGTCCAGGTGGTCGGGGGTGATGTTCATCAGGACGGCGATATTGGCGCGGAACTTATACATATTGTCCAGTTGGAAGGAGCTCAGCTCGATAACGTAATAGTCGTGCTTTTCCGTTGCCACTTGCAGGGCGAGGCTGTTGCCGATGTTGCCTGCCAGTCCCACGTTCAGCCCCGCGCTCTTGAAGATATGGTAAATGAGCGAGGTGGTGGTGGTCTTGCCGTTGGAGCCGGTGATGCAAATCATCTTGGCGTCGGTATAGCGTCCGGCAAACTCTATCTCGGAAATGACGGGGATGCCTTTCTCCTTTAGTTTCAGTATAAGCGGAGCGTCGTTGGGGATGCCGGGGCTTTTCACCACTTCGTCGGCATTGAGTACCGATGCTTCCGTGTGCCGGCCTTCTTCCCAGGCAATGCCGTATTTGTCCAGCAGTTCTTTGTATTTGTCCTTAATGGCGGACATGTCGGAAACGAATGTGTCGAAACCTTTCACCTTGGCGAGTACGGCAGCTCCCGCCCCGCTTTCGCCTGCTCCTAATACTACAATTCTACTCATGATATTAATTTTGAATTTTGAACTTTGAGTTATGAGTTATGAATTGCTATGCGGCATGACAGCCCGGCTGATTCATAATTTATAATTCAAGATTCATAATTATTATCTTATCTATTCTATCTAATCTTTAGCGTTATAATGGTTATCGCCGCCAGCACAATGGTTACAATCCAGAAGCGGACGGTAATCTTCGACTCATGGAACAGTTGCGCCGGCCGGGTGAACACCACTTTGCAGCCGGGTTCTATCAAGTCCATGCCGGTACGGAAATGGTCGTGTATCGGCGTCCGCTTAAAGAGGCGCTGTTTTACCCCTTTCCGCTTGCCGGCTTTGTAATATACCCGTTGCAGGATTACCGAGAGGTTCTCTACGAGGAATATGCCGCAGAGAATCGGTATCAGCAGTTCTTTATGGATGATGATAGCATATACGGCGATGATGCCGCCGATAGTCAGGCTGCCCGTATCGCCCATGAATACCTGTGCCGGGTAGGCGTTGTACCAGAGGAATCCAATCATGGCGCCGATGAAGGCGCAGATGAAGATTACCAGCTCCTCCGACCCCGGGATGTACATGATATTCAGGTAGCCGGCATATTCGATGTGGCTGGATACGTATGCCAGTATGCCCAGCGTCAGGCCGATAATGGCGGAGTTGCCGGCTGCCATGCCGTCCATGCCGTCGTTCAGGTTGGCGCCGTTGGAAACGGCGGTCACTACGAATATCGTAACGAGCACGAACAGTATCCAGCCTGCCGTTTGCGCATGCTCTCCCATAAAGGATACGAGGTCTGCATAGTCCAGGTTGTTGCTTTTGAAGAAGGGGATAGTGGTCTGCGTGGCCTTGATTTCCTTGGCAGCATGTACCACTTCGATGCCTTGTCCCGGCTTCTCCACTTCGATGTTTTCACGGATAACGACCTGGGGGCTGAGGTAGAGCGTAAGCCCCACAATCAGTCCGAGCCCTACCTGGCCGATAATCTTGAACTTGCCGTGCAACCCTTCCTTGTCTTTTTTGAATATCTTGATGTAGTCGTCGGCAAATCCCAGCGAACCCAGCCAGACGGTGGTAACGAGCATCAGTATCATATAGATGTTGCTCAGCTTGCCCAGCAGCAGGCAGGGGATTAAAATCGCGAAGATGATGATGACGCCGCCCATGCTGGGTACGCCCACCTTGTTTACGCCGAACGGGTCGATGCTGGCATCCCGCTGCGTCTCGGTGATTTGCTTGCGTTTTAGCAGGTTGATGAACTTGTCGCCCCAGATGCTCGATATGAGCAGTGCCAGGATGATAGCCATTAACGCCCTGAAAGATGTATAGCCGAACATGCCCGCACCGGGGAAGTCGTATTTATCTAACCATTGGAATAAGTAGTATAACATATCTTCTTTCGTTATGAGTTACGGATTTGCGTACACCGCCGTGTGCGGGGAAACCGCAGGGTGTGCCGCGCGGCGGTTTGCAATCCTCAATTCAAAAATTCCTTGAGCACTTCCTTGTCGTCGAAGTGGTGCTTCACTCCTTTTATCTCCTGGTAGTTTTCGTGTCCCTTGCCGGCTACGAGAATGACATCTCCCGGCAATGCCAGTACGCAGGCGGTTTTTATGGCGTATTTCCGGTCGGTGATGCTGATAACTTTCCACATATCCTCCTTGTCCACGCCGGCAAGCATGTCGTTGATGATGTCCTGCGGTTCCTCGAAGCGCGGATTGTCGGAGGTGATAAGGACGCGGTCGCTCAGGCGGACGGCTTCCTTAGCCATGAGGGGGCGTTTCCCCTTGTCGCGGTTGCCGCCTGCGCCGACTACGGTAATCACTTTCCCCCTGCCTTCCAGTACGCCGTGGATAGCATCCAGCACGTTGGCCAGGGCATCCGGCGTATGGGCATAGTCCACAATGGCGGTGATACCTTGCGGAGAACGGACGGCGTCGAACCTTCCGGCCACCGGATGCAGGGTACTCAGGGCAACGAGAACATCTTCCTCCTTCTTGCCCAGCAGTACGGCTGCGCCGAATACGGCGAGCAGGTTGGAGGCATTGAACTTGCCGATGAAGGGTACTGCCAGCTCGTGGTTGTTGAAGTCGAGCAGCATGCCTTCGAAATGCGATTCCAGCACTTTCCCCTTGAAGTCGCTGAGGCTTCTCAACGAGTAGGTATATACCCGCGAGCGTGTGTTCTGCGTCATGACGAGTCCGTTCTTGTCGTCCAGGTTGGTAAGGCTGAAGGCATTCTTCGGCATATCGTCGAAGAACTTCTTTTTGGCTTTGAGGTAGTTCTCCACTGTCTTGTGGTAGTCCAGGTGGTCGCGTGTAAGGTTGGTGAAGATGCCGCCTGCGAACCTCAGGCCGCTGATGCGTTGTTGTGCAATGGAGTGGGAGCTGACTTCCATGAATACGTATTTGCATCCGGCGTCGGCCATTTCACCCAGCAGGCGGTTGAGGGTAATAGGGTCCGGCGTGGTATGGTCGGTAGGTACGGGCTTGTCGTCGATGTAGTTGCACACCGTGGAAATCAGCCCGGTTTTGTATCCGAAATAACGGAATGTATGGTATAATAAGGTGGCAATGGTCGTTTTTCCGTTGGTTCCGGTTACGCCTACCAGCTCCATTTTGGAGGTGGGGTCGTCGTAGAAGGCGGTAGCGACCTTGCCCGTAGCGTTCTCGCTGTCTTTTACCTGGATATAGGTAACGTCGGGGGCGGGCGTTTCCGGCATCTCCTCGCAAAGTACGGCTACGGCGCCTTTCTCAATGGCTGCCGGGATATACGCATGCCCGTCGGCCTGAGTGCCGCGCATTGCCATGAACAGGTGTCCGGCGGTTACCGTGCGTGAGTCGATAGCTACTCCTGTTATATCTTTTTCCGTACTGCCGATAATCTGTACCGGTTGTATCGCTTTTAATAGTTCGCTTAATTTCATACCTTATTATATATAGTGTAATTGTATAATCAATGTAATGCCGATGTTATCAATGTAATGTCAATATTATCAATGTAATGCCCGTGTTATCGTCGTAATGTCAGCGTTATCGTCTGTCCTCTCACAAGCCGGCTGCCGCCTGCAATGGATTGGCTCCTTACCTTGCCGATACCGTTGAGGCGCACTTTCAAGCCTTTGCTTTCCAGCAGATAAACGGCGTCTTTAGCGCCCATGCCTACTACGCTGGGTACTGTGCCGGCGGCAGTAGGCCGGTTTTGCAGGACAACGGCGGAGGGAGCGGCCTGGCTGTGCCCCCAGGTGGCTGCGCCTTTATGCACTTCGAACTGCTTCTGTACCGGGACGTCCAGCGCATCGAGCACGCATAGCGCCTCGTTCATCTCTCCGGCTTTTACCGCGGGGATTACATTCGTAGTGCTGTCTATCGCGCTGCGTATGTCGAACCGCAGGTTCTTGGCATATACTCTTTCGGCAATCTTTCCGAACACGCTGCCCGCCATTAGGCCGCCGGATGCCGGCAGCCCCGGTTTCTGTATGGATACGATGCAACTGTATTTTGGGGCTTCTGCCGGGAAGTACCCGCAGAAGCTCACGAGGTAGTTTACCCGTCCTGCTTTGTATCCGGCGGCGCCTTGCGAAATCTGTGCCGTTCCCGTTTTGCCTGCTACGGCAAACTGTTTGCTTCCGGCGGGTTTTGCCAATCCTTCGGAAACGACCTTGCGCAGTATCTCCCGGATTTGTGTCAGGGTGCGCTCCGAGCAAATCTTGGGGTTGATGACTTCCGTCGGGAACTCGTGTACCACATCGCCGTCTTTCACCGCCGCTTTTACGAACTTGGGGCGTACCATTGTGCCGTTGTTGGCAATGGCATTGTAGAAGGTCAGGATGTTGAGCGGCGGCACTTGCGTTTCGTAGCCTATGCTCATCCACGGCAGGGTGGTCTTGGCGAAGTAGCGCTCTTTCGGACCGCGGATATTGGGCTTGCCCTCTCCGGCTATTTGCAGGTGGAGCGGGCGGTCTATGCCGATGCGCTTCAGGCCGTCCACGAATTTCTGTGGATTGTCGCCGTAATGCTTGTCGATGAGGTAGGAGACGCCGATGTTGGAAGATACTTCCAGGATGCGCGTCACGTCGATTTTTCCGTATCCGCCTCTATGCCAGTTGTGGTCTTTCATCGCACGGCCGTGCATCATCATGATGCCGTTGCCGGTGTCTACCTCTGTGTCCGGCGTAATCTTTCCGTCCTCGAGGGCTACCATGATAGAGGCGGTCTTGAACGTGGAACCGGGTTCCAGCATATCGCTGATAGCATTGTTGCGCATCTCGTAGTAGTTGCCGTCGCCTGCCTTCATCATATTGACGATAGCCTTTATCTCTCCGGTCTGCACCTCCATGAGTACGGCGACACCTACGCTGGCGTTGATTTCTTTCAGCTTGTCTACCAACGCTTTCTCGCAGATGTCCTGCATGCCTACGTCGATAGTGGAGATGATGTCGCAGCCGTCTACCGGGGGAATATCCACGATGTCCAGGTATTTGTTCATCACCTTCTGGCGGTGGATGATACCGACACGTCCTTTCAGTATGGTGTCGAAGGCCAGTTCGATGCCGTTCTTAGCCCCTTGTGCCGTATCGGCGTAGAGGTCGCCCAGCGTGCGGGCTGCCAGGGAGCCGAAGGGCTTTTTGCGCTGGTTGTAAGTCTGTTCGTGGAAACCGCCTTTGTATTTGTTCAGGTTGAACACCGGCAGTCTTTTGGCTTCCTTGTATTGGATGTAGGAGATACGTTTGGGGTAAATGAGGTAGTTGCGGCTACCCTTTTTGCGCCCTTTAAGCAGATGTTTTTTAAACTCGGCGGCGCTCTTGTCCGGGAATATCCGGTGCAGGCCTTCGCAGATTTCGCCCAGGTGGTTCATGAGCATCGTGTCTTTTTTCTCTCCTCCGGCTTTGAAGTCCATGTAGATGCGGTATTCCGGCAATGAGCTTGCCATTAGCTTGCCGTCGGCGGAGAGGATATTGCCACGGTTGGGCTTGACCGTCAGGTTTTCCTTTACGAAACGGTCGGCCACATCCTGCCAGTATTGCCGTTCGGCAAACATGGTAATGGCTCCTTTTACGATAATAGCTACTCCTACCAGCCCCATAACGAGGACGACGAAGAAGTAACGGGTCATTATATTTTTCTTGTTTACTGCCAAGACTATTGTTGTTTTACGGTTCTACGGTTTACTGTTTCTTATTTTTTGTTTTCTTGCTTCTTTGCTTTCTTTCTTGCTTCTTGTTTGCCTCTTGTTTGCTATTGCTGCTGCCGTTTCGCTTCCCTGCGTTTTGCTTTTACTTAATCAGGTAGGGCGGATTGGTCGAGGTTTGCAAGTCGCTCTCTTTCGTGGCGATATATTCCTCGATACGCGATTGGCGGCTTCGCTCCATTAGCTCGGAACTGCGTGTCAGCGCATCGTACTTGATGTCTATCAGCTCTTTCTTAAGCTTGTCTATCTCTATCATCTGCTGCTGGCAGGCATAGCGGTTGTGGATGTAGAACAGGATAAGCACCATGATAAGGACGAGCAGCTTGGTCTGGCGCCGGAAAAAGTCCGTAGCCAGGATGTCGCCGCCGATGATGTTTTTCAGCGAGGTACGTTTCTTTACCTTTTCGTCTTTCTGTTCTTCTTGTATGTGGTCTGCTTCTTTCATCTTTTTATCGCCTTGCTGCCTTATCGTTTTCCTATTACTTTATCATTTTCCCCTTCTTCGCCGCCCTGTCACCTTTTCTCCGCAATCCTCAGTTTGGCGCTTCGTGAGCGCGGGTTACGTTCTATCTCCGCTTCGTCCGGAACAATGACTTTGTTGTTTACTATGCGGAAGGGGGTCTGTACATTCCCGAAAAAATCTTTTTCGGCTTTGCCTTCTATGTTGCCGGTTTTCATCATGTTCTTCACCATGCGGTCTTCCAGGGAATGGTAGGTGATTACCACCAGCCGGCCTCCGGGTTTCAAAGCTTCCGTAGCGGCGTACAGCATCTTTTTCAGTGCTTCCATTTCCTGGTTTACCTCGATGCGCAGTGCCTGGAATACTTTGGCGAGTTCTTTCTTCTCCCTTTCGCGTCCGAAAAGCGGCTTGATGATGTCCAGGAATTCTCCGATAGTGCCGATTTTCCGGACGGCACGTGCCTTGACTATCACGGATGCTAATTTGCGGCTGTTCTTCAACTCTCCGTACAGGTAAAAGATGTTTGCAAGTCGTTCCTCGGCATACGTGTTTACGATGTCGGCGGCAGTGAGTCCGGCGCGTTTGTTCATGCGCATGTCGAGCGCCCCGTCGAACCGGAAGGAGAATCCCCGCTCGCTATCGTCGAAATGGTGCGACGATACGCCGAGGTCGGCGAGTATGGCGTCTACTTGCCCGATGCCGTGATAGCGCAGGAAGTTGTGCAGGTAGCGGAAATTGCTGCGCACGAATGTAAAGTGCGGGTCGGCCACGATGTTCCGTTCCGCATCTTCGTCCTGGTCGAATCCCAGCAGCCTCCCGCCTTCGCCCAGGCGCGACAGTATTTCGCGGGAATGTCCGCCGCCGCCGAATGTAACGTCTACGTACGTTCCGTCCGGGCGGATGTTCATTCCGTCTACGCTCGGCATCAGTAGTACCGGGATGTGATATGTCGTTTCTTCCTTCATTGTCTTTTCGTTAAAGCCGTTCGTTACTCTGCCGTTCATCGCTGTTCTCCGCATTTTCCAGGCCCTCGTCTTCCAGGCTCTCATCTCCCAGGATATCTTGCAATGCTTCGCTGAAGGCTTCCGGGCTCATAAAGGGTTGTTCCGTCTTTTCTTTCGCCCAGATTTCGATGGTGTTGTCCACACCGATAAAGCGTACTTCGCTCTGTATGCCTGCCATTTGCAGGTAGCGTTTGGGCAGTAGGATGCGTCCGTTTCCGTCGGGAATCATGATTTCGGCATCGCTTACGAACTGCCGGAAAATCTGCTGGTGTCTGGCATTCCACTTGTTCAGCCGCTGCCGGAGCTGGGTCTGCGTTTTGAACCACACGCTTTCGGGGTAGAGTATCAGGCAGTCCTGGAATACGTCTTTGCGCAATACGAGCCTTTCTTCGGAAACGGCCTGTAACTGTTTCCGGAAGCTGGCAGGGATAAATACACGTCCCTTTGTGTCCGTCTTTGCTTCGATATTGCCTAAAAAACGTATCATTCTCACCTTATTATAATAAGCGACGGTAAAAATACACATTTCCCCACAATTCCCCACAATGTTTTAACTAAAATCTTACTTAGAAGTTTTCAACAGCTTGTTGATAGCTTATTCTGTTGAAAATGAACAGCGTGCTGTGTTGTTTGCCTGGTGGGGGATTGACGCGGGTTTACGACTTGCTGCGGCAGGCTGGGTGGATGTGGGATAAAAGAAGCGGTAGTTAGGGAAATCGGGAGGGAATTTCTTGGGTGTTGCGGCGGATTTATTTTGCCTCCTGGGACGGATGATTTTGTCCCGTAAGATGATTTTATCCGTCTCACGGGACAAAAAAAATCATCCCGTGAGACGGATGTATTTGTCCCACGGGATGAATTTTTATATATAACGCCGGTTAAATGAAGTCTTTCAGTTCTTGTTGCAGCTTTTGGCGGGTAAAGAAGATGCGGCTCTTCACGGTTCCCAGCGGAAGTCCTAACTTCTCGGCTATTTCACGGTATTTGAAGCCGGAAACGTGCATGGAGAACGGTATTTTGTATTCGCGGGGCAGTGAATTGACGATACGGTGCATCTCTTTCAGGTCGTATGCGTTTTCAGTACTTTCGAAGAGGCTGTCGTGCGGCAGGTTCAGATGATAAAGATTGTCCGTATGGTCTACGAATGTCTGGTCGCGTACTACTTTACGGTAGTTGTTGATAAAGATGTTACGCATCATGGTATATATCCAGCCCTTGAAATTGGTATCGGGCGTGTATTTATCTTCATTATCCAAAGCCTTGAGAGAGGTTTCCTGAAGCAAGTCGTTTGCCTCTTCGCGATCTGAAGTGAGCTTGTACGCGAAGCGTAATAAATCGTTTTGAACTCCGAGTAAATCTTCTTTAAATGTAATACTATTCATAAATGTGCTTTGTTAAATGGTTACTTGTTCGTTTAGCTTTTCAGTGTTGCAAGTTTACGAAACTTCCGGCATTGCGGCGGACGGTTTTTAAGCAATCTTTGGGGGAAAATCTGTCAATTGATAGATTTCAGGTGCTATTTGGTAGATTTTGGGTGTAGTTTTCTATCAAATATTTGCATTTAATTAAAAAGATGCGTTAATTTTGCGCAATCATTTCATCATAAGAAGAATGGCTGACGACTCTTTATTTTTGATTGACATTGATAAGATTCTTCGGGAGAAAGCTCCGAGGCATGTGAAGTATATCCCTAAATTTGTCGTGTCTTACTTGAAGCGCATCGTTCATCAGGATGAATTGAATGTCTTTCTGAAGGAGTCGAAGGATAAAGTGGGGGTGGACTTCCTGAAAGCCTGCCTGGATTTCCTGGATGCGAAGCTGGTGGTGAAAGGCGAGGAGAACCTGCCCAAGGAGGGGCTTTGTACGTTCGTCTCCAATCATCCCCTGGGCGGACAGGACGGGGTGGCGTTGGGCTACGTACTGGGCACTTACTACAACGGAAAGGTGAAGTATATGGTGAATGACTTGCTGATGAACTTGCGCGGCCTGGCTCCGCTGTGCATACCTATCAATAAGACCGGCAAGCAGGCCAAAGACTTTCCGAGGCTGGTGGAGGCCGGTTTTGCGTCGGACGAGCAGCTTATCATGTTTCCTGCCGGGCTTTGTTCGCGCCGGCAAAACGGGGTTATCCGCGATTTGGACTGGAAAAAGACCTTTATAGTGAAAAGCGTCGAGGCGCACCGCGATGTAGTGCCTATTCATTTCGAAGGACGTAATTCCGATTTCTTTTATAACCTGGCCAATCTCTGCAAGGCATTGGGCATCAAGTTTAATATCGCCATGCTTTACCTGGCGGACGAAATGCTGAAAAACCGTCATAAGACATTTACTATTACGATAGGCAAGCCTATCCCCTGGCAAACATTCGACAAGACGAAGACACCGGCGCAATGGGCGCAGTACGTGAAAGATATCGTATATAAATTATAAGTTGAAAACAGAATATTAAAAAATAGAAGCTCGGAAAATGGAAGATATTATTGCACCGATAAGCAAGGAACTGCTGAAGGCGGAGTTGACCGAAGACAAACGCTTGCGCATGACGAACAAGAGTAATAATCAGATATACATTATTACTGCCCAGGACTCGCCTAATACGATAAAGGAAATCGGGCGCCTGCGTGAGATAGCATTTCGTGCTGCCGGCGGCGGAACCGGAATGTCCATGGACCTCGACGAGTACGACTTAATGGATAACCCCTACAAGCAGCTCATCGTCTGGAATCCGGAGGCAGAGGAGATATTGGGCGGTTATCGTTATATCCTGGGTACGGATGTGCGTTTCGATGAGCATGGCGCACCCATTCTGGCTACCGCCCATATGTTCAACTTCTCCGAGAAGTTCCTGAACGAGTATCTTCCTACCACCATTGAGCTGGGGCGTTCGTTCGTGACGCTCGAATACCAGTCTACCCGCCGCGACAGCAAGGGGCTGTTTGCGCTGGATAATTTGTGGGACGGCTTGGGCGCGCTGACGGTGGTGATGCCCAATGTGAAGTATTTCTTCGGGAAGGTAACGATGTATCCCAGTTATATCCGTAAAGGACGTGACATGATTCTTTATTTCCTAAGGAAACACTTTGCAGACAAGGACAACCTGATTACTCCGATGAAACCGTTGCAATTGGAGGCCGACGAGAAGGAATTGGCTGCTTTGTTCTGTAAAGATACATTTAAAGAGGATTACAGAATTCTGAATGGTGAAATCCGTAAGCTGGGATACAATATCCCGCCGTTGGTAAATGCGTATATGAGCCTTAGCCCGACAATGCGTATGTTCGGCACGGCTATTAATTACGGTTTCGGCGATGTGGAGGAAACGGGTATCTTGATTGCTGTCGATGAAATCCTCGCGGAAAAGCGTATCCGCCATATCCAGTCGTTCATCGAGAATGAGCCGGAGTCGTACAATCTGACCTCCGGCGTCAATAAGATATTCTTCCCGAGCAGGTAACCGCCGTTATACGGCAGGCAGGCTGTTTCCGTTGATTTTCCGGTAAAGGTCGAGGGCAAAGACGTCCGTCATGCCGGATATGTAGTCCAATACGGCCTGTATCCGTTCGTAAAGTGCGGTAGCCTTCATGCTGTACTGGCCGGATACGCGGTTGATAAGCAACTGCGAGTATGTCTTTTCCGGCGAGCATACCGCATCAATCATCAGTTCCAGCAAGGTACTGATAATGCGGAAACCGGCAAGTTCTATATCCAGTACGTCGCGCGACCGGTATATCTTCTTGAAAGATACCTCTGCACAACGTTTGTAGGCCGTAGCAGGCCGTTCCGTGATATGTTTGATGAGGCTTCCCTCGAATTCTCCTTCCAAAATCCGTGTTTCGTTATCGAGAAAAGCGCGGGTGCATTCGCCGATAAGCAGCCCGATGACGCTGGAGCGCAGGTAGGCGATTTGCTCGTTGGTGTCGCTTACAATCTTGAAGGTATCCAGTATGTGTGCTTTGCGTTCTTCGGGGAAATAGGAGAGCAGCAGTTCCTGTGTTTCCTGCGTAGTGAGGATTTTCAGTTTGTGGGCGTCTTCGATGTCCATAAGCTGGTAGCAGATGTCGTCTGCCGCTTCCACCAGGTAGACGAGCGGGTGGCGGGCATATTTCAGCGGCGAGGCGTTGAGCTTTTTCATTCCTAACTCCTCGGCTATCCGGCGGAAGCTGTCTTCTTCGGTGGTAAAGAACCCGAACTTGGACTTTTGCCCTGCCAAACTCGATGAAAAGGGGTATTTTACGATGCTGGCAAGTGTGGAATAGGTCAGGACGAAACCACCCTTGCGGCGTCCTTCGAACTGGTGGGTGAGCAGGCGGAAGGCGTTCGCGTTTCCTTCGAAATGCGTCAGGTCTTCCCATTGTGCCGGGGTGAGCTGCTCTCCGCCGGGTTGCTTTTCTTTGAGTGCCAGTCCCTTTCCTTCCGAGAAGAAAGTAGAGATTGCGCGTTCGCCGGAATGGCCGAATGGCGGGTTGCCCAAGTCGTGTGCCAGGCATGCGGCGGAAACAATGGAGCCTATCTCGGGCAGGTAAGAGTGCTGTAATTCGGGACGGCGGGCAAGGATTGCCTTGGCTACGTCGTTGCCCAGGGAACGGCCTACGCAGGATACCTCCAGGCTGTGCGTCAGCCGGTTATGCACAAATATGCTTCCGGGCAGCGGAAATACCTGTGTCTTGTTCTGTAATCTCCGGAAAGGGGCGGAGAATATGAGGCGGTCGTAATCCCGCTGAAACTCGGAACGGTTCTCGTGGCGTTCCTTATGAAATTCTTCCAGGCCGAATCGTTTGGCGGATATGAGGGTATTCCAGTCCATCATGTTCTTACTTTCTTATTATTTAACTGCAAATGTATGACTATTTGCTTCAAATTCCGTAATTTTGTCCGTTAAATAGTGAATTAAAGTAATCTCAACCGTAACTTCATTAAATAAGTGAATAATTGTATGACTGTCCAGATTATAAATAAGTCGAAGCATCCGCTGCCTGCGTATGCTACCGGGATGTCTGCCGGAATGGATATCCGTGCCAACCTGTCCGAGCCGATAGTGTTGGAACCGTTGCAGCGCTGCCTGGTTCCTACGGGGCTGTACATGGCATTGCCGGCAGGCTTCGAGGCGCAAATCCGCCCCCGTAGCGGGTTGGCTATCAAGAAAGGAATTTCGGTGTTGAACTCTCCGGGGACTATCGATGCCGATTACCGGGGCGAAATCTGTATTATCCTTGTGAACCTTTCTTCGGAAACATTTGTGATTGAGGACGGTGAACGGATTGCCCAAATGGTGATTGCCCGCCACGAACAGGCCGTATGGCAGGAAGTGGAAGTATTGGACGAAACGGAACGCGGCGCCGGTGGCTTCGGGCATACGGGCGTATAACAAATTGCTTGGATGAGAAATAAGAAAATTCAACTAATCGGGTACGTGCTGGTGTGTGTACTGCTGGTTTCTTGCGGAACTTCCCGCCAGAAGGCGAAGGTACGGCCGGTGGAGGCTGCCGTGCTTACTCCGGAGCAGCAGCGCAAGTACGATTACTTCTTTCTGGAAGCAGCCCGCCTGAAAGTGCAGAAAAAGTACGATGCCGCTTTTGACTTGTTGCAACACTGCCTGACTATCAATCCGGATGCCTCGTCGGCATTGTACGAGCTGGCGCAATATTATCTGTTCCTGAAACAAGTACCTCAGGGGCAGGCTGCGTTGGAGAAGGCCGTAGCAAACGACCCAGACAATTATTGGTACAGCCAGGGGCTGGCAAACCTTTACCAGCAACAGGATGAGAAAGAGAAAGCGGTGGAGCTGCTGGAAGGCATGTCCGTCCGCTTCTCGGGCAAGCTGGACCCGCTTTATGCCTTGCTGGATATTTATAACCGGGAGGAGCAGTACGACAAGGTGATTGCCACACTGAACCGGATTGAGGGGAAAATGGGCAAGAACGAGCAGTTGAGTATGGAGAAGTTCCGTATCTACTTGCAGATGAAAGACAATGAGAATGCTTTCCGCGAAATAGAGAGCCTGGTGGCGGAGTATCCTATGGACTCCCGTTATCAGGTTGTGCTGGGCGATGTCTATATGCAGAACGGAAAGGAGGAAGAGGCCTATAACGTATACCGTAAAGTATTGGATGCGGAGCCGGACAATGCCATGGCAATGTATTCGCTGGCCTCTTATTATGAGGCGACCGGCCAAAAGGAGCTTTACCGGCAACAGTTGGATACTTTGCTGCTTAACAGGAAAGTGCCTTCGGAAACGAAGATAAACGTAATGCGCCAGTTTATAGTGCAGAACGAGCAGGACGGGAAAGACAGCACGCGGGTTATCGGTCTTTTCGACCGTATCCTGGAACAGGAACCGGACGATGCCGGTATGCCTATGTTGTATGCCCAGTACTTGCTCTCTAAAGGGATGAATGGAAAAGCGTTTCCCGTGTTGCGCCAGGTACTGGCGATAGAGCCTACCAATACGGCAGCCCGGATGATGTTGCTGGGCGAGGCGATACGGAAAGAGGATTACAACGATGTTATCGGCCTGTGCGAAACCGGTGTAGAGACCAATCCCGAAATGCTTGAGTTCTATTTTTATCTGGCTATTGCTTACAACCAGGCCGAACGGACGGACGATGTGATTTCGGTGTGCCGGAAAGCGCTGACGCAAACCACGGCCGACAGTAAGAAAGAGGTCGTATCCGATTTCTATTCCATTCTGGGAGATGCTTATCATATGAAGGACTTGCATACGGAGGCTTATGCCGCTTATGATTCGGCGTTGGTATATAACCCTTCCAATATCGGTGCATTGAATAATTATGCCTATTACTTGTCCGTCGAGCGCCGTAACCTGGATAAAGCAGAGGAAATGAGCTATAAGACGGTAAAGGCGGAGCCCGGCAATGCCACTTACCTGGATACGTATGCTTGGATTCTGTTCGAGAAAGGCAATTATGCCGAAGCCCGCTTGTATATAGACGACGCCATGAAGAACGACGGCAGCAAAAGCGATACCATTGTGGAACATTGCGGCGACATCTATTATATGACGGGTGATGTGGATAAAGCCCTGGAGTACTGGAAGCAGGCGTTGGAAATGGGCAGTGAGTCCAAGACGCTGAAGCAGAAGATTAGGAAAAAGAAATATGTAGCCGGTGATTAGCATCCGGCACACGATAAAAATGATTAGTGATGAAACGAACGATATTGAATAGCAAGACGCTGGTCTTTGTCCTTTTTCTTCTCTGCTGCCTGGCAGGTTGTAAAACTTCCCGCAAGGCGGAGACGTCTAAATTGCCTGAAAGTGCCCGTTACCTCTCGTCTAAAGTACGGCTGACCGTCCCTACCAAAGATGCGGTATTCACCGTGAACGGTACGATGAAGCTGGTGAGCGGCGAACGGATGCAGCTCTCTTTCCTGATGCCTATCATACGTACGGAAGTGGCACGCATGGAGGTGACTCCCGAGGAGATATTGCTGGTAGACCGTATGGGCAAGCGCTATGTGCGGGCTACCCGCAACGAGTTGAAGGACGTATTGCCCAAGAAGGCGGATTTTGCCCGTTTGGAGAAAATCCTGTTCGATGCTTCCAAGCCCGGCGGAAAGAAAGATTTGTCGGGAAAGGAGTTGGGCATCCCTTCGCTGGAGAAGGGCAGGATTGAGTTGTCCGGCTTTTCTTATGAGCCGTTTTCCCTGACACCTACCGAGCTGTCCTCGAAATACACGCAGGTCGAGTTGAGTGAGATATTGGAAATGCTGATGAGCTTATGAGACGTTTGCTTTGTATTTTTATAGGTTGTTTCTGCCTGGCTTTTCCGCTTCTTGCACAGTCCAACAAGCTGATAAAGGAACTGGAAAGCAAGCGCGGTGTCCTGCAAAAGCAGATTACCGAGTCGGAAACGCTTCTGAAAACTACAAAGAAAACCGTACGCAGCCAGTTGAACGGTCTTGCCGCCCTGACGGGACAGATAGAGGAACGTAAACGTTATATTCTTACCATAAATAATGATGTGGAGGCGATAGATCGCGAACTGTCGTCGTTGGAACGCCAGTTGGGAAAATTGCAGCGCGATTTGAAAGACCGGAAGAAGAAATACGAGTCTTCCGTCCGCTATCTTTATAAGAACCGTTCCATTGAGGAGAAGTTGATGTTTATCTTCTCTGCCCAAAGCCTTGCGCAGACCTATCGCCGTTTGCGGTATGTACGCGAGTACGCCACTTACCAGCGTTTGCAGGGTGAGGAAGTGCTGAAAAAGCAGGAACAGGTCAATAAGAAGAAAGCGGAGCTTAGGCAAGTGCGCACTGCCAAAGCCAATTTGCTGCAAGAACGTGAGGCCGAGAAAATAAAGCTGGAAGAACAGGAGAAGGAAAAACGTACCCTCGTAACCAGTTTGCGGAAGAAGCAGCGCGGACTACAGAATGAGATTGCCAAGAAGCGTCGCGAGGCCAACCAGCTCAACGCCCGCATCGACCGCCTGATTGCGGAAGAAATAGAGAAAGCCCGCAAACGTGCCGCAGAAGAAGCCCGCCGTGAAGCGGCAGCCCGCAAGAAGGAGGAAGCTAAAGCGGCTGCGTCCGGCACTTCCAAGACCAAGGCGGCTCCTTTGGAGGCTTATACCATGAGTAAGGCCGACCGCGAGCTGTCCGGCGATTTTGCCAGTAACCGCGGCAAGTTACCTATGCCTATCAGCGGGGCTTATATCATAACCAGCCATTACGGGCAGTACGCGGTGGAAGGGTTGCGCAATGTCAAGCTGGACAATAAGGGCATAGACATCCAGGGAAGGCCGGGAGCGCAGGCACGTGCTATCTTCAACGGTAAGGTGGCGGCGGTATTCAAGCTGAACGGGCTATTTAATATCCTTATCCGTCATGGAGCATATATTTCGGTATATTGCAATCTGGCTTCCGCTTCGGTCAAGCAGGGCGATACGGTCACTACCAAACAGGCTATCGGGCAGGTGTTCTCAGACGGAGCCGACGGCGGGCGTACGGTACTCCACTTCCAGTTGCGCCGTGAAAAGGAGAAGCTGAATCCCGAACCCTGGCTAAACAGGTAATCTTGTTATATCGTTGCCCCGTCCAACAGTTCCAGGTAGAACGTAATGGCTTCTTCAATCTCTTTGACGAAGATGAACTCGTCTGCGGTGTGCGAACGGCTACTCTTGCCCGGTCCCATTTTCATGGACGGAAAGGGCATCAGTGCCTGGTCTGAAAGCGTGGGAGAACCGAACGGTATCCTGCCCGATGCAACGGCCTTTTTTACCAGCGGATGGTCGGGCGATACATGCGACGAACTCAAACGGAAAGACCGCGCCTGGGCTTCACAACCGATATGTTTCCGTATCTCATCGAAAAGCTCCTTGTTGGTGTAGCATTCGTTGCTGCGGATATCTACCGTGAATGTGCAACGGTCGGGCACGACATTGTGTTGCGTGCCTGCATTGACCATGGTAACGCTCATCTTTACCGGGCCTAACAAGGGCGACTCTTTCGGGAAACGGTAGTCGCGGAACCAGGCAATGTCGTTCAATACCTTATATATAGCGTTGTCGCCTTCGTTGCGGGCGGCGTGTCCCGATTTGCCGTAGGCGGTGACATCCAGTACCATTAGTCCTTTTTCGGCAATGGCGGGCTGCATCTCCGTAGGCTCGCCTACAATGGCGAACTGTATGGGCGGCAACTCCGGCAATACGGACTCTATCCCGTTCTTACCCGATACTTCTTCTTCGCAGGATGCCAGGTAAATCAGGTTGTAAGCCTGCGTGGTACGGCAGAGTTGCAGGAATACTTGCAGCAGGCTGACTACGCTTGCCCCCGCATCGTTGCTTCCTAACCCGTAAATCTTGCCGTTTTCTTCCAATGGGCCGAAGGGGGCTTTCCGCCACCCGTTTACCGGCTTCACCGTATCAATGTGTGAGTTTAACAACAGTGTCGGTTTGTTTAGGTCGAACATCGGGCTGAGACACCATATGTTGTTGCCTTTTCTTCCGGTTGCCATTCCCTGCATTTCGATGTAATTCTGTAAGAAGTCGGCAGCTTGTTCTTCTTCACGGCTTAGCGAGGGGATAGCTATCAACGATTTAAGCAATCCGGTCGCTTCGGAAACTAAAGTCTGTATGTCGGTTGTCATCGTCAAGATTAGTTATATATTCGTTATTACTCTGCAAACTTACGGATAAATCCCGAAAAAGGAGATAGTTTCAAATAAAACTAATACCTTTGTACTCATATTTACCAATTTATTAAAGATATGACTTATCATCATTTGTCTGTCATGGTACATCGTCAGGCAGAGAAGTATGGAGACAAGGTAGCCCTTAAATACAGGGATTACGAAACATCGCAATGGATACCTGTCACTTGGAATGAGTTCTCCCGGACAGTACGCCAGGCAGCCAATGCTTTGGTAGCTTTGGGAGCGGAGGAGCAGCGGAATATCGGTATCTTCTCACAAAATAAACCGGAATGTCTGTTTACTGATTTTGCAGCTTTTGCCAACCGCCTGGTAACTATACCGCTGTATGCTACCAGCTCTTCGGCACAGGCACAATATATTATCAATGACGCCCAGATACGTTTTCTTTTCGTAGGCGAACAGTTTCAATACGATGCCGCTTTCAGTGCGTTCGGCTTTTGCCACTCTTTGCAGAAGCTGATTATCTTCGACCGTAGCGTGGTACTCGACCCCCGCGATAAGACATCTATCTATTACGACGAGTTTCTTGCGTTGGGCAAGGATTTCCCCCATAATGAGGTTGTGGAAGAGCGTACGGCGCGTGCATCGGACGATGACCTTGCCAATATCCTCTATACGTCCGGTACTACCGGAGAGCCGAAAGGGGTTATGTTGCATCACTTCAATTACCGGGAGGCTCTCCGCATCCACGACATCCGCCTGACTGCCATGACGGATAAGGATGTATCCATGAATTTCCTCCCGTTGACGCATGTGTTTGAAAAAGCCTGGACGTATCTTTGCATCCACAGGGGGGTGCAGGTTTGCATCAATCTCCGTCCGGCGGATATCCAGACCACTATCAAAGAGATACGTCCTACACTGATGTGCAGCGTTCCCCGTTTTTGGGAAAAGGTCTATGCCGGTGTGCAGGAAAAGATTGCGCAGGAAACCGGTCTGCGTAAAGCGATGATGCTGGATGCTATCAAGGTAGGTAAAATGCATAATATAGATTATCTGCGTGCAGGTAAAACGCCGCCTTTGATGCTTCATCTGAAGTATAAGTTCTATGAAAAGACGATTTATGCTTTGTTGAAGAAGACAATCGGCATCGAGAACGGTAACTTCTTCCCGACCGCCGGAGCTGCCGTGTCCGATGAAATCTGCGAATTCGTGCATTCCGTAGGTATCAATATGCTGGTGGGGTATGGGTTGACGGAATCTACCGCCACCGTTTCCTGTTTCCTCGACCAGGGTTATGAAATCGGTTCGGTGGGAACCGTGATGCCCGATGTTGAGGTGAAGATTGGAGAAAACAATGAAATCCTGCTCCGGGGTAAGACGATAACCACCGGTTATTATAAAAAGCCTGAGGCCACCGCCGCCGCTATCGACAAGGACGGTTGGTTCCATACGGGAGATGCCGGTTATCTGAAAGGCGAGCATCTGTACCTGACCGAACGTATCAAAGATTTGTTCAAGACCTCCAACGGCAAGTATATCTCTCCGCAGGCGCTGGAAACCAAACTGGCGATTGACCGCTATATCGACCAGATTGCCATTATCGCCGACCAGCGTAAATTCGTATCCGCCCTGATTGTTCCCGTTTACGGTCTGGTAAAGGAGTATGCCAAAGACAAAGGTCTCGAGTATAAGGATATGGCTGATTTGTTGCAGCATCCTAAAATCCAGGCTTTATTTCGTGCCCGCATCGATACTTTGCAGCAGCAGTTTGCCAATTACGAGCAGGTGAAACGTTTCACTTTATTGTCCGAACCGTTCAGCATGGAACGCGGCGAACTGACGAATACATTGAAGCTGAAACGCTCTGTCGTAGCAAGTAACTATAAGGAGTTGATTGATAAGATGTACGAAGAATAAACCGCCGGAGTTGCGTTCGTTGTTTCTTTTTTATACCTTTGGGGACAATACAACTTTAAACTGGCTATGAAGGTAGAAAAATGTACAAGTAAGATAAGAATATTCAATAAGAAGAAGGAGGGATTGTGCCTCCTTTTCTTATTGATGCGCGTTTCGTCGTTTGCCCAGACCGGTCTTGACTCTTTGTTGAATGTACTCGATAAGGAGATTGTTCATAGCGCCCGTTATGAGGAGGGCAAGAAGCAGCGCATTGCTCTGATAAAGGAGAATGCTTCGAATCATAATGCCTCGCCGGAGGAGAAATATCGTACCAATCTTCGGCTGTTTGAGGAATATGAGGCGTATATCTGCGACTCTGCCCGCCATTATATCAATTTGAATATAGGTATTGCCAGACAGAATGGACGGCAGGACTGGCTGAATGAGTCGATACTCAAGAAAGTACATGTCCTTGCTACTTCGGGACTTTATGCCGAAGCGGTAGAACTGTTGGAAACTATCGACAAACGGCAACTCTCCGATGATATGCTGATAGATTATTACATGGCATTTGAGAATATCTACCTTTATCATGCCGAATATGCTCAGGATGACGAGTACAGACCCGAATATCTTAATAGGATGAATGCTTATAGAGACTCTGTTCTTCGGATTGTACCTAAAGGTACTTATAGGTATGTCATCATTAAAGGTCCGGTGCTTGTCGACCGGAATAGACAAAAGGATGCGGAAGAACTGTTGAATAACTTTCTCTTGAAATTGTCTTCGAATACGAGGGAGTATGCCATTGTCACTTCCATTCTTGCTTTTGTTTATCAACTCGACAATCAACCGGAAATGCAGAAGATAAGCCTGGCTAAAAGTGCCATTGCCGATATAAAAGGAGTGGTGAAAGAGAATAATTCTCTTCGGGCGTTGGCAGAGCTGCTTTACCGGGAAGGCGATGTGGAGCGTGCTAACAATTATATGAAGAAAAGTATGGCGGACGCCAGCTTGTATAATGCCCGTTTACGTAATGTACAGGCTTCCAAGATGCTTCCTATGATAGATTATTCCTACCAGTTGGAGAAAGAAATGCAACATAAGAAGCTGCAAATCTTCTTGGGAGTCATCAGTCTGCTTTCTGTTTTTCTCATTTTTACTATCGGCTACATTTTCCGTCAGATGAAGAAGCTGGCAAAAGCACGGTTGGAAGTGGTTTGTGCTAATAATGAACTGAAAAAACTGAATGCGGATTTGTTGGAAGCCAATCGGTTGCAGAAACAGATGAATGATTCATTGACAGAAACCAGCCGTATCAAGGAAGAGTACATCGGCCGGTTTCTCGGATTGTGTTCCGCTTATATCGATAAGTTGGAAACTTATCGCCGGATGCTGAATAAAAAGGCGGCTTCGGGCAAGGTGGAAGAGCTGTATAAAACACTCAAATCGACCCAATTCATCGATGACGAACTGAAAGAATTCTATTTGAACTTCGATAATTCCTTTCTGAGTATCTTTCCGGATTTTGTGGAATGTTTCAACAACCTGTTACCCGAAAGCGAAGCCATTGTACCAAAGCAGGGCGAACGCTTGACAACGGAAATGAGAATCTTTGCCTTGATACGTTTGGGTATCACGGATAGTGCAAAGATTGCGAGTTTCCTGCGTTACTCCATTACTACCATTTATACGTACCGTTCAAAACTGAAAAACAAGTCGCTGTATCGTGACGATTTTGAAGAGAGGGTGATAAAAATAGGCTCTTTTAAGGCTTAAACCGTTTATTTGCAATTTAGTTTTTTATGCTTGTGCTATATATCTATGTTGCTGATATATAGCACATATCATTTATGATGTTTTTAGATTTCTTTTAGTCGTACTATAAAATATATTCATAACTGCTGATATTTGCATTACCGTCTTTGGGATACAAAGAGGGAGAACTTATTGTTAATATTAAATCGAAGTATTATGAATGTAAAAAGAACAAAGCAATGTCTTTTCCGGTATTTTCTTATCTTTACCGGGTTACTTATTACAATGGTGGCTTCGGCACAGCAGTTTACGGTAAAAGGTACTGTGAAGGATGCGGCCGGCGAACCGGTTATCGGTGCCAATGTAATGGTAAAAGGAACTTCCAATGGAACTATTACTGATATTGACGGGAAATATTCTGTTTCGGGCGTCAATTCGTCGTCTGTACTTGTGTTTACCTTTATCGGCTACAAAAGCCAGGAGGTAGCTTGTGAAGGGAGGCATGAAATCGATGTGATATTGTCGGAGGATTTGCAGACCTTGGATGAAGTGGTGGTAGTGGGCTACGGCTCGTTGAGTAAGAAAGAACTTTCCAGCTCCATTGTGCAGGTGGACAGAAGCCAGTTCCAGCAGGGAGCGATGAATAATCCGATGGAGATGTTGACCGGCAAGGTTGCAGGATTAAACGTAAATAATACGGCTTCGGCCAATCCGAATTCCGGTTCGTCCTTGCAAATTCGAGGTGCAACCTCTATTACGGCCTCAAACGACCCGCTGATTGTGATTGACGGTATAGCCGGCGGGGATATCCGTAACCTTTCTTCGCAAGACATTGAATCGATGACAGTGTTGAAGGATGCGGCTTCTGCTGCTATCTATGGTACACGTGGTGCAAATGGCGTTATTTTGATTACAACAAAGAAAGGTGCCAGCGAACCGGGAACAGCCAAAGTAACTTATGACAGTTGGTTCGGTGTGAATTTTGCCAATGGCGGGCCGGATATTCTTTCACCGGACGAATTCCGCCGTTCGCGCCGTGGAACGGACTATGGTGCATCGACCGACTGGTATGGGTTACTGTTGAGAGATTTCTCTTATGACAATAACCAATATATCTCTATTGACGGCAGCACGAAAAATGGATATTATGGCGCTTCCTTCAACTATAAAAATGCAACCGGTATCGACTTGAAAAGTGCGCGCGAAGAATATGGAGGGCGCTTTGTAATAGAGCAGCGTGTCATAGATAACCGCCTGCAACTGAACGGTTCCTTGAATGCCCGTCGGGTAAATGAAACCTGGGGTAATGACGGTATGTTCGATACCGCTCTTTCTATGAACCCCACAATGCCTTTGTACGATGATAACGGTAATTATTACCAACCTTCCTCACCTACCGATGCACGCAATCCGGTGGCCGAACTGAAAGAGATAGACAATAACGGCCAGCGCATGTATGTATTGGGAACAGCCGAAGCCAAACTGAATATTCTTCGTTCTGAAAAACAGACGTTGAATACCTCTCTTAGTTATTCTTTACATTATAATGACTTGAAACAGCAATATTTTACTCCTTCCACTTCGGGAGAATCGTACTGGAACGGTTATAAAGGCCGTGCCGAAGTGACTTATCAGAAGTGGTACACGCAACGTCTGGAATGGTTGGCGAATTATACACTCGATATCCAAGACCACAGCATCAAAGCGGTAGCAGGTTATACTTACGAGAATACCCGTTGGGAACGTTTGCAGGCTTCCAATAACGACTTTGCCTATGATAATATCAAATGGCATGACTTGGGTAGCGGTAGTTACTTGACTGACGGAAAGGCGAAAATGGCGACCGGGCAATCTGCTTCCAAGCTGATAGGAACTTTCGGGCGTATCAATTATAACTGGAAGGATTTATTAATGGCATCTGCCTCTATACGCTATGAAGGCTCGACCAAATTCGGTAAAAATCATAAGTGGGGAGCCTTCCCGTCGGCTTCTGTTGCATGGGAAATAGCGAATATGGATTTTATGAAGAACGCTTCTAAAGTGGTGAAAAGCTTAAAGCCCCGTGTTTCTTACGGCGTTACAGGCCGTTCCGACTTCGACTCTTACCTTTCTTTAGCTACTTACAGTACTAAAGGCAGCTATTTTATGAATGGCGAGTGGGTAAAGGGATATGCTCCTTCTGTGAATGCCAATCCGGAATTGGGTTGGGAAAAGAGTGTCAGTGTCAATGTAGGTATAGATTTTGTTCTATGGAATCGCCTAAGAGGGTCTATCGACTGGTTCGACCGTCAGTCTAAGGACTTGCTCTATAACTATACGGCCCCCCAGCCTCCGTTTGTTTATAATAGCATTCTTGTCAATGTAGGTACTACGCAAAACCGTGGTGTGGAACTTTCCGTCGACGGTGATATTTTTAAAGGAACAAAAGTGGAATGGACTTCCGGTATCAATTACTCTTACGGAACCACTAAATTGAAAGTTCTTTCCAACAGCATGTATCAGGCGTCATATGTAGAGTTATACCAGAAACCGGGAGTGGGAACCAGCGAATATTTCTTCCGTGTGCAGGAAGGCGGTAAGGTAGGACAATTTTATGGTTATGAATATGCCGGAGTGGAAGACGGCAAGATGCTGATTTATACGGATGAAGGCGAGAAGGTCCCCGTATCGGATGCTGATGTCAAATATAAGCGTTATATCGGTAATGGAACCCCGACATCCTTTCTCTCATGGAACAATACATTACGTTATAAAAATTTCGATTTGAATATCTTTTTCCGCGGAGCATTTGGCTTCGATATTTTTAATATGCGTAAATATGGTATGGGATTGCAAGGTGCAGGTACTGACAATGTACTTCGCGATGCTTACCTCAAGGATAAAGACATTGTAACGGGCGGCGGCGTCATATCCTCTTTCTTCCTTGAAAAAGGAGATTATTTTAAACTGGAAAATGTGACGTTGGGGTATAACTTCACACCGAAGCCCAATAAAATATTGAATAGTATGCGTGTGTTTGTTTCTGCCAAGAACCTTTTTACGCTTACCGGATATTCGGGTAACGACCCCTCCATAGTATCTGTCAATGGCCTGACGCCGGGAGTGGACTCAAATAGTGCTTACCCTACGGCTACGCAAGTGAGCTTGGGATTGACATTGCGGTTTAAATAATTAGTACAATCATTCAATAGAACGAAAATATGAAACATATAAAGTATAACTGGCTGTTGCTGGCCATTCTGAGTTTTTCTTTGTCATCCTGTTTCGACCTTGAAGAAGAAGTTTTCGACAGGGTGGATTCCTCGATTTATTATCAGGATGAAAAAAGTGTGCAAGGCGCTGTCGCTTCTATTTATGATACGGGAGCAAGGAGCTATATGGAATATTTCTGGTATCTTCAGGAATTCTCTGCCGACCAGGTAGCATGGCGTTCCTGGAACGGAGGTTTGTGGGGATATGATGAAGCGGAAAAATTTGTTCTTTCTACCCATACATGGACTCCAGATTCCAAAATTATCCGCTCAACGTGGGAAACCTCATGGACTACTATCGGGCTTTGCAACACGTTGATTGCCGATTTGCAGACATTGAATCCTGCTTCGCTCAAAATGACGGAAGAAAAAATGAAGGCTTATATCGGCGAAGTACGTACACTCCGTGCATGGGCTTACTACAATATTTTTGAGATTTGGGGAGGCGCCTTGCCGTTGAATATCTCCGCAGGAACAGAAATCCCCCCTACAGCCGATTCGGACTTTGATACGAGCTGCAAGAAGATATACGATTTTATTATGGAAGAACTGGACGACTGTGTAAACGACCTTGCCCAAAACAGCGTAAATCGTATGAATCAGGCAGTGAACCGCATGATAAAAGCCCGTTTATTGCTGAACTCCGAGATTTTTATCAAAGAAAACCGTTATAGCGAGTGTGCGGCACTTTGCCAGGAGATACTGGACAACAAATACGGCACTTATTCCATAGCAAACGATTATCGTAGTATTTATTCGATAGATAATATCAACTGTCCGGAAGTGGTAATGGCATTTGCTTTTGAAGTAGGGCAGCTCGAGTGCGGCTGGATGCGCGACATGCCTTTCTTGCCCTATAACATTTGGGAATATTTCGGTGGAACTTATACGCAAAGCCCTTGGAACTGCACTTGTCTGGCTCCTTCATACGACAATTCGGGTAATGTGAATTCATTCGGCGGAACGGATTCTCCGAAATGCTTCCTGGATGCTCCCTACAACGACAAGTTAGGTGCAGTGTACGAGCGTTATGATGACAGGGACATCCGCAAGCAGAATTATGTATATGATGAAACGACCGGCAACTATGAAGGGATGTTCCTGAAAGGGGCCATTAAAGCCAACTATGGGAAGGGTGAAGCACTAAAAGCGGATGCAGACCGTGACGGACAGCCTATCGTATACGTCGATCAGGTAGGCACATTTATGAATAAAGGCCGTAATCTGGAAACTGTGATGTCGCCCCGTTGGGGAGAAACGACTTCAGGTGTGAGACTGGTGAAGTATCCTATCTATCCGGAATCTGTTGGAATAGACTTTCAGAATATAGACGAAGTCGAATTCCGTTTGGCCGAAGTGGTATATATGTTGGCAGAGTGCAAGATGCGTGCCGGAGATTCCAACGGAGCG
This sequence comes from Bacteroides gallinarum DSM 18171 = JCM 13658, assembly GCF_000374365.1. GTDB lineage: Bacteria > Bacteroidota > Bacteroidia > Bacteroidales > Bacteroidaceae > Bacteroides > Bacteroides gallinarum. The sequence goes on from NZ_KB894123.1 coordinate 108,051, forward strand.
AAAGAATTGGTGAACAGTGTGCGTAAGCGTTACTTCACAGCATCGGACTGGGCAACAGTGAAAGATATACCGGGACCCGGCTTTACCGACTTCGACATGGACTGGATGTTGAGCCAATGGGGACTGGAATTCCTTTCCGAAGGCCGCCGTCGCCGTACAGACCTGCGCCGTTTCGATAAATTTACGCAAGGACAGTGGTGGTTTTTCGGTAGGGCTACGGAAGACGGTAAGGTACTTCCTGCAAAGCGCGACCGTAAATACGAGTGGTATCCGCTCCCGTCGTCTGCTTTATTGGTAAATCCGGGACTGGTACAGAATCCTAATTATAAGTAATATTAAATCAGAAAACCCATGAAGAATATATTCTACTTACTGCTATTAATGCCATTACTGGCATTTTTAAACAGTTGCGATGATAAAGAAGAGATTGTTTTTGACAGTGAATTGTCTCAATTTGAGTTGAAAGATAATGCCATTTTGTTGGAAGTAATCATGCCTCAAGGTACATCTGCCGATGATAATATTTATATTGTAGGCGACTTTAATGACGGAGAAAAAGCCGTAGGCCAATTGGAGTGGCGTCTGGAGAAAGCTGCCAATAGTGATGTAAAATGGGGCATTTATCTCCTGCCTTCCACATTCAAGAATGGTAAGACACTGGCAGACGGTTTCTATTTCGTCTCGGAAAAACAGGGAAAGGAACGTACGGTAAAGAATGAGGATGTATCCCATGTCTTGGACGTAGGTGTAGGTACGCGAACCAATATAACGGTTTCCCGTTGGGCTGCTTATTTTGAGGAGGAAGAAGACCCGGATGAGACGGCACACAACGGTTATGTAATCTATGTAGAAGATAACTCGGGCTGGGATGCTGTGGCTCTTTATGCTTGGGGTGATGATTTACCTGAGTTGTTTGGCGCCTGGCCGGGCATACAACCTACCGGAACCGAAGTAAAGGATGGGGTTACCTACAAATATTTCGATACGGGTGCAGCCAATGAAGGGTTAACGTATAATCTTATTTTCAACAACAACAATGGCGGTGAACAGTTTGACGCTGCTGTCGTAACACTCGACCGCGATTATTACCTGCGGATTACAAGCACCGGCTATGAGGAAATAGACCCCAGCCAAGACATCGAACACGATGGATATGCTATTTTCATTGAGGACAAATCCGGTTGGGATGCATTATCTATGTATGCCTGGAGTGATGGCTTGCCCGAGCTGTTCGGTGTTTGGCCGGGTATTCCGGCTACCGGAACAGTGACGGTCAAGGGGGTTACTTATAAATATTTCGATACGGGGAAAACGAACGAGGGGCTGACATATAATTTTATATGTAATGACGGCAACGGTCAGCAATTCGATTTGGCACCCATAACACTGGACCGCGATTACTATTATAGCATTACCGGTACGAAAGGGGTGGAAGTAGACCCGCAAAACCCGGGTGCGGTGGAGCCTGAGCCCGAACCGGAAGGCGGTTATACCATTTACGTAGCGGATAATACCGGTTGGGCAGGATTGGCATTGTATGCTTACGCTAATGATTCCCCCGTCATCGGTGATTGGCCGGGCATGCAGGCAACCGGAACCAAAGATATTAATGGGGTGACTTTCACCTATTTCACGATGCCGGCAGAACTTTCCGATACGTCTATAAGTATTATTTTCAATAACAATAACGGAGGAGAGCAGTTGTCAGACCTTCCGATAAATTTAAACAAGGATTATTACTTTACAATCACGGCCGATGCTTGTACGGAAATGCAAGTACCTGCTGCAAACTAAAAAACGAAACATATGAAATTCAGAAATTGTTTATTAGTGATATTTTCCATGTTGTTACTGCACCTCTTCACGGGGTGTAGTGATGACTCAGGAGAAGGAATGGAGGGTTTAAGCCCCGTATCGGGTAACATAGGAAATGAAGTTGTGTTATATGAAGCCAATCCGAGAGTTTTCGCCCGCACCGATGCCTTGACTGCCATTACGACACGCCTGGACGAAATAAAAGCTTTGGGAACTACTGTTCTTTGGCTGATGCCCCTTTATGAACAAGGGGTACAGAATGCAGTCGGTTCACCCTATTGCGTGAAAGATTACAAAAAGTTGAATGCCGAGTACGGTACTTTGGACGATGTGAAAACTTTGGTTGCGGAAGCGCATGGAAAAGGCATGCGTGTAATTTTCGACTGGGTAGCCAATCATACGTCCTGGGACAATGCCTGGATACAGAATAAAGCCTGGTACACACAAGACGCCGGCGGGAATATCATCTCTCCCGAAGGTATGGAATGGACAGATGTCGCCGATTTGAACTACGATAATGCAGATATGCGCGCTGCCATGTTGGAAGCTATGAAATATTGGATAGAAACAGTAGATATAGACGGTTATCGTTGCGATTATGCGGAAGGGGTTCCTCATGATTTCTGGCAACAGGCTATCGAGGAACTGAAGGCAATCAAAGGAGACGAACTGCTGATGCTTGCCGAAGGTAGCGAAGCCGCTTTGTTTACCGACGGGTTCGATTTGGTATATGGGTGGAATTTCGCACAAGAACTGCAGGATGTCTTTGCCGGGAAATCGAAACTGTCTGCTTTGTATGAGGTGCATAACCAGGAATATAATGGTATCCCTGCGGGCAAACAACGTTTGCGCTATTCTACCAACCACGATTTGGCTGCGGAAAAGTCTCCATTGGAAGCCTATAAGAACGAACGTGGAGCAATGGCGGCATTTGTTATCGCCTCTATGCTGGGAGGTACGCCTCTTATATACAGTTCGCAAGAGATTGCTTACGATTCTCCGCTTTCGTTTTTCGAGTATAAATCAATCGATTGGAACTCGAACCCCGATTACCTGAGTGAATATAAACAACTGATGCAAATTTATAAATCATCGGTAACGCTGAGGGAGGGAATCCTGAAAACCTATGAAACCGGCAAGGTCGCTTCTTTTTATTACAAGAGCGGAGACAAAGGGTTGCTTGTAATGGTAAATACCACCGATGAAACCCTGACAGTGAAAGCCCCCATAGAGCGTGTAGGCGATAATGTGAAGAACCTGATGACAGGCGAAGTGACAACACTTCCGATAGCTCTGACGCTGGAACCTTACCAGTATTATATTTGGGAAAAAGAATGACTGCTATGCGAATAAGGAATATACTGTTTCCGATAGGATTATTGTTATTGCTTTGTGCATGTAGCGGGGCGAGGCGCAATAATGCCGCCTGCTCGTTGCCCCTTCCCGAGGATGTGGTAATGTATCAGGTAAATCCGCGTGTATTTGCCCCGAGTTCCTCTTTCAATGCGATAGGCGGGTATTTGGATTCCATTTGCCGGTTAGGAGTAAACGTTGTGTGGTTTATGCCCATTAACGAAGTAGGCCGGGAGAAATCGGTGAATTCTCCTTACTGTGTAAAGGATTATAAATCGGTCAATCCGGAGTTCGGTACATTGGATGAATTTAGAGATTTGGTTGATGCTTGCCACAAGAAAGGATTGCATGTCATTATCGATTGGGTGGCAAACCATACCTCCTGGGACAATGCTTGGATACATAATAAGGAGTGGTATACACAGGATGAGGAAGGAAATATAGTTTCTCCGGCTAATACCGGGTGGAAAGATGTCGCTGATTTGAATTTCGACAATAAGGAAATGCGTCTTGCCATGATTGATGCCATGAAATTCTGGGTAGATAGTGTCGGAGTAGACGGCTTTCGTTGCGATGCCGCCGATTTTGTTCCTTTCGATTTCTGGAAGCAGGCTATCGATTCGCTCCGGGCAACCCCTCATCGTCCGTTGTTACTATTGGCCGAAGGCAAACGGAAAGACCATTTTACTGCCGGATTTGATATGAATTATGCCTGGGATTTCTTGGAAGGCGTTCGCAATGTGTTCGTGAAAGACAGTTGTGTTACCACCTTATTGGATATAGCACATGCAGAGTATGATACGATTCCTGCCGGAAAGGTAAAACTCCGTTTCATTACTAATCACGACGAAATGGCAAAGATGTCCCCTGTAAAGGAGCTTGGAGGCGAACGCGGAGCAATGGCGGCCTTTGTGCTTTCATCCTATCTGCAGGGAGGCGCGCTGATTTACAGCTCGCAGGAAGTAGCCTTTCCGGAACGTGTGGATTTCTTCCATTATTGTCACATAGACTGGAATGCCGATAATGCGATACGGACGGAATATGAAATCTTGATGAGGCTTTATAATGATTATCCTGCCATTCGTAAAGGAAACCTGAAGACTTATCCGGACTGCAATGTGGCGGCGTTTCAAAAAGAAACGGCTCAGGACCGTTTCCTAATCGTGGTGAATGTACGCAATACAGCCCAGGCCTTTTTGTTGCCCGAAGAGTGGAAAGGGCATGAATGTACGGATGTGTATCGGGACACTCCGGTTGTATTGGCAGATACGTTGCGTCTGGCTCCCTATGAATATAGAATACTTAAATATTAGGACATAATGAATATGATAAAAACGACACTCCTCGGGTTGCTGTTGTGTGCAGCATCTCAGGTGTTTGCCCAGCATTTGGCATCACCGAACGGAAATTTGGAATTGTTATTCCGGCTGGATAACGGCGTACCTACCTACCAGCTTACTTATAAAAGTAAAACTGTGATTGCTACCAGTCGGTTGGGGTTGGAAATGGAAGAAGCCTCGCTGACCGGTGGCTTCACGCAAAGCAGCATCCGGAATACCTCTTTTGATGAAACATGGACACCTGTTTGGGGCGAATATGACCGTATTCGTAATCAATATAACGAGATGCTTGTAACCTTGACACAGGAAAACGAACATAATCGTATATTGTTGCTTCGTTTCCGCCTTTTCGACGACGGACTGGGATTCCGTTATGAATTGCCGGAACAAGAGTCGATGAACTATTTGACTGTAAAGGAGGAACATACCGAGTTTAATCTGACCGGTAACCACAAAACCTTTTGCATTCCCGGCGATTACGATACCAACGAGTTCGCTTACACTACCGCCCCTCTTTCCGGGATAAAAGAAGGTATGGAGAAAAATCTGTGTAAGAAAGGTTATGAATCTAAGGCTACTTCTTTTACAGTACAAACTCCGTTGATGATGAAGAGTGCCGACGGACTCTACATCAATATACACGAAGCCGCTTTGGTAGACTACTCCGGCATGCTGTTGAATGTGGACGATAAAGCTTTCCGTTTGAGTTCCCATCTTACTCCTGATAAATTGGGCAAGAAAGGTTATTTACAGCTTCCGTGCCATACGCCCTGGCGTACTGTCATTGTCAGCGACGATGCCCGGGATATCCTTGCTTCGCAGTTGATATTGAATTTGAATGAGCCTTGTCGTTTTGAGGATACCTCCTGGATTAAACCGCAGAAGTTCATCGGCGTGTGGTGGGAGATGTTTACCGGAGAAGGCCGTACATGGGCATATAGCGACTACTACAAAGCCAAACCGGGAATTACGGACTATACGGCGATAACCCCTAACGGACGCCATGCCGCCAATACCGCGCATGTAAAAGAGTATATCGACTTTGCTGCAGAGAATGGTATCGATGCTGTTTTGGTAGAGGGCTGGAACGAAGGCTGGGAAGACTGGGCTTCTTACCGTAAAGACCGTCAGTTCCTTTTTACCAAGCCTTATCCCGATTTCGATGTAGAGGAACTGCATCGCTATGCCGCCGGTAAGGGGGTACGCATTATGATGCACCATGAAACATCTGCCAACGCCGCCGACTATGAACGTCAGTTGGAGGGAGCTTTTCAGTATATGGTAAACAATGGGTATAATTCGGTGAAGACGGGCTATGTAGGCTATGTCATTCCGCGTAGCGAGTATCATTCGTCACAATGGATGAACAACCACTATATCCACGTAGTGAAACGTGCTGCCGCTTATAAGATTATGGTAGACAGCCACGAGGCGGTGCGCCCCACCGGTTTGTGCCGTACCTATCCCAATTGGCTTGCACAGGAGTCTGCACGTGGCGGGGAGTTCGAGTCGATGGGAGGAAACGACCCCGACCATACTACAATCCTTCCTTTCACCCGTTTAAAAGGCGGGCCTATGGATTATACTCCCGGTATTTTCGAAACCCGTTTAAGTTATTACAAGGGAGATAAGATGAAAGAACAGGCCGGTACGACCTTGGTCAAGCAACTGGCTTTGTATCTCACCATGCCGAGTCCTATCCAAATGGCCGCCGATAAACCGTCCAATTACCGCCGTTTTATGGATGCTTTCCAATTTATCAAAGACGTTCCGGTAGATTGGGCTGACAGCCGTTATCTGGAGGCTGAACCGGGAGATTATATCACTGTCGCCCGTAAAGCTAAAGACCGTGAAGAATGGTTTGTAGGTGCAATCACCGATGAGAATGCACGTACTGCGGTTATTCCTTTTGATTATCTTCCTGAGGGAAAGAAATATATCGCTACTATTTATGAGGATGGCAAGGACGCCGATTGGGCTGCCAATCCGCAAAGTTATCGCATCCGCCGGGTGGTAGTGATGAATAAGAGCACCTTGAAGCAATGGTTGGCGCCCGGCGGCGGAGCAGCCATTAGCCTGAAAGAAGCTACCGGGGAAAACCTCAGAGGGTTGAAAGAAATTAAATAAAGGATATTATCCAGCATTTAATAGTAAAGTTAACAATAGGAAAGCACGGACCGTGAGGCTCGTGCTTTTGTTTTCCTTTCTACCGCTTATTCCATTGATTGCAGCGTATTTATATGTTTTTTTCAGACTTTTGCGCTATCTTTGCAGTCCGAAAGATAGAATTTGAAAAAAGCATATGATTACCATTGAACAACTGAAAGATATCAAGGAACGTACCGAAGCACTAAACCGCTATCTGGACATCGAAGGAAAGAAAATACAAGTAGAAGAGGAGCAGTTGCGTACGCAGGCTCCGGGTTTCTGGGATAACCAGAAAGCTGCCGAAGCGCAGATGAAAAAGGTAAAAGGCTTGCAGCAATGGATTTCCGGTTACAATGAAGTCAAGACTTTGGCGGACGAGTTGCAGCTTGCATTTGATTTCTACAAAGACGACCTGGTAACGGAGGAAGAAGTAGATGAAACCTATGCAAAGGCATCTGCTGCGGTAGAAGCGCTCGAACTCAAGAATATGCTTCGTGAGGAAGCCGACCAAATGGACTGCGTGCTGAAGATTAATTCCGGTGCGGGTGGTACGGAAAGCCAGGACTGGGCAAGCATGCTGATGCGTATGTATCTGCGTTATGCTGAAACTCACGGCTATAAAGCCACCGTTGCCAACTTGCAAGAAGGCGATGAAGCCGGAATCAAGACCTGTACCATTGAGATAGCCGGCGATTATGCTTACGGATATTTGAAAGGCGAGAACGGTGTACACCGCCTGGTACGCGTTTCTCCTTATAATGCCCAAGGTAAACGTATGACATCCTTTGCATCCGTTTTCGTTACCCCGTTAGTGGACGACACGATTGAGGTGAATATCAATGTTGCCAATATTTCATGGGATACTTTCCGTTCCAGCGGTGCAGGCGGACAGAATGTGAATAAAGTAGAGTCGGGTGTACGTCTGCGTTACCAGTTCAAAGACCCTTATACCGGTGAGGAGGAAGAAATCCTGATTGAGAATACGGAAACGCGCGACCAGCCGAAGAACCGCGAAAATGCAATGCGCCAGTTGCGCTCTATCCTGTACGATAAGGAGCTTCAGCATCGTATGGCGGAGCAGGCGAAAGTGGAAGCCGGTAAGAAGAAAATCGAGTGGGGGTCGCAGATTCGCAGCTACGTTTTCGACGACCGTCGTGTAAAAGACCACCGTACCAACTTCCAGACATCCGACGTAAACGGTGTAATGGACGGTAAGATAGATGGCTTCGTCAAGGCCTATCTAATGGAATTTGCCGGAGGTGATAACATTTAATCCTTTTTTAATTAACTTCGTTGCCCGGAACAAGTTAACAAAGTTGGATGTAACAAGTTAATATCGTATATATGGGAAGTTAACATCGTGTACCCGGTGATGTTAACTTCCCGTTTTTTTCTTTTGGAAATACTTGGAAACTTCCCGAATTTCCTTTTACTTTGTTTGTCGTTGAACTTTAAACTATAAAAACACCATGGGAAAGAGTAAGAAGAAAATAATGCACAGCCAGAAAGAAGAACAACAAGCCAAGAAGGTATTACTGATTATCGGAGTCGTTGCTTTGGTATTGGTAGTGGCCATGTTGGTAGGTTATTCTTTCTTAGGCTAATCGAAGATAAGATATGCCGCAGGAGATAGAACGGAAATTTCTCGTAAAGGGACAGTATAAATCGCAGGCATACGCACAAAGCCGTATTATTCAAGGATATATCAGTAGTGCGCGGGGACGGACGGTAAGAGTGCGTATCCGCGACGGGCAAGGATATCTCACGATAAAAGGCGCGTCCGACGCATCCGGAACCAGCCGTTACGAATGGGAGAAAGAGATTCCTTTGAATGAAGCCGAAGACCTGATGAAGTTGTGCGAACCGGGCATTATCGACAAGACCCGTTATCTGGTACGTAGCGGCAAGCATATTTTCGAGGTAGATGAGTTCTACGGAGAAAATGAAGGGCTGGTCGTAGCCGAGGTAGAACTTACCTCCGAAGATGAATTTTTTGAGAAGCCCGATTTTATCGGGCAGGAAGTAACGGGAGATGTTCGCTATTATAATTCACAACTGATGAAACACCCTTATAGATACTGGTAGGTGAAAATTGGGTTTGCAAGAGATAAGATTCACCGCAGATTACCCGGATTAATACAGGGTAACTATATATTGTCTTACAGTGTGAATCCTTGTTAAGTATTAGAGTATATTAAAATATAAACCCTCTATAAATCGTATAATCGTTTATAGAGGGTTTTGCTGTAAGATAGTATATAGTCACCTAATACAGATTTTCATAGATTATCTATGTTGATAATCAGATGTTCAAATTCAATCCGTATTAATTCGGGTAATCTGTGGTGAACTTTCACACAATCTTCTTTTCTTGCCTGTTTAAGGAGTCGTAACGCTTTTTATCGGACTGTACACCGTACCCGAGGTAGTTTTCAGCACCCCTTTTATATAATACGTAGTCTTGCTTCTGAGTCCGGCTACAATCTTGCATGTTCCGGAGGTCTGTCCTCCTCCGAGAGATGCGTAGAGAGAACCTTCCGCATCGGAAGTGGGGCCGCCTACAACTCCCAGGCTTTTTATTTCACTGGCGCTGACACCGCTTGTCTGTAAGGTGACGTTGATTTGCAGGCCAGTCGTGGTTTTCTTTTGGGCGCTGATTTTGGTTATCTTTACGCTGCCCTTACCCGTGGCTTCCTCATCGCCGTCGCCGGAAGCACTGCTGCCGATGCGCTCGTAAGTGCCTTGACCGTAGTATTCGTAGCCGTCCTCCTTGTAGCTCAGCTCCAGAACGAGGGTGTTGGCATCCAGTTTGGAGATAGTGTACTTCTCTTCGTCGATGCTTCCTTCGTCCAAGATGAGCTTATTGCCCGAAATCTCCCAGTTGAAAGAATAATAATCCCCGTAGGAAGTATCCGAAAAACTACCTTTTCCATTGTCGTTGAAAACATACTTCTCGCTGGTGTACTTCTCGTCCCACTGGTTTCTGTCACCGTCCTCGATTTCGTAGCCGCTTGTCCTGGTAGACTGCCATGCACCCACGATGAGGCTCTCGGCATCTCCGGAGATACCGTCTTCATCGTCTCCGCAGGCAGTAAAGCAGAGCGCGGTGCAGAATAACGTCCCCAGTAGCCATAAATAATTACTTCTTTTCATTTTCATGTGATATTTGTCGGTTGGTTATTTCCTTATTCGCCTGCAAAAGTAGGCAAATAAGCAGCGGCGGTTTATTAAAAGGCAGTTCCGAATAGTTTACATAATCGTATCCTCTTTGGATACGGGAAACGGTACGGCAGAGGCAGATGCCGTGCGGGAAGCCGGTACACTCCCGGCATTCACGGCGTTTGCCAGGTCTTGGAAGAAGTTATGCTTCAGAATACAGGAGATACGCCAGAGCAACTGGATATCGATATTCTCTTTCCGGAAAATCTTGTAGACATTGGGGCGGGTACAGCACAACTGCGCTGCGAACCAAGTAACGGTCCGTCCCTGCTCGTGGAGGACACATTCGATGAGTTGTCCGGCGTGAATCGTCATTTTGCGTTACCCGTAAGCGTGCCCGGACTCCCGAAGGTACTGATTGTATCGTGGCGTGACTGAAAAAGCACAGAGAAAAAGCGTGGGAATCCTTACTTTTACCCGTTCCGTGTTTCAGGCCTTCGCAATGCCCACCCTTCGAGAACGAGCAACGCAGAAAGCCCACGCTGATATGTACAGCAAACCCGCCTGCCTCCCCTTGCCGGAGACGCATGGCCGTTCGGATAAAGACATATCAGGAGGACGCTTCGTCGCGTTGTTTTCCGAAGGGACAAAAGTTGCGAAGTTTTGAAACACGAAAAACGAACGTTTGTAAACGCCATCTCTATATCGGCATCTCCCACACCCACCCGAAGGCTTTCTGCGGAAAGACGCGTTGCAAAAATACATAAATAATTTGGAAACCTCCCGAATTTCCTTTTACTTTGTTTATTGTTGAACGTAAAACGGCCGGTGCTTGCCATGCCCTGCTGCCGTACGGCGGGGGAGCCGGCAGCCGCCCCTTTCCTGCATCCTGTGCGGGACTGCCGGTTTATGTTATAGAAACGGAGGAAATATGGAGAAGATATACCAATACTTGCCCGAAGAACTCGTTACCTTTCTGCTGGTTACGGTATTCTCCCTGCTCATCGGTCTTTCCCTGCGGAGAATCAGCCTGAAGCACGAGGGCGAGACCACCCTTTTCGGAACCGACCGCACCTTTACTTTCATCGGCATCCTGGGCTATCTCCTCTACATTCTCGACCCGGCGGGCTACCGTCTTTTCATGGGCGGCGGAGCCATTCTGGGGCTGCTGCTTGCCCTGAACTACTACGTCAAGCAGTCCCAATACCATATATTCGGCATCACCACCATTGTCATAGCGCTTATCACCTATTGCATAGCACCCATTGTTGCCACGCAACCCTCCTGGTTCTATGTAATGGTGATTGTTACCGTCCTGCTTTTTACGGAGTTGAAACATACCTTTACCGAGCTGGCGCAGCGGATGAAAAATGACGAAATGATTACGCTTGCCAAGTTCCTTGCTATCAGCGGCATTATCCTGCCGATGCTGCCCGACGAAGATTTGATACCCGATATCCATTTGACCCCATACAGCATATGGCTGGCTACGGTGGTGGTTTCCGGCATCTCCTACCTGTCCTACCTGCTGAAACGGTATGTGTTCCGCGAATCCGGCATTCTGGTATCGGGCATTGTCGGGGGGCTTTACAGCAGCACCGCCACTATCTCCGTGCTGGCACGCAAAAGCCGCCGTTCGTCCGCCCAGGAAGCTCCCGAGTACGTGGCTGCCATGCTGCTGGCAGTCAGTATGATGTTTCTGCGTTTCCTGATTCTCATCGGGATTTTCAGCGTGGAGGCACTGGCAGCCATTTATCCCTACCTGCTGATTATGTCTGCGGTTACTGCGGCGGTGGCATGGTTCCTGCATTCCCGGTGGAAACGCCCCGCAGTGCCCGGTACGGCGGACGAAGACGAGGACAGCAGCAACCCGCTGGAGTTCAAGGTAGCCCTTATCTTTGCCGTCCTTTTTGTCGTGTTTACGATTGTTACCCATTACACACTGCTGTACGCCGGCAAGGGCGGGCTGAACCTGCTCTCTTTCGTATCCGGTTTCAGCGACATTACCCCGTTCATCCTGAACCTGCTGCAAGGAACCGGCAATGTAGCCATTCCGCTGATAACGGCTTGCAGCATGCAGGCAATCGTCAGCAACATCGCTGTGAACATGTGCTACGCCCTCTTCTTCTCCGGCAGGAAAAGCCCGCTGCGCACATGGATACTGGGCGGTTTCGGTGGTGTAATCGGGGTGAACGTCCTCCTGCTGCTATTCTACTATCTCTTGTAAATCAGGCTGCTTTTCGCTTTTTTAACTCCGGTAGCCCCGTTCGTGCCGGAGAATACCCTATTTTTGCCTTTCCAGGCGTGGCAGAAGAAGTTCGGTACACGCCCGGTACAAAACAATAAACAGGAATAGTCAATTAAAACAGGGAAACGCGATGAAAACTCAATGGGTTATGTTGCTGCTGGCACTGTGGATGTCGGCAGGGATAACTGCGCAAAACACGGCGAACTCCTCTTTTCAGATAAAAGGAATCTTGCTCGATTCGCTGACTCGGGAGGGAGAGCCTTACGCAACAATCAGGATTGTGAAGAAAGAAGCGCCGGAGCAGGCTGTCAAGATGCTGGTAACGGACATGGACGGCAAGTTCCAGGAGAAAGTACCCGGCAGGAAAGGGCACTTCGTCATGACGATTTCTTCGGTAGGGCGGAACAGTATTGTGAAGGACTTCTCCGTGAAGCCGGGAGAGAAGCTGGTGGACTTCGGCACAATGTACATTACGGATGCCTCCAACGAACTGGGACAAGTGGAAATCGTAGCGCAGAAACCGTTGGTAAAAGCCGATATCGACAAGATAGAATATAACGTACAGGACGACCCCGACTCCAAGTCGAACTCCGTTCTCGAGATGTTGCGCAAGGTACCGCTCGTAACGGTAGACGGCGAGGACAACATCAAGGTGAACGGCAGCAGCAGTTTCAAGGTATATGTAAACGGCAAGCCCAACAACATGATGAGCAACAACCCGACGGACGTCCTGAAAAGCATGCCTGCCAACTCTATCAAACATATAGAAGTAATAACCAACCCCGGTGCGAAGTACGACGCGGAAGGCGTGGGGGGAATCCTGAACATCGTCACCGTGGGCGGCGGGCTGGAGGGATATACGGCCACATTCAGCGGCAATGCGAGCAACCGCGGTGCGGGTGGCGGCGTGTTCGGCACGGTAAAAAGCGGCAAGCTGACGTTCAGCGCCCGTTACAATTACAACTACAACGACCAGCCCCGCAGCTACTCCGGCGGCAGCCGCCGTACGTCCGGCGAGACGAACAGCAGTTCGTCCGACCTGGATTATAGCGGTACAAGCAAGGGGAACGGCATTTTCCAGTCGGGTAGCATGGAAGCCAGCTACGAGATAGACACCCTGCGCCTGGTAACCATGTCCTTCGGGCTATGGGGCGGCAAGAACAAGAGTAACGGCGAAACCGGTACGCTTGCCACATTCCCCGGTACTGCCGACGAGCTGTACAGCTATGTCTCCGACAACAGCAGCAAGACTTCGTGGTATTCCATTGACGGTGGCATCGACTATCAGCGCCTGTTCCACGTAAAAGAGCGCATGCTCACATTCTCCTATAAGATTAATACCCGTCCGCAGACTTCGGACGCCTATTCCGGCTACGAGTACGATATGGACGATGTGGCTCCGGACTGGCAGGACTTTATGAGGCGTATGCTCGACCAACACAACGACGGTTCGCAGAACACTACGGAACATACCTTCCAGGTAGACTATACCACCCCTATCGGCAAGGCGCACACTATCGAAACCGGAGCCAAGTACATTCTCCGTAACAACAGCTCCGAGGACGACCGTTTCCAGCGCCGTGCAGGACAGCAGTCCGACTATGAGTTCGATGAAGACCAAAGCTCGCACTACAAGCACCTCAACGACATTCTTGCCGCCTATGCCGGCTACTCTTTAAAGGTCAAGAAACTTTCCGGCAGGTTGGGAGTGCGTTACGAGCATACCATACAGAATGTGAAGTACCTTCTGGGCAGAGGCGACGACTTCAAGAAAGATTTCGACGATGTAGTCCCCTCCGCCAGCATCGGCTGGAAGCTGACGGATATGGCGAACCTGCGTTTCGGCTATAACATGCGTATCTTCCGTCCGGGCATCTGGTATCTGAATCCTTACCTGGACGACAGCAACCCTACCAATATTACACGGGGTAATCCCGACCTGGACAGTGAAAAGAGCCATGCCTTCAATCTGAGTTACAGTAACTTTACGCAGAAGTTCAATATCAACCTCTCGCTTCGCTACTCGTTTACCAACAACAGCATCGAGCAGATTTCCGAAATGGTTCCGGATACGGAAATCGAGGGGCTGAGAGAAACTACCGGTAAGGAAGTGCTCTACTCCACTTACCAGAATATAGGAAAGACCAAAAACGCCAGCCTGAGCGGTTACGTCAATTGGAATGCCACCTCCAATACCCGCATCTATGCCAATGTTTACGGCAGCTACTCGTATATGGAAGGCGGCAACGGGCTGAAAAACGACGGGTGGAGCCTTTTTGCATACGGAGGTGCACAGCAAACCCTGCCCCATGATTGGCGTATCAGCCTGAACGTATTCGGGCAGACGCCCTGGGTCATGTTGCAGGGTAAAGGGAGCAGCTTTTTCGATTACGGCCTGAGCATCAACAAATCCTTCTTCGACAAACGCCTGTCCCTCTCCGCCTTTGCCAGCAACTTCTTCAAGAAGTACATGGATAACACCAGCACGTTGGAAGGCGTGGGCTTTATGCAGGAAAGCTGGAGCAAGTATAGCCGCCAGCGCTTCGGCATCAGCGTCAGCTACCGCATCGGCGAGCTGAAGGCCAGCGTCAAGAAGGCTGCCCGCTCTATTAGCAATGAGGATGTGAAGGGCGGCGGCGAAGGTGGAAATCCGTAGGAAGCGGGCGTTACTCTCCGCTTTCCGCCTGCCCGGAGGTAAATCCTAATTTCTGCAATCCACGCTGCACGTCCGGGTGGCTCATAAAGAGTTTCCATAACAGCCCGCTGCGGTAGTTCTCAATCATTACGGCTATCGGTCCCTGGTCGATAGCGAGGTAACGTTGCGGATACCAGTTGTCCGTTTCGCTGAAAGCGTCGTAGAAACCGTAAGGCCCAAATACCTTGCCGCCCATTCCGTAGAGGTGGCGCATCACTTGCAGCGAATATTCCGGCGTATATACGATAGATGACAGGGCGGCGGTGGGGGAGATGACTCCCCGGTCGTCGTGCTCGTTGGGCGAGTGGGCGGCATAGCCGTCTACGGAGTAGCTGGCGGTCAGCCCCCAACAGTCGGCGCCGAAGCCTTTGTAGTGCTTGGGATTGCGGATGCAGTAGGCACGGTTTACGAGCGTCAGGTTGCGCATCTCGCCGAAGTAGTCGGGGCAGTATTCGTCTTTCAGCCCGTTGGGGGCGAGCCCCAGGAAAGAATACTGTGCCCAGAACAGAGGCCCTGCCTCCGTACCCTGATACCGCAGGTGCAGTTCGATGCCCTCTGCCTTGTGCGGGTCTACGATAGCCCCGTTCTGCGCCCAGCCCTCGTGGTACACGGCAGCAGGTACGCCGTGGGTGGGCGAAGCGGCGGCAAGGATATACATGATGAGGCATTCGTTGTAGCCGTGTACGGGGAAATCCATTTCCCAGCCGTACTCGGGGCTCCAATGCCAGTAGAGCACATTCTTGCCGTCCTGCCGGTAGAAGTTCCAGTCTACCTCCCGCCACAGTTTGTCGATGCGGTCGGCAAGCGCCTTTTCCTGTGCATTGCCGCCTGTGTAATACTGGTGTACGGCAAGGAGCGCCTGCATGATGAAGGCGGTTTCTACGAGGTCGCCACCATTGTCTTTCTGCCCGAAGGGTTTTACCCGTCCCGTATCGCCGTACCACCAATGGGGGTAGGCGCCGTGGAAGCGGTCGGCGGTTTCGAGGAAGGAAACGATGCGTTCCATGCGTGCCAGTCCTTCTTCCCGGGTTATATAGCCCCGGTGGATGCCCGCAAGTATCGCCATGATGCCGAAACCGCTGCCGCCGGAGGTTACTACATTCTCGTCGTTTTCGGGGTACACGCCGTCCATGTGGATGCGTTCTCGCGCCAGCCCACTGTTGGGCTCGGCTCCGTCCCAGAAGTAATTGAAGGTGCGGCGCTGTATGGTATCCAGCAGGGCATCGTCGCTCAATGTCCCGGATGCGCCGCCGGTTTTTCTCGTACCGCAGGCTCCTGCCAGGAGCGGCAGGAGGAGAAGCGCGATATATATGTTTACTGATTTCATTCTGCTTGGGTGTGATAATTAATACTCGGTTGGATAAATCCGGTTCCCACCGGAGGAAACGGTTCTCCTTTAAGGGAGAGCAGTGTGTTCTGCCTGGGAGAACGGTTTGTTCCTTCGGGGGAGAACAGTTTGTTTCCCCCTTTGGAACAGTTTGTTTTGCCTGGGAGAACAGTTTGTTCCAACGGTAGGAAACAGTCTGTTTCACGGCATGGAACTCCGAGTTTAAACGGATTAAACAGACAGTTTCCCCATATGGAACGGAGGTTTTTCCCCGACGGAACCGGTTTTTTACTTCAGGGTGATGCGCGCCGTCTTTGTAGCCCGGCTGCTTCCCCCGATGAAGAGGTCGAATTCGCCCGGTTCGGCTACGTGGTTCAGGTCGTAGTCGTAGAAGCGCAGCAGTTCCGGAGTAATCTTGAAAGAAACGGTCTTGCTTTCGCCGGCACGGAGAAAGATTTTCTCGAAGCCTTTCAGCTCGCGTACCGGCCGGGTGATGCTTCCTACGAGGTCGCGGATATATAGCTGTACTACTTCCGCACCGTCGCGCTTTCCGGTATTGGTTACGGTGATTGCAGCGGTAACGGAGCCGTCCTGCCCCATGGTCGGGGCGCTCAGGGCGATGTCGCTGTACTGGAACGTGGTGTAGGACAAGCCGTAGCCGAAGGGATAGAGCGGGTCGTTGTCTACATCCAGGTAGTTGCTGCGGAACTTCTCGAACCATTTGCCCTCTTGCAGCGGCCGGCCGGTGTTCTTATGGTTATAAAACAGCGGTATCTGCCCTACGTTCTTGGGGAAAGTCATGGTGAGCTTTCCGCTGGGGTTGACGTCGCCGAACAGCACGTCGCCGATAGCATAGGCGGCCTCGCTTCCTCCGAACCATACATTGAGTATGGCGGGTACGTTTGCCTGTTCCCAGGTAAGCGTCAGCGGGCGTCCGGTGAAAAGGACAAGCACCACGGGCTTGCCGGTTTTCAGCAGGGCTTCCAGCAGTGTGCGTTGTACGTCGGGCAGGCCGAGGTCGGTACGGCTGGAGCTTTCGCCGCTCATCTCGGAGGATTCGCCCAGTGCGGCTACGATGACGTCTGCACCGGCAGCCGCTTTCAGGGCTTCGTCCAGCAGTTCTTTGTCTGTCCGGCTGTCCCGGTTCAGGGAACGGCCGAACATGGTGGCGCGTTCTTCGTAGGCGGCATCGCCGATAAGGTTGCTGCCTTTGGCGTAGGTGATGTTTACCTTGCCGGACATCATCTCTTTCAGCCCTTCATACAGGGAGGGGTAGTCGTCGAGGCGGGCGGCTACGCTCCAGGTTCCGGGCATATTGCTGCGGGTGTTTCCCAGCGGGCCGATAACGGCTACGGTTCCTTGCTTCTTCAGCGGAAGCAGTGGTTGGGGCAGGGAGTCCGGATGCTGTTTCATGCCGTCGTTTTTCAGCAGTACGAAGCTTTCGGCGGCGATGCGGCGTGCGGCGGCGCGGTGCTCTTTGGTGAAGATGTCGCGTGCGGGGCGTTCCGGGTCGCAGTATTTATAGGGATTGTCGAAAAGTCCCAGCTTGTACTTGGCTTCGAGGATGCGGCGGCAGGCCGTATCGAGGGTTTTCATGCTTACCTTGCCTTCCATGACGGATTTTTTCAGTGTGCCCACGAATCCTTCGCTCACCATATCCATGTCTACTCCGGCATTGAGGGCGCGTGCGGAGACGGTTTGCAGGTTGCCGATGCCGTGTTCCACCATTTCGGATATACCGGTGAAGTCGGTTACTACAAAGCCGTTGAAGCCCCATTGCTTGCGGAGTACATCGGTCATCAGCCATTTGTTGGCTGTGGCGGGCACGCCGTCTATCTCGTTGAAAGATGCCATTACGCTCCCCACACCTGCTTGTACGGCGGCTTCGTAAGGGTACATGTATTCGTTGAACATACGGTTGCGGCTCATGTCTACCGTATTGTAGTCGCGGCCTGCCTCGCCTGCCCCGTAGAGGGCGAAGTGCTTGACGCAGGCAAGGATTTCATCGGAACGTTTCAGTTGCTTGGAGGGGTCGGCGCCCTGATAGCCGTAGACCATTGCTTTGGCAATGGCTCCGCCGAGGAACGGGTCTTCGCCGCTACCTTCGCTGACGCGTCCCCAGCGCGGGTCGCGGCTGATGTCTACCATTGGGCTGAAAGTCCAGGAGATGCCGTCGGCGCTCGCTTCTACGGCGGCGATGCGTGCGGATTCCTGAATGGCTGCCATATTCCAGGTGCAGGACAGTCCTAACGGAATGGGGAAAATGGTTTCGTAGCCGTGTATCACGTCCATGCCGAAAAGCAGGGGAATGCCCAGGCGCGAGTTCTCTACCGCCAGCTTTTGCACGTCGCGTATCTTGTCTACTCCTTTCAGGTTGAAAAGTCCGCCTACGAGCCCTTGTTCTATTTTCTTGGCTACGTCACTGCTTTTGGCTTGCCCAGTAGTGATTTCACCGGTAACGGGCAGGTTCAGTTGCCCTATCTTTTCTTCTACGGTCATCCGTTTCATCAGCGCACCGACGAAGCGGTCTATGTCCTGCGGGGGCTGTTGCGCCTGTACTGGGGCAATGCCTACAACTAAGGCGGTTGCCAGTAACATACTTGTTCTTTTTAAAAACTTCTTCATAATATGTTTCTTTTAATATGTTTTTGGGATTGCTTTTTAAAATGCTTTTTGAATAGCTTTTTAAATAGCTTTTTAAATATGTTCCTTATGCGCTTTAAAGATACTTTTTAAATACGCTTTTTAGATATGTTTCTTATACACTTTTAAATATTCCTTTCTTCATATACTTTTAATACGTTTATATGTTTTCTAACCGGATAATGAATTAGGGTTTTCTCAGTTACAGCCTGAAAGACTCTTATCTCCAAGCCCGGGGCAACGCCCCGGGTGTATTGCATATTATTAACATTGTGCCCTGTAAGGGCAACAGCCTTATGTGTACTTCTTTTGCCCTTACAGGGCGTAAAAAAACAGAGGGCTTTTTTTGTACCCGGGGTGTTCCCCCGGGCTTGGAGCTAACAGGCTTTCAGCCTTAAATTACTTTATCATGCCACATGTTCTAATCGCTAATTATGGGTTGTTCATTACGAGTTACCAATCGTTAATGATTCATTGCTTTTTGAACATGTTTCTTATACGCTTTTAAAAATACTTTTTTCATATGCTTTTTAAATACACTTTTTAAATATGTCTCTTATACACTTTTAAATATCTTTTTTTCATATACTTTTTAAATATGCTTCTTATACACTTTTAAATCTCCTTTTTTTCATATCCTTTTAATACGTTTATATGTTTTCTAA
>NZ_KB894124.1 GCF_000374365.1 Bacteroides gallinarum DSM 18171 = JCM 13658
CTCTCATTAAAACTTTTGCGGTATTTTTCCAGAACATCAAATTCTGTGAAGCCCAAAGTTGGGTGAATTTCGGAAATATTTTGTATCTTAGCCATATCTTAGTCGGGGAATTTCCCCCGTTTTGGCCTTCAAACCTTATTTGCGGGGGAATACCTAAAGATACAAAAAAGCCAGCTAATTCGCAATATTTTGTGTATGAATTAGTTGGCTGATTTTATATTATTTACTGAATGTCCCCAGATATACGGTCGTTTCGAGGGTGTACCGGTAGGCTGCCCGCTCCTTCCAGGGGTGGGCATAACAGTAGCCCGCTACTTTATTGCCAGCTTCGCATACGAAGTAAGGAAAGCGTGGGTAGATTTCGGCTATGCGCCGGCGCATCTCGTCCTCGGACACCGGTTCCGTTTCGAATGTAATGGTGCTGCCGGTGATGTATTCGTTGTAAATCTCCGCGATGCGCCCGGCATCCTGGAGCCGTACCTGTCTAATCATACCGTAATAGCTGTTTGACATGGCAAAGGTAGTAAGATTTCCGTAATTAGCGGTACAGGCGGGGACGTTTGTTGTTGAACCGGTAGCCCACGCCCAACATCAGGTAGTTGGGTTCGTGGAAATCCTTCAGGTTGTAGCCGATATGCAGAAACGTATCGTGAGGCATATCTATTTTGAGTGCCAATATCTGGTAGAAAGATTGCAGGTCGCCACCACCGTGCAGGATATTGCCTCCGAAACCTATGCCGACGGTGAAATAAGGCATCACCCACTCCCCGCGTGCCGAGACACCCAGCGAGAGCTGCTTGCGGAGCGGGGGAGTACCGAAGGCATCTTCCTCGTTCCCGCCGTCGAGCGGAGTGATGTAATCTTTGGCATAGACATTGGCGCTGGCATCGTACACACCGTCCAGGGACACCCCTGCGCGGAATTTATATCCGAAATTGTACATAGGAGCGAAGCAGAAACCTGCCACGGCATATCTGCCGGGTGCGGGGACCTGCCCGCCCGAAACATCGATAGCCTTGCGCCGCCATGAGCCGAACAAGGTAAGGTCGTAGCTGACATGCCTGGGAAATACCGGAGCCGGAACCGGTTGCGACTGCCATATCATATCCTCTATATTCCGGTTGAAGTTATATACCACCCCGATTTTAAAGTCCACGGTATTCAAGCCCGTATTGGGATATTGGGTATTGCCGTTCGAGAAATGTACGGCCGTTGCGCCGATGTTGAGGTCGAATTGCGGAGAGAGTATCCAGTTCAGATGAACCCCGGCGTTGAGGTACGCATTGACTTTAGTCCCTATGACGGTATTATTGGGGTTGGCGAAGTAGTCGTAAGGCTTCCAGCCGAAAGACGCCCCGAAACCCCATTCGTAGTTGAGTGACAAGCGGGGAGTGAGCCTGGCGATACGTGCCCCTTGAAATATGTAGAGGGCGACGGGCGTTCCCGTCTCGCTGTGGTTGCCGAAGTCGAAATAACCTAATCCTATACCCTGGTAAGAACCGCCGTATATGCACTCGGCGGCAGTGCCCGGCCGTAGCTGGAACGAGTATTTGAGATGAGCGGAGTAGGCGGAGCTCAGCCTTTGGCGCATGACGTTCTCTCCCCGCAGGAAAGAATTGGTGGGGAATATATATCCCGGGCGGCCTTCGATGCCGAGCCGGTGGATATAACCGTTCTGTGCATATATGCCGACGGACAGAAAGAGTGCTGTCATCAGGAGGATGATACCTCTTTCTGTCCGTCGCCTGCTGCTCATGCTTGGTGGCATCGGTTATCTCTCGTCGTTTTTCCGGATTTCCACACGGCGGATTTTACCGCTGATAGTCTTGGGAAGCTCGTCTACGAATTCTATGACGCGCGGATATTTGTAAGGAGCGGTCACCTTCTTCACATGGTTCTGCAACTCCTTGACCAACTCCTCGCCGGCACGGTTCTTGTAATCCTTGGACAGCACGATAGTAGCCTTCACCACTTGTCCGCGGATTTCGTCGGGAACTCCGGTGATAGCGCATTCTATAACCGCCGGATGCGTCATCAGGGCGCTTTCCACCTCGAACGGGCCGATGCGGTAGCCGCTGCTCTTGATAACATCGTCGGCACGTCCTACGAACCACAGGTAGCCGTCCTCGTCTTTCCAGGCAACATCGCCGGTATAATAGATATTGTCGTGCCATGCCTCACGGGTACGGTTGGCATCGCGGTAATATTCCTTGAACAGGCCGAGCGGTTTGCCCTTGTCCGTACGGATTACAATCTGTCCCTGCTCGCCGGCTTCTACGGAACGGCCGTCATGGTCTATCAGGTCTACGTCGTATTGCGGGTTGGGCAGTCCCATACTGCCCGGCTTGGGCTGCATCCAGGGCATGGTAGCTACGGTAAGGGTCGTTTCCGTCTGGCCGAAGCCCTCCATAAGCTTGATGCCGGTGAGCTTCTTGAAAGTGTCGAACACGGCAGGGTTCAGCGCTTCGCCGGCAATGGTGCAGTATTGAAGCGAAGAAAGGTCGTACTTCGTCAAGTCCTCGTGAATCAGGAACCGGAAGATAGTGGGCGGGGCGCAGAGCGAGGTAACACGATAGTCCTGTATCTTCGTCAGGATATCGGCAGGCGTAAACTTCTCATGGTCGTACACGAAGATATTGGCGCCCGCTATCCACTGTCCGTAGAGCTTGCCCCATACGGCCTTGCCCCAACCGGTATCGGCAATGGTGAGGTGCAGGCTGTTTTCGTGCAGGTTGTGCCAGAAACTTCCGGTAACGATATGCCCCAGCGGGTAGGTGAAGTCGTGGGCTACCATTTTGGGCTCGCCGGTAGTGCCGCTGGTGAAGTACATCAGCGAGATGTCGTCGTTGCTGTTGGCATGCTCCGGCCTTGCGAAAGGAGCGGCGCCGGCTATGCCTTTGTGAAAGTCCTCGAACCCTTCGGCTACCTCCGGACCGACGCTGACCAGCTTCTCCACACTCGGAGACTCCGGCATGGCGGCGGTGACGTGGTCGGTGATGACAGGCTCGCCGGCACAGACAATCATCTTGATGTCCGCAGCATTGCAGCGATATACGATATCCTTCTTGGTAAGCAGGTGCGTGGCGGGAATAACGACAGCGCCCAGCTTGTGCAGCGCGATGATGCTGAACCAGAACTCGTAACGGCGTTTCAGAATCAGCATCACCATGTCACCGTGCCCGATGCCGAGGCTTTGGAAATAAGAGGCCGTCATGTCCGTATAGCGTTTCATGTCGGCAAATGAGAACTGTATCTGTTCGCCCTTGTCGTTGGTCCAGAGCAATGCGGGTTTGTCGGGTTGCTCGGCAGCCCAGGCATCTACTACATCGTAGCCGAAGTTGAAGTTCTCCGGTACGTTAATCTTTAAATTCTTGATAAAGTCCTCTTGAGATGTGAAGGACGTCTGCGATAAAAATCTTTCTACCATAATTAAAAAAGTGATAATGGGTCAGCGTGGTAATGTGTCAGCATAAGGAAATGCTATCACCTTATCACATGATTACGGCGAGGAAACGCACTTTCTTTCCGTCCAGCGCTTTCATGCCGTGCGGCAGCTTGGAGTTGAAATACAAACTGTCTCCTTCGTTTAAAATCAAATCTTTGCCGTCGATGCTCAGCATCATACGTCCTTCCAGTACGAGGTTGAACTCCTGTCCCGAATGGCTGTTGTAATGTATCGGCTCGCTGTCGGGCTTGGGCTCTACGGTCACGATGAACGGGTCGGCATTGCGGTTCATGAAGCCGGCGGCCAGCGACTGGTATTTATAGGCCTTGGTACGCTCGATGCTGGTTCCTTTTCCGGCACGGGTCAGGAAGTAACTGCTCATCTTCGGCTCCTCGCCGAACATCAGGGCATCCAGCGCAATGCCGTAGCGACGGGCTATTTTCTGTAACATGCTCACGGAGATGTCGAATTCTCCGGTCTCTGCAAGACGGTATTCCTCTGCCGAGATGTCGCAATCGCGGGCAATATCCTCGGTAGTCAGTTCCAGTACCTCGCGCAATCCGCGCAGGCGTTCGGCTATTTGTTTGATTTGTTCGTCCATGGAATTATTATTAAGTGGTGGGTTGGGTTATTTGCTTGCTTTTATGGCGTTGATAACGGCGGAGGAAAATCCCCGGTGCTCCAGCTCGTTGATACCTTTGATAGTGATGCCGCCGGGGGTACACACCTTGTCTATTTCCGCACTGGGGTGCGTATCGTTGTTCAATATGAGCTCGGCAGCACCTTTTACCGACTGGGCTACCATGCGCATGCCGTCTTTGGGATAAATACCCATTTCGATACCAGCCTGCATGGCCGCCTGGATATATTTCAGCACATAGGCAATGCCGCAGGAAGTCATGGCGGTGGCCGCAGCTATTTTCTCCTCGGAAATCAGCATGGCAAGACCCATTTGGTTGAAAATGTCGAGCAGCAACCGTTCCTGTTCCTTGTCGGCATTACGGCTTGCGATGAGCGTCATGCTCTCCATTTCGCTGATAGCCGTGTTGGGGATGAGGCGGAACATAGTCATTTCCGGTTCGGCTACATAATGCGCCAGCTCCTCGAAAGTGATGCCGGCGGCTACCGAGATAATGATTTGCCTGCTTTTCAGCTTCAGCTCGCGCAGCACGCTCTTGATAAGCCACGGCTTGACGGCAAGTATGATGAGGTCGGCTCCGGTAACGGCCTCCTGGTTGTCGCGGGTGGTTTGCAGGGCGGGAAACTCTGCTTTCAACGCATCCAGTTTGCCCTGCGTGGGATTAGAAACGACGATGTCGCCGGCCGGTATGATAGTACCTTTGGCCAGGCCGCGGGCGATAGAGCCGCCCATATTTCCTGCACCGATAATTGCTGTTTTCATATCATTTTCCTTTTAAAAACGTTGTCTTCGGGCAAAGGTAAAGAATTTCTATAAAAAACGACCGAAACAGGAAGGTATTCTTCTTTCGGTCGTCTCTTTTGCCGGCTGATTATCTTTCAAATATCAAAGTACTTTCTTAAAACGTTCCAGGAACATGCCGGCTTCGTCCATTCCAAGACATAGCGGCGGCAGCAGGCGGAGCACATTCGTGCCGCTCACACCGGTGAACACATGCTGCTCTTTCAGCAACTTCGAACGTAGTTCCTTGACGGGCTCCTCGAATTCGAGGCCAATCATCAGGCCGCGTCCGCGCACTTCCTTGATTTGCGGGAACCGCCTCAATTCATCCAGCAGGTACGCGCCTACCGTGGCGGCATTCGCCACGAGCCCTTCCTGCCCGATAACGTCC
Source organism: Bacteroides gallinarum DSM 18171 = JCM 13658 (assembly GCF_000374365.1). Taxonomy (GTDB): domain Bacteria; phylum Bacteroidota; class Bacteroidia; order Bacteroidales; family Bacteroidaceae; genus Bacteroides; species Bacteroides gallinarum. The sequence goes on from NZ_KB894124.1 coordinate 5,257, forward strand.
AGTACGGCGAGCGCTGCGCTGCAAGCCAGGTGATTACCGCCGAAAGTAGTTCCGAGCTGTCCGTAGACGGGGGTGAACATCGGGCTGATAAGCACGCCCGCCATTGGGAAACCGTTGCCTATGCCTTTGGCCACTGTGATGATATCGGCCTTGATACCGTTGTACTGGTGGGCGAAGAACTTGCCGCTGCGTCCGTAACCGCTCTGGATTTCATCCAGAATCAATACGGTATCGTGTTCGGTGCAGGCCTGGCGCAAGGCTTGCATAAATTCGTCGGTCGGCAGTTGTATGCCGCCTACCCCCTGGATACCCTCGATGATAACCGCGCATACATCGCCTTTAGCCAGCTCTGCCTGCATGGCCTCCGTATCGTTCAGCGGGAGGTAGGTTACATGCCCGCAGGCATTGATAGGAGCGATGATTTTAGGGTTGTCCGTTGCCTCCACCGCCAGCGAGGTACGTCCGTGGAAAGCTTTCGAGAAAGATACCACGCGCGTCCGCCCGTTGTAGAAAGAAGCCAGCTTGAGAGCGTTCTCGTTGGCCTCGGCTCCGCTGTTGATAAGGAACAGGGAATAATCGTCGTAGCCGCAGGCCTTTCCCAGCCGCTCCGCCACTTGCTGTTGCAGCTTGTTGATAACCGAGTTGGAATAAAATCCCAGCGTGGCTACTTGCTTGCTTATCATCTCCACGTAATGCGGATGCGCATGCCCGATAGAGATTACTGCATGACCGCCGTAGAGGTCGAGGTACTCTGTACCCTTGTCGTCCCATACACGGCAGCCCTTTCCTTTGACAATATCGATGTCGAAAAGAGGATATACGTCGAATAGTTTCATAATACGAAATTGTTTTTTACCATACGGTTCTTAATTTAGAATGCAGAGGGCTTTAGCCGCAAGCCGACGGTTTCTTCCAGGTTGAACATCAGGTTCATGTTATGTACGGCCTGGCCGCTGGCTCCTTTCAGCAAGTTGTCTATGCAAGAGATGACGAGCAGCTTGTCACCGTGCTTTTCCAGGTGGATAAGGCATTTGTTGGTGTTTACCACCTGCTTCAAGTCGATGTTCTTGTCCACGATGTGCGTAAAGGAATCTTTGGCATAGTATTCCTCGTACATGCGGACGATTTCCTCCAATGCGACTTTGGTCTTTACTACGATAGTGGCAAAAATGCCGCGGGGGAAGTCTCCACGGTAGGGTATGAAGTCGATATCCGAGTCGAAGCTGTTCTGTAACTGTTTGAGCGACTGCCTGATTTCGGGAATGTGCTGGTGCTCGAAAGCCTTGTACACGCTCAGGTTGTTGTTGCGCCAACTGAAGTGGCTCGTCGCCCCCGGCTTGACGCCTGCGCCGGTACTGCCGGTAATGGCGTTTACCGTAATGTCGCCGTTCAGCATCAGGTGCTTGGCAAGCGGCAGCAGCCCCAACTGGATACACGTTGCGAAACAACCGGGGTTGGCAACATGCTTTGCCTTGCAGGTAGCCCGGCGGTTCAGCTCGGGCAGCCCGTAGATAAAATCGTGGTCGTCGCTTTTGATGCGGTAATCCATGGAGAGGTCGATGATTTTCAGGTCTTCCGGCACATTATGGCTTTCCATGAATTTCCTGGTATCGCCGTGTGCGGTGCAGAAGAAAAGCACATCGATTTCGTCCAACGGCAGCGCGTCGGTAAATACTAAATCCGTTTCTCCGTACAGTCCTTCGTGTACGTCGGTAATTTTGTTGCCGGCATTGCTCGAGCTGTTGATGAATACGATTTCCGCTTCCGGGTGGTTCAGCAACAGGCGTATCAGTTCGCCTGCCGTATATCCGGCTCCGCCGATGATTCCTACTTTAATCATTTTGATACAATCTATTGGGTTCTTCTGGTATGATAATCAGTAATATAGTATATATAATGACACCTGAAAATACGGTAAAGACCGTCGCAAGGACATAAAGGATACGTACTAAGGACACGTCGAGCCCGAAGAAGTCTGCAAGCCCCGCACACACACCGGCAATCATTCTTCCGGTGCGTGGGCGTGTAAGCCTCTGTTTCCCGTTTGTCATATCAGATGTTTCCTTTCTCCTCTTTGTGGTTGGCATAGTAAGCGCGCAGTGCGGTAGAGGTTACCTTGATGAAACCTTTGGCATCTTCCGCCGTCCAGCCTTTCTGCATCTCGCCGTACTCGCCGAACTTGTTCTTCACGAGGTCGTCCTCGCTTTCTACACCTACCGTAGAGAAGCAGAGCGGATGAAGCTCGAGGATAGCCGTACCGTTGACATTGCGCTGCGAGGATTCCAGCATGGCTTCGATGTCGCGCATCACCGGTTCCAGGTACTGGCTTTCGTGCAGGAACATGCCGTACCAGTTGGCCACCTGGTCTTTCCAGTACTGCTGCCATTTGCTCAATGTATATTTCTCGAGGAACTTGTGTGCACCGATAATCAGCATGGGAGCCGCCGCCTCGAAGCCTACGCGTCCTTTGATGCCGATAATCGTATCACCCACGTGCATATCGCGTCCGATGCCGTAAGCCGCACCGATTTCCTCCACCTTCTGAATGGCTTTGATAGGGTCGTCGAACGCCTCGCCGTTAACCGCTTTCAGCTCACCCTTCTCGAAAGTCAGGCGTAGCTGCTCGCTGCCTTCTTTAGTACAATGTTTCAAGTAAGCGCTTTCGGGTAGTCCCTGTGCGGAGTCCAGTATCTCGCCGCCGCAAATGGAAGTACCCCACAAGCCTACGTTATAGGAGTATTTCAGCTTGGCGAAGTCGGCGGCGAATCCGTGCTTGTTCAGGTAGTCAATCTCCTCCTGGCGGCTCAGCGCCATGTCGCGTGTCAGCGTGATGATTTCCACACCCGGCGCCATTACAAGGAAAGTCATGTCGAAACGGATTTGGTCGTTGCCGGCGCCTGTAGAGCCGTGGGCAATGGCATCCGCACCGATTTCATTGGCATAGCGGGCAATGGCGAGCGCCTGGAATATACGTTCGGAGCTTACGGATATAGGGTATGTCCCGTTGCGCAGCACGTTGCCGAATACCATGTACTTCAAGCTCTTCTCGTAGTATTCCTGCGTTACATCCAGCGCGACGTATTTCACAGCTCCCAGCTTGTAGGCGTTCTCTTCGTTCGTTTTCAACTGCTCGGGGCTGAAACCGCCGGTATTGGCGCAAGCTGCATATACTTCGTATCCTTTCTCCTTGGCAAGATACATCACCGTGAATGAGGTATCCAGACCGCCGCTGAATGCGACTACTACTTTTTTCTTCTTTTCCATAACTTAGGGAGTTTAGAGAATTGCGATTTCGGACTTCCAATCATAAATCTGAAATCATAAATCTATTTTATATTTTATCTTCTTCATGTAATTCCGGGTCGTAAAGCATTGCTGTGCAGATGCAGAACTTCCGGTTTTTGGCTACCAATATGTCGTGGTTGATGCAGCCTTCGCAACCTTTCCAGAAGGCGTCATCGTCCGTCAGCTCGTTAAAAGTCACCGGCACGTAGCCCAGCTCGGTATTCATCTTCATTACGGCCGCCCCGCTGGTGAGGCTGAATATCTTGGCTTTAGGCCAACGCAGGCGCGCCAGGCGGAAAGAGGCCGTCTTGATGCGCTTGGCCAACCCCAGGCCGCGGTAATCGGGATGTACGATAAGTCCCGAGGTGGCTACGTATTGCTTGTTTCCCCAGCTTTCTATGTAAGTGAAGCCCGCAAACTCGTCTCCGCACAGGGCTATAATGGCTTTTCCTTCTTTCATTTTGGTCGCTACGTATTCGTGCGTGCGCTCTGCGATGCCTGTTCCGCGTATCTTGGCAGCTTCCCGGATGGTATCCAAAATCTTATCCACATAAACTTCATGTGAGGCGTCGGCCACCATCACATCAATCTGTTTCGAATCCATTTCTTCTCTTTCGTTATATTATAGTTATACTGACCTATTTCATGTTAGGAATGATTTGCGACAGAAAAATGCGCACCTCCTCATGGGAGGCGGCTTCGTGCAGAACCAGCATAATCGTGTCGTCTCCGGCAATAGTGCCCAGTATGGCGGGGCATTCGCGGTTATCGATGTCGTAGGCCATGCTGCTGGCATACCCCGGACGGGTACGGATAACGGCGATATTCCTGGAGAAATGGAGCGAAACGAAACCGCTGGTCATCAGCATCTCGCTGGCACTCTGGTCGTTGCTGCGCTTGTACATGATGTTGTTAGGCAGGACATATACGTACTTTCCGTTCATATTGGCTGCTTTGGCTACTTTCAGTTGTTTCAAGTCACGCGACAGGGTGGCCTGTGTCAGTTCAAAACCCTCTCTCCCCAAAGCCTGCAACAATTCTTCCTGCGAACTGATGTCTTTGCTCGAGATAATCATCTTGATGGCATCTAACCGATTAGCTTTCTTTTTCATGTTTCTGTATAATTATTCTTAGAATGGCGCAAAAATAGGGAATATTTTGGAAAGAATATGCAGAAATGCGATTTTTTTTATTCTTAATATGCAATAAGGGTATGGTCGTCCATAATGAGCCTATGACTGAGATATAATTAAAAGGCTTTCAATATGATAATAAAAGGCTTTTAATAATGTATTGTAAGGCTTTTAATCATACCTTTGCGTCGCCCTCGGGCAGACAGTCCGGGGAGATTATTCACCTTATTAAAATAGAGTCGGTATGTTTTATAAAAAGAGTCGCGCCAAGATAGGGGGTAAGTACAAATGGTTTCCCCGCGCATGCGTAAACAAGCACACGGTCGATACGCAGGATTTAGGAGAGGCCATTAGCCGGATGTGCACGGTTACGCCTGCGGATGTACATGCGGTAATCCGTTCGTTGCCCGAGGTTATGTCGTTCTTCATGGAGAACGGCAACAGTGTTCATCTGGACGGGCTGGGTTCTTTCTTCTACAAATTGAGCTGTGCGGGAAACGGGGTGGATACGCCGGAAGAAGTCAGTGCGGAGCAGGTGAAGGCCGTCCGCGTACAGTTCATCCCCGAGCGCCGCAAGAAATGCGGCAAGTATTGCCGGGCTTTGGGCGAAGGGGTGGAGCTGGTGAAATTCGGTGAGTGAGGAGGCACGGAGCTTTTTAACACAGAGGAGACGGAGTTTCACGGAGCTCACAGAGTTCTTTAACACAGAGGAGACGGAGTTTCACGGAGGCCACAGAGTTCTTTTTAACACAGAGGAGACGGAGTTTCACGGAGGCCACAGAGTTCTTTTTAACACAGAGGAGACGGAGTTTCACGGAGGCCACAGAGTTCTTTTTAACACAGAGGAGACGGAGTTTCACAGAGGTCACAGAGAGCTTTTTAATACAGAGGGTACGGAGTTTTGCGGAGTTCACGGAGTGTTTCTCATCACGGAATTAGCACAAGTTGATTAATTATTATCAAAAAGAAAAAAGCTCTGTGCCCTCCGTGCCCCTCTGTCTTCTCCGTGTTAAAAGCTCTCTGTGCCCTCCGTGCCCCTCTGTCTTCTCCGTGTTAAAAGCTCTCTGTGGCCTCCGTGAAACTCCGTCCCCTCCGTGTTAAAAAACTCTTCGCACAAGCGATAAACGACAAAAACAATAAGAGAACTGCCAAAAGATTCAGAACTCGTTTGCCGGGAAGCCCTTATTTTTGCAATACAGAATAAAGTCGTTTCTTAATTCTATTAAAAAAAACTATCAAAGGCACATGAAAAAACTACTTGGATTTATTTCCTTTCTTTTAGTGTTGGCAGGTTCTGTTTCTGCTAAAGTGGTACTTCCGGCTATCTTTTCCGATAATATGGTTCTGCAGCAAAATGCGCAGGTCAACCTGTGGGGAAAGGCTGCGCCCGGTGAGCGGATTTCCGTAAAGGCGTCGTGGGCGGACAAGGCCGTAACTACCCGGACGGCTGCCGACGGCAAGTGGTCGGTGAAGTTGAAAACCCCTGCGGCTACGAAAGGCCAGTCGGTGACGGTGAGCGGCGAGAATACGGTTATTATCAATAATGTATTGATTGGAGAAGTGTGGCTCTGTACCGGCCAGTCCAATATGGAGTATCCCGTTTCCAAACATCCCGATAAGAAATGGATGACCGGTATGCTTACGGAAGCCGAGGAGATGAAAGATGCCGATTATCCGGAGCTTCGTCTATTCCGGGTGGAGCATCAACTGGCTCCTGAAGGCGAAATGGACGACTGCCAGGGACGCTGGCTGGTGTGTACTCCGGAAAACCTGTACGACTTCTCGGCAGTGGGATTTGTGTTCGGACGCAGGCTGCATAAGGAGCTGGGCGTGCCGGTGGGCATGATACAGTCTACCTGGGGAGGCACGCATGCGGAGTCGTGGACCAAAATGAGCGTCATGGAGAATAATCCGCTCTATGCCGATGTGCTCGAGGACTTCGCACTGAAAAACGTGAAGCAGGAGAAAGGGTACTGCAAGGTTCCCTCTACGCTCTGGAACGGCATGATTCATCCTATCCTGGGCTATACGGTGAAGGGTAACATCTGGTATCAGGGAGAGTCGAATGCTATCCGTTACGAAAAGTACCAGCAGGTATTCACCAATATGATAAACAGTTGGCGCAAAGAGTGGAAGCAGCCCGACATGCCTTTCTATTTTATGCAGATTGCCCCGCACAAAGGGCAGCCGGCAGGTATCCGCGAAGCACAGCTCAAGACATGGCAGAGCGGGTTGAAGAATGTAGGCATGGCGGTAGTTACGGATGCGGCGGACTCCACGGATATTCATCCGCGCAACAAGCGCGTGGCGGGCGAGCGCATGGCTTTGTGGGCGCTTGCCAAGCAGTACGGCAAAGATGTGGCCTATTCCGGTCCCCTCTTTAAGACGATGAAAGTCAGCGGTAACAAGGCGGTATTGAGCTTCGAATATGCCGGAGACGGCCTGATGACGCCGGATAATGCTCCGGTGAAAGGCTTCCTGGTTGCAGGCGCCGACCGGCGTTTCTATCCGGCAACGGCTGTGATAAAGGGCAGCCGGCTGGAGGTCTCCGCTCCTCAGGTGGCAGAGCCGGTAGCGGTACGCTACGGTTTTTGCAATTTCTTCCGCGTAAATCTTTATAATAAGGCGGGTTTGCCGGCAGTGCCTTTCCGCACCGATACATGGGAGCAGGGCTCGTATGCCCGCTGGTTTGCCGACTCCGAAATGCTGCGTTTCCCGCAGGCTTACCAGTTAGACCACGGCAAACGCCTGTTCTTCGGCTATGCGCAGGGGGTAGGCTGCTGTGCCATGTTGCAGATGTGGAAAGCTACGGGCGAGCGCCGCTACTATGATTATGTAAAGCAGTGGGCGGATTCGCTGATTAACGAGAAAGGTGAAATACACCTGTACGACCGGGCGACTTATAACCTGGACTTCATCAATTCGGGAAAAGTGCTGTTCGACCTTTACCGCGAAACCGGCGACCAGCGCTATAAGGCGGCAATGGACGTGCTTATCAGGCAGTTGAAGAATCAGCCGCGCACGCTGGAGGGAGGCTTCTGGCATAAGTTGATATACCAGCATCAGATGTGGCTGGACGGCCTGTATATGGCCTCGCCTTTCATGGCGCAGTATGGTGCGGAGTTCGATAAGCCGGAGTGGATTGATGAGGCGGTAAAGCAGTTCCGTCTCTGCCATAAACATACTTACGATGCCAAGACGGGGCTGTATCATCATGCGTGGGACGAGAGCAAGAGCCAGCGTTGGGCAGACCCGGCAACCGGACATTCGCCCAACTTCTGGGGGCGTAGCATAGGCTGGTGGTTCATGGCGTTGGTGGATGCGCTGGATTTCATTCCGGAAGAGCATCCCGGACGTGCCGATATGATAGGATATATCCGCGGGCTGGCGGAAACGCTGCCCAAGTACCAGGATAAGGCAGGGCTTTGGTATCAGGTTATCGACCAGCCCAAGCGCAAAGGCAATTTCCCGGAGGCGTCCGTTACCACCCAGTGCATGTATGCCTATGCAAAGGCTGTAAACAAAGGATATATCGATGCGAAATACCGTGCTGTGGCAGAAAAGGCTTTGCAGGGGTTGAAAAGCAAGCTGCTGGTCGAGAAGCAGGACGGAACCCTGACGTTGACCCGTTGCTGTCAGGTAGGCGGCTTGGGCGGACATCCGTATCGCGACGGCAGTTTCGAATACTATATAGGTGAGAAGATGCGGGATAACGATGCCAAGGCAACGGGACCGTTCATTATGGGATGTCTGGAACTGGAGAAATAAAGATGAGTACGAAACGATTGTTCAGTATTGCCGCAGTTGCGTTGTATGCAGCGCTGTTGCCCGCACAGGATATAGCCTGGCCGGAAATAGGCCTGGAAGCGAAACCGGCAGCCCGCTGGTGGTGGATGGGAAGCGCGGTAGACAAGGAGAACCTGACCCGCAACCTGGAAGCGTATGCCGCGGCAGGAATGGGGACTATGGAGATTACCCCTATCTACGGGGTGCAGGGAAACGATGCGAATGATATCCCGTTCCTCTCTCCCCGGTGGATGCAGATGTTGCAATACACGGAAAGCGAGGCTTCCCGCCTGGGAATGCAGATTGATATGAATACCGGAACCGGCTGGCCTTTCGGTGGGCCCGAGGTGGCGATAGAGGATGCCGCCTGCAAATTGCTCGTTACGGAATACCGGTTGAAGGGGGGGGGGACGCTCGATAAGAAGATAGAAGCCGCCGATAGCAAGCAGCGGCCGTATGCTAGGTTGGAGCGCCTCATGGCTTTTTCCGATGCCGGGAAATGCCTGGACTTGACGGCTGAGGTAAAGGACGGGATGCTGCGCTGGAAGGCGCCGAAAGGCAACTGGCGACTGATTGCCGCCTTCTGTGGCAAGACTTTCCAGAAAGTGAAACGCGCCGCTCCCGGTGGCGAAGGGTATGTGATGAACCACTTCTCCGCCCGTGCCGTAAAGAACTACCTGGGACGCTTCGAGCGTGCCTTTGAAGGAAAATTCAAGGAGGCTGCCGGTGCTGCCACCGCTTATCCCCATAACTTCTTCAACGACTCTTACGAGGTGTATGGGGCGGACTGGTCGGAAGGGCTTTTCGATGAATTCCTGTCCCGCCGCGGCTATAAGCTGGAGGAGCATCTGCCGGAGTTCCTTGCCGCGGGAGAACGCACGGATGCGACCCGCCGTATCATCTCCGATTACCGCGAGACGCTCGGCGAGTTGTTGCTGGAGAATTTTACCCGCCAATGGACGGACTGGGCGCACCGGCACGGTTCCAAGACCCGGAACCAGGCACACGGTTCGCCGGGTAATCTGATAGACCTTTATGCCACGGTGGATATTCCGGAGTGCGAGGGTTTCGGCCTTTCCGACTTCGGCATACGGGGATTGCGCAAGGACTCGCTGACGCGTCCCAACGACTCCGACCTCTCCATGCTGAAATACGCTTCCTCGGGGGCGCATATCGCCGGGAAGCCCTATACCTCGTCGGAAACCTTTACGTGGCTGACGGAGCATTTCCGCACCTCGTTGTCGCAGTGCAAGCCGGATATCGACCTCATGTTCGTGTCCGGGGTCAATCATACTTATTTCCACGGCACTACCTATTCGCCTGCCGGCGCCGCCTGGCCGGGCTGGAAATTCTATGCTACGGTGGATATGAGCCCTACGAACAGTATCTGGCGGGATGCGCCTGCATTCTTCCGCTACATCTCCCGCTGCCAGAGTTTCCTGCAAATGGGGCAGCCGGATAACGATTTTCTCGTTTACCTGCCTGTATATGATATGTGGCAGGAACAGAACGGGCGCTTGCTGATGTATGACATTCATAAAATGGCGCAGCGCGCCCCCCGTTTCATTGAGGCGGTACACCGCATCAACGATGCCGGTTACGATATGGATTATATTTCCGACAACTTCATCCGTACCGCTACTTGCCGCGACGGTAAAATCGTGACTTCCGGCGGAACGGCTTATAAGGCACTGGTTGTTCCCGGTGTCCGCCTGATGCCTGCCGATGTGCTGGCGAAGCTGCTCGAACTGGCAAAGGCAGGGGCGCCGGTGGTATTCTTGGAGCAGTATCCGGAGGATGTTCCCGGATATGCCGGATTGGAGCGCCGCCGTGCGGACTTTAAGCGTGCGTTGGAGCAGATAAAGAAGCTGGGCAACGAGTCCGGCAGCGGTAAGACGGTATTCTTCGGCACGGATTATGCCCGTACGCTGGCACAGACTGCCGCCGTACCGGAAGCGATGAAAACGGCTTTCGACCTGAGTTGCATCCGCCGCAAGAATGCGGAGGGGTATCATTATTTCGTTTCCGCACTGACGGACAAGGATACGGACGGCTGGATACCGTTGGCTGTGCCGGCGCGTTCGGTCATGCTTTATAATCCGATGAACGGCGCTTCCGGCAAGGCCTGCCTGCGCCGGAAAGACGGTAAGGCGGAGGTTTACCTACAGTTGGCTTCGGGCGAGTCCGTCATACTGAAAACCTTTACGGAGCACGATGTGCAGGCTCCGGAATGGGAGTACCGCACGGCTTTGGAGGCAGGGGCGATTGAGCTGTCCGGCTTGTGGAGCCTGCAATTTGCGGAAAGCGCTCCTGCCGCGGGCAATGTGCCCGACTCCGTTTCTTTGGGCTCGTGGACGGATTTGCCCTTCGAGAATGCCAAGACTACTATGGGTACGGGGCGTTATACTACCACCTTTACGGTTGCCGACCCTGCTGCTGCGCAAGATTGGATGCTTTCGCTCGGCGATGTCCGCGAGAGCGCCCGTGTACGCATCAACGGCCGGGAAGTGGCTATCTTGTGGGCTGTGCCTTACCGTTGTACTGTGGGGCGGTATCTGCAACCGGGAGTGAATACGCTGGAGGTGGAGGTAACCAACCTGCCCGCCAACCGGATTGCCGATATAGACCGCCGCGGGGTGAAGTGGCGCATCTTTAAGGATATCAATATTGCGGCACTCGGCTATAAAAAAGGAACGTATGCCGGTTGGGAACCTGTCCCGAGCGGCTTGTTGGGCCCTGTGCGTATTATACCGTTGAAAACGACAAAAGAATGAACATTATGAAAAGATATTTTTTATCGTGGGTGCTGCTGGCTTGTGCAGCCGGCGCTCTGTATGCCCAAGACCCGCGCGAACGCCATTATTTCTATGAAATCCTTGAACCGCGGCATGAGCCGAAACCTTTGGTGGAGGGCTTTGCCCAAGAGCGGATTAGCGAAAGGCTGAACCGCGGCCTGGTGGCAGTGCCTTCCGGAGATGCCGGGGCTGTGTATCTGAGCTGGCGCCTGCTGGCATCGGACGATGCGGCTACTTCTTTCCATGTTTACCGCGAAGCGGACGGGAAGGTGCGCCGCCTTACGAGGAAGGCTATTTCCAAAACTTGCGATTTTGTGGATACGGCTCCCTGCAAACAGGCTTCCTATTGGGTGGAGGCGGTTGTAAAGGGACGGAAAGCCGTTGCCTCGGAAAAGCGGGAGGTGGTGCTTGCCGATTTGAAACCTTATACTTCCATTCGCCTGAAAGATAATGCCAAGGCGGGGAAGATAGCGCTTGCCGACCTGAATGGCGACGGCGCTTACGACTATATTATCCGTACTCCCGAAACGAATGTAGACCCGGGCATGCCGGGCGATACTACCGGAAAGACCTATAAAATCTCCGCTTACCTGAGCGACGGCACTTATTTGTGGACGTACGATATGGGACCGGGCATCGAGCCGGGTATCTGGTACTCGCCTTTCATCGTCTACGACTTTAATGGCGACGGCAAGGCCGAGGTCGCCATTAAGACGGCGGGCGCCGATTACGTAAAGAATGAAAAGGGGCGTGTTTGCGGCGGCAGCGAGTATCTTTCCGTGCTCGACGGCATGACCGGCAAGGAAATAGACCGTGTGGACTGGCCGGAGCGTAATGACCGTTACGGGAACCTGATTCGCCAGAACCGTAACCAGATAGGAATGGCTTATCTGGACGGTAAGACGCCGTTTATATTGGCTGCCCGCGGCACTTATAAGTTAATGGTAGTGGATGCCTGGATGTTAAAGGACGGTAAGTTGCAGCGCGCATGGCGTTGGGACGGCGACGAGGAGAACCCGGTTGTCCGCAGCATGGGTGCGCACAGCATGGTTACTGCGGATGTGGACGGCGACGGACGCGACGAGATTTTGCTGGGCTCCTGCATGCTCGATGATAATGGAACGCTTTTGTGGTCGTCCGGTCTGGGACATAGCGATAAGGCGTATCTTTGCAAGCTGCGTCCCGATATGGAGGGTATGCAGGTGTTCATGGTGAGCGAGCCGAAGAAGGAGGACGGCCGTGGCGTTTCCGTGGTCGATGCCGCTACGGGTAAGCTGATATGGGGCATAGGTCATACTACCTATCATGTGGGCGACGGCATGGTGGCCGATTTCGACCCCGCTCATCCCGGGCTGGAATGCTTTGCCAGCGAAGACCGCAAGGGGGGAAGCACCGATAAGTACCTGCTGACTGCGGACGGCAAGAAACTGGATGTGCCCCGGGAGGATATACCCGGATGCCGCAACTGGATATGGTGGGACGCGGATTTGTTGCGCGAAACTTTCAAGGGCGATGATAACCGCTGGGGGGCAGGCTCTTCTTCGGGCGGCCGCAAGCAGAGTATCTGGAAATGGAAAGGCGAGGTGCTGACGGAAGGCATCGAAGGCGATATCTTGTTAATGGCCGATATGGAGGGTGACTGGCGCGAGGAGCTGATTACCGCTTTGCCGGGCGAGCTGCGTATCTACCATACCGCTATCCCCGCCCGCGACCGTCGTGTAACATTGATGCAGGACGCCTTGTACCGCAGTTATGTGGCTCATCGCAGTATGGGATATCCCCAGGCTCCCGTACCGTCTTATTATCTGGGAAATGAATGAAAGGAGGAAGGCTCTGTCTGCCTCCGTTTGCTAACTTTAAAATGCTGTTAAGAATGACGAAACAATTGTATGTAATCGCTGCCGTCTGTGCATGGCTGCTTAGCTCCTGCCAGTCCGAAGGCTATAAGTATGAGTATGTTTACCGTAATTTACCGTTCGACATGCCCCGGGTGGAGGCACCCGAATTTCCCGACCGTACAGTCAACCTGAAGGATTTCAATGCCGTGGGTAATGGCGAAAGCCTGTGTACGGGGGCTTTTGCCGAGGCTATCAATACGCTTTCCGAGCAGGGGGGAGGGCATCTTGTGGTTCCCGCCGGCGTCTGGTTTACGGGGCCTATCGTGCTGAAAAGCAATATCGACCTGCATTTGGAGAAAGGGGCTGTAATTCTTTTCTCTCCCGATGTAGACCTTTATCCTTTGGTGGAAACCGTATTCGAGGGCTTGGATACCCGCCGCTGCCAGTCGCCTATTTCCGGACGTAACCTGGAGAATGTGGCGATTACCGGCGAGGGGGCTATCGACGGGAACGGCCATTACTGGCGTCCGCTGAAGCGCGAGAAGGTTACGGAGAGCGTCTGGAAGCAGACAACCGCCCGTGGCGGCGTATATAAGCGTCCTACTTATTGGTTCCCTTATCCTGAAACGCTGAAGGGAGATACTATCAGCAATATGAATGTACCCCAGAACCTGAAAACCGAGGAGGAGTGGCAGAGCGTGCGCCATTTCCTCCGTCCGGTAATGGTGAGCCTGATAGAGTGTAAGAACGTATGGTTGCAAGGTGTGATATTTCAAAATTCTCCGGCATGGAACCTGCATCCGCTGATGTGCGAGAATGTGCTGATTGAGGATGTGCAGGTGCGCAATCCGAGCTATGCGCAGAATGGCGACGGGCTGGACTTGGAGTCGTGCAGGAATGCGCTGATTGTAAATTCCACCTTCGATGTGGGTGACGACGGTATCTGCCTGAAAAGTGGCAAGGACGAGGATGGCCGCCGCCGTGCACGTCCTTGCGAGAATGTAGTGGTGGACGGCTGTACCGTATTCAAGGGACATGGCGGATTTGTCGTGGGTAGTGAGATGAGCGGCGGAGTGCGCAATGTGTCCGTAAGCAACTGCCAGTTCCTGGGAACGGATGTAGGGTTGCGTTTCAAGAGCAAGCGCGGACGCGGCGGTGTCGTAGAGAATATCTGGATTACCGATGTGTCCATGATGGATATCCCGACCGAACCGATAACGTTCAACTTGTATTATGGCGGTAAGTCCGCCGTCGAAGTGCTGGAAAGCGGCGAGAAGGTGCCGGCTAAGGTAGAGCCGCTTCCGGTGGACGAGACGACTCCTTGTTTCCGTAATATCCATGTAAAGAATCTGGTGTGTGCAGGCGCCCGCCGTGCGTTGTTCTTCAACGGCATTCCCGAAATGCCGATTGACGGCATAGTACTGGAAAATGTCGATATCACTTCCCGCTTGGGAGCGGAATTTATTTATAGCAAGAACATCACGATGAAGAATGTAACCATACGCAATACGGAAGGTGAGAAGGTAGTTACCCGCTTTTGTGAGGATGTGAACTGAGAAACGGGACGACATGGTGACGGTGAATGAAATGGATTGTCAAATCCGACACCCTTTCAGTCAAAATAAGTACAGAGAGTAGGGGATGATTCCCCTACTTTTGTATTATGAAATAGCGACTAAAACTGATTACCATGAAGCAATGTTTTTTTGCGGTCGATTTGGGTGCTACCAGCGGCCGTACTATTTTGGGAACTCTCACTCCGGAAGGACTGGAAATGGAGGATGTGAATCGTTTCCCGAATCACCTGATAGAAACCGGCGGACATTTTTACTGGGATATTTATGAGCTTTACCGGCATATCATCGAGGGACTGAAAACCGTTGCCCGGAGAGGGGATGTCGAGATTACGTCTATCGGCATCGATACATGGGGAGTGGATTTCGTCTGCGTGGGAAAGGACGGGGGATTTCTCCGCCAGCCTTATTCGTACCGCGACCCCCATACTGCCGGAGCGCCCGAGGCTTTCTTCAAGAAGGTAGCCCGTAAGCAGGTCTATGAGTGGACGGGTATCCAGGTGATGAATTTCAATTCGTTGTTTCAACTCGATACATTGAGGCGCAATGCCGATAGTGCATTGGCTGCCGCCGATAAGATACTTTTCATTCCTGATGCTTTGAGCTATATGCTGACCGGTGCAATGGTAACGGAATACACCATTGCGAGCACGGCGCAGTTGGTGAATGCGAAAACCCGTAAGCTGGAGAATGCCTTGTTGGGCGAACTGGGGCTGACGGAGGCCAATTTCGGCCGTTTCGTTTATCCCGGCGAGAAGATAGGGACATTGACGGCAGAGGTACAACGCATGACCGGGCTGGGTGGGATACCTGTAATCGCAGTAGCCGGACACGATACGGCCTCTGCCGTGGCTTCGGTTCCTGCAATGAGCCCCGACTTCGCTTATCTGAGCAGCGGAACCTGGTCTTTAATGGGGGTGGAGACGGATGCTCCGGTTATTACGGAGGAAACCGAGTCTTTGAATTTTACCAATGAGGGCGGCGTGGAAGGTACTGTCCGCCTGCTGAAGAATATTTGCGGAATGTGGCTGCTGGAGCGTTGCCGGGCTGCGTGGGGCGAAACATCCTACCCGGAACTGATAGCCGAAGCGAATGCCAGCGAGCCGTTCCGCAGCCTGATTAATCCCGACGACGCTTTGTTCGCCAATCCGGCGGATATGGAGCAGGCTATAAAGACGTATTGCGCGGAGCATCATCAGCCCGTTCCGCAAACGCGGGGGCAAGTTGTGCGCTGCATCTTCGAGAGCCTCGCTCTGCGTTACCGCCAGGTGTTGGATAATCTACGCACCCTTTCTCCCCGTCCGGTAGAGACGCTTCATGTAATAGGCGGCGGAAGCCGCAATGACTTGTTGAACCAGTGGACGGCCAATGCCGTCGGCATCCCGGTGGTGGCAGGGCCTTCCGAAGCTACGGCAATCGGTAATGTCATGATTCAGGCATTGGCTGCCGGGGCGGCGGAAGATATCGCCTCCATGCGCAGGCTTATCAACCGTTCCATTCCTTTGCAGACATTCTATCCGGAGGATGCGGAAGTGTGGGATGCCGCGTATCTGCATTTCAAACAGGCGACGATGAATAATTAACAACCGATATTCAGTAATTAATATTTAAATAAATCAGTATCATGAAAGAAGAATTAATAACAAAGGCCTATGAGGTAGCCAAAGAACGTTATGCCGCTCTTGGGGTGGATGTAGAAAAGGTAATGGAGCAACTCCAGAAAGTAGCAATCTCCATGCATTGCTGGCAGGCGGACGACGTTATCGGCTTCGAGTCGGGCGGCTCGCTGACCGGCGGCATCCAGACTACCGGTAATTATCCCGGTAAGGCACGCAATATGGAGGAGCTGCGCGGCGATATTTTGAAAGCCGCTTCTTACATTCCCGGCAAGCATCGCTTGAACCTGCACGAAATATACGGTGATTTCGGCGGTACGTTCGTAGACCGCGACCAGGTAGAGGTGAAGCACTTCGAAAGCTGGATGCAGTGGGCGGCTGAGAACGGAATGAAGCTGGATTTCAACTCTACTTCTTTCTCGCATCCGAAAAGCGGCAACTTGTCTTTAGCCAACCCGGATAAGGGCATCCGCGACTTTTGGGTAGAGCATACCAAGCGTTGCCGTGCCATTGCAGAGGAAATGGGACGCCGGCAAGGTGACCCCTGTATCATGAACCTTTGGGTACACGACGGCAGCAAGGACATTACGGTAAACCGCATGAAATACCGTGAGCTGTTCAAGGATTCTCTCGACCGGATTTTCGCTACGGAGTACAAGAACATGAAAGATTGCCTGGAGTCCAAAGTATTCGGTATCGGCCTGGAAAGTTACACGGTAGGTTCCAATGAATTCTGCGTAGGTTACAGCGTACAGCACCAGAAACTTATTACAATCGACACTGGGCATTTCCACCCCACGGAAAGCGCTGCCGATAAGGTTTCGTCCATGTTGCTGTTCGTTCCCGAGCTGATGCTCCATGTAAGCCGTCCGATACGTTGGGATTCCGACCATGTGACTATTATGGACGACCCTACTCTCGAACTTTTCCAGGAAATCGTCCGTTGCGATGCTTTAGACCGCGTACACATCGGTCTCGACTATTTCGACGCCTCTATCAACCGTATCGGCGCTTATGTCATCGGAACCCGTGCCGCACAGAAGTGCATGCTGCGTGCGTTGCTGGAACCGTTGGCCAAACTCCGCGAGTACGAAGCTGCCGGCCAGGGCTTCCAGCGTCTTGCTCTGCTGGAAGAAGCGAAGGCGTTGCCCTGGAATGCCGTTTGGGATATGTTCTGCCTGAAAAACAATGTTCCGGTAGGCGAGGAGTTCATTGCCGAAGTAGAGAAATACGAAGCTGAGGTTACATCGAAGCGTAACTGAGTTTACCAAGGTCGATGACAGTATTTAGCGGGGAAAGCGTATCTTTGCCCCGCTACTTTCATTACTTGTGGAATATTAACCATTGATTATCATGAATACACTAATAGGATTATTAATTATCGCCGTAGGCAGTTTCGGACAGAGCAGTTCGTACGTGCCTATCAATAAAGTGAAGGGCTGGTCTTGGGAAAACTTCTGGCTGGTACAGGGAGTTTTTGCCTGGCTCGTCTTTCCGCTGTTGGGAGCCTTGCTCGCTATCCCCTCCGGCAGTAACCTGATAGAACTCTGGGGAGCAGGCGGAGCTTTGCCGGCTATCGTCTACGGTATCCTCTGGGGCGTAGGCGGCCTTACTTTCGGATTGAGCATGCGCTATTTGGGCGTCGCTTTGGGGCAGAGCATTGCTTTGGGCACTTGTGCCGGTTTCGGAACGCTGTTCCCGGCTTTATTTGCAGGAAAGGACTTGCTGCACGGCGATGGACTGATGCTCCTTATCGGTGTCTGCATCACTTTAGCGGGAATTGCCGTTATCGGCTATGCCGGCAGTTTGCGTTCCAGGAATATGAGCGAGGAAGAGAAGAAGGCGGCAGTGAAAGATTTTGCATTGACAAAAGGACTGCTGGTGGCTTTGCTGGCAGGCGTGATGAGTGCCTGCTTCGCTCTCGGGCTGGATGCCGGAACCCCTATCAAGGAGGCGGCGCTGGCCGGTGGGGTCGCTCCGTTGTATGCGGGGCTTCCTGTTATCTTTTTAGTAACCCTGGGCGGTTTCTGCACGAATGCCGCTTACTGTATTCAGCAAAATATAAAGAACAAGACGGGTAAGGAATATTTGTCGGTCAAGGGTGATGTATTCGTGAATAACCTACTGTTCTGCGCCCTTGCCGGAGGCTTGTGGTATTCACAGTTCTTCGGCTTGGAAATGGGCAAGAGTTTCTTGGGCGGAAGCCCGGTATTGCTTGCATTCTCCTGGAGCATACTGATGTCGCTGAATGTTACATTCAGCAATGTCTGGGGAATTCTGCTGAAAGAGTGGAAAGGATGCGGCTCCCGTACGATAGGCGTACTGGTATTGGGGCTCGCCGTCCTTATCGCCTCTATTATAGTAGTGGCTATGGCACAGGCATAGAAATAACTGTCTAAATTAACTGTAATTAAATAAACACATGAAATCAATTCTTGAAAATCGTCCGAAATTGGCTTATGAAGTCAATCAGGCTGCCGAAGTAGCCGGATATCTCTGGCAAAAAGGATGGGCAGAACGTAATGGCGGTAATATCACCTTAAACATCACGGAATACATAGATGATGAAATCAAGGCTTTGCCGGCTATCAGCGAAGTCAAGCAAATAGGCAAAACCCTTCCTTATCTGAAAGGCTGTTATTTTTATTGTAAAGGCACTCAGATGCGTATGCGCGACTTGGCACGCCGGCCTATGGAGAACGGCTCGATAATCCGCATTCTGGACGACTGCGCCAGCTATGTAATCATAGCCGACCAACCGGTAATGCCCACTTCGGAATTGCCGTCGCACCTTGCGGTTCATAATTATCTGCTCGAAAAAGGCTCTCCTTACAGGGCATCTTTGCACACGCATCCTATCGAGCTGATTGCCATGACCCATAGTAAGAAGTTCCTGGAAAAAGATGTAGCTACCAACCTGCTCTGGAGCATGATTCCGGAAACAAAGGCTTTCTGCCCGCGCGGTTTGGGCATCATTCCTTATGAACTGCCGAGCTCCGTGAAGCTGGCGGATGCCACTATTGAGGCGCTGAACGATTACGATGTGGCCATGTGGGAGAAACACGGTGTCTTTGCGGTGGATGTGGACATCATGTCGGCTTTCGACCAGGTAGACGTGCTGAATAAGTCTGCATTGATTTACATCGCTGCCAAGAATATGGGCTTCGAGCCGGACGGCATGAGCCAGGAACAGATGAAGGAGATGAGTGTGGCTTTCAATTTACCAAAATAAAAGCGGAGAGTAATTATGTATAGAATGATATTGAACGAAACCTCTTATTTCGGAGCAGGCTGCCGCGAGACGATTGCGGTGGAAGCTATGCGCAGAGGTTTTAAGAAGGCGTTCTTTGTAACGGACAAGGATTTGATTCGTTTCAAGGTCGCAGATAAGGTAATCGAAGTTTTCGAGAAGAACGGTATCCCTTACGAGCTTTTCAGCGATGTAAAGGCCAATCCCACGATTGCTAACGTGCAGAACGGCGTAGCCGCTTTTAAGGCATCGGGGGCAGATTTTATCGTAGCGCTGGGTGGCGGTTCTTCTATCGATACGGCAAAAGGCATCGGTATCGTAGTGAATAATCCTGATTTTGCAGACGTGAAGTCATTGGAGGGCGTAGCTGCTACCCGCTATAAGGCAGTCCCGACATTCGCTCTGCCTACAACTGCCGGAACGGCTGCCGAGGTCACCATTAATTACGTGATTATCGACGAGGAAGCAAAGAAGAAAATGGTATGCGTAGACCCCAACGATATTCCGGCTGTGGCGATTGTAGACCCGGAGCTGATGTATTCCATGCCGAAGGGACTGACTGCCGCAACGGGAATGGATGCCTTGACGCATGCCATTGAAAGCTATATAACGCCGGGTGCGTGGGCGATGTCCGATATGTTCGAGCTGAAAGCCATTGAAATGATTGCCGCCAATTTGAAGGCAGCCGTCGATAACGGCAACGATGTGGCCGCCCGCGAGGCGATGTCGCAGGCACAGTATATCGCCGGAATGGGATTCAGCAACGTAGGCTTGGGCATCGTTCATTCAATGGCGCATCCGCTGGGCGCCCATTACGATACCCCGCACGGGGTTGCCAACGCGTTGCTCCTGCCCTATGTCATGGAGTACAATGCGGAGTCTCCGGCAGCTCCCAAATATATCCATATAGCCAAGGCTATGGGAGTAGATACGGACGGTATGACCCAGGCCGAAGGGATACGTGCGGCAGTGGATGCAGTCCGGAACCTTTCGTTAAGCATCGGTATTCCTCAAAAGCTGCATGAAATCGGCGTAAGGGAGGACGATTTGCACCGGTTGGCGGTCGATGCTTTCAACGACGTCTGCACGGGCGGCAATCCCCGTCCTACCTCCGTCGAGGATATCGAGGCCTTATACCGTAAAGCTTTCTAATTTATAATTTAAGAAAACACCATGAAGAAAACTATTATTTCGTGTATGCTGTTTTTAACAGCTACCACTGCTTTCTCGCAAACAGCCATGAAGACAGCGGCAGAGGCCAAGCTTTCTGCTTCCGAGCTCGCCGTGAAAATAGCAGACCGTATTCTTGCAACCACCACCTACGAGTTTAAGAATACCAAGACGGGCAAAACCTACAAGTCCGTCAAGAACCTGCCCCTGGATATGAATGTAAAGGTTGCGTGCAAGTACAATAACTGGCATTACACCAATGGCGTAACCCATATTGCCTTAATGGAGCTGGCCGACAAGACCGGCAACAAGAAATACGACGATTACGTTCTCAAGAACATGAACTTCGTATTCAACGACGGCAACCTGGACTTTTTCAAGCAACAGTACGACCAGGCAATGAAAGACGAAGGCTGGTACGGCGTCCGCAAGCTGAGCTGGCATATGATTTTCCGTGGGAAGCGCCTGGACGACAACGGGCCTATGGGCGCCAGCTTGATTGACCTGCAAATGAAGCATCCTAATGATGCATTCCTGAACTACATCAATGAAACGGCCGAACACCTGAACTATGGCGAGCCCCGCCTGGCAGACGGCACTATTGCCCGTATCTGGCCTCATGTAAACACAATCTGGGCCGACGACGCATTTATGGCTATCTCTTTCCTCGCCCGCATGGCGAAGATGACCGGCGACATGAACTAT
Organism: Bacteroides gallinarum DSM 18171 = JCM 13658; assembly: GCF_000374365.1. Lineage (GTDB taxonomy): Bacteria > Bacteroidota > Bacteroidia > Bacteroidales > Bacteroidaceae > Bacteroides > Bacteroides gallinarum. The sequence continues at coordinate 26,409 of NZ_KB894124.1, forward strand.
GTCAATGATGCTGCCAACCAGATAGTCAAATACCATAAATACCTGTGGTGTCTGGAAAAGCAAGTCCTCTATCACTGCTACCACACGGATACGGACGAACACGGCGTTGCCCATTGGAGCCGCGCCAACGGTTGGGTATTTATGGCTACGGCCGAGCTGCTCACGGTTATGCCGGAAAACCACCCCATGCGCCCCGAAGTACTGGAATGCTTCCAGCGCCAATGCAGCGGCGTAGTCCGTTACCAGGGCAAGAACGGTCTCTGGCATCAGTTGCTCGACAAAGAAGATTCCTATGAAGAAATCACAGGTACGGCTATGTTCGTATTCGGCATAGCACGCGGCGTTAAGCACGGTTGGCTGCACCCGGACTTCATCTACGCCGCCGAACAAGGTTTGAAAGGCATGATGACCAAGATTTCGGACAAGGGAGACGTTACCGCCATTTGTGTGGGCACAGGCATTATGCCCTCTCCGGCATACTATTATAACCGTCCCACCCAGGAAAACGACCCGATGGGCGAAGGCCCCGTACTCCGCGCGTTGATTGAAATGACGGATGCACCGAAATATACGGAGATTAAAGCCGAACAGCAGTACGACAAAATCATAGTCAAGAAGTAATAATCCTTTTACAGATATACGAATCCCGGCTGGAGCGATAAACATTCCTCCAGCCGGGATTTTTATTAAATCTTTCATTACCACTTCTTTTTTCATAAATATTTCCTATTTTTGTCCCGAACCCATCATGAAGGACACGTATTATGACAAAGAACTACAATGATTTAGGAGTAGAATTTAAGTATCTTATTGTAAATGACATGGACCGGAAGTATGGTTTGTGGGTGAATACCGTAGGCTTTCAATCCATTCAGCCGGATTCCCCGTATCCCCTGAAAGACCATCCTTCGGGTTATTTCTTCAATGCTCAGAAAGGACGCGTTTTACGTGAATATCAATTGGTTTACATAACGAAAGGCAGAGGACTTTTCTCCTCGGAGACGACCCCGGAGAAACAAGTCTGCAAAGGACGCCTCATGGTACTGTTTCCGGGGCAGTGGCATACCTATCATCCTTACCGTCAGACGGGGTGGAACGAGTACTACATCGGCTTTGAGGGTCCCGTTATCGATAATATGATGAAAGGCGGTTTCCTCTCGAAAGAGAACCAGGTACTCGAAGTCGGGCTGAACGAAGAGCTGGTATCCCTTTTCTCCCGTGCCCTGGAAATAGCGGAGGCGGATAAGATATCCTCCCAGCAATACCTCGCAGGGATAGTATTGCACATCATGGGGATGATACTGTCCATTTCCAAGAATAAGATTTTTGAGATAGGCGATGTCGACCAGAAGATTGAGCAGGCCAAGATTATAATGAACGAGAACGTATTCAAGGATGTAGACCCCGAGGAGCTGGCCATGAAACTGAACATCAGCTATTCCTGGTTCCGGAAAGTGTTCAAGGACTATACCGGCTATGCGCCGGCTAAGTATTTCCAGGAATTGAAGCTGCGTAAAGCCAAGCAACTGCTGGTCGGCACTTCCCAGTCTGTCAAGGAGATTTCCTTTATGCTCAACTATAAATCCACCGAGCATTTCTTTTCCCTGTTTAAAAAACGTACCGGGTTTACTCCGTTGGAATACCGCTCTTTCGGCAGGGAGACGGAAGTGGAAAGTGGGGATATAGATTAAGCCAAAATGGATAGTCGAGAATCAAAATGATTATAAAAAAACTTATATTCCACTATTTTACTATTTAGAACCTTCTTTTTGCTTAAGAGAAAATCAAAAAAGGAAGTATTTATGTCAGTAGTTGTATTTTGTTAAGTACATCTATATTTAACTTTGCAACCATGATTTCTGTGTCCGATAACGGTTTTGTCGGACTGTTAATCTTGAATTAATTAATCAACCAATTTATATTAATAGTCTATGAGAATCTTACACAAAAAATTATGCTTATTAATGCTTCTTTTAATAAGTTGTCATTTAAACATTCTTGCACAAGACAAGACCATTACAGGTGTTGTATTAGACAAAACAGGTGAAAGCGTTATTGGTGCGAGCGTGTTGGTTAAAGGAACTACTAATGGTACCATCACGGACATTGATGGTAATTTTACATTGAAAAATGTTCAAGATGATGCTATCCTGCAAGTTAGTTTTGTGGGTTATAAGGCGCAGGATGTTGCTTTGAAAGGACAAAGCAATATAAAAGTAGTTTTGGAGGAAGATACGGAAGTCCTTGATGAGGTTGTTGTTATCGGTTATGGCTCTGTGAAAAAAAGCTCCTTGACTGGTGCTGTGGCGAAGATGGATGCTAAAAGTATTCAAGATCGACCTTTAGCGCGTCCTGAAACGGCTTTGCAAGGACAACTTGCTGGTGTATCGGTACGTTCCATTACAGGTGAACCTGGTGCTGATATGCAGATTCGTGTACGTGGTGCTGCTTCAGTTAATGCAAATTCCGACCCTTTGTATGTAGTAGATGGTGTACCAATGACTACTTTGAGTGGTATAAACCCTGCGGATATTGCTTCTATAGAGGTTTTGAAGGATGCTGCTTCTGCTGCTATCTATGGCTCTCGCGGTTCAAACGGTGTCGTTATTGTTACTACTCAAAAAGGGAAAACCGGAAAACCAAAGGTTTCGTTTAATGCTAGTGTTGGTTTCCAAACGCTGGAAAAGAAAATTGATATGTTGAGTGCCACAGAATGGATGGAGTTTAGAACAAGATGGAACGATACCAAATATCTGACTGATGCAAAAAAAGCAGGAGTAACTAATGCAAGCATTCATGATGATAATGCTACCCGTCTTGCTAATCTTGGTGTAACTGCTGGCACTGATAAGGCGTATGAGTATATTTTGGATGACCGTTGGTTCAACTATATGAGCCAGGATATAAGAAATACGCATACCTATGCAGCAACAACTGAAGGTCTTAGCCTATTAGACTGGCAGGATGAATTTTATCGTACAGCTATGGTGCAAGATTATGGTCTGAGCGTTTCTGGGGCTACTGATAATGTAAACTATCTGTTTTCTGGCGGTTACCTGAATCAAGAAGGATTGGCTACAGGTACGGGATACAAACGTTTTTCTTTCCGTGCTAATGTAGAATCTAAAATCAATAAATACATTTCTGTCGGTATTAATTTGGCTCCTACTTATACCGTATCCGATGGCTCGGGTAAAGCTAATGGTAAAGATGCACAAACTCATAAAGCGTTGGCTTCTACCCCCGTGTCGGAGCCAGGTGTTGGTTATATGACAAATGTACAACCGAATGCTCGTTATGGATGGGCGGATACGAATTCAAGTCCTATTTATACATTGGAGAGTATGATTCGTCAAGATCGCACTTTACGTATGGTAGGTAATGCGTTTTTGCGTATCACTCCGTTTCAGGATTTCCGTGTAGAGTTATCAGCTGCTGCTAATTATTCTGATGTAGACGGAAACACTTATACATTCTCGAGCGCGAGTTCGAAGTGGTCTGCTGGTGAAGGACAAAATTCCGGTGGTGCCCATACTACAAGTCGGATATGGAGTACGTTGTTGCAAGCAGTAGCCAATTATGATCATACTTTTGACAAACATGGTGTAAGCGCTATGCTTGGTTTTTCATCTGAACAGTCTTCGTTGGGGTATAAAACGGAACAGTCTTTCAGCGCACCTTTTCCGAATGATGCCATTACAGGTACATTTGATGGTTCGAAATTGAAAGCTAAAGCTAATACGGTGACCGAACAAACTCCTAGTAAGCTGCTTTCTACATTCGGACGTTTACAATATAACTATGATGAACGTTATATGCTATCCGGTAGCTTACGTTTTGATGGTGGTTCTGTTTTTGGTGCTAATAATAAATGGGGGGTATTTCCGGCTGTATCTGGCGGTTGGTTGATTTCTAATGAAAAGTTTTTCAAGAATTGGGATCAGAAATGGTGGAATGCATTGAAGATTAGAGCTAGCTACGGTGTAACTGGTAATAACTCTATCAGTAACACGGCTGCATACGCTACATTGACATCTGCTATTTATGGAGGTGTTACAGGCTATTATACTAACAGTCTAGCTAATGCCGATTTGAGTTGGGAAAAAACGCATAGTACTGACATTGCAGTTGATTTTGGTTTCTTAAATAACCGTATTCAGTTGTCATTGGATTGGTATACAAAGAATACGACAGATTTGTTATATCAAGTTCCAGTAGAAGGAGCTTCCGGTTTTAGTACTATTTGGGATAACTTAGGTGATATTCATAATCAAGGTTTTGAAGTTGAGTTGAACACACATAACTTGACAGGTGAGTTTAAATGGGATACTTCATTCAATATGTCTTATAATAAAAATGAAGTAAAGAAGATAGGTGCAGATGATACGCCTGTCTATTCAGGATGGAATGGTAATGAAACGAATGTGTTGATTGTAGGCAAACCTGTTAATTCATACTATATGTATGAGGCTATCGGCGTATGGAAGAGCCAAGCAGAAATAGATGCGTACAGTGCTGCTCACGGTGGAAATCCTGTGACTTTCGAAGGTCAGAATATACAACCGGGCGATGTCCGTTACCGAGATGTCAATAATGATGGTAAGTTTGATAAGGATAATGATAGGGATTATTTAGGCACTCCGACACCAAAGTTTGTATTCGGTTTGACAAATCGCTTCTCTTATAAGAATTTCGACCTTTCCATTTTACTGACAGCACAAACTGGAGGAAAAATCTATAGTTTTTTGGGACGTGCTATTGACCGTCCTAACATGGGGGCGAGATCTAATGTATTGGGACGTTGGCGGAATGCATGGTGGTCTGAAAACGAACCGGGTGATGGAACAGTACCTTCTATTTTCAGTACTACGACTGCCTCTGCTATAGATTCCCGTTGGTTATATTCTTCCAACTATCTGCGTATTAAAAATCTGACTTTCGGTTATAAGCTGCCTATAAATCCCAAGTTTATATCATACGCACGTGTATATATGTCTATTGAAAACTTGGCAAAATGGGATAATTATTATGGAGGCTATTCTCCGGAAGCTGCGAATATAGGTTCTGGACCTGGTGGTGCGACAGCCTTAGGTTTGGACTATGGTGGTTACCCTAATTCACGTACGTTTACGTTTGGTATAAATGTTAATTTCTAATTTAATGCTAAGAATTATGTTTAAATTTAAAAATATACTTTGGATGGGCGCATTGGCACTCACTGTCCTTTCTTGTGATGATTTTTTAGATACTCCTCCTGTGGATAGGCTTACTTCAGAGGGATTTTATCAAACTCAGGAACAATCGGAGCAAGGTGTTTTGGGCGTTTATGCCGATTTACGTCAGTTAGCTAACTGCTCTTATTGGTTTATGTCCGAGTGTCGTTCCGATGGAGCATGGGTAGAACCTAACCCTGATGCTTATCGTGAATATTCCGAGATTGGAACATTTCGTGCTTCGGAGAATACAACGATGTTCAATACAACTTGGAACACTTGGTATAAAGTTATCTATGATGCTAATATTGCTATCTCCAAAATTCCGAGCGCATCTTTTGATTCAGAAGAAATCAGAAGCCAATTTTTGAATGAAGTTTATTTTTTGAGAGGTTGGGCTTATTTTGAGTTGGCTCGTCTGTTTGGTAATATACCTATTGTGGACAAGCCAATGTCACCTGCAGAAATAAAATCTGTTAAGCAGTCGTCTGCAATAGATGTAATTAATAACATTGTTATTCCCGATTTAAAGAATGCAGAGAATTTGCCGTATAAGGAAGATATGAAAGATGCAAAGGGAAAAACTGGTATTGAAAAGCAAGGACGTGCAGACAAAATGGCTGCAAAGGCGATGTTGGCGCGTGTATACATGACTTTGGCGGGGTATCCATATAATGATGTAGCTGCGAAAGGTCTCGCCAAGACACAGCTTGAAAGCGTACTCAATGATTCACATGCTACTGGTTATTGGGCTCCGGATTTGGAAGAGTGGAGGATGCAATGGATGCCGTCTGAGGACTATTATAACAAGTATTCTATATTTGCTATACAATATCGTAGTGGCGGTTCCGGAAATCCTGCGATATTCAATATGATTGCAGTCAAGGATTTGCCACAAACATGGACTAAATGGGTATGCTCTAATAATAAGATATTTATAGAAAAAACATTGATGCACGAGTTTGACAAGCTTCATGTTACTAGCGGTAAGAAAGATGGGCGCGGTTATGACTTTGGGATATTGGCATCTATTCCGGCAGAGGGTAGTATCAATGCCTATCAGAGCAAACAGGAAATAATGACTTTTGAAGATGGTACTTCAGGTAATGTATATACGGAAGCCATGCTTTATAAATTTTTGCCTTCTAAACCCAAACTTCAGATGATGAATACTACTTATGATGAGACAGGTATGAAGAATTATGATGACTGGGGTGTGAATCTCCCGATTATCCGTCTTGAGGATATGCAGCTTATGTATGCAGAATTGTTGGCAAGCGAAGGTAAGACGGAAGATGCCATGAAGATTGTCAACAAAATACGTGAGAGAGCTAATTGCGATCCAAGAGCTGAAACTGGTGTAAGCGTGGACGATGCGATGAAATACATCAAACTCGAACGTAAGATTGAGTTAATGGGTGAAGGTATTCGCTGGTTCGACCAGGTTCGTTACGGTACTTGGAAATCAGATACAGAGGCAAAGTTCGACCGCTATAATTATCCTGAATTGAAGGCTAATTTGAAAGACGGTTGTTATCTTTATCCGATTCCTCGTAATCAGATGAATGTGACTCCCGGTCTTTATGAACAGAATGAAGGATATAAGAATTGATATATCACTTAATTACATGTAATGATTAATAAAATTAAATTTTAGGTTAATGAAAGAGGTGGGTGCTTTTTAGGGGGTATACCACCTTTTTCTCTATATTTGAAACAGATTATGTTTAAAAAGAATATATTGTTAGAAAGTGTATGTAGTGCCGGTATGCTTGTTGCACCTCAACTTGCAGCACAAGCACAACAAGCTGCTACGGTAAAAGAAGGTAAGCCTAATATCGTTTTCATCTTAGCCGATGATATGGGGTATTGCGACTTGGCATGTTATGGGAACAAATACATAGAAACCCCCAATATAGACCGCTTGGCAGCTACGGGAACCACTTTTACCCAATGTTATGCCGGTTCCGGCATAAGTTCCCCTTCCCGTTGTTCCCTGATGACGGGAAAGAATACCGGTAATACTACCATACGCGATAACTTTTGTACCGCTGGCGGCATTGAGGGATTGAAAGGAACAAAACCTATCCGGCGTATGCACCTTCAACCGAATGATACGACAATTGCCACTGTACTCGGAGCTGCCGGTTACAGAACCTGCTTGGTGAATAAGTGGCATTTGGACGGCTTTAATCCGGAGGCTACTCCTTTAAACCGGGGATTTGACGAGTTTTACGGCTGGCTCATCAGTACCACCTATTCCAACGACCCGTACTATTACCCTTATTGGCGTTTCAACAACGAGAAGCTGGAGAATGTGGAGGAAAATGAAGGCGATAAGCACATCAAGCATAATACAGACCTTTCAACGGAAGATGCCATTAAATTCATTAACCGCAATAAGAATACCCCGTTCTTTTTATATCTGGCCTACGATGCTCCACACGAACCTTATATCATCGATGAAACTGGCTGGTATGATGATGAGGCTTGGGATATGAATACAAAACGTTATGCTTCGCTTATTACCCATATGGACCGGGCTATCGGGCGTCTGTTGGCAGAACTCGACCGGTTAGGGTTACGCGAGAACACCATGGTTATCTTTGCTTCGGATAATGGTGCTGCCAAGCAGGCCCCATTGGCGGAATTAGGATGTAAAGGCTCTCTTAAGGGCATGAAAGGCCAACTGTATGAAGGCGGTATCCGCGTACCTTTTATTGTGAATCAACCAGGTAAGGTTCCGGTACAAAAATTGAACAATATTATTTACTTTCCGGATGTGATGCCTACTTTGGCTACTTTGGCGGGCGCAACGGACAAATTGCCGCAGAAGCTCAACGGAATCAATATCCTTCCTTTGTTCTATGGGCAACAGCTCGATACGGACAACCGTTTATTATATTGGGAATTTCCCGGAAAGCAGCGTGCGGCAAGACGCGGAGACTGGAAAGTCGTGACCGTAAAGAAAGATGCTCCGTTGGAGTTGTATAACATCAGAGAAGATATGACCGAATCCATTAATTTGGCGGATAAATATCCCGAAAAAGTTGCACAGTTTGAAGAAGAAATGAAAGCGATGCGTGTTCCTACCCCTAACTGGCCGTTACCGGGTGAATAAAATAGGTTATCGGTTGCAGGGGATTGGAAGCAAATTTTATAGCTTTTCTGCCAATACATACAGATTCGTATTTCTGCAAAAGCCTTATCTTTGCTTCGTTCACAACTATGGAATATATTACTTACACTAAAAATACCATGAAAAGACTAATTTATTCTCTACTTGCAGTCGTTCTGGTAGCCTGCGGTTCGGACAAGCAGGCGCCGATAAATCGCGAGGCGTTAGTTGCCCGCAATAACCCCCAGGTTTCCTCGTTCGATTCGCTCTCGTCGGTTTCGGTAGGTAACGGCGAGTTTGCCTTTACCGTCGATGCCACCGGTCTCCAAACCTTCCCCGAGCTATACAGCAAGGGCGTACCCCTGGGTACACAAAGCCAGTGGGGTTGGCACAGCTTCGGTAATCCCAACCGCTATAAGGCGGAAGAATACCTGAAAGAGTACGACTTCGGCCGCGGCCATAAAGAAATATACGCATGCCAGTTCAAGGAGGACGGACGGCAGAAGGAAGCCGCCAACTGGTTCCGCATGAACCCCCACCGCCTGCATCTGGGCATCGTGGGGCTGGAACTGGGCGACGATGTAAAAGCCTCCGACATCACCGGCATCTCCCAAACCCTGGATATGTGGAACGGCATCGTTAGCAGCCGCTTCACGCTGAAAGGCAACGCCTTCGATGTGCAGACCGCCTGCCACCCGGAACAAGATATGATTTCCGCCAGCATCGCCAGCCCGGCACATGCAGGGGTAAAACTGCACTTCCCGTATCCTACGGGCGCCCATGCCGATGATGCCTGCAACTGGGACGCCAACGACAAACATACAACGGATATCGTGTGCGAAGATGCGCAGAGCGCCGTCCTCAAACGCACGCTCGACTCCACGGTATATTACGTATCCCTGCGTTGGGAAGGAAAAGCCTCTTTGAAAGAGAAAGCCAAGAACTATTTCGTACTGACACCCGAGGAAGACAAGCTTGCTTTCTCCTGCAAATTCACGCCGGATTTCCCGGGAAGCGTATCCGAAGGTAAGCCGGCATCCTATAAAGCCGATACCCTGCCCACCTTTGCCCAGACAGCAGCCGCCAGCACCGGCTACTGGAACAACTTCTGGAAAAACGGCGCAGCCGTAGACTTCTCGCACTGTACCGACCCGCGCGCCGCAGAGCTGGAACGCCGCGTGGTGCTGAGCCAATACCTGCTCGCTATCCAGTCCGCCGGCAGCGTGCCGCCGCAGGAAACCGGACTTACGTATAACTCATGGTTCGGTAAATTCCACCTCGAAATGATATGGTGGCATCAGTCCTGGCAAGCACTTTGGGGACATCCCGAGCTGTTAGACCGCACTATGGGCTGGTACGAAACCGTAGAACCCGTTGCCCGCGAGATAGCCCGCCGCCAGGGCTTCGACGGAGTGCGCTGGATGAAGATGACCGACCCCAGCGGAACAGAAGCCCCCTCCAACGTGGGCAGCTTCCTGATTTGGCAGCAGCCGCATTTCATCTACCTGGCAGAACTCATCTACCGCGCCAACCCCTCGGACGAGGTGATAAAGAAATACAACCACCTGGTGCAGGAAACGGCGAAGTTCATGTACTCTTTTGCCACTTACGACGATTTCCACGGCCGCTTTATACTGAAAGGCGCTATCCCTGCGCAGGAAACGCTGCGTGCAGCCACCACCATTAATCCGCCGTTCGAACTCTCGTACTGGCACTATGCCATGAGCGTAGCCCAGCAGTGGCGCGAGCGTGCCGGCGAAAAGCGCAACCTGGAATGGGACGAGATGATAGACAAACTCTCTCCGCTGGCATACAACGAAGACAGCCTGTACCTGGCCTCGGAAGATGCCGTAGATACATACAAGGACATCCGTTTCACCAGCGACCATATGGCGGTACTCGGCTCCGTGGGCATCCTGCCTATGAACAAACTGATACGCGCCGATTACATGAAGAATACCCTCCACTGGATTTGGGACAACTGGAACTGGGGCAAGACCTGGGGCTGGGACTACCCGATGACGGCGATGAACGCCACCCGTCTGGGCGAGCCCGAAAAAGCGGTGGGCGCCCTGCTTATGGACAAGCGTACCAATACCTACCTGCCCAACGGCCACAACTACCAGGACGGACGCCTGCGCTGCTACCTGCCTGGCAACGGCGGCCTGCTTACCGCCGTAGCGCTGATGTGCGCCGGCTGGGACGGCTGCGAGGTGAAGAACCCCGGTTTCCCGCAAGACGGAACATGGGATGTACGCTGGGAGGGCTTGAAGCCGATGCCGTAATCCTCTCTTTGTATTTAAATATTACTGTATGATTAAACTGTAGTGATTTTGCGCTCCTCCCTACCCAGGATAGCCTGTGGAAGGGGGGACCCTAAGTATACGACTGAGATACCCTAAGGGTACGACTGAGGTAGCCTCAGTCGTACGGTGAGGTAGCCTCTGTCATACCTTCATCTTTAGAACCGGATATGCCCTATGGAACGCACCTCTGTTTTTGCAATTATTTTTACCCTATTCATGCCTTTGGGTTCTTATGCGCAATATGCTTCTTCTTCGCAAGCGCCGAAGAAAGCAGGCGACCTGATAGAATCCACCTCCTACAACGACCATAAGCGGGGAGCTCCCCGCACCTTGCAGTACCTGCCCGCAGGCGAAGACTTCGTCTGTGTCAACGGCAAGAACCGCTATACCCGGGCGCTATACGGCAGCCCTACGGCGTGGCGTCTGGAAACCAGCGACCGCCCGATATTCGCCGCTTATATCAAGAACGACAGCCGCAACATACGCTTCCGCCTCCGCCTGCCCGACGGCACGGTGACGCCGTTGGAGGAGACTACGTGGTGTGAGGCGCGTTATAGGCCGGGCAGTCGCATCTACTCCCTGAAAGACAAGGCATGGGGAGAGGATTGCAGCCTGGAAATCTCCGTGCTGGCAAGCCTTACGGGAGAAATGGCTATGTGGGAGTTCTCCGGAACGCTGCCTGCCGGCTGCGAGCTGGAGGTGCTGAACTCGCCGATTCGCCGGAAGAAACTTTCCCGCAACGGCGATATGGGAGCAGACCCTCCCGGATGCTTCGAGCCGGCGGAGGACGGTACGGTGCTGCAAACGCTGAAATGCCGTTTCCCCTCCCGCGGGCATCTGTATATCGGTATCTTCCGTAACGAGCTGAAGGAGATGCCGGACGGCGGTACGCAGTATGCCGCCCTTCGCGATGCCTGCCGCGAGCTTGCCGGACGTATCAAAATCACCACTCCCGACCCTTATTTCAATACGCTCGGCGGCGCGCTTGCCGTTGCCGCCGACGGCATCTGGGGCGAGGAGGGCGTGTGGTTGCACGGAGCCGTGGGCTGGCGCATGCCGCTTAGCGGTTGGCGTGCCGCCTATACGGGCGATGCGCTGGGCTGGCACGACCGGGCGCGCACCCATTTCGACAACTATGCCGCCAGCCAGGTAACCGAGGTTCCCAATACGATTCCGCATCCCGCACAGGACTCCACCCTTGCCCTGGCGCGCTCGGCCAAGATATGGGGCACGCCGCAGTACAGTAACGGCTACATCTGCCGCAATCCCCGCCGCAACAACCAGATGCATCATTACGATATGAACCTCTGCTACATAGACGAGCTGCTGTGGCACTTCAACTGGACGGGCGACCTGGACTACGCCCGCCGCATGTGGCCGCTGCTTACGCTGCACCTTGCCTGGGAGAAGCGCAACTTCGACCCCGACAACGACGGCCTTTACGATGCCTATGCCTGCATCTGGGCGAGCGATGCGCTCTATTACAACAGCGGAGCTGTTACGCACAGTTCCGCCTACAACTACCGCGCCAACCGGCTGGCTGCCCTGATTGCCGAAAAAATAGGCGAAGACCCTACGCCCTACCGGGAGGAAGCCGATAAGATACTGAAAGCGCTCAACGACCGCCTGTGGCTGCCCGGGAAGGGACATTGGGCGGAGTTCCAGGACTTCATGGGACACCGCCGCCTGCACGAGGATGCTGCCGTGTGGACTATTTACCATGCCCTCGACAGCGATGTGGCAGACCCGTTCCAGGCATACCTTGCCACCGGATACATAGACCGCGAAATCCCCCATATCCCCGTCGTAACCTCGGACGTTGCATCTGCCGCTGCCGCCCTGCCCGTCAACGCGGCGCCTTATGCCCGTTGGCAGAAACAGTTGCAGGATGCCGGCGCCGCTATCAATGCCGGCGGGTATGCCACGGTAGCTACTACGGACTGGATGCCCTATTCGTGGAGTATCAACAATGTGGCTTTTGCCGAGGTGATGCATACGGCGCTTGCCTATTTCCAGGCGGGGCGTGCGGATGCCGGCTTCAAGCTGCTGAAAAGCTCCGTGCTGGACGGCATGTACTTGGGCGACAGTCCGGGCAACTTCGGTCAGATAAGCTTCTACGACGCTGCCCGGGGCGAGTGTTACCGCGATTTCGGCGACCCTATCGGGGTGGCTTCCCGCGTGTTGATTCAAGGACTTTACGGCATCCTGCCCGATGCCCTGAACGGCCGGTTGTCGGTAAAGCCCGGTTTCCCGGAGGGGTGGGAGTATGCCTCGCTGCATACGCCGGACATCGATTTCGACTTTAAGGCGGGCGAGGCGGTTGCCGGCAAGTACTCCTCCCGCGACCGTTCGCTCTATACCATTACCCACCGCCTGCCTGCGGTGAAGGAGCTGGAACTGCAATTTCCGGCACGCCGCTCTGCTGTGGCGCGCCTTACGGTGAATGGGCAGGATGCTGCGTGGAGGCTGGTAGAGAATTCGGTAGACCGTCCCGTGCTTGCCGTTTCCGTTCCCGCTGCTTCCGGCCGGGAGGTGGCAATCGACATCTGTTGGGAGGGCGAGTTGCTTGTAGCGCCTTCCGCCATTGAAACGTATCCCGCCGAACGTGTCCGCAAGGCAGGGCCCGTGAACTTCGTAGCTATGGAGCAGGGGCAGATGAAGTGGTGGGCGCCGGTAGAGCAACCGGCAGCCGCCAGCCGCAAAAAGCCCGTTCCGGCGGGCGACTTTAAGGCGGTGGAACCTGACCGGTGCACTCCTGTGGATATGCAGGAGGTGTTTAATGCCGATGTAACGGATATTTTCCGCAATGAATACCTGTCGCCCCGCTCTCCGTACACTACGTTGCAGTTGCCCAAGCAGGGCATAGGCGAGTGGTGTCACCCGTTGAAAACCGCCGTCATCGACGATTCGGGCTTGCGTGCCGCCGTGCGCGGGGGTGTGTTGGAGACGAAGCTCGGAATACCTTTCCGTACGCCTGCCCGGGGGCATAACATTGCCTTCACCTCGCTTTGGGACAATTATCCGGACAGCCTCCGGATACCTTTGGAGGGAAGGGCGTCCCGCGCCTATCTCTTAATGGCGGGCAGCACCAACCATATGCAGTGCCATATCGACAACGGGGTAATCCGCGTATATTACAAGGACGGCACGTGCGACGTCCTGCCTTTGGTGAACCCGGACAACTGGCCGCCTATCGAGCAGCTATTCTTCGAGGACGGGAAGGCTTTCAACCGTCATGCTCCGTCTCTCTACCGCCTGCGCCTGAAAACGGGCGAGCTGAGCAACCGTTTCGGCGAGGAGCTGGGCTTCACCGGGGTGTCCCGCGAGGTGGACGGGGGTGCGGCGGTGTTGCTGGAGATGCCGCTGGATGCCGGGAAGCAGCTTTCGCATCTTGTGCTGGAAACGCTCTCCAATGAGGTGGTTATCGGAATAATGGGAATTACGCTTCAGCGGTGAGGCGGTTTTTAAATCGAACGGTTATGAAACTTTTTAGGAAAATCGTATGGTGCATGGCGTGCCTTTCCGCCTCTGTCTGGCGGCTCGGTGCGCAAGTAACGGAAATCCCGCAGTGGGAACGTTTCGAGGTGGTGTTGCAGGGCACTGCCGAGGGTAATCCTTTCAGGGATGTCTGCCTGCATGCGGATTTCTGGCAGCAGGGGGGAGATACGGTCGGCGTGCGTGGGTTCTACGACGGCGACGGGCGTTATGTTATCCGCTTTATGCCTACGTTGCCGGGTGTCTGGCATTATGCCACGACGAGCAATGTGCCTGCTCTTGCCGGGCAAAGGGGGAGCTTGGAATGTGTGGCTGCCGCGGCGGGCAGTCACGGTCTGGTAAGGGTGCGGGATGCGCATAGTTTCATGTATGCCGATAGCACCGTTTACTATCCCGTAGGCACTACGGCTTATGCCTGGACGCACATGCCGCAACCCGTGCAGGAAAAGACATTGCGCTCGTTGGAGAAGGCACGGTTCAACAAGCTGCGGATGTGCGTGTTTCCGAAGAATTACGGGCTTTGCAAGGAGGAGCCCGAAATCTATCCTTTCCTTGTCGAGGGGTATGCCGGTGGGAAGCCGGTGTTCGACTTCACCCGTTTCGACCCTGCCTTTTTCCGTCATTTGGAGAAGCGCATCGACGACCTGAGGCGTTTGGGCATCGAGGCGGATTTGATATTGTTTCATCCGTACGACAAGGGGCGCTGGGGGTTCGACAGCCTGCCGGCGGAGGTGAATACGGCGTACGTGGAGTATCTGGTGGCGCGGCTTGCCGCTTTCAGCAATGTATGGTGGTCGCTGGCTAATGAGTACGACTACGTTGCATCCAAGACGGAGGAGGACTGGAAAGCGCTGATACGTACCGTAGCTGCATCGGACTCCTACGGGCATTTGTGTTCCATTCACGGGAGTACGGCTACTTATTTCCCGTACTGGATGAAGGAGCTTACGCATACGAGTATCCAGGACGAGGCTCCGGTGGAGGACTTCGGCCGGGCTGCCATTGTACGGAGTATTTACCGGAAGCCGGTCGTTTTCGACGAGGTGTGTTACGAGGGTAATCTCGCTTCCCGTTGGGGGCGTTTGAGCGGCCCGGAGATGCTTCACCGCATCTGGCAGGGGTTGATAGCGGGTACGTACGTCACGCATGGGGAGTGCTACCAGTGGAATGCGGGCAGCATGGACACCATTTTCTGGGCGAAGGGAGGCGAGTGGCGCGGCGAATCGTGGAAGCGCATCGCTTTTACCCGCAGCCTGCTGGACTTGCTGCCTAACCCGTTGCAGTTGGCGGATGTCAGCCGCGACCACCGCACGGCTACGGCGGGGGATGATTATTATCTGATTTATTTTGGCAGGCAGATGCAGGACGAATGGCAGTTCAATCTCCCGGCAAAGAATGCTTCTTACCGGAAGGTGAAGCCGGGAACTAAGTATAGGGTGGAAATCATCGACACGTGGAACATGACGGTCACCGCATATCCCGGCACTTTCGAAGTGGGGAAGGCGGTGGATTACCGGCATTATGACGTGAACCGGCGGAAGGTACGCCTGCCGCTGTTGCCGTATCTGATGCTGCGTGTTACGGCGGCGGAAGAGTGAGGCGGTAGGTGGGTACGTAGCGGGTACGGCCGGCGGTAATGTGGCCGCAGCGGCGGGCGAGTGTACGAAACTACATGGATTCCGGATGTTCGGGGGTGTTGCATGTGCGGGTGTTTCTTTACCTTTGCAGCAGATAAACCCAAACATAGAACGACCATGAAGACTTTTTCAGCTATTCTTTTGTGTGCACTCTTTTGTCCCGGCTTTTCATTCGCTGCGGATTGGAATGTGTATGTAGCCAAGTACAGGCACGGCAAGGTGTGTGCCGTCAGCTATACCTTCGACGACGGGCTGGCGGAGCATTATACGCTGGCAGCCCCGCAACTGGAGAGGCGTGGCTTTCGCGGTACATTTTTCATCAACGGCTCCAAAGTGAATAAGGACGAGCGGCATATCAGGGATACTACCCGTGTAACATGGCCTCAGTTAAGGGAAATGGCAGAAAAGGGACATGAAATTTCCAATCACGGCTGGGCGCACCGCAACTTCGCGAGGTTTCCCTTGGATGTGCTCAAGGAGGATATCCTGAAAAACGACAGTGCGATATATGCCAATGTAGGCGTCGTACCCCGTACCTATGCCTATCCCAACAATACGAAGGAGGGCGAGGCTATGGAGTTCGTTGCGCGGAATCGTGTAGGTACGCGGATGAAACAGCGCTCCGTAGGCAGCAAGCGCTCGGCGCGCGACTTGGAGAAGTGGATAGAAACGCTCATAAAGACGGGCGACTGGGGTGTGGGTATGACGCACGGGCTGACTTACGGCTTCGACGCTTTCGGCAACCCGCAACGCTTGTGGGAGCATTGGGACAGGGTAAAGGCTGCTGAAGATAAGATATGGGTGGGGACTTTCCGCGAGGTAGTCTCTTATCTCAAAGAGAGGGAGGCTGTGCGGCTGGCCGTTACGGAGAAGAAGAATAAACTGCATATCGTTCCCTCCTTGCCGCTGGATAAGGAGCTTTTTACCGAACCGCTGACCCTGGTGGTCGAGGGAGGGGTTATGAAGAAGGTTACGGCGCGTCAGGCAAAAAGGAAGCTTCCCGTACAGCTTCGTGGCGGTAAGGCTTTTTTCGACTTCGACCCTTTCGGCGGCGAGATTGTAGTAACTATTAGATAGGGTGCGGATGTAAATACGGAGAAAATCATTACTTTTGCCGTAACGACATCGGAAACTTATGAAAAACATGAAACAAGGAGTCTGCGGGAAAAGAATATATGCCTTTCTGTTGGCATGTCTCGTTGCGGCGGCGTGCCTGCCGGGATATGCCTCCGTCAAGGTACATGTGCAGTATCTGACTACGGCGGACGGGTTGTCCAATAACTCCGTCCGTTATATTTACCAGGATAGCAAGGGTTTTATTTGGATGAGTTCGCTGAATGGGCTGAACCGTTACGACGGCAACTCTTTCCGTACTTTCCTGCCCGAGAATAAGGGGCGGATATCGCTTACCGACCGGCGTGTAAAGCATCTGTATGAAGACGGTAACGGTTTTTTGTGGATATCCACCTCGGCAGACCGTTTCAGTTGTTACGACTTGAAGAAAGATTGCTTCGTGGACTTTACCGGCTGCGGGGAATACGAGGACCATTACGGGTATATCACTATCCTGCCCGACGCCGTTTGGTTGTGGGGGCGGGGGCAGGGATGCCGCCGCGTACGATACCGGGACGGCAAGTTCGTTTCGGAGGTGTTTGACGTCGGGAGCGGGCAGTTGCGCTCGGACAATGTACAGTTTGTGTTGCAGGATGCCGGCCGGCGGGTGTGGATAGGTACGGATAAGGGGCTTTATTTCTGGCAGAGCGGCGCGTTGCAGTGTGCGGACGAGGCGCATTGCTTCCAGCGTGCCTACAGTTTCGGGGATAAAGCCTGTTTTATAACCGCCGAGGGCGAGATATGGAGTGCCGGCAGGCAGGGACGCCCTGCTTTCGCAGCGAAGTTGCCGGACGTATCTTCGGGGCTGGACTTGCCGGGCAATCTGGCTATCGGCGGTCAATGGGTTATTTTCACATCGAAGGGCAGCTTCGTTTTTGAGCCGGAGGGTAATGTGCTGAAGCCTTCGCCTGCCCAATGGAATATTCCCGGCGGTGAAGTCTCCGTGGATAACCGGGGAAATTATTGGGTGCACAACGGAACGGGGAAGCTGTATTATATCCGGTCGGCAACGGGAGTTGTGAAGGTTTTTCAACTGATGCCCCGGGAGAAGGTGGGATACATCGACATGGAGCGTTATCATGTGGTGCACGACTCGCGAGACATTCTTTGGATTTCCACCTACGGCAACGGTCTTTTTACATATGATTTGCGGACGGACGAGCTCCGTCATTTCAAGGCGGACGACAGCCGTTCGTCGCTTATTTCGTCCAATGCCCTGCAATATGTCATGGAGGACCGCTCGGGCAGTATATGGCTGAGCTCCGAATATACGGGGGTGTCTCATTTGAAGGTAGTGAACGAGGGGGCGGTGCAGTTCTATCCGGAGCCGGTGGAATATGATACGGAAATGCATGTGAACAATATACGCATGCTGGCTGCCGGAGCCGGCGGCGATGTGTACCTGGGTACACGCGACGGGAAAGTCTATGTGTACGATGCTGCATTGTCGCGTTTGAAAAAGAAGGAGGCTTACAGTAAGAATATATATGCGCTTTGCGAGGATACCGCAGGTACTTTGTGGCTGGGGAGCCGTGGCGACGGGTTGTATGTAGGCGGCAAGAGGTATGCTTACCGGGTTGATGATGTGAGTTCGGTGGCTGCCGATGAAATATTTTGTATGCTGCATGACCGTAAGGGACGGATGTGGGTCGGGACTTTCGGCGGCGGGTTGGATTTGGCTGTGCCCGACGGAAAGGGCGGCTATCGCTTCCGGCATTTTTTTGATAAGTATTATTCCCAAAAGCGGATACGTACATTGATTGAGGACAGGCAGGGCTGGATATGGGCGGGAACGAGCGACGGTATATTCGTGTTCCGCCCCGAGGAATTGCTGGCCGACTCTAAGGCTTATTATCATTATAACTGGAGCAACCGGAGTTTGCTGAGCAATGAGGTGCGGCATATCATGCAGGACAGCAAGGGGAATATCTGGATTGCCGAGTCGGGGGCGGGTTTCTCCGTCTGTACGCCCGGCACTGATTACGGTAAGCTGGAATTTGCCCATTACGGTGTGGCCGACGGGCTGGTGAACAGCATGGTGCAGGCATTTGTAGAGGATGAGGCAGGCAGGGTGTGGATTACGACCGAATACGGCGTGTCTTGCTTCTTTCCCCAATCAAAAACTTTCGAGAATTACTTTTTCTCCAGCGATATGTTGAGTAATGTGTATAGCGAAGGTTGTGTATTAAGGTTGCAGGACGGCAGGATTATCATGGGAACCAACCAGGGACTGACCGTTGTAGACCCCTCGCAGGTGGAGAGCGTGCAGCGTATTCCTTCCGTCACCTTTACGGAGCTGAAGCTGAACGGCATATCGGTGGCTTCCGATGACCCTAACTCTCCGTTGGAGTATTCCCTTGCCTATGCCCGTGACATCCGTTTGCGGTATAACCAGAATTCTTTCGGGATTAATTTCTCTACGCTGGATTACTCTACGACGATTCCGCCGAAGTTCAGCTATAAGCTGGAAGGGTACGACAAGGAGTGGAGCACCCCGTCTGCACTGACCTTTGCCGCATATAAGAACCTGAAGCCGGGTACTTACGACTTCCATGTAAAAGCGTGTAATGCGGCAGGGCAGTGGGCGGAGCAGGACACGACGCTGCGGATTGTCATCGCACCGCCTTTCTGGCGTACCGACTGGGCTTACTTGCTCTATACCTTGCTTGTGGCCTTTGTGCTCTACACGGTATGGCGCATCGTGCGCAATATGAACGACTTACGCAATAAGATAAAGGTGGAGGAGCAGCTCACGGAATACAAATTGGTATTCTTTACCAATATTTCTCACGAGTTCCGTACTCCGCTGACGCTGATTCAGGCTGCGTTGGAGAAGATGCACCGGGTAGGCAAGATTCCCAAGGAAATGGCTTATTCGGTGAAAGTCATGGATAAGAGCACGCGGCGTATGCTGAGGCTTATCAACCAGTTGCTCGAGTTCAGGAAGATGCAGAACGACAAGCTTGCGCTTTCGCTGGAAGAGACCGATGTGATAGCGTTCCTCTATGAGATCTACCTGAGTTTCGGGGATGCCGCCGAATCCAAGAAAATGGATTTCAGGTTTATTCCTTCCATAGCGTCTTATAAGATGTTTATCGATAAGGGAAATTTGGATAAGGTTACTTACAACCTGCTTTCCAATGCGTTCAAGTACACTCCCTCGGGCGGTAAGATAGACTTTTCCGTGCAGGTGGATGCCGCTGCGCGTAAGCTGATTGTCAGGGTGGCGGATTCCGGCGTAGGTATTCCTAAGGAGAAGCGCGACCAGCTTTTCAAGCGTTTCATGCAGAGTAACTTCTCCGGAAGCAGTGTGGGGGTAGGGTTGCACCTGACCCACGAGCTGGTGAGTGTCCATAAGGGAACCATAACGTACGAAGAAAATCCGGGAGGCGGTTCCGTCTTTACGGTGGTACTTTCTACCGATGCTTCGGTTTATGAGGAGAAGGACTTTCTGATACCCAACAATGTATTGCTCCGTGAGGAGGAAATGGCGCAGAAGCATCTGGCGGATATGGAGAGGGATGAAAGGGCGGATGCCGGTAAGAGTGCGGATACGGAGAAAGAGGATATACGGGAGGAAGGCATGCCTGTTGCCCCCCTGAACAAGCGGAGATTGCTGGTTATAGAAGATGATACGGATGTACGCGAGTTTCTGAAGGAGGAACTTTCCGTTTATTTCGAAGTGGTGGCGGAGGCCGACGGGAATGCGGGGTTGGAGCGGGCTTGCTCCTACGATGCCGATTTGATAATCTGCGATGTCCTGATGCCCGGCTTGTCGGGGTTCGAGGTTACCCGGAAGCTGAAAGGCGACTTTAATACGAGTCACATCCCTATCATCTTGCTTACGGCTCTGAATGCGCCCGAAAGCCATTTGGAAGGGGTGGAGAGCGGGGCGGATGCCTACATCACGAAGCCGTTCAGTACGAAGCTCCTGCTGGCGCGTGTATTCAAGTTAATCGAGCAGCGGGATAAGTTGCGCGAGAAGTTCTCGAGCGACCTTTCCATGGTACGTCCGGTTATCTGTACGACGGACAAGGACAGGGAGTTTACGGACAAGCTGACGCGTATCGTAGAGGAGCAACTGGAGAACCCGGATTTTACAGTGGACGAGTTTGCTTCCATGATGTCGTTGGGGCGTACCATATTTTACCGCAAGGTAAAGGGGGTTACCGGCTATGCCCCCAAAGAGTACCTGCGTGTGATGCGTATGAAGAGGGCGGCGGAGCTGTTGCTGAAAGCGGATGTCACTGTTGCGGAGGTGGCTTATCAGGTAGGTATCAACGACCCCTTCTATTTCAGCAAGTGTTTCAAGGCGCAGTTCGGCATGTCTCCCTCGGCCTACCAGAAGGATAGAGGCGATGCGGGGCGGGACGGGCTTCCGCTATCGGGCGAATGAGAATAACAACGTACCCGTTTTTTCGCCTTGCTGGAACCGGATGTTGTAGTACGTTCCGCCTATATCTTCTATGGATAGCTTGTCCAGGCGGATAGTTTGCAGTTTCTTGCCTGCCTCCGCTATTTTCAGGATGCCGTCTGTTTTCTCGCC
This sequence comes from Bacteroides gallinarum DSM 18171 = JCM 13658, assembly GCF_000374365.1. GTDB lineage: Bacteria > Bacteroidota > Bacteroidia > Bacteroidales > Bacteroidaceae > Bacteroides > Bacteroides gallinarum. Next base: position 47,837 of record NZ_KB894124.1, read on the forward strand.
TGCACCCGGGCCGCCGCTCCATGAGAGGTGGTACTGGCATTTCAGGTCGAAGTTACTGAGTGCGATGCGGTCGGCGAAACGTGTGATTCCCCAACCGTTGTCTGTCTCCAGTTGAAATGAATTTTCTTGCCAGGAGAAGGCGGGAGTGGCTTCCCGGTCCGATGAAATGTGCCCGTCGTCGTCTTTGCAGGCGGTAAGGACTGTCAGTAAGATAATAATCCGGAAAGCTGCGGCGAGCGTATGGATGATGCTTTTCATAAGTGTACTGTTTATGGACTGTTTAGCGGTTATTTGTTTAGGGTAAGTTTCACGATGCCGCCCTGGGTGGAGGTGGCTTTTAAATTCAGCGTGCCGTTATATGCGGATAAATCGACTGTTCCGTCGCTCATTTTCACTTTCTGCCCGTTGATGTAGAAAGTGGTGAAGTCCTCGGCTCCCGGTCCTTCTACACTGGCAATGCCATTGCTTACGCGGATAGCGGCTTCCATGAGCCAGTCTTTTTCGCCTATCAACGTGTTGTCATCGATGCCGTCGTTATCTTCATCGGTAATGGGGGCTTCGAATGAGTAGCCTATTCGGGCGGTGTGGAGCGGACTGCTTTCCGCCGGTTGCAGAAAGGTGATATCCGGCAGGCTGCCGTCTGCCTTGCGTTCTGCTTCCAGTTGGCTGGCATCCAGGCTGAGGAAGTCCGTTTCCGTAAGCTCCATAGCTGCGGGCAGGAAACTGTTGTTGGCTATTCGGCATTGGCTTTCGTCGATGTCGATTATATGCTTTCCCGTACTTCGCGGGCTGTATGAGAGGTTATTCTTCAGAATATGCCCGTATCCGGCCACATTGACGGCTTCGTCTATCGACTTGCGGTTGAGCATGCAATAGTTGGAAGGGTTTTTGTAGCCGCTGTTATTAGACCAAAGAATGCCGCCCAGGTGGTGGTTGGCGTAGAAGCCTTTATTCCTGTTGTAGTAGGCGATGCAGTTTTTCACTTCGTGCATCGGTATGACGTCCGGCGCCTTGGGGGTGTCGCTCATGCCGTATCCGCCTGCTTTGAAACCTGTACCGTCTCCTGCCTTGGCTGTCATACTGTTCGGTTGGTAACCGTTGTAAAAAGACCAGCAATGTTCTATAACTACGGCTTGTCCGGCGTTGATGAGGTCGAAACCGTCGTCGCTGTTCCTCCACGCACGGCAACCTCTGAATACGTTGCCGCTTCCGTTGTTGTCGGGATGTCCGCCGAAACCGTCTACATTGCCTCCCCTGCCATTGTCCGATACGGGGTCGTAATTGTTGTAGGCATCGCAGTTCAACACGAGGTTATCACCTCCTTTCACTAAGTAGAAACCGATTGCCATGCCGTCGTGCATGGACAGGTTTTCGTAAATGTTGTGGCTGCCGCCCCGGTTGCTGAAACATTCCGACTGGGTATGTCCTACAATGGTGACTTGTGTGCCCACCACTTCGATGTTCTTGAAATGCAGGTAGGAACCGCTCACATAGAACACGCTGATGCGCTTTTCGTCGGGTTTTACTTGGGAGAGGTCGAATATAGGACGTTCACCCGGATAACCGAAGTAGCAGATACGGTGTTCCTCGTCCGTTCCGCTCTTGTCCATTAGGAATACGCAGGCGTAGATGTTTTCTTTCTCTCCCATAATTTGCGACTCTTCTACGGTGTATTTCCCGCCGCGGATATATACGATATCGCCGGGCTTCACTTCCGATTGCGCACGCGACAGTGTTGCGAAGGGGGAGTCGATACTACCCGTATTGGCATCGTTGCCATTGGTCGCTACATAGTACTCTTTGGCTGCCAGCATTATCGGCAGGCAAAGTAAAAGGCATAAGGTTTTTAATCTTTTCATAATGGTGGTTCTGATTTTTTAATGGTATGGAAGCAGCAGGGTTTCTCTTGAGGAGACGGCCGTTTCCTTTAAGAGAAATTCCGGTTTCCTTTAGGAGAAACTTGGGTTTCCTTCAAGAGAAACATGCGTTTCCTTTAGGGGAAACTGTCGTTTCTGTGCCTGGAAACGCTCGTTCCCTTCGGGAGGAAACTGCAACAGCTTGTTGGTTAGCTCTTTATTTCTCTAATCGGCATCCTCTGAACGTACCTTTCAAATCCGGTCCGAAGTAGAATCCGGGTTGGGTCGGCTGGTTGTATCCTACGTTTTGGGTGGCTATGCTGATACGGTACACTGGGTCTTCGAGAAATGTATGGAAACGGTATGCTGTGGGAATGGTACTTACGTATAAGCGTAATGCCGTATTATCTGCGGTACGCAACAGTATCTCTTCGCGCCAGTCGCCGATGATATCGCCTTGCAGGCAGGGGTTGGCTTTGGTTCCGTTGTTGGCGGCCGTTCCCTCGAAAGTGGCGAGCGGGGTATAGGTTTCCACTCTCCAGTTGTACTTGCCTACGACATTTCCGTCGAGCATTTCCCGCAGTAAATCCCCGTCCCACCATACGGCCATGTTTATCGGGAGCTTCTTTATCTTGGGAGCAACGATTTCGCCTTTTATGTTGCGTATGCCTTCGGAACGTGCCGACCACATCTCTACGCCGGGGTGGATGGGGTCGATATCTGCCGCCATGCAACGGCCTACATCCGTATTATGCGGTAGCTGGAAAATGACTTTTCCGGTAGCTGCGTCCCTGAAAGTGGAGCCGTCTTTCTTATTTTCATGGCAGGCCCATACTTGCAGTTTCGGGTCCGAAGGGTCGAATTGCGTGAGGTGCAGTGCATCACCATGCCCCATGCCGGTGGAATACAGTCCTTTTCCGTTGTGGTCTACGGTCATGGAGCCGTACACTATTTCGTCGCAGCCGTCACCGTCTACATCTGCCACACGCAGGTTGTGGTTGCCTTGGCCGGCAAATTTTTCGTTGCCGGGCTGGTTTGTATCGAAGGTCCAGCAGTTCTTCAGTTTCTTTCCGTCCCAGTTGAAGGCGGCAAGGACGGTACGGGTATAATAACCGCGGCACATCACTACGCTGGGATGTATTCCGTCCAGGTATGCGATACAGGCAAGGAAGCGGTCGCTGCGGTTGGCGCGGTTGTCGCCCCAGCCTTTCAGTTCGCCCCGCTGGGGGATGTAGTCGGTAGTGTACAGGGCTTCGCCCGTCATGCCGGAGAATACGGTGAGGTATTCTTTCCCTTTAAAGATGCGTCCCTGGTTGCGGAGCCTCGCTTCGGGTGTCCGGGTATCGCCTTTTTTCTTGCGGGGGGTGTACATCTCTCCCGGTTCACGGTAGTCGGCGGTGGCGTCGCCTATGACATTGCCTTTGCCGTCTGTGCTTCCGTCGGCGGTACGCATTACTACTTCGGCTTTACCGTCGTTGTCCAGGTCGTAGACCATGAACTGGGTGTAATGGGCGCCGGCGCGGATGTTCTTTCCGAGGTCGATACGCCACAGTTGCTCGCCGTTCAGGCGGTAACAGTCTATCAGTACTTCGCCGGTGTAGCCGTCGTGGGCGTTGTCGTGAGAGTTGCTCGGGTCCCATTTCAGGATGATTTCATATTCTCCGTCCCCGTCCACATCGCCTATGGAGGCATCGTTGGGCGAGTAGGTGTAGGTGTCTCCTGCGGGGGTAGTACCGCCTGCCGGTTTGTTCATCGGGATTTGGATGTAGCCTGTCGGAGCATTGGCGGGCAGGATATAACGGCCGTTCTTATGATTGGTTTCTTTTCCTTTTACGACCGGACGCACTTCATAGTCTGCGGCGTCCGGGCCTGCATACGGGTCGTCATATAAGGTGGCGGTATTTACCGGTTGCGGGGTAATCTTCTTGCCGTTGCGGTATATGTTGAACCCGGTATCCATAGGGTCGGACGAGAGGTATCTCCAGGATACGGTTACGGTGGAGGCGTCTTTGCGGACAGCAACGACACCGCGTCCGAGGTTTTCGCGTTGCAGCTTCTTATAGTTGTAGCGGGTCTGGGCGTTCAGGCTCATGGTAACCAGCATGGATGCGATTAGGTAAAGCAGGTATTTTTTCATATTCTTCCAGTTCTTGGGGTTACGGGAGTTTTGTTTTTCGATGTCAAAAGTAGCGGATATTTTTCTATCGGCGATGTATATATGTACACAAAGCATGGAAAAAGATAACTTTGCCGGCAGTGGATGAAATTACATGCAAAATGAATATTCGTCATGGCAGGTTTGGGCTCTATTGTTTACATTTGCAACGAAATCGGAGAGTAACGACATAAGGTTCGACTTTAATAATCTACTAAATATTAATATCATGAAAACTAAAAAGCTTTTTTTGACAGGCACTGTCGCATTGGTGCTGCTGGGTGGCTGCAATAATGATTATGACGGGCAGGATATCGCCGGTTCTAAACTTGTAGTGTCGGCCAGTATCGACCAGGTGAATACGCGCGTGGCCGATGACGGTATCACTTGGACGGTAGACGATGCAATCGGTGTAAGCGATAACCTTGCTAATCCGAATGTGAATATCAAGTATGTGGCTGGTAGTACTGCGGGTGATTTCTCCAGTGCTACGGGTATTTATATCTTGGGCGATGATGAAGTTGCGTATACGGCTTATTATCCGTATGCCGGCAATGAGGGTACATCTGCCGGAGTACAGAGTTTTAAGATTGCCGATGAGTCCGGTGTATATGTAGGCCATAATGCGGTAGATTTTATGTATGCTACGGGGACGGCTACACGGAGCAATCCGAATGTTACGTTCTTGTTCAAACATCAGATGAGTAAGGTAAGCCTGAAAATTACAGACAGTAATGCGGCTGCTACCAAGGCGGAAGGAGCTCCTATTTCCTATACGTTGCAGGGTGTTATTATCGACGGTACTTTCGATACTGCAACGGGTGAAGTGAAGCCCGGAACTACTAAGGGAAATGTAAAGGTGGAGGCTGTATTGGGTGCTTCTTCCTCCGTTATTTTGCCGCCGGTGGCTGCGGACGGTACGGCAGAGGCTATCCAACTGGTGATTGAGGTAGGAGATAAGGTTTATGCCGGAACCTTGACTCCTGATTTGGACAGTTCTCAGGAATATCAGTACTCTGTCGATTTGAGCAAGACGGAAAGCGGCGAGAAGTTGCAGATTGATTCCCCGACCATTGAGGGGTGGACACCTAATGATAAAGGGGATATCGGTGTGGAGAAAAAAATAAATTATAATCCTACGCTCGAGATAGGCGATTTCTTCTGTAATGACGGTACGACTATCGATAAGGATTATGATTTGGATAAGTTGGAGCCAGAGATGAAAAATAGTATTGTGGGAGTGGTATATTATGTCGGTAATCCGCAACCGTCGGTATTGTATAGTGATACGTATACGGAAACACAAGATGTCTTAAAGAAAGAATATCCTTCGTGTGTAAATGGACTGGCAATAGCGCTTAAAAATGCGAATAATAGCAGTGATGCAGTGAGCGGTAGGTTCGGGTCGGTTAAAGAAGATTATAAGGACTGGTTGGAAACGCAAGATTATGCTTTGGATTATATTGATGCTACCTTAAGTATATCCAGTACACCTGCAATGATATTAGGTTATAATAATACTAAGATTGTAGAGCTGGCTGCTGCAAACACAGATAATCTTGGAACTGATTTTGTAGATTTCCTTACGACCTATCGTGCTGCTGTAACCATTGAAGAAGGCAAATCTTCCAAATGGTATTTACCTTCTTACGAGGAATTGAATATCATACAAAATAACTATGAGGCTATTTCTACAAGTATAACAAAAGTTGGAGGAGATTTGCCGCAATATGCTAATTATGATGCATCATCTTCCGAGACATTTTATTGGTCGAGTGATTTCAGGGGTTCTTCTAATGCATGGATATCTCCCTTAGTAACAGTTGCCGCTGAAACGAATTTGTTTATTGGTAGAGTTAGTAATGGTACTAAAGGCTTCTTCCGCTTTGCTGTAGCTTTTTAATCATTGAATTATGAAAAAAAGAATATTTGTCTATTCTCTATTGCTTGCGGCAGGCTTCGGGCTTGCCCAAGCTCAAACTTTCAAATTCGATTTCTCACCCGAAAAGAAAGCGCAGGAAGGCTTTACCAAGATAACTTCCGATGTCTTGTTCAGTGAATCGCAGGGTTATGGCTATGATTTTCAGCCTGCCTGGGACGGCAAAGGCAATAAGCCTTTCTTTTTCTCGGTGAATGTGCCCGACGGGAATTACAAGGTGATTGTAACATTGGGAAGCAAAGAGTCTGCCGGCAGTACTACCGTCCGCGGTGAATCGCGCCGCCTTTTCATCGAAAACCTCGATACGAAGAAAGGAGAGTTCGTAACGGAGACTTTCACAATAAATAAACGCAATACTGTTATTAAAGGTAATCAGAAAGTAAAAATCAAGGAACGGGAGAAGAAGAAGCTGAATTGGGATGATAAACTGACCTTGGAGTTTAACGGCGATGCCCCCCGCCTGGCTTCTTTGGTGATTGAAAAGGTGGATAAAGTTCCTACCGTTTTCCTTTGCGGTAATTCGACGGTAGTGGATAATGATAACGAACCTTGGGCAAGCTGGGGGCAGATGATTACCCGTTTTTTTACGGATAAGGTTTGTATAGCCAATTATGCGGAATCGGGACTTTCCGCCAATACTTTCATCGGCGGCAAGCGCCTGGATAAAGTGCTGACCCAGATGAAAAAAGGCGATTATCTGCTGGTGGAGTTCGGCCATAACGACCAGAAACAAAGAGGACCGGGTAAAGGTGCTTATTATTCTTTCTCTTATTATATCAAGCAATTCATCGATGAGGCACGTCTGAAAGGTGCGTATCCGGTATTGGTGACGCCGACCCGTCGTCGCCAGTATGACGAAAATGGCAAAATCAAGGATACGCATGCCGATTATCCTGCTGCTATCCGGGATATCGCCGCACGCGAGAATATCCCCGTCATCGACTTGCAGGATATGACGAAAGTGCTCTGTGAGGCAATGGGGATAGAGGAATCCAAACATCTGTATGTACACTATCCCGCAAATACTTATCCGGGACAAACCCGGGAATTGAAAGATAACACGCATTTCAATACCTTTGGAGCTTATGAAGTGGCGAAGTGCGTGATTGAAGGGATGAAGAAAGCAAATCTTCCCATTGTGAAGGATTTGAAAGCGGATTATATTAACTTTGACCCCGCAAAGCCGGATAAGTTCGAGGACTTTAAATGGAATTTATCTCCGTTTACAGAGATTGAAAAACCGGACGGGAACTGATAGATAACAACTTAAAAACATAAAATAATGAAAAAGATAATTTTTACACTGGCATTGGCCGCATTTGCTTTTGCAGGAAATGCACAGATTTTGAAAAACGACTTGTTGAAAGGATATAAGGAAGGCGATAAGCTGGAGAAATCCGTTTATAATGAAAAGAAAGCTCCGATTGCTGTGGATACGTGGTGCGGGGCGTTCTCTTCAAAACCCAATACCAATCCGAGTCCTACCATTGGTAAGGAACTGACTTATGAGGGGTATGCAGAGAAAGGTCCGTCTATCAATATTGGCGGTTATCCTGCCGGTACGAAAGGGGCGCGTTTCAGCATCTATTCCATGACCGAGGGAAAACAATATGCACGCGGCACTTTCTATCTGTCTTGCCTGGTGAACTTTTCTAAGCTCGGTACGAAAGGCATGGCCGATTTTCTGGGAGTGAGCGCCAATTATGTGGGCGGCAGCAACCGTGCCAATATTTATGTAGCCCGTGAAGGCAGCGATAGAATCCGTTTCGGAACGAGCTTGCTGAAAGTGAAAGCTGAAACGACTATGGCTTACGATTATGACAAAACTCACCTACTTGTATTAAAACTGGATTATGCCAACCAGAAGGTGTCTTTGTTTGTAGACCCGGAACTGGGTGCGGAAGAACCTGCAGAGGCTTCATGCGTTGCTATGGGCGATGCTGATAATGTGTTGAAGCATGCTATCCGCTCTATTTCTTTCAGGAACCGCAGCGGTTTCATTGGCAATGTAGGTAATTTCCGTTGGTGTAACAGTTGGGCAGGAGTAATTGCAGAGTAAAAGAGGCTTATGAAACATATTATAGCAGGCTTGCTTATGATATTTGCCGGCATGCTGACCGTAGTGGGACAAAACCGCTCGGTCAGCTTGTCCGGCAATTGGGTTTTTCAGATAGACCGTGAGGATAAGGGTGTCCGTGAGGAATGGTTCGGCAGAATTTTGGAAGACCGGATTAATCTGCCCGGTTCTATGCCCGAGAAGTTGAAAGGGGATGAGGTAACTGTCCGTACCCGGTGGACGGGAAGCCTTTACGACAGTTCTTATTATTTTAACCCTTATATGGAGAAGTACCGGATAGACGGGCAGGTAAAACTTCCTTTTTTTCTTACACCGGACAGGCATTACGTAGGTGTGGCATGGTATCAGAAGAGGGTATCGGTTCCGGACGATTGGAAGGGGGAGCGGGTGGTTCTCTTTCTGGAACGTCCCCATATAGAAACTACTGTGTGGGTGAACCGGCGGGAGGTCGGTATGCAGAACAGTCTTTGTGTGCCTCATGTGTACGACCTTACTCCGTATGTTGCTCCGGGAGAGAGTTGCTTGTTGACTATCCGTGTAGATAACCGGATTAAAGAGATTAACGTAGGACCGGACTCGCATAGTATAACCGACCAGACGCAGGGTAACTGGAACGGCATTGTCGGTAGAATAGAGTTGCAGGCTATGCCGAAAGTATTCTTCGAGAATATCCAGGTGTACCCCGACCTTTCCGGAAAGAAGGCGGTCGTGCGTATGAATGTGCGGGCTTCCTCTTCCGTAAAAGGGGAGATTACGCTTGCGGCGGAGAGCTTCAATACGGACGTATGTCATAAAGTTGCCCCGGTACGCAGGACGGTTGTTGTAAAGAGCGGCGATAACCCGTTTGAAATGGAACTTCCGATGGGAGATGGTTTCTTGGCATGGGATGAATTTAGCCCGGCGCTTTATCGGTTGACGGCAACCTTGAAGAGCGGCAGGCAGACTGAAAAGAAGCAGGTACAGTTCGGTATGCGCGAGTTTACGATAAACGGTAAGTGGTTTTATGTAAACGGACGCAAGACGATGTTGCGGGGAACCGTGGAGAACTGCGATTTCCCGTTGACGGGGTATGCTCCTATGGATGTTGCTTCTTGGGAACGGGTGTTCCGTATCTGCCGCAGTTATGGACTGAATCATATGCGGTTTCACTCTTTTTGCCCACCGGAAGCCGCCTTTATAGCGGCCGACCTCGTGGGTTTCTATCTTCAGCCCGAAGGACCGAGCTGGCCTAATCACGGCCCTAAGTTAGGAAACGGGCAACCTATCGACAAGTATCTTATGGACGAAACCATTGCGTTGACAAAAGCGTATGGCAACTATGCTTCTTATTGCATGCTTGCCTGTGGAAACGAACCTTCCGGACGCTGGGTAGACTGGGTAAGCAGGTTCGTAGACTACTGGAAGGCGACGGATTCCCGCCGCGTGTATACAGGAGCATCGGTAGGCGGCAGTTGGAAGTGGCAGCCGCATAGCCAGTATCATGTGAAAGCCGGTGCGCGGGGGCTGACATGGGCGGAACGGCAACCGGAAAGTATGTCGGACTACCGTGCTAAAATAGATACGGTGCGGCAGCCTTATGTGTCGCATGAGACAGGGCAATGGTGCGTATTTCCCGACTTTAATGAAATCCGTAAATATACGGGGGTGAACAAAGCCCGGAATTTCGAGATATTCCGGGATATACTGGAAGATAATAACATGGGTGCTTTGGCGCACGATTTCATGATGGCGTCGGGTAAGTTGCAGGCTATTTGTTACAAGCATGAGATAGAGAAAACCTTGCGTACGCCCGATTATGCCGGGTTTCAACTGTTGGCGCTGAACGATTATTCCGGTCAGGGAACTGCACTGGTGGGGGTGCTTAATGTGTTTTTCGAAGAGAAGGGATACATCGATGCGGCGGAGTTCAGGCGTTTTTGCAGTCCGACGGTTCCATTGGCGCGGATTCCTAAATTCGTATATACCGATAATGAGACTTTTCATGCAGATATAGAGGTTTCCCATTTCGGGGCGGCTCCGCTGCAAGGGGCAAGAACCGTTTATACGGTTAAGGATAAGTATGGAAAGGTGTATGCTCGCGGAACGGTCGGTATCAGCGATATTCCTATAGGGAACTTGTGCCCTTTAGGGAGTGTGGATATAAAGTTGGATATTGCCGACGTCCCGCAAAAACTAAACCTGGAGGTACGTATCGAGAATACGGATGCTGTTAATGACTGGGATTTCTGGGTGTATCCGGCAGATGTCGAGCTGGCGGAAGGTGATGTGTATACCACGGATACATTGGATGAAAAGGCTGTCTCTGTCTTGGAACAAGGCGGTAATGTGTTGATTACCGCAGCCGGAAAAGTGAGCTATGGCAAGGAGGTGGTGCAGTATTTTACTCCTGTATTCTGGAATACGTCCTGGTTCAAGATGCGCCCGCCGCATACCACCGGTATCTTCCTTAATGAATATCACCCGCTTTTTAGGGAGTTCCCTACCGAGTATCACAGTAATTTGCAGTGGTGGGAGTTGTTGAACAAGGCGCAGGTAATGCAGTTTACCGGTTTCCCGGCCGATTTCCAGCCATTGGTCCAGAGCATAGATACATGGTTTATAAGCCGAAAGACAGGAGTTTTGTTCGAGGCGAATGTACTGAACGGGAAGTTGATGATGACCAGCATGGATATTACTTCGAAACCGGAAGAACGGGTTGTTGCCCGCCAGATGCACAAAGCTATTCTGGATTATATGAATTCGGATAACTTCCGCCCTACGGCTACTGTTTCCCTTGGGCAGATACGGGAATTGTTCACCAAAGTGGCGGGAAATGTGAAGTCGTATACGAAGGATTCGCCGGATGAATTGAAGCCTAAGATGAATTGAGGATTAGGATTGCAGGCTTACCGGATAGGTATTGAACGTTTGCCGTAGAACACAAAGAGCCGGACTTTCGCAAGCCCGGCTCTTTTTACTTACACAAAATTTTCTATGGAAATCCTATTGTTTAATGCTTATCTTCTTTGCTTTTTTCCCGGCAATCCCCAGGTCTACCAGTTTGTTGTACATCTCGATTCCCAGATATTCGGCAGACTCGGCAGTGAAATGCAGCCGGTCTCTTTGTAATTCGGCCTTGGACATGTCTATAACGTGGAAGTTTTTGTCTTCCCGGGCAAGTTTATAAAGTGCGGCTTCTACATCGGCACTGTATTGCTTGTTGCTACGGGCTACTGTGCCGCAGATGAAGGGTAGCTTTTTGTACCGTTTGTTTCCCGTTTTCTCTACAAGGAAGTTGCGTACGTATGCTACTACTGCTTTCAAGTTCTTGTAATAGTTTTTGCCTTTGTGCCGGTCGCTTTCTCCCTGATGCCATAGGAAGGCTTTGATTTCGTATCCTTCGGGAAGTTTGCTCAGTTTATTGTCGATACATGCCGAGATATTTTCTGTAAACGAGAGCAGAAGCGATTTTCCGCCGGTAGCTGTCGAATGGTTGGCTGCCAGCCATTCCGGGTTGGCAGACCAGTATTTGCCACTGGTACTGCTGCAACCTATATCGATAGCAGTTCCGCCCAAAGACCATTTTACTACATAGAACTCTCTTTGAAGTGCCTGCTCCAGCCAATAATAAGTAACGGCATCATACGCCCAGCGTCCCGGACGCGCCTGGTGTACCATGCGGGGCCAGAAAGTTTCGAACTTCCCCGTTATCTGCTGACCGGCGCTTCCGTAACACCATTGGCAGTACTTATACTTATTTTTCTGGATATAGTCGGGGAGTGCACTGTTCAGCACCCGTCCGTCTGTGTTCGATTGTCCGGCAGTGATGATAACAGTTGCCGGTTGGTTGTCCTTACTTTTTCCGAGAGCAGTCAGCGAGCATAAGGCTACTGCTATCAACAAAATCTTTCTCATGATATGTATTTAGGGTTTTCGATTTATTTTGCTGCAAAGTTACGCAACCTTTATTCCGGTTACATGCAATATTGTTCAGATATCCTATATATTTATGCAGTGTTCGTATAAAACGTCCGGTGTGCTTGCAGAAAGGGGCGTGGTGGGCTTTTTTGCATACTTTTTGTACATAATTACATGTACGAATCGGCTCCGGTCGCTACTTTTGCATGTGTAAAACACAGGATTTGGTATTGGGGTATTATGAAATACACATTACTGTTTCTTTTATATGATAACTTTATTGACCATGAAAAATAAGATGAGAAAGATTTATGACTTTAGGCAGGCGGCAGTCTCGGTACTTTGCATCCTGTTCTTCCTGCTGTGCGGTGTTACGGCGGCAGCACAGAACCGGGAAATCAACGGTACGGTACTGGATGAGACGGGACAGCCTGCTATCGGTGCTACTGTGGTAGTGAAGGGAACGAATAGCATGACTATCACCGGGCTGGACGGGCAGTTCAGCCTTTCCGTACCGAAAGACGCCGCACAACTGGAGATTTCGTATGTGGGTTATGAAACCGCTAAAATAGCATTGACTGCCGGAAAGAACGTGTATAACGTAAAGCTGAAAGTAGCTGATTTGGCACTGGATGAAGTGGTGGTTATCGGTTACGGTACTGCCAAGAAAGGCAATGTGACGGGGTCTATCGCTACCCTGAAAGGAGAGAAAGTGGCAGACCGCCAGAACGAGAACGTGCTGTCTTCATTGCAAGGGCAATTGGCAGGTGTGGAGATTACGACAAACAGCGGTGCGCCGGGCGGCGAACTGGAAGTGCATATCCGCGGCGCAGCATCTATCAATGCCAGCGACCAGCCTCTCTATGTGGTGGACGGCATTCCGGTAGATGACTTGAGCGATTTGAATGCGGATGATATCGAGTCTATCGATGTGCTGAAGGATGCTTCTTCCTCTGCTATCTACGGTTCGCGCGGGGCCAACGGCGTTATTCTTATCAAGACGAAGGAAGCGCAGAAAACAGGCAAGGTGAACGTATCGTTTTCCGCTTCTTTCGGTATGCAACAAATGGAGAAGAAACTGGATGTACTGACACCGGACGAGTGGATTGCGTGGCGTTCGGAAATCAATAACCAGAACTATGTAAGGAATTATGGTTCGAAAGGCGCCACGGCTACCGATGATTATGAAATCCGACTGGCTTATACGGGCGGTTCTGTGAACACATCGTATGTAAATGACCCTCGTTGGACACAACCCGGCTACGGCGGCCTGTTGGCAATTGACTGGCAGGATGAGGTTTTCCGGCTGGCTCCCAAGCAGAATTACACATTGTCCGTATCCAACTCTACAGACCAGTCCAGTTATCGTGTGAGCCTGGGGTATGTAGACCAGAAGGGTATCGCGGTGAATACCTCTTATAAAAGGCTCAACCTGCGTGCTAATATGCAGACTACGATATTCGACCGTATTACGTTGGGGGTTAACCTGGCTCCTTCCATGTCTTGGAATGACGGCGGAACAGCGGATGCCGTGGCCGTGCTTTCCATGGTTCCTTTTGCCGAGCCGGAAGCTGGGCTTTATACCGGCGCGGAGCCTTACAGCAGATATAGCTGGGCGGGTACTCGCGTCAGCCCTATAGCCACGTTGGAGCGTAAGTCGAGTACGGCGGAAGATGCCCGCGTCAATACTTCCGCATTTATCCGCGCTGAATTGTATGAAGGTTTGCGTGCCGAGATAACGGGGGCTTATAACTTCCGCAGTACGCAGTCGCGCAGCTTTTCGCCCAGCTCCATTTCCAACCGGTGGAGTACGGGTGAAGGTTACTATGCAACTGCCAACCGTACCGATGCGCGTAATCATTCTTATCTGTTCCAGACGTTGCTGAATTATGACAATTCTTTCGGCAAGCATACCGTGGGGGCTATGGCAGGTTTCTCGATAGAGGCCAAGAATTCTTATTCTTCCCGCCTGTCGGCGACGCACTTTCCCGACAATCTGGTGGAGAGTTTCGATATGACGGATGTAGACCTGACTACGGCTTATGCCACTATCGGATATCCGGGACGAATGGCTTCTTTCTTCGGTCGCCTGCAATACGAGTATGATAACCGCTATCTGATGACGGCGAGTGTCCGCCGCGACGGTTCGTCCAAATTCGGCAAGAACAGACGTTGGGGTATTTTTCCTGCCGTGTCGCTTGCTTATCGTATCTCGAACGAGCGGTTCTGGCCTGAAGATTTTGTTGTCAACTCGATGAAGTTGCGTGGCAGTTGGGGAGCTAATGGTAATAATTCCCTTTCCGACGGGGCGGCACTGGGGTTGATGTCGAGTGCAAACTACTCTTTGGGCGGCTCGCTGATGAACGGCTACGCCATGTCTTCGCTCGATGTGGAAGACCTTACATGGGAGAAGGTGTATAGCTGGAATATCGGTGCCGACTTTTCATTGTTCAATAGCCGGTTGTCGGTAGCGTTGGATTATTATCAGAAGAAAACGAGCGATTTGCTTTATAAGGTGACGATGCCCGGTATTATCGGTTTTAGCAATATGTGGGACAATGTGGGTGAAGTTCAGAACAAGGGCTTCGAACTGGAATTGCAGAGCCAGAACCTGACGGGGGCTGTCCGTTGGAGCACTTCCTTCAATATGGCCTACAACGAAAATAAGGTGACCGACCTGGGCAACAACGACAAGATATTCAGCAACAGCAATACGCAGGTGCTGATGGTGGGACAGCCCATGCGCAGTTTCTACATGTACGATGCCGTGGGGGTGTACCAGTACTCCGAGGATTTACGGAGGTATCCGGTGCGTAAGGGTACGGCACTGGGAGATGTGCGCTACCGCGACGTGAATGACGACGGCGTTATCAATGATGACGACCGTACGCTGGTAGGCAAACCCAATCCGGACTTTACGTTCGGTATGACGAACAAGCTGAACTGGAAAGCGTTCGACTTGTCGGTACTTTGCACGGCGCAGTTCGGCGGTATGCTTTACAGTATGTCGCCGGGGCGTTATATGGATAATCCGGGTATGGCTATTTCACAGAATGTCTTTTCCTGGTGGAAGAATATGTGGCGTTCGGAAGAGGAGCCGGGTGACGGTAAAACACCGGCACTTAACTCCACTACCGGCGAGCTGCGCGACACGCGCTGGCTTTACAGTTCGGACTACATCCGTATCAAGAACATTACTTTGGGCTATAAATTGCCGATTAGCCGCAAGGTGGTACGTAATGCGCGCATTTACTTCACGGTAGAAAACGTGTGGATGTGGGACAAGTACGACGGCGGATATTCACCCGAGAACAAGGGTAACAATGCCTACCCGCAGGCACGGACTTATACGGTGGGCGCCAACTTCAACTTCTGAAACAAGGAATAACACTTAGAAACATCGCTTATGAAGACGTTTTATCATATATGTATCAGTAGCATCCTCACAGTGGGTATGCTGCTCACCGCTACCTCCTGCGAGGATTGGCTGGAAGTGAAATCACCTACTGCGCGTTCCACGCAGGACTTTTTCCAAACACCTACCCAGGCCGAACAGGCATTGTTGGGTGTCTATAACGGTTTGTTGCCCGTTCCGGAATACATCCTGCTCATGTCCGACGGCCGTTCGGATGACGTATGGACCGAACCCGCCGACGACAAGCAGCGCGATTACGTGGATATCAGCGTATTCAATCCGAGCATCTACACTGCCGGAACGATAAACAGTGCCTGGAATGCCCTTTATCAGATAGTTGCCCGTGCCAACCTTTTTCTTGAAAGGGTAGAGAACCTCGAGTTCGATGTGGAGGAAGATGCTGAGGTGGACGTAAAAGCTACTTTCATGGCTGAAGCGCGTTTTCTGCGTGCTTATGCTTATTTCGAGCTGGTGCGCTACTTCGGGCGTGTACCCGTTTCCACCAAGTCGTTGAGTGCGGAGGAGGCGATGAGCACACCGCAGTCCGAACCGGAGGAGGTATACGGGCAAGTAATCATTCCCGACCTGCAATACGCCATAGAGAATATGGAAGACCAGGCCTACACAAGCAGCGGCGGTATTGCCGAATTGGGACGTGCTACGCTGCCGGCGGCACAGGCATTGCTCGGCAGGGTGTATCTGACTATGGCAGGTTTTCCACTGTACGATACGGCTAAACTACCGCTTGCCGAGGAGGTACTGGGAGAGGTAATAGCCTATGCCGAGAAGAACGGCAAGTATTGGGCGGCCGACGGCGATGAATGGGAGCGTATCTGGATTAGCGATAACGACAATAAGTATCATATCTTCGAAGTACAGTACGTTGCCGAGAAGGATTACGGTAATCCGGTAGTATTCATGTCGGTTCCCAATGTAGGAACGGACTATGTAGGCATTCAGATGTCGGGCAACCGTATAACCTGCTCCGATGCGTTGGCGGCACTTTATGAGGAGAACAAGGCGGATGTGCGTTATGAAGCGACGGTAGACCCTAAGAAAAACTACTTTACCAAATTCTTCGAACATAAAATCAAACGGAAAAAACTGGGGTACAGCGATATCGACGGGCAGATTGTAGACCGTACCTATTTCCCTATCAATTATCCGCTCATCCGCCTGGAGGATGTGATGCTGATGTATGCCGAGATTGTAGGGCCTACGGACGAGGGGATACGGCTGGTGAATAAGATACGTACCCGTGCCGGGCTGGCAGCATTGAATGCCGCGCAGAAAACGGCTGATATTTTCCGGCAATGCGTGGAAGACGAGCGTCGCCGTGAGCTTGCTTTCGAAGGTATTCGCTGGCATGACCTCGTGCGCCACAATACGTATATAGAAAAGATACGTGCGAAGTTCTCGGATAAGGCTGCCGGTACTTCCGTCTATGATAATTATATCAACAATGTACAACCGGGTACTTACCTTTATCCTATTCCTGATACGCAAATGAAAGCGAAAGAGGGGTTGTATCAGCAAAATGAAGCGTACAGATGATGAACGGCGAGAATAAACGGGTACTAATAAAACTAAGTAATAAGGATATGAAGAACAAATTTTATCTGCTTACATTTCTGCTGGCAGCTCTTTTCAGCATAAACGGTTATGCCGCAGAACGCAAGAAGTATAATTTCAACAGTGAATGGCTCCTGCAGGTGGGCGACTTCCCGCAGGCCAAAAATACCGGTTTCGACGACAGCGGCTGGAAGCGGGTCACCCTGCCGCACGCTTTCAACGAGGACGAGGCGTTCAGGTTGTCTATCGAACAGCATACCGATACGGTGGTGTGGTATCGCAAGCATTTCCGGGTGGAGGGTCTGAAAGGAAGAAAGGTATTCGCGGAGTTCGAAGGCGTCCGTCAGGGCGGCGAGTTCTACCTGAACGGCCAGTACCTAGGAATACACGAAAACGGTGTCATGGCCGTGGGATTCGACCTTACCCCCTATATGAAGGAGGGAGACAATGTGCTTGCCGTCCGTACGGACAATGACTGGTTCTATCGCGAACGGCGCACCAACTCCAAGTTCCAGTGGAACGACCGTAACTTCAACGCCAATTACGGCGGCATTCCCAAGAATGTGTTTCTGCATGTTACGGATGAGGTGTACCAGACCCTTCCCTTGTACAGCAACCTGAAAACGACCGGTGTGTACGTCTATGCCACCGGTTTCGACATCAAGGGCCGCACGGCGAGGATACACGCCGAGTCCGAAGTGAGGAACGACAGCCGTGAGACGCGCAGCTTCAGTTACCGGGTGATACTGTCCGATGCGGACGGCAGGACGGTAAAGACCTTCGACGGTGATAAGACTGTACTGGAAGCCGGTGGGACGGGTGTCGTGAAAGCCTCCGCCGATGTCGGTGGCCTGCATTTCTGGAGCTGGGGGTACGGCTACCTGTACACCGTAAAAACCACCCTTTTGGACGACCGCGGGAACATTTTCGACGAGGTGGTGACCCGTACCGGCTTCCGCAAGACGAAATTCGGCCAGGGGAAGGTGTGGCTCAACGACCGTGTCATCCAGATGAAAGGCTATGCGCAGCGTACCAGTAACGAATGGCCTGCGGTGGGGCTTTCCGTCCCCGCATGGCTGAGCGACTACTCCAACGGGCTTATGGTGGAGAGCAATGCGAATCTCGTGCGGTGGATGCACGTCACCCCCTGGAAACAGGACGTGGAGTCCTGCGACCGCGTCGGACTGATTCAGGCGATGCCTGCCGGCGATGCGGAGAAAGACCGCCAGGGGCGTCAATGGGAACAGCGCACGGAACTGATGCGCGACGCCATTATCTATAACCGCAACAACCCGAGCATCCTGTTCTACGAGTGCGGTAACGAGTCTATCAGCCGCGAGCACATGGTGGAGATGAAGGCTATCCGAGACCGGTTCGACCCTTTCGGCGGACGCGCTATCGGCTCGCGCGAGATGCTTGACATCGATGAGGCGGAATACGGCGGCGAGATGCTCTATATCAACAAGAGCAAGAAACATCCGATGTGGGCCACCGAGTATTGCCGGGACGAGGGACTGCGTAAATACTGGGACGAATACAGCTATCCTTTCCATAAGGAGGGAGCCGGACCGCTTTATCGCGGGAAGCCCGCCACCGATTACAACCACAATCAGGATATGCTTGCCCTGGAAATGGTACGCCGTTGGTACGACTACTGGCGCGAACGGCCGGGTACAGGTCTCCGGGTGAGCGCAGGCGGTACTAAAATCATCTTCTCCGACTCCAACACCCATTACCGCGGCGAGGAGAACTACCGCCGCAGCGGCGTTACTGACCCCATGCGCATAGCAAAGGACGCCTTCTTCGCCCACCAGGTGATGTGGAACGGCTGGGTGGATACGGACAAGTATCAGACCCACATCATCGGGCATTGGAACTATCCGGAGAATACGGTGAAACCGGTGTATGTCGTGTCGAACGCCGAGCAGGTGGAATTGCTACTGAACGGCGAGTCCCTGGGCAAAGGGAAGCGCGACTGCCATTTCCTCTTCACCTTCGACAAGGTAGCCTACCGGCCAGGAAGGTTGGAGGCGGTGGGTTACGACGAGAACGGCTGGGAAGTGAGCCGCCATGCCCTGGCGACTGCGGGGGATGCCGCTCGCCTGGAGCTGACGGCGATACAGAACCCCGAGGGTTTCCATGCCGACGGAGCCGACATGGCGCTGCTCCAAGTGGAGGTGGTGGACAAGGACGGCAGGCGCTGCCCGTTGGACAACCGTACGGTCAGTTTCACCTTGGAGGGCGAGGCCGAGTGGCGCGGGGGTATCGCCCAGGGAAAGGACAACCATATCCTGGACACGAAGTTCCCGGTGGAATGCGGTATCAACCGGGCGCTTATCCGCAGCACCACACGCGCCGGCAGGATTACGGTGACCGCCGAGGCGGAGGGGCTTCCGGCGGCTACGCTCACCCTGCACACTGTTCCGGTAAAGGTTACCGGCGGTTTGAGCGAATACCTTCCCCAGATGACCTTGAAAGGCAGGCTGGATAAGGGGGAAACTCCGCTGACTCCTTCCTATACGGATACCATGCACGATGTTGCTATCGTATCTGCCAAAGCGGGTTCCAACCAGGCGGAGGCGGATAACAGCTACGATGACAATGAGTTGAGCGAATGGGCGAACGACGGGCAGCTAAGTACGGCATGGATTACCTACACGTTAGAAAGGGAAGCGGCTGTCGACGACATCTGCATCAAGCTGAACGGCTGGCGTTCCCGCAGTTATCCCCTAGAGGTGTATGCCGGCGATGAGTTGGTTTGGAGCGGCAATACGGAAAAGAGCCTGGGGTACGTGCATCTGAAAACGGACAAACCGGTACGCTCCGACAAGATAACGGTACGCCTGAAGGGGAGTACTACCGATAAGGATGCTTTCGGACAGATTGTAGAGGTGGCGGGCGGAACCGCCAATGACATGGAGAAGAAGGCGAAAGCAGGCAGGGGGAAACATAAGCTACGCATTATAGAAATAGAGTTTCTGGAATGTATAAGGAACTAACCGGATAATGAATTTGAAAAGGGGGAGTTGGGAAATTTGCTCCGTGGAATGAAAAGATTCGTTCCACGGAGCAGAATATTTCATCCCATGAGACGGATTTATTCGTCCCATGAGGTAAATCTTTTCGTTCCGTAGGATGATTCTCTTTAGGCTTTATACAGATTCCTTAGAAAGGGGAAAGCTTTCTGTTTCTTTTTGATGTTTAAAGGCCGCTTCGGTTCTTCCTATATAGGTGATTAAGTGGATTATTACTCTGACAGGACGGTAATTTGCGACTATGCCACAAAATAGGGTAGTGGAAAATAAAGAACCGAAGATATTTATAGAGTATGATGCTGTTTAAGCAACATAGAAGGTCAGAGCGAGTTAGAGGACAAAAGATTTCTTTACTGTTAGAGCGATACCTGTTGATACTGTAGGTTCTTTTTATATTTGGTCGGACGAATACTATACTGCTTGATACAATGAAGTATGTTAGTAATAATGTAAAAGATAATGTTTTTATCCAACAGTTGCAATTTGGTGTTGGTTATTGTCGGTCGTTTCAATATGAAAGGTATTTATCAGTAAATTAAAAAGCTTTGTATTTAAATAAAAGTTGTCCCGTCCTAATTTCATTTTAATTAGAAAACCGGCATTGACTAATTGATTAAGGTAAGAGGTTGCTGTAGGTCGGGTGACGTTCAGTTCATTGCATATGAAGTCAATTTTTGTATAGGGGTGTTTAAATAGATTGTTTAATAAATCTTGAGAGTATATTTTAGGGAGTTGGCTCCTGATTTTCTGTTTGTATTCCTGCATTAGTGCTTTCATGTTTAATATGAGAGATACTGTTTCTTGTGAAGTTTCTTCAAGACCTTTTAAAAGAAACAGAATCCACGGCTCCCATTCTTTTTGCTCTCTGACGACTTGAAGTAAACGATAATATTCCCCTTTATTTTTTATTATATACCGACTTAGATATAAGACTGGTAAATCCAGTAACCCTTGAAGAACAAGGTATAAGATATTGATGATTCTGCCAGTTCTGCCGTTACCGTCTGAAAAAGGATGAATGCTTTCAAATTGGTGGTGTATAATACACATTTTTATCAGTGGATCTAAATCGCTAATAGTATTGTCATTAATGAATGTTTCGAGATTTGACATACAAGACACTATTTCGTCATAGCTTTGAGGAGGTTGATAGACAGCTTCTCCTGTGCGGTCATTTATCAAAGCTGTTCCTGGAGTTACTCTAAAACCTGCTTGGTTATGCTTTATAAGTTTGTAGATTTCAATTATATCGTTGCAAGTTAGTAATTCATGCCGCTTGACGAGCTCAAAGCCATGGATTAAAGCCTCAGAATAACTGTGTACTTCTTTTGCTGCTGGTGAAATTGTAGCATGAAGTGATAATTCAGCCTTGTATAATTCGTCATGCGTTGTGATAATACTTTCTACGGCGGAACTGTCTTTAGCTTCTTGTAGGGATAATGTATTGATTAAAATCGTGGTATTAGGTATTGATAATACGGCTCCTTTTAGTTCTGCCAATCTACGATGTGCTTTTGCTGCTTGTCTTAAAACAGCTTTTGTTTCTACGTCTTGTTTGAGTGGTAAAGTTGGTATTTGATACATGTTGTTTTGTTTTTAATGACATGATACAAATATACATAGAAAATCCTGTTTTTTTTCTATATAAAGGAAGATGTATAAAAAAAAAGAGCTTTCTTTTATATATTACTGTGATGTATAAAAGGAATTTCTATGTTTTAATATAAAAGAAGAATCTCTCAAGTTTTACGTTGCCCTCCATTTCCTATATTCCATATGGCAGGCAGGGCTTTAAATGAAAATAAGCCGTAGTATAAAAGCTACGGCTTATTTTCGTTTGTGTCGGAATGAGGCGACTCGAACGCCCGACCCCTACGTCCCGAACGTAGTGCGCTACCAACTGCGCTACATTCCGATACCTTTTCGGAAAGTGGTGCCACCAGGAATCGAACCGGGGACACAAGGATTTTCAGTCCTTTGCTCTACCAACTGAGCTATGGCACCTTTTTGTTTGCGGGTGCAAAGATAAAGAGTTTTTTTTATACTACAAGGCTTTTTTGGAAAAATATTGGAAAAATCCCCTTTGCGGCTTCTTGAATAGGCGCAAAGGGGATATGAATAAGCTATTTCCGGAATAAATCCTTGTGCTAATCGCTTAGTCTATATTCGGGTTAATGCTGTGCCAGTCCTTAATGGGAGGCAGTACGCCCATTCCGATAACTTCGTCACGCAGCTTGCAGAGGTGTGCATAGCTTTCTTTCAGTTTGCTTTCTTCCTCGGGTGTGCCTTTCAGTTCTTTGTAATGTACGCCGTCTTTGTTGATTTCGGTTTCCATTGCCATCATGATATGGTCGAAACCGTGGTTGTGTACGTATATACCTGCCGGCCAGCGGAAAGGCTTGCCACCCATAGCGGCAGCAATCATCTCGATAGAAATGTACGAGGGACTTTGGAAAGAGGAACGGCCGCGCAGAGCGATGATGTTGGCTCCTCCTTTGGTTACTTTGGACTGTATTTCGCTCCATTGCTCTTTGGTAAGGGCGGGAGTGCCGATGATGTCCGACAACGGTTTACCGTCTACTTTGGCGGTAGAGGCATATACGGCCATTTGCTCGCCGTGTCCGCCGTAGGTGCGGCAATTTTCTATCTTGTCGGGAGCGATTCCGAAGTGCTTGGAAAGCTCGCTGCGCAGGCGGGTGCTGTCGAGGGCTGCTAGGGTGGTAACCTGGGAGGGTTTCAGTCCGGAGTACAGCAGTGTAATCAAGCCGGTGATGTCGGCGGGATTGAAGATAACGACTATATGCTTTACGTCCGGGCAGTAGGCTTTTACGTTCTTGCCGAATTCTTCGGCAATGGAGGCGTTGCCTTTCAGCAGGTCTTCACGGGTCATGCCGGCTTTACGGGCGGCGCCGCCGGAAGATACTACGTACTTGGCGCCGGTCAGGGCTTCCTTGATGTCGGATGTGAAGGTGAGGTTCAATCCTTCGAAGCCGCAGTGGAACATTTCCTCGGCCACGCCTTCCAGACCGGGAGCATAGGGGTCGTATAAACAGATGTTCGGGGTGAGGTGCATCATGATTGCTGTCTGTGCCATGTTGGAGCCAATCATACCGGCTGCGCCTACGATAGTTAACTTTTCGTTTGTAAGAAATTCCATAATTATATTGTTTTAAAGGTGAATGATAAATACTTCTCTTGATTGTTACGTTACAAAGATAACCGTTTTCCGGCAGAGTTGTTCATATAAAAAAGTTATCTTTTAGAGCGAAAAGTTATTCCTTATCTCTATCTTTGCAATTCATGCAGGGGCAGGCGGAGTGTTTTTTGCTGTGCCTTTATTGTAAATGTCACGAAATATAGTTTGTATGAGCATAGGGTTAGGGAAGTTCAATACTTTGAAGGTGGTAAAGGAGGTCGATTTCGGTATGTACCTGGATGGCGGCGAGGAAGGAGAAATCCTGCTTCCGGCGCGTTATGTGCCAGAGGGTTGCAAGCCGGGAGATGAGTTGAGGGTATTTATCTATCTGGATAATGAGGAACGGTTGGTGGCTACCACACTGACGCCGCTGGTGGAGGTGGGGCAGTTCGCCTGCCTGGAGGTGGTGTGGATTAACCAGTACGGCGCTTTCCTCAACTGGGGTTTGATGAAGGACTTGTTCGTTCCTTTCCGCGAGCAGAAGATGAAGATGCAGGTGGGAAAGCAGTATGTAGTTCATGCACACCTGGATGACGAAAGTTACCGTATTGTGGCTTCTGCGAAGGTAGACCGTTATCTGTCGAAGGAGAAGGCGCCTTATGAACCCGGACAGGAAGTAAGTATCCTTATCTGGCAGAAGACTGATTTGGGATTTAAGGCTATCATAGAAAACCGGTATAGTGGCTTGTTGTATGAAAGCGAGATTTTCCAGCCTTTGCATACGGGTATGACGATGAAAGCTTATGTAAAGCAGGTGCGTGAGGACGGCAAGATTGACCTGGTGCTTCAAAAGTTGGGACAGGGCAAGGTGGAGGATTTTTCTGCTGTCCTGCTGAATTATATCCGCGAACAGGGAGGGTGTACCGCTTTGCACGACAAGAGCCCGGCGGAAGAAATTTACGGGATATTCGGTGTCAGCAAAAAGACTTTCAAGAAGGCGGTGGGCGATTTATATAAGAAGCATCTGATACTGTTGCAGGAGAATGGTATCGAGCTGGCAGACACCCCTAATCCTTAATCGCGACAGGGGGCACTATGGGATAGTAGAGAGAAACAGAAGAATGGGGGAAATATTCCCCTATTTTTGTTTTCGTCCAAAGGGTCGATAGGGTATGAACTTGTAAAGAGTATTGCGATGAAACGGATGCCATACCCGTTTCTGTTATCTGCTTCTTTTTCATTACCGTACTTACTGCGACGGATATTGCCGTGTCCATTTCCATAATGCGGGTTATTACCGGTTTAGTGTTGTAAATGCTAAACGGGTGTGCTGTCTGCATTGGATAGAAAAAGCCCTTTCTTTCCATTTGAACGGAGAGAAAGGGCTTATAAACACACAACAACTAAAATTATATTTATTCGATAGGCTCTCCTTTATAGAAATCCAGTATCTTGGTACGGAAAAGGTATTCATACTTGGCTTGCAGTTCGTCGGACTGTGCTTTCATCAGGTTCTGCTTGGCTTCGTTGTATTCTACGGCATTCGCTTTTCCGTTTTCGTACTTCTCGCTCATAAGCTTGAAGGAAGCTTCGCTTGCCAATGCTGCCGTACTACTGCTCGTATATTTGCTTTCGGAGGCTGCCGCATTGTACCATGCCTGTTGAATTTCTTTGTAGAGGCTTTTCTTGGCATTGTCCAGTTGCAAAGAGTAGTTTTCGCGTTGGAGGCGGGCTGTACGTACCCGGTTGCGTGTAGCCAGTCTGTTGAAGATAGGTACGCTCAGGTTGAGTCCGATGTATTTGTTGAAGTTGTCGTTCATCTGCTGGCTGAAGGTACGGTTGATTGTTGAGTAATAGTTCGTACTGAGGCTTCCGTTCAGACTGAGTTGCGGGTAGTAACCGCTCTGGGCGATGCGTATGCTGTGTTTGCTTCCTTCCAGGCGGTACTGCGCCGCTTGTATGGATGCCTTGCTGACCAGGGCTATCTGGAAGATTTCGTCCGGGTGAGTCAACGGGGTAAGTTCTATCTTTACGGCAGGTTCTTCGAGGAGGAAGCCTTCCGGTGTATCCAGTTCGATGAGCTGGCTGAGGTCGAGCAATGCCAGTTGGTAGTCGTTGTCCGCCTGCACTGCATTCATTTCATCTTGTGCCACACGTGCTTTTGCCTCGGCAACTTCTGCCGGGGAGGCTTTCCCTACTTCCGCCAGCCGCTTGATACGGTTATACTGCTCTTTGCTCAGCTCCACCTGTCCTAAAGATACCCGGTGCAGTTCTTCGTTGAACAGTACTTGCAGGTAGGCGGAGGCGATGTTGATAGAAATGTCTTCTTTGGCTTTCTCCAGGTCGGCAAGGGCGGCTTTCAGGTTCAGCTTGGCCAGGGCATACTGGTTGGGTATCTCCAGGCCGGTAAACAGGGGAATGCTGGTGGAAACGGACATGTTGGTCCCGTGGCTGTCGGTATTGACGTAGACGGTGGAATAGTCGCCGGTGTTTTCATCCTTGACGGCAGTCTGCGTGCGTCCCCAGTTCCAGTTTTGTCCGGCGCTGGCATTGAGGTTCGGCAGGCGTGCCCATTTGGCGGTATTCACTTCGATGTTGCTTTGTTCGGCGGCATTGGCTGTCTGGCGGATGTCGATGTTGTGCTCGATAGCATAGTCTATGCACTGGCGCAATGACCAGCGTTGCTGTGCCTGAACTTGCATGCAGCCCAGAACTGCCATACATATGAGTAGATTTTTCTTCATGGTGTTTCTGTTTCGTCTTGAAGTAATGATGTTATTTATCTTTTTTCTCTGCACCACGCACTTTGTCTTTAGCGGTCAGCCCGCTCTTGACGGCAATCTTGATACCGTCGCTCATTCCTATTTCTATTTGCCGGCGTTTGAACTTTTGCCGGGGCACGCTGTCGGTCAGTACATATACGAAAGTGCTGTCTCCGCTGAACTCGACCGTACTCTCCGGCAGGGCGAGTGTCTTTTGGGCGCGTTCCAGCACGATTTCCGCATTGGCGGAGTATCCGGAACGGATTTGTACGCTATCCGGTGCTTGGATGGCCGCTTTGATTTCGAACTGGTTGGCTCCGTTCTCTTCCACTCCTTTGGGAGAGATGTATTCCAGTACGGCGTTGAACGACAGGTTTTGCAAGGCGCCGATAGTCAGCTTCACGGGCATTCCCTCGTGTACGCGTCCCACTTCGGTTTCGTCCAGGTTGCCGCGGAAAATCAGGTTGTTCATATTGGCAACGGTGGCGATAGTCGTTCCGTCGTTGAAGGTGTTGCTCATGATAACGGAGTTACCGACTTTGATTGGGATGTCCAGAATCAGTCCGGTAATGGTGGAACGGATTAGCGTACTGCTGAATGAGGCACTGTTCTTGGTGATGCCTTCCTTTACGATTTCCAGGTTGTCTTTGGCGGTTTGCAGCTCTTCGCGTGCCTGCTTCACGTTTACCTCGCCTTTTTCGTATTCTTCGTTGCTGATAAGCTTGTCGTTGAACAGTTTCTCGATACGCGCGAAGTCCGTCTCGGCTTGTTTGGCATTGATTTCTGCCAGGCGTACGCGGCTCTCGGCGGAGTTCAGCGTACCCAGCTCGGGAATAACCTTTACTTTGGCAATCACTTCGCCCTGTTTGATACTTTGCCCCGCCTCTTTATATACCTCGGAAATGATGCCGGAGATTTGCGGCTTGATAAGCACTTCGTCTCTCGGTTCCACTTTACCGGTAGCTACGGTGGTCTTTTCCAGGTCGGTTATTTCCGGAACGATAGTTTCGTACACCTTTACCGTGGGTTGGGACTTCTGGTACAAGAACACGAATGTCCAGACAAATATGGCAGCTACCACTACCAGCAATGCGATTTTCAGATACTTCTTTGTTTTCATCTTATTGTTGTTTTATTTTTTTCTTTATATATCATCTTGTCATTCTGCGGCTTTATCGTTTTTTCACTCGTCCCTGATTGCTTCAATCGGTTTGATAGCCATTGCGCGGTAGGCCGGGGCGAGTCCTGCCAATACTCCCAATGCAATGAGGAGGGCGCATGTACCGATAGCCAGCCCGAAAGAAACCTGGTAATGGGTCTTGATGACTCCCGGTTCGTTCGTGGCGCTTTCCAGGATTTGCAGTATGAATACGGCAAAGGAGATGCCTGCCATGCCTGCTACGGTGGTCAGTACCATGCTTTCCGAAAGGATTTGTTGCAGGATGTCTTTAGGACGGGCGCCGATAGCACGCCGTATGCCTATTTCCGTAGTACGTTCCTTTACCGTGACCATCATGATGTTCGATACGCCGATAGCACCGGCAAACAGCGTTCCCAGTCCCACCATCCAGATAAGGATGCGTGTACCCGTCATCAGGGTATCCATCATGGAGAACATGGCTTCCGCATTGAGGAGCATAACCGCTTGCTTGTCGTCCGGCGAGATGTAGTGGGCGGCCTTGACGAGGCGTTCTATTTCCGGCTCCACGTCCGTAACCTTCACTCCCGGTTGCATGATGAAGCATACTACGTCTATCTTTTGTCCCAAGTTGTATGTTTGCTGCATCGTCGTGAAAGGCAGGGTGACGGCTTCCGACGCCTGTCCCTGTATGTTGACGTTGCCTTCGGAAGAGCACATGCCGATTACGCGGTAGTAAATGCCGTTTACCCTGATATATTTCCCGCAGGGGTTCTCGCCCGGTTTGAAAAGGCTTTCGTACACACGCTTGCCGATGACGCATACTTTCCGTGCCTCTCGTATATCCACATCGTTGATGAAGCGCCCGTAGGTCATTTCCTGGTGTTCTATTTGTTCGTATTCGGGATACAGCCCTTTTACGCTGCATTCGTATTTGTTCTCTCCGTAAACGGCGGTCTGTCCCCAAAGGGCGAACGACGGTGTGGCTATTTTTATGCCGTCGATGTTGCGTACCCGTTCCACATCTTCCATTTCCAAGTCCCACCAGCGTCCCTTGCGGAAGCCTTTGTAAGCCTCGCTCGTCTTTTGGGCGGCGATGAAACCGGAGTTCGTGGCGAATCCCTCGAACTGGGCTCTCATGGTTTCTTGCATGCCTTGCCCGCCGCCGATGAGCGCCACCAGCATGAAGATGCCCCAGAATACGCCGAATGCCGTCAGCAGGCTGCGTGTCTTGTTTCTTGTTATCGTAACGAGGATTTCCTCGCATGTATCTATGTCTATTCTCATATGGTTTAATCTGCTCTAAGTGCTTCGATAGGACTGATGCTTACCGCTTTCTTCGCCGGGAAGAATCCGGCGAGCGTGCCGGCTACGATTAAGGTCAGCGTAGCTTGTATGGCGATGCCGATGTCTACTGTCGGGTCGGAGAACATCCTTGCCTGGAACATGCCTGCGTCCGCCGTCTGGTCGCCGAAGGCGGAATTCATCCATTCCGTCACTCCGATACCCGCCACCATGCCGATGTAGCCGAAGAAGGTGGTAATCGTAACGCTTTCCACGATAATCAGCCAGAGGATAGAAAGGGGCTTTGCACCCAGCGCCTTGCGTATGCCGAACTCGCGTGTGCGCTCCTTGACGGTAATCAGCATGATGTTCGATACGCCTACGATACCGCTTAGCAACGTAAAGATACCTATCACCCAGATAGCCGTACGAAGCAGGCTTGCAACATTCTGCGTCTGTATGTATTGCGTAAAACGGTTCCATATCCATATGGCGCCTTCATCTTCCGGGTCGAAACGGTGGTTGGCTGCAATGACCCTGCGGTATTCTTTTTCGAATGCCTCGTTCGCTTCTTCACTCGTCAGGTTTTTGGTGGTGAAAATGATGTTGTTGAGCTTGTCGCCTTTGTTGTAAATGATTTGCATGGTAGAGAAGGGAATGAAGGCCATACTGCTCTGGTCACCCTGGTCTTCGTATAACCCCGCTACTTGGTATGCCACACCGCCTGCGTTGACGAACTGGCCGACCGGTTCGGTATGCGACTTCCCGAAAAGAATCTCCGCTGACTTCTTGTGGAGGATGATGACTTTCCGCCGCTCTTTCACATCGTTCTGGTTGATGAAACGACCGCTTGCGGTTTTTACAGCCTCGGACTGTACGTAGTTGGGGTGTACGCCCATTAAGGAGATGTTGATGTATTCTTGTCCGAAGCTGATGTTCACATCGCCTTGCCACAGGGTAGCACCGGCGGTGATGATGTTGTCCGGGAAGTATTTCTCGGTTGCGGCGAGGTCTTTGTTCTCCATTTGGATGCGCCGTCCTTCCTTCAGGCCTTCGTACGATTTGGTTGTCCAGCCACCGCCCAGGCGAATGGAGTTCAGTGCACGCTCGGAGGCGTTCTGCTCGAAGGCATGGATAATGCCGTTGCCTGCTCCCAATAGTACGATAAGCATAAAGATGCCCCACGCTACTGCAAAGCCGGTGAGGAACGTGCGCAGCTTGTTGCGCTTGATTGTACCGTATATTTCTTGCCAAAGGTCTATCATAATCGATGTGGTAATGTGTTCGCTATTTCATATATCCGTCTTTGCCGAACGGGGATGCGTCGTGGTTCAGGTTCTCTTCGATACTGCCTATCACGCCGTCCTTGATGTGGATAATCTTGTCTGTCTGGTTGGCAACGCCGCTTTCGTGGGTTACGACGACGATAGTCATCCCTGTCTTGTGCAAGTCTTTCAGGATTTGCATGACCTCTACGGAGGTCTTGCTGTCGAGGGCGCCGGTCGGCTCGTCGGCAAGGATTACCTGGGGTTGGGTAATGAGTGCACGGGCGATAGCGACACGTTGTTTCTGTCCGCCGGACATCTCATTGGGCATGTGGTGCGCCCAGTCTTTCAGTCCCAGGCGCTCCAGGTATTCCAGCGCCATAGCATTGCGTTTCCGGCGGCTTACTCCCTGGTAAAAGAGCGGGAGGGCTACATTCTCTACCGCATCCTTGAAGGATATCAGGTTGAACGACTGGAAGATGAAACCAATCATGCGGTTGCGGTATTCGGCGGCCTTGGTTTCGCTCAGGTTTTTGATGAGCGTACCGTTCAGGTAATACTCTCCGGTATCGTAGCTGTCCAGGATGCCCAGGATATTGAGTAAGGTGGATTTACCCGACCCCGACGCTCCCATGATAGATACGAATTCTCCCTGCCTGATGTCGAGATTGATACCTTTGAGAACATGCAACGGTGCTCCGTTATTGTAGGTTTTGTTAATGTCTTTTAGTTGTATCACGATTTTCCCTGTTTATTGCTTTGTTCTTATTGATTTTCACTATTAGACGCAGTAATGCTACGAAAAGTTGCAAAAGCATCGAAGTTTTTTAAAAAAAGATTTTGCAGTGTCGTTTTTCTTTGTGTAATTTGTAACCATTAATGTTATAACTAACCCTTTAAACAAAAAAGTAAATATCATGAATTCAAACATGGAGAAACCCTATGTAGTGGGGATTGACATAGGCGGGACGAACACCGTCTTTGGTATCGTGGATGCACGTGGAACTATTATTGCAAGCAGTTCTATTAAGACCGGAGCTTATGAACAGGCAGATGATTATGTAAACGAGGTGTGTAAGAATCTTCTTCCGTTGATTATTGCAAATGGCGGTGTCGATAAAATAAAAGGTATCGGTATCGGTGCTCCCAACGGCAACTATTATAGCGGTACGATAGAGTTCGCTCCGAATCTTCCCTGGAAGGGAGTGATTCCTTTGGCTGCCATGTTTGAAGAACGTCTGGGTATCCCTACTGCGTTGACCAACGACGCCAATGCTGCCGCTATCGGCGAAATGACGTATGGCGCTGCGCGCGGTATGAAGGATTTTATCATGATAACCCTGGGCACGGGCGTAGGTAGCGGTATTGTGGTAAACGGCCAAATGGTGTACGGCCACGACGGTTTTGCCGGTGAGTTGGGGCATACTATCATACGCCGTGAAAACGGACGTCTTTGCGGATGCGGCCGCCACGGTTGTCTGGAAACTTATTGCTCGGCTACGGGTGTGGCGCGTACTGCACGCGAGTTCCTTACCGCACGTACCGAACCGAGCCTGCTGCGTGCTATCTCGGCCGAGGAAATCACGTCTAAGGATGTGTACGACGCAGCCATACAGGGCGATAAGCTGGCACAGGATATTTTCGACTTTACCGGTACTATCCTGGGCGAGGCTATTGCAGACTTCATCGCTTTCTCCAGCCCCGAGGCTATTATCTTGTTCGGCGGATTGGCTAAATCGGGCGATTATATCTTCAAGCCTATCCAGAAAGCTATCGATGCCAATGTATTGACTATCTATAAGGGCAAGGCCAAGCTGATGATGTCCGAGCTGAAAGACTCTGATGCCGCTGTGCTGGGAGCCAGTGCATTGGGCTGGGAGTTGAGGGACATCAAGTAGAACCCGGTCTTTAATAAAGGATACAGTCGAGGGTGTTAAGATTCACCGCAAATTATACGAGTTTACACAGATTGCCTATCTCGATAATCGATTACTCGATTTCAAATTGTGTAAGTTCGTGTAATCTACGATGAATCTTAACACCCTCTTTTTCGATATGTTTCGGAGAAATTCTCAACCGTATCGAACGGCTTTTCCGTTGAGGCGAAGTCCCTCCTTCTCTTATGCACTCAGGAATATTATTGTAGGAAAAACATGTTTGCTTATCTCTCTTTCGCTTTTTATCTCCTTTAGTTCATGTGCGATAGCGGGTGAAGAGTCGTTTGAGGGGAGTTGCATGAAATCAGCTTGTGGTACGGATTGTCCCGTCCCGTAAGGTGGATTTATCCGTCCCGTGGGATAGATTTATCCGTCTCATGGGATGGATTTATTCGTCTCGTGAGGCGGATAGTTTCATCCCGCAAGACAAATCCAAGGCACTAAAAAAGGGAAACCAACTGATTCGGCTTCCCTTTTTTATTTAGAAATAGGAGTCTGGAATTAACCGTTGACTCTTTTTTCTTTAATTCTTGCTTTCTTACCTGTAAGAGCACGCAGATAGTACAGTTTGGCACGACGCACCTTACCCACTTTGTTCACCTCGATGCTGTCGATAGCCGGTGATTCAATAGGGAAAATACGTTCTACACCTACAGTACCGGACATTTTACGTACAGTAAAACGTTTCTTTTCTCCGTGTCCGGCAATCTTGATAACAACGCCGCGGTACAACTGTACACGTTCCTTGTTACCTTCGACGATACGATATGCTACTGTTACAGTGTCGCCAGCTTTGAAGCTCGGATGCTGCTTTCCGGTAGCAAATGCTTCTTCTGCAATTTTAATTAAATCCATTGTTCTTATTATTAAATTGTTTTATCGTTACAACGCAACATACCAGGCTTCTCTCTTGGTGTCCTGACAGCGATTGCGCGAAAGCGGTGCAAAGGTAGTTTTTTTCTTTTGATTGACAAAGAGATGCAGGCTTTTTCTTTTTTGCCGTACTGAAAGAAAAACTATCCCCTCTTTGGGATTCCAGCAAAAGAAAAGTATATTTGTAGCAACTTAATAAAGAACAGAAATGAAAAAGAACTATTTGAAACTTGTCGCCGGAGCAGTGCCGGCAGTGATGTTTTTATTGACGTCCTGCCATTCTGCCTACGAAGTGACGAAAGTGGAGGGACGTATGCAGCCGATAGATGCCGCATACGATGCCAGTCCCGATGCGGAAGCTGTGGCATTGCTTGCTCCTTACAAGGCAAAGGTGGACAGCGTGATGTACCGGGTGGTGGGCACTGCCGAAATGTCTATGGATAGAGGTGCTCCCGAAAGCCTTCTCTCCAACCTGGTGGCCGATGTGCTGCGCCAGGCAGCCGTGCAAGTACTCGGAAAGCCTGCCGATATGGGGCTCGTGAATATGGGGGGCTTGCGTAATGTGCTGACGGAAGGGGCTGTTACTTGCGGCAATATCTATGAAATACTACCGTTTGAGAATTCGCTGTGTGTGGTTACTTTGAAGGGTGTTTACCTGAAACATTTGTTCGAGAATATAGCGGCACGCGGCGGCGAGGGGGTAAGCGGAGTGCAGTTGCAGATTACCAGAGACGGGAAGCTGTTGCAGGCTACCGTAGCCGGCAAGCCGGTTGCGGATGACAAGCTGTACACTGTCGCCACTATCGACTACCTGGCGGAGGGCAACGATGGTATGGCCGCCCTGATTCAGGCTGAGAAAAGAGACTGCCCGCAGGGAGCGACTCTGCGCGGCTTGTTTATGGATTATGTGGAACGGCAGACTGCGGCGGGGAAGAAGCTGACTTCGCGCATGGAAGGAAGAATTACCGTGAAAGATTAAGGATTGAAAACTAAAAAAGAGAAATCGATGAAACGTATATCTATATATTGCCTGCTGATGTTCTGTGTATTATTGACAGCATCGGCACAGCATACCAAGCAATTGGTTATCTTGCATACGAGCGATACCCATAGCCGTATCGAACCGGTCGACCCGCATGCGGCCGACCAGTATGCCGGTATGGGCGGAGCAGTGCGCCGTGCCACTTTCCTGAAAGAGTTCCGTGCCGAAAATCCGGATGTCCTGCTTTTCGACTGCGGCGATATTTCGCAAGGCACGCCTTATTACAATCTTTTCCAGGGTGAGGTAGAGGTCGAAATGATGAACCTTATGGGGTATGACGCCATGACTATCGGTAACCATGAATTCGATTTCGGACTGGAGAATATGGCACGCTTGTTCCGTATGGCGGACTTTCCGGTGGTATGCGCCAATTATAATGTAACCGGAACCATTCTCGAAGGTTTGGTGAAACCTTATGTTGTGCTGGAACGCTGCGGCATGAGAATCGGCGTGTTCGGACTGAGCCCGAAAATGGAAGGACTGGTGCAGGCTGACAAATGTGAGGGTGTGGTATATCATGAACCGATTGCTGTGGCGCAGGATGTAGCCGACCATTTGCGGGCGAGGGAGAAGTGCGATATCGTTATCTGTCTTTCGCATCTCGGCTTCCGCAGTAAGAGTGGAGCTTGCGACGAGAAGCTGGCGGCGGAAACCGAGGGAATCGATATAATTCTGGGCGGACATTCCCATACGTTTATGGAGAAGCCGGTTTTTTATCTGAATGCCGGTGGTAAGAGCGTCCCGGTATTGCATACCGGCAAGAATGGTATTTTTGTAGGAGAATTAGATTTGACATTGACTGAGGAGTAGTAGATGAAAAGACTGTTGCTGTTTGTTCTGGTTGTTATGGGATGTTGCGGGCGTTTCGCATCCGATGCCAAACGTTGCCCGGCAGCACCTGGTGTTATAGAACCCGTAGCGCCTTTACTGGTGAGGCATGTGCAGAATGATGCGTGGTGTCGGCTATGGGTGGATTCGGTATTGAACGGAATGAGCCTGAAAGAACGTATAGGGCAGCTTTTTATTTATACAATTGCTCCTCACCGGGATAAGCCTAACCGGGAGCTCTTGCGTAAGGTGGTCGAGGACTATAAGGTAGGCGGCCTGCTGTTCTCCGGCGGAATATTACAGAATCAGGCTATGCTTACGAATGAGGCGCAGCGTATGGCGGATGTTCCTCTGCTGATTACGTTCGACGGAGAATGGGGGCTTTCTATGCGCCTGCAGGATACTCCTGTCTTTCCGAAGAATATGGTATTGGGTTGCATACGGAACGACAGTCTGATTTATGAATATGGCCGCGAAATGGCAAGGCAGTGCCGGGAACTTGGCGTGCAGGTGAATTTCGCTCCTGTGGCGGATGTCAATATCAATCCGGAGAATCCGGTTATCAATACCCGTTCTTTCGGTGAAAGCCCGGTGAATGTTGCCGGTAAGGTAGTCGCTTATGCCAGAGGGCTGGAGGACGGGGGAGTGCTTTCGGTATCCAAGCATTTTCCCGGTCACGGAGATACGGATGTGGACTCGCATAAGGCGCTTCCCGTCCTGCCTTTCACGCGCGAACGTATGGATAGTGTGGAGTTATATCCTTTTAAGGAGGCTATCCGGGCAGGATTGGGGGGTATTATGGTAGGGCATTTGGAAGTGCCGGTCTTAGAGAAGAAAAGCGGATTACCTTCTTCCCTTTCCCGGAGTGTGGTTCATGATTTGCTGGCGCATGAGTTAGGGTTCCGGGGGCTCGTCTTTACGGACGCCCTTGCGATGAAAGGGGTGTCGGGCAATGAGT
Organism: Bacteroides gallinarum DSM 18171 = JCM 13658; assembly: GCF_000374365.1. Lineage (GTDB taxonomy): Bacteria > Bacteroidota > Bacteroidia > Bacteroidales > Bacteroidaceae > Bacteroides > Bacteroides gallinarum. The sequence goes on from NZ_KB894124.1 coordinate 83,006, forward strand.
CGCTGTGCCTGAAAGCGTTGAAGGCGGGTAATGATTTGCTGCTCGTTCCTCGGCGTATCAAGGAGGAAGTGGATATTATATTGGATGCAGTGAAACGCGGTGAGTTGACGGAACGGGATGTGGAGGAAAAGTGCCGTAAGGTATTGACGTATAAATATGCCCTTGGGCTGGACAAGAAACCGGCAATTCGCCTTTCCGGCCTGGAAATGCGGATTAATACGCCTTATGCACGCGATTTGATTGGCCGTTTGAATAAGGCTGCCATTACTGTATTGGGCAATGAAAAGGAGGTGCTGCCGTTAGACCCGGCTGTTAAGGATGTTGCCGTACTGAATGTCGGTGCGGCCGCGGGGATACGGCCTTTTATCGAGCAACTTTCCGGATATACGCATCCGGTGGAGTTCCTGTTGAGGAAAGATTTGACGGTTGCAGGGCGTAAGGCTTTGAGGGAGAAGCTGTCGCAGTATAGGCGTATTTTGGTTTGCGTAACCGAGCGTAGCCTGAAGGCTTACCAGTCTTTCTTTGCGGAGTTTACCCCAGGTGTTCCGGTAGTATATGTATGTTTTGTGCCCGGTAAGCAGTTGTTGCAAATACAACGGGGCGCGTCTGCTGCCGAAGCGGTGGTATTGGCGCATTCCTCGGACGACGAGGTACAACGGCAGGCTGCCAGGATACTCTATGCGGATGCTGTGGCAGACGGCAGGCTTTCGGCAAGTATCGGTAATTTGTTTGCAGCCGGGGAAGGGGTGAACCTGAGTCCGCAGACGAAGCCTTATTTGGTTCCGGAGGAGCATGGCATGGATTCCCGTTTATTGGAGCGTATCGATACGATTGCCCGGGAAGGTATACAGAAGGGGGCTTATCCTGGTTGTCAGGTAGTGATTTTGAAGAACGGGAAGGAAATGTATAATAAGGCTTTCGGTACTTATACGTGGAATACCAGGAATAAGGAGGCTGTTCCGGTGACACCGGCGTCTGTGTATGATATCGCATCTTTAACGAAGACAACGGCTACCTTATTGGCGGTAATGAAGCTTTACGATAAGGGGCGCTTGAGCTTGACGGATTGCGTGTCCGATTACCTTCCATACCTACGAGATACGGATAAGCGTAATATTACCGTTAAGGAGTTGCTGTTCCACCAGTCCGGCTTGCCTTCTACCTTGTTGTTCTACCGGGATGCAATGGACGAGGACAGTTACACCGGTACATTGTTTAAGGGGCGGCCGGATAAGCAACATCCCGCCCGTATCGGCAGGCAAACGTGGGCTAATCCGGGATTTCGTTTCCGTCCGGGGCTAACCTCGAAGGTACGTACCGCCGAATGCTGCTTGCAGGTGTGCGACAGTCTTTGGCTGAACAGTTCTTTTAAAAAGGAATATCTCCGGAAAATAGCCGATGCTCCTTTGAGAGATAAACGGTATCGGTATAGTTGCGTGGGTTTCATCTTGTTGCAACAACTGGTTGAGGCGCGTGCAGGAATGCCTATGGACGAGTTTCTGGCTCAGGAGTTTTATGCTCCTATGGGACTGGAACGCACCGGGTATCTGCCGCTACGATTCTTGCCTAAAGAGGAAATCGTACCTTCGTCCGTCGATGCTTTTTTGCGGAAAACGACTTTGCAGGGCTTCGTGCATGATGAATCCGCCGCTTTCCTGGGTGGCGTTGCCGGTAATGCGGGGTTATTCTCTACTGCCGGGGAAGTGGCGCAGATTTACCAGATGCTGCTGAATGGCGGTGAATTGAATGGGAAACGTTATTTGAGCGGGGAAACTTGTAAATTCTTTACTGCTACGGCGGCCAGGAGTTGCCGCCGCGGTTTGGGATTTGATAAACCGGATGTACGGAACCCGGTAAAGAGTCCTTGTGCTCCTTCCGCTCCTGCATCCGTGTACGGTCATACGGGCTTTACCGGTAGTTGTGCATGGGTAGACCCCGATAATGAGCTGGTTTATGTATTCTTGAGCAACCGTATTTATCCGGATGTGTGGAATGCGAAGCTGCAAAAGCTGGATATCCGGGAGAGGATACAGGAGGCGATGTATCAGGCGGTATTGAAATAGAGGTAACCGTGTCCGGATAAAATGGAAAGAGCCGGTACTGCTGTCACAGCAGTACCGGCTCTTTTTCTTTTGAAACAATTAATTTATTAAGCTTTAGGTGTGTATGTCAAAATGCAATACCGATACGTAAACCTAAGTTATTCATTCCGTCTACGCTATAAGTAAAGAGGTCGCCTTTGTTTGTTCCGTAGCTATAATAAGCTGCAAAGTGCAAGCCCGGCCCATAAGCCCAGGGGTAAACGTTGAAACCGATTTCCGGAGACAGGTAGAAACCCCATGTGTCTTTGTTGGCTTCGAAGGAGTTGAAAGTTGACTTCAGTTGTGCATATTGCGTACCGAGCTTTATACCTGCATACGGTTGGAATACACCGCCGCGGTTCCACGCATAGCGTGTGGCAAGGCCGAAAGGCAACTGGAATACGGTATGCTGCTGGTCGGTGTTCAAACTGCCGCTCTCGCCGACCGGTAAGGTTTGGCGACCGAAATATTCATGGTTGCTATGATAGGCAAGGAAGCCTCCTATAGCGAAGTTGGAGGTCAGGAAGTAACCTCCTTCAAAGTTCATTCCCCAGCCGCTGGCTTTGTCGGCAAAATGGTTGTTTATGGGGAAGTTGAATTGCCAATCGATATTGGCGTAACCGTTATCGGTCATCTGTGCCTTTGCCGGCATGGCAAAGACCAGAGCGAGGGCAGTGATTGCAAGCACCCTCGAGGATATGTATTTTAATGTTTTCATACTTGTTCTTTTTATAAATTCAACAATAGCTTTCTATCGGATAGAAAAAACTGACTATTTTATCTGGGCTGGGCGCTCATCCTGTTGAGGTAGGTAGATTGTGTAAAGGCTTGGTTCACACCTTCTACTGCCATTTTGGTATTGAAGGAAGTAGAGCCGCTCAGCAGTCCGCTCATGTAGCTGGTCCACAGAACAGGAAGTTTTTCACTTTGACCTTGAGGCGCGTCGAGGTTCAGCAATTCGGTGATGAAGGAACCGGTGCTATAAGCATAGTTTACAGCGTATGGGTAATACCAGCCTCCCCAGTTGCCCCAGTAGGGAGCATCCCAATAACCCGGGTAGTTCCACCACCATTCGGGGCGTCCGTAGTCTGTAAAGTAGTAGGTGCTCTTTACGTAGCTGACCTGCAAGCCGAGGTCGGCTTCTTCACGGTCGTCTACACGTACATATCCGCGGTTAGCCATATTGGTAATGTATGCACCGAGGATTTCCTGGGCGCTTTCGTCCTTCCAATATTCGGCATCTTTACTGTTGCCGATAACGAGGATGCTGTCCGGCAAGTAGTAAGTTTCGAAAGCCTTGAAGTCTGCTTTCGTGTCATAATTGGTATAAACCAGATACTTGTTGTCCAGTTTATCCATGTCGGGGTCTTTCTCGCAAGCCGCAAATGCTACTGCGAAGACCGCTAATAATAGGGGAATAAATTTCTTCATACTTCTATAATGTTTAGGTTTAATATAAATTCCTGCCCTATGGTACCTTAGGCTTTTGGAGAAAGAACAAGCTAAAAAATAAAAGGTTCAAAAACGGGTATGTTAAATGTAGGGCGGGGGTAAAAAACGATAGGGTGATGAGTGTATGGTAGATACATCATTGCCCCTATCCGTTCTGGGTTTACCGGGAATTATTTTATAATCTGGCAGATACTATCTAATTCGTCTGCATCGAAAGTCGTGTTCTCTATCGCCTTCAGGTTATCCGCCAATTGTCCGACAGAGCTCGAGCCGATAATGACCGAGGTTACGGAATCGTCTTTCAGTATCCATGCAAGTGCCATTTCGGCAAGAGTCTGGCCGCGACGGATAGCGAGATGATTCAGGGCTTCGATTTTTTTTACGACTTCATCTGTCAGGGCTTCTTTTTTGAGGAATCCTCCTTTGGCGATGCGGGAATCTTCGGGGATTCCGTTAAGGTAACGGTTGGTAAGTAATCCTTGTGCCAAGGGGGAGAAAGCGATGAATCCCGTACCGTTTTCTTTAGCTTGCTGCAAGATTCCTTCTTCTTCCGGTTCACGGTTGAACAGGTTGTATTTGCCTTGATAGAGTAGGCAGTGCACATCTCGTTCCTCCAGGTATTTATAGGCAAATTCAGCTTTGTCTTTGGGGTATTTGGAGATACCGATATACAGTGCTTTTCCTTGCCGTACGATATCGACCAATGCTTGAAGCGTTTCTTCAAGCGGAGTGTCGGGGTCGTAGCGGTGGGTATAGAATATATCTACATACTCCAAGTTCATCCGTTTCAAGCTTTGGTTAAGGCTACTTACCAGGTATTTTCTGGAGCCCCAGTCTCCGTAAGGACCTGGCCACATTTCATGCCCTGCTTTCGTTGAAATGAATAATTCGTCCCGGTAGGGCATCAATGATTTTTTCATAATCATACCGAATGTTTCTTCAGCCGAACCACAGGAAGGCCCGTAATTATTGGCGAGGTCAAAGTGGGTGATGCCGTGGTCGAACGCATAATGTGCCATTGTCTGGGAGTTGGCAAATGTGTTGACATCACCGAAATTGTGCCATAGTCCTAAGGATATTTCAGGTAGCAGGATACCGCTCTTTCCGCAACGGCGGTATTTCATGCCATTGCTGTATCTGTCAGGGGTCGGGGAATAAATGGGATTCGTCATTGCTGTTAGTTTTAGTTGAATTTCATATATAAGGTATTATAACTATTAGAACAAAAATAAGAATTTTCTTTGAAATGGTCTATCCCTTTTGGTAATAATGGGTTGGTGTTCTTGATAGTTAAAAAAGCCCTTATTGATATTAGAATAAAAATAATAGTTATATTTGTGGTGTGTGATACTTTTTTAACTAATCGAAATGGAAAACTCAAACTACATTATGAGGGAGATAACTCCTTTGTCTGAGCGGGATTGCTTTTATATTGCGGACCGTCATAAGACGGAATTTACTTATCCCATTCATTGCCATGCCGAATATGAGCTGAATTTTACGGAACATGCTTCCGGAGTACGTCGGGTTGTCGGTGATTCTTCAGAAATTATCGGTGATTATGATTTGGTATTGATTACAGGTAAGGAGCTGGAACATGTATGGGAGCAGCACGAGTGTACTTCGAAAGATATTCGGGAAATTACAATTCAGTTCTCTTCGGACCTTTTCTTTAAGGATTTTATCAATAAGAATCAATTTGACAGTATTCGCCGGATGTTGGAAAAGGCACAGTGCGGCATTAGCTTTCCGATGCAAGCTATTATGAAAGTTTATAATTGGCTGGATAAGCTGGCTTCCGAGGAACAGGGATTCTATGCGGTAATGGACTTTCTTCGAATACTTTACGAGCTATCTCTGTATGATGATGCAAAGGTGCTTTCCAGTTCGTCATTTGCGAAGATTGATAATTTCTCGGATAGCCGTCGTGTACAAAAAGTTCAGAAGTATATTGCAGACCATTACCAGAACGATATTCGTTTAGCGGATATGGCAGATATGGTAGGGATGACTCCCGTTTCTTTTAGTCGTTTTTTTCATTTACGTACAGGCAAAACCCTCTCCGATTATATTATTGATATTCGTTTAGGATTTGCTACACGGCTATTAGTTGATTCGAGCCAGACAATCGCTGAAATTTGTTATGACTGCGGTTTTAATAATTTATCTAATTTCAACCGGATATTTAAACGCAAGAAGGGGTGTTCTCCGAAAGAGTTCCGTGAACACTATCGAAAGAAGAAGATAGTTATATAATAGATTAATTCCAACAAAAGGCTGGTAATGAACCTCTACTTTCAAACTTTTTTTGAGTGAGGTTGCTTTGTTCTTATATTGAGGATATTTCAGTCGTATACTTAGGGTATTTCAGTCGTATATTGAGATACCCTCCCTCCTCTCCCATTGTAGAAAGTATCCTAAGGGGGGTAAATTTGAAGTTTTATTTGTTTTGATAGGCAAAGATATCTTGAGTAAAGAATGATTGTAATTAGGTATTAAATACCTTCTGGGCGTTCAATGTTATTGAACTTATCTTGAATTAGTTCTCTCAATATTAGTATATGATAAGATAGTATCATTATATCCTTTTTAAATGCACTAATTTTGTGATGGCATTAAAATTGATATTATGAGGAACTTCTATTTATTCGCTCTGTTGTTTTTATTAGGGGCTTGTACTTCGAAACCGGTAAAACAATCTTTTATAAAGGTTGACACTAATGGTCAGTTTATACGTAATGGGAAGCCATATTATTTTGTAGGTACAAATTTTTGGTATGGAGCTATTCTTGCTTCAGAAGGAGAAGGGGGCAACCGCGAGCGTCTTCATAAAGAACTGGATTTTATGAAAAGTATTGGAATCGATAACGTACGTGTTTTAGTGGGGGTTGATGGTAAGAATCCAATAGAAACTCGTGTATTACCTGCTTTGCAAGAAGAGCCTGGTATTTATAATGATACAATTTTAGCGGGATTGGATTACCTGATGAATGAATTACGCAGACGTGATATGACTGCTGTACTTTTTCTGAATAATTCATGGGACTGGAGCGGTGGATATTCCGTTTATTTGCAATGGGCAGGATATGGAAGACCGCCAATACCCGAAATAGACGGTTGGCCTGCATACATGAAGTATGTGAGACAGTTTATGCAGTCAGATAGTGCCAAAACCTTGTTTAGTAAACATGTTGATTTTATTGTGAAGAGGACGAATCGTTATAGTCAATTGAGATATATAGATGATCCTACAATTATGGCATGGCAAATAGGAAATGAGCCCCGGGCTTTCTCGAAGGAGAATAAAAATTCTTTTGCGTGCTGGATGTCCGATGTTGCTGCACAAATTAAGTCTTTGGACCCTAACCATATGGTGTCTTCGGGTAGTGAGGGGTTACAAGGATGTGAGGGGGATATTACTTTGTTTGAAAAGATTCATACGAATCCTAATATCGATTATTTGAGTATCCATGTTTGGCCTTATAATTGGGGGTGGGTGAAAGCTGATAGTTTGAAAGAACTTTTACCAGAAGCTAAAAATAAGACTAAAGAATATATTGATAAACATATAGTAGTAGCAAAAAAATGTGGTAAACCTATCGTTTTAGAGGAATTTGGATATCCTCGTGATAACTTCAGTTTTATTAAAGATACACCAACTGCTTTGCGTGATGAGTATTATCGTTATGTGTTTGACTTGGTTTGTAAGGCAAAAGATAGTAATAGTCTTTTAGCAGGATGTAATTTTTGGGCATGGGGAGGTTTTGCTAATCATACTTTGGGACATGTATTTTGGGAGAAAGGAGATGATTATATGGGAGATCCTGTACAAGAAGAACAGGGATTAAACTCTGTTTTCGTCTCGGATAATACCATGGAAATTATAAATAGGGCTAATGAGCAGTTGAAGCACACTCAATGACGTTGAATATCACTATATTTGGTACTTTGTTCTTTTTGATTAGTTACTAAATAGAAATTCTCTCTTGCTTTTAATTAATATAATTCACTTGTATTATCATCAGATAAAATAGTATCATTATCTGTTATTCTTAACTTTTACTTTTGCATCCAGAAGAACATTATAAATTATTAATCATCTAATAAATCACAGTATGAATTTGAATTTTAAAAAAAGCGTGTTGTTTACGCTTGGCTTTTTGTCTATTAGCCCATTTACGGCACGAATGTATGCTGCTCCTGTGATTGCTATGGAAATAACACAGCAAACTGAAAAAATTTCAGGCCAGATAATAGGTGTATCTGGAGAACCAATTATTGGAGCTAATGTCGTAGAAAAGGGTACTGCAAATGGTGTCATTACAGATGTAAATGGAAATTTTACATTGACGACACAAAAAAATGCGGTACTTATAGTTTCTTATATTGGCTATATTTCTCGACAAATAGAAACGAGGGGTAAAACTGATTTTAAGATAATCTTGAAAGAAGATACTGAAATGCTGGAGGAAGTTGTTGTTGTAGGCTATGGTTCGATGAGAAAAAGTGATTTAACGGGTTCCGTATCTCGGATATATTCTGAAGATATGAAGTTGCTTTCCACTTCTGATGTGACTTTAGCAATGCAAGGACGAGTACCGGGAGTATCTATTACTGCAAATTCAGGTGAGCCTGGAGCTGGTACAAAAATAAGAATTCGTGGTGTGGGTACAATTAATAATTCCGATCCTCTTTATATTGTCGATGGTTTCCCTGTGGATAATATATCCCATCTTTCTGCTAATGATATTGAGAGCATTGAAGTTTTGAAAGATGCATCGGCTACTGCTATTTATGGTTCAAGGGGAGCTAATGGTGTTATTATGGTACAAACGAAATCTGGTGCACAAGAACGTCCTGTAACTGTAAGTGCCAATGCTTATGTTAGTTTTTCTGAAGTTGCAAATCGTATAGATATGGTGAATGCAACGGAGTATGCTTTATTAAAAACAGAATCTTATACAAATGCAGGACGTACGTTGGATACGGATATGGATGCTATTTTTTCTGAAGTACTGAAGCAAAAGGCAGTTGGCACTGATTGGCAAGATGAGGTTTTCCGAACTGGTATAGCTCAAAATTATAATGTAAATGTTTCTGGTGGTGGAAAGAAGAATTCTTATGATATAGGTATTACCTGGTCTAGAGAAGAAGGCACTGTAAAAAATACTCAAATGGATAAGTTGCTGATTCATGCAAACAATGAGTATAAATTCAATGAACATATTCGTGTAGGTATAGATTTGTTTTACCATAATTATTCGAAAAATGGGAATAGTAACGATTTTTATTCTGGTTCTCTAACCTCTGCTTTAAAAACAGACCCTATATCTGCTGCATGGGATAAGGATAAGGATTTTTTTGGTGAAGTTTATTTTACGTATGGTACTAATCCCGCTTTTTCTGCTTATAAAAATCAATATAAAGAAAATTCTTCACATAGCTTTTTGCTAAATTCATTCTTACAGATTGATGATATAGGGTTGAAGGGCTTGTCTTTCCGAGCTCAATTTGGGTCACGTCTTGCTTTTGCTAAGGATAGAAATTATTCTCCTGAATATTATATTACTGCTAACCAAAAAAGTGATCAAAGTTCTTTATATGAAAAAAGGGCTGAGACTTTAGACTGGTCAACGACAGAGTATTTTAGTTATCAGAACAAGTTTGGTGTACATGCTTTGAACTTGACATTAGGTTTTGAGGCGCAAAAATTTCGTAGTGAAGACATGGCTATTACCGTATATGATGTTCCTGAAGATTATAATATGAGATATATTAGTGCTGCGGGAGATAAAACAGCTTTTCAAGCTTCTGGAGCTGCTAACCATTCTGCACTAGTTTCTTATTTCTTCAGGGGAAACTATAATTATGATGACCGTTATTTATTTACCGCAACTGTGAGAGCGGATGGTACTTCACGCTTTTTAGACCGATGGGGCTATTTTCCTTCATTTTCTATGGGGTGGAATATTTATCGAGAGAGGTTTTTTAAAGAAAATAGTATAGCAAATATTTTCTCCCAATTAAAGTTGAGAGCTGGTTGGGGACAAGTTGGCAATCAGGGAAGTGCTGGATACCATGATTATGTGGCATTAATGAATAATGGATATACAGCTGTAATTGGTGGTACTGCTGTTGATGGTGCTATTCAAGAAACTGTTGCAAACAAAGAACTGTCTTGGGAAACAGCAGAACAATATAATATCGGTTTGGACTTTGGACTTTTAGAGAATCGTTTTTCTGGTAGTGTTGATTATTTCATTAGAAAAACAAATGATATGATACTAGCTACTCCGATTCCTATGTATGTAGGTATGTGGAAACCGAGAACGAATGTAGGTTCTCTACAAAATAAAGGAGTGGAATTTAATTTAAATTATGGTGATACTTATAAGGGCTTGCAGTACAATGTCGGGTTTAATATGGCATTTATCAAAAATGAGGTTACTAATATTGGCGGGGGTGATCCTATCTATGGAGGCAGTATCAGTAAGGTAGGTGAAGTGACTCGTACTGAAGTCGGTAAAGAGATTGCCTATTTTTATGGATTAAAAACAGATGGCGTATTCCATACAGAAGAAGAATTAAACGCTTATGTGGATAAAGATGGTAAGAAAATACAACCTAATGCTGGATTGGGGGATGTGAAGTTTATTGATTTGAACGGAGATGGAACAATTGATGGAGATGATCGTGTTTATTTGGGAAGTGCAATGCCTGATTTTACTTATGGGTTTTCTGGAAATCTGGCTTATAAAGGTTTTGACTTGAATCTTTTTCTGCAGGGAAGTTATGGAGGTGAGATAGTGAATGGTATGTATAATACTTTGCATAGTACTGATATGTTGGAATATAGTGTATGTAGAGATATGTTGAATCGTTGGACCGTTGATAATCCTTATTCAAATACTCCTCGGCTACATGCTTCAGACCCTAATAAAAATACACAGTTCTCTGATTTATATGTTGAAAATGGGTCTTACTTGAGAATTAAAAATATACAGTTAGGATACACACTTCCAAGTACTTTGACTCAAAAGTGGCATATTGATAATTTACGTGTTTACGTATCTGCAGATAATGTTTATACATTTACAAAATATAGTGGTTTTGATCCCGAAATAGGTGATTTGAATGGCTCTCCTTTGGGTGCTGGAGTGGATTTGGCAACTTATCCTGTACCTCGTGTCTTTTCTGTAGGATTTAACCTTCAATTTTAAAACATAAAAAGATGAAAAATATATTATTGATTTTAGCTTGTTCTCTATTCTTTTATTCTTGTGAAGACTTTTTGAATTTGAAACCTCAAGGCATGGAGAATAGTGATAATTATATGAATACGGAAGATAATGCGATTCGTGTAGTAAATGGTATGTATGACTTGTTGGGGCAATCCGAAGGAAAGGCGCCTGATGATCGTTGGTTGGACCACCATTATGAATTCTTTTTAGGTAGTATGGTTACAGATGATTCGGAGAAAGGGAGTAAACCGTCTGATGGTGGTGGACTGATTGAATTGTTAAATTGGTCTATTAATCCTAGTACGACTCTATGTAATGCATTTTGGATTCATGGTTATTGGGGAATATCTAGAGCCAACTATGTGTTGACTAATTTACCAAATTCTCCTATAGATGATATAATAAAGGATAGATTAATGGGAGAGACATATTTTATGCGTGGGTATTGGTATTTTTATTTATTGAAACATTTTGGTGGTGTACCACTTTTAGAGGAACCTGTGCTGCCTTCTCAATACGGTAAAATTAGTAGGGCAACTTTACATGAAACTTTTGTACAAATAGAAAAAGATTTATCTGAGGCAATAAAGTTACTGCCAGAACGTAGTGAATATGCTGCTACCGATATGGGACGTGCAACGAAAGGAGCGGCACGCGGATATATGGCACGTGTTTTATCATATCAATTGGGAATTGATTCGGAATGTGATAAAACATGGCAAGATGTTTATGACCAAACATCAGCTATTATAACATCAGGAGAATATAAGCTGGTTTCTAATTTTGCAACTTTATTTGAGGAAGAGAATAAAAATACAGAAGAGTCTATTTTTGAAATTCAGTGCTTGGAAGGTACTGCATATGATGCTCCAGCATCATTAGGCACAGCTTACTATTATTTTCAAGCGAATCGTGTTGAAAATAAAGGAGCAAACAGTGGCTATGGTTTTAATAATCCTACGGAAAATTTAGTTCAAGCATTCGACCCAACAGATCCTAGATTATCATGTACTGTTTATGGTATAGGGTACAATTCTGGTATTTTATATGGAGCAAAGTTAAAATATGATCGTACTCAACAAAGTACGAATTATTTTAACCGGAAAGCAGCTTTAGCGGAAAAGCCCAATATTTCAAAGTCTAGTAATCGAAATGTTTTGTTAATGCGTTATGCTGAAATTTATTTAATGCATGCAGAAGCTTGCTTTTACCTAAATAAAGAGGAAGAAGCTCGCGAATATGTAAATTATATTAGAGCACGTGCTCGTCAAAGCACATTATGTCGTGGTTTTAACGAAGGGGATCCAACAGGTTATCCTTCTCTAGTTAATGTTCCTAATATACCAGATGTTACTTCTACCGGAGAAGAATTGTTACATGCAATTTGGCATGAGAGAAGATTGGAGTTGGCAATGGAAAACTTGAGAGGATGGGACTTAATACGTACAGGTAGATTTTTGGATGTAACGAGTAAGGTAAAAGATACAGACCGATTGAATAATACAGGTGATGACGAACCGCGTTATCCTAATTATAGAGAAAACTGCTTGCGACACTGTATTCAAGGTAAAGATGGAATTTATATTCCAGTGTTACCTATACCCGTGTCAGAGGTTCAAAGTTGGGGATTGGAACAGAATCCATATTAATAAAAATAAAAGAGATAATTATGAAATATAATCGAATTATAATAAATACATTATTATCCATTTGTTTTTTAGCAGGATGTGATGATAAGGAGTTCGGTGAGAACTATGATTTGAATTTACCAGTATCAATAATTACAGATATAAAACCTATAACTGAATACATTGATGGAGAAGTAATTTTGACAGGAGAAAATTTGGATGATGTCACGTCTGTATTTTTAGGAAATATTTCTTGCGAAATATTAGAAGTTTTGGAAAATAGTTTAAAGATAAAAATTGATCGTTCTGCAGAAAGAAATAAAATATCTATAGTAAATAAATTTAAAAAAGAATTTGAGTCATCTCAATATTTTACTCCACTTTATTATGATGTGGAAATAACTTCATGGCCTTCCAAATTAGAAAAAGGCAAGACATTCTCTATTCAGGGTAAGAATGTAGATTTGATTACTAGAGTTCAAATTAATGATACAGATGTAGAGCGTGTAGGGAATGCTACTCCACAAAAAGTAACATATTCTTTAAAAGACATTTCATTAGATGCTACGGCTGTCATTACAATAAAAACCCATACTAATCAGGTTTTGGTATCTAATAGTATTGAAGTAGTGGAACCCAGTGATGTTTTTATTCCTTCTTCTTCTATTTGGCTTTGTGATTTTGATAATATTATTCCAACAATTGTTGAGGGTAATCCTTCAGGTGATGGAGCTACCTATGAGGCTGGAATGAATTTGAGTGGAATAACTGGAACATTTGGCAGTTATTATACAGTAAAAGCTCCTTTAGGCAATGCTTGGAATGGGGTTTATCAAGAATTAATATGTAATAATGAAGGCAGGGGATTTGACTTGAGTGGTTTTACTAAGCCTCATATTACTTTCTTGGTAAATACTAATGGTAAGCAAGGTTATTTTAATCCTAAATTGACTGTTAATGGAGAAGGTAGTGATAAGCATTTTACAGGACAAAGTGGTGAATATAGTGATGATTACAAGTTCACGACTAATGGCTGGGAATGGAGATCGTATGATCTTGCTGCAATGGGATTTGATGTGAGCGGAATAGTAGAATCAATAGATTTACTGATACGAGGAGCAAATGTCGGGAATAATAATTCTGAAGCTTTTGAGGTGAATATAGACCAAGTTATGATAACAGACGGTCCATTACTACCAACTGTACTTTGGGATTTTAGTACTAAACCTACTATTGTTGATGGAAGCGGAACTTTAAATAACGGAACTGGCGTAGCGACTGCTGGAGAAGGGAATAGTTATCTTACTATAAAGTCGGCTAATGTTGAAAAGTGGGCCAGTCTGGGTAAAATAACAAAGGAAAATATTAGCGCAGAAAAATATGCGAATTCTTTTTATATAAACTTTCTAGTGAATACAGGTGTAGATGGTGCAGAAGGATATGCACAATTGATTTTTTTGCAAAACAATAGTGAATTAGGTAAGCATTTTAAAGGTGAAAATGTATATGGTGATGATTATAAATTTGCCTCTACACATGGAAGTTGGGAGTGGCGCTCTTATCAAATTGATCCTAAAGCTATGGAATTATGGAGTGGTGAGGCTACAGAACTTGATTTGATGTCACCTTTCGATTTAACAGTAGAGTTCAAAACCGGAAATGTTCAAGGAAAATATGAACTCAATATAGATTATGTTGTATTAACGGCCACACCGCTTGATAATAAATAATTGTTGTAAGGTGGGGAGAATTCCCCACCTTATGATTGACCTTTAATAATATTATAATATGAAGTTGATTGGTATAATAATTGCATTATTGTGGATAACTACGGCTGCTCATGCAGAAAAAGTAGAAGGCTATGTGTTTGTTGATACAAATAATAATGGAAAGTTAGATAATGGTGAGGCTGGAATTCCAGGGGTGTGGATTTCTAACCAACGTGATTTTGTTCAATCAGATAACAATGGATTTTATGAAATAGAGAAACTCGAAAATAAATTGGTTTATGTCGTTAAACCTGCTACTTATAGTGTGAAAGATTATTATTGCCCTATAAATGAAACAGTAAAGAACTTTGCTCTTATCCCAAAACAGAAGAAAGATACTTTTGAAATTTTGGTGGTTGGAGATCCGCAAATGAGAATAGAACAGACTTTATATGCATTTCAGGAAGATATTGTAACGGAGATGTTAAACTATAACCCTGAGTTCTCAATAATTTTGGGTGATATTGCTGATAATGACTTAACTATGTATGCAGCTGCAAAGAATATTGTTAATACACTGCCATATGCTGTATTCCCGGTTTTGGGAAATCATGACGTAAATTATAGAGTTGCTTCAGCAGATCAAGAGGCAGATGTCTTTCAGCAGTGGTGGGGACCTGATTATTACACCTTTAATGAAGGTGATGTACATTTTGTTGTACTTAATAATATATTGTATAAAGGATGGGATATGAATAATAATAGGCAAGGAGATTATTTTGGTGGTATTTCCGATATACAATATGAATGGTTGAAAAAAGACCTCAGTTTACTTCAAAAAGAACAATTGGTAGTATTATGTATGCATATTCCATTATTAGAACGTTATACTTATCCCGCGGAAATACGACGTATATTTTCTTTGTTGGAGCAACATAATCATATATTAGCTCTGTCCGGTCATTTGCATACAATAGAAAACTATTTTTTTGATGCTAAAACAGAATGGAAATATCCTCAGACTTTTCAGAATATAACAGTAGGAGCAGCTTGTGGTGGCTGGTGGTGTGGCCCGATGGATGAGCGTGGCTTACCTGTTTCTACATGTACGGATGGCTCTCCGAATGGTTATTTTAAGTTTTCTTTTATAGGTAATAAATATTCTTATGATTTTATTCCTGCCAATCATCGTGTTGACTTTCAGATGAGAATAGTATATGATGAAAATAAAGAATTACTATATACCAATGTTTTCTCCGCAACTGCTAGTGCCATAGTTAAAGTTATATTGGAGGATGGACGTGAATTGATGATGGAGAATGTGAAAGAACGTGATCCTTTTATCTTATCAACATATAAGCAAAGATATAATTATGATAATTGGCAGCCCAAGGTTGAGGAAACACGGCACTTGTGGAAGTTGTCTTTACCGGATTTAGGTAGTGGGGTACATCGTCTAACTGTAGTTGCTACAGACGTTGACGGCAAACAATATGTTGGGTATAAATTGATAAAAATAGAGTGATGAGAGTTTATATTATTGAGTTATGTATAATATTGATATGCATGTCATGTTCGCATAAACAGCAACTTTCCGAGGCATGTACGGTTGATGATAAATTGGTTATTTCAGGAAAACATATGTATGAGCATTTGCAGGCAATGTCAGGAAAGGCAACTATGTTTGGTCATCAAGATGCTGGCGTCTATGGGCATGGCTGGATGTATATTACTGGTAAATCTGATATAAAGGATGTTTGTGGTGCTGCTCCGGCTGTTTATGGTTGGGAGTTAGGACATCTTGAATTAGGAGATTCTGTTAGTTTGGATTCTATCTCTTTTAATAAGATTAGAGAAGGTATTCAATATGTATATTCAAAGGGAGGAATTAATACGATAAGTTGGCATTTACGTAATCCATGGAATAACGAAAGTGCTTGGAACAAGACTGTGGGAACTGTGCATGCAATTTTGAACGATGATGAAGTTGGCGTTAAGTATAGAAACTGGTTGGATGAACTTGCTGATTTTATGTTGAGCTTGAGAAATAGTAATAATGAATTAATTCCGGTATTGTTCCGACCTTTCCATGAACATACCGGTAGTTGGTTTTGGTGGGGACATGATAATTGTACGGCAGAAGATTATAAATCCTTGTGGAGATATACTGTTTCTTATTTAAGAGACGAAAAACAAGTACATAACTTATTATATATTTACTCCCCTGATAGGGTTAATTCTTTAGAAGAGTATTTAGATAGATATCCAGGGGATGAATGGGTAGATATCTGGGGACTTGATTTATATCATCGTGATGGAAGTGAAAAAGCCGATGAATACATCGAAGTTGTTGAAAATGCATTGGAATTTATGAAAGCAGAGTGTGAGATTAGACATAAACCTTTTGTCTTTAGCGAAACAGGGTTATGCGAATTAACAATGGATGATTGGTTTACTAATGTGCTTTATAAAGCTATAAAGTCAACACATCCTGCGTATGTATTGGTATGGCGGAATGCTTATGATATGCCAAAACATTACTACGCTCCTTATCCAGGCCATCCTGCTTGTCCAAATTTTGTGGAATTTAAAGAATTTTCTGATATACTGTTTTTGGATGAACTTATTAATATTTATCAGTGAATTATTGTTTAAGTTAAGATAATAAAGACGTTTTTATGAATCAGTTTCAATCTAAATTGGAAAAATTGCTGGTAGATGCGGAGGAGTTGATAACCAGAACCAATATCCCCCAAGAGACAGGCAACAACATCTTCACCCGTTACAAATACCCCGTAATAACGGCTGCTCATACCCCTATATTCTGGCGGTACGATTTGAATGAAAAGACCAATCCCCATTTAATGGAACGCATCGGCATAAATTCCACAATGAATTCGGGAGCTATAAAGTGGCAGGGGAAATACTTGCTGGCAGTCCGTGTGGAAGGCGCCGACCGTAAATCATTCTTTGCTATAGCCGAAAGCCCGAACGGTATCGACAATTTCCGCTTTTGGGACTATCCGATAACGATGCCCGAAGACATTGTGCCGGCAACCAATATCTACGATATGCGCCTCACAGCCCATGAAGACGGTTGGATATATGGTATTTTCTGTGCCGAGCGCCATGACGACACAGCTCCTGCGGGCGATTTATCCTCGGCTACAGCTACGGCAGCCATTGCCCGTACCAAAGACTTAAAGACTTGGGAACGCCTGCCGGATTTGAAAACCAAGAGCCAACAGCGCAATGTCGTGCTACATCCCGAATTCGTGGACGGCAAATATGCCCTTTATACACGTCCGCAGGACGGCTTTATCGATACCGGAAGCGGTGGAGGCATTGGCTGGGCATTGGTAGACGATATAACACATGCAGAAGTAAAAGAGGAAAAAATCATCGACCAGCGCTATTACCACACTATCAAGGAAGTGAAAAACGGCGAAGGGCCGCATCCAATCAAGACCCCTGAAGGGTGGCTGCACCTGGCACATGGCGTACGCGCCTGCGCTGCCGGATTGCGCTACGTACTCTATATGTATATGACCGCCCTCGACGACCCTACCAGGCTCATAGCCGCCCCCGGAGGTTACTTCATGGCGCCCGAAGCCGAAGAACGCATCGGCGATGTGAGTAACGTACTCTTCTCCAACGGCTGGATTGCCGACGACGACGGAACGGTATTCATCTATTACGCTTCTTCTGATACCCGGATGCATGTAGCCACTTCTACCATTGACAAACTGGTGGATTATTGCATGAACACCCCTGCCGACGGCTTGAGCTCTTCCGCTTCGGTGGACACATTGAAGAGACAGATAGACAAGAACCTGGAACTGCTGAAACGGAATCCCGTTTTAAAATAGACATAGTATGATAAAACTTACAGAGAAAATAGGCTACGGTTTGGGCGACATGGCATCATCCATGTTCTGGAAACTGTTCGGCGCCTATCTGATGATATTCTATACGGATGTGTTCGGCTTGCCGGCTGCCGCGGTAGGAACCATGTTCCTGATAACGAGGATATGGGACTCCGCCTTCGACCCGGTTGTGGGAGTAGTTGCCGACCGCACGCACTCCCGCTGGGGCAAGTTCCGTCCCTATCTTTTGTGGCTTGCCGTTCCGTTCGGTATCATCGGCATTCTGACCTTTGTCACCCCGGACTGGAGCCCGGGCGGTAAACTGGTTTATGCCTATGTCACCTATTCGTCGATGATGATGATATATTCTGCTATCAACGTACCTTACGCTTCCCTATTAGGCGTGATGAGCCCTAACCCTAAAGAACGCAACACACTCTCTACATACAGAATGACCTTTGCCTACATCGGCAGCTTCATAGCCCTGCTGCTGTTTATGCCGTTAGTGAACTTTTTTAGCGGCAACAGTAAGGAGCTGGGCGACCAGCAAACCGGGTGGACTATGGCAGTCGCCGTTATAGCCATACTGTGCATCGTCTTGTTCTTCGGCTGCTTTGCCTGGACCAAAGAGCGGGTAAAGCCAATCAGGGAAACACAGAACCCGTTGAAAGAAGACCTGAAAGATTTGCTGGGCAACAAACCCTGGTGGATTCTGTTGGGTGCAGGTGTGGCGGCTTTGGTCTTCAACTCCATTCGCGACGGCGCTACCGTTTATTACTTTAAGTACTTTGTGGTAGAAGAAGACTACGCCGCCGTTTCCTTCTTCGGCATGCCGTTCGTGCTGAGCGGGTTCTACCTCGCTTTGGGGCAGGCAGCCAATATAATAGGAGTGATAGCCGCCGCTCCGGTCAGCAACCGCATCGGGAAGCGTAATACCTATATGTGGGCAATGATTATCGCTACGGTACTTAGCATCATCTTCTATTGGTTCGATAAGGCAGACCTGGTGTGGATGTTCGTATTCCAGGTACTGATTAGTATCTGTGCAGGCAGTATCTTCCCGCTGCTTTGGTCTATGTATGCCGATTGCGCCGACTATTCGGAACTCAGAACCGGCAACCGTGCCACGGGACTGATATTTTCCTCCTCCTCCATGAGCCAGAAGTTCGGCTGGGCTATCGGGACTGCCGTAACCGGCTGGTTGCTCGGCTTCTTCGGTTTCCGGGCAAACATGGTACAGAGCGAAGAAGCAATCAGTGGCATCAAGATGTTCCTGAGCTTCCTGCCGGCGGCAGGTACGATACTCAGTGTAATCTTCATCAGTATGTATCCGCTTACCGAAAAGAAAATGAAAGATATAACAGCCCGATTGGAACACAAAAGACAACTGTAAGAAAATGATATGCATGGATATACTGAGCCGGATGCGGCAGGAAATGCGTGCCGTGCTCGAAGATAACATCCTTTCGTTCTGGAAGGACAAGATGACCGACCCGGTGAACGGCGGCTTCTACGGCCGTATCACCGGAACAGATGAACTGAACCCGCAGGCAGTGAAAGGCGCTGTGCTCAATGCCCGCATATTGTGGACTTTCTCGTCGGCATACCGCCTGCTGGGGAAGCCGGAGTATCTGGAAACGGCTACCCGTGCCAAACGTGTCATTATCGACCGGTTCTACGACAAAGAGCATGGCGGAATATACTGGTCGCTCGATTATACAGGTACTCCCTCGGACACCAAGAAACAGATTTACGCCCTGGGCTTTGCCATTTACGGCCTGAGCGAGTACCACCGCGCCACCGGCGATGAAGAAGCACTTACATATGCTGTCCGTTTGTTCGGGGACATCGAACGGCACAGTTTCGATTCTGTGAAGAACGGCTATTGCGAAGCGCTGGCTTGCGATTGGAGCGAAATCGCCGATATGCGCCTGAGTGCCAAAGACGAGAATGAGCGCAAGACCATGAACACCCATTTACACATCCTGGAACCCTACACCAACCTGTACCGGGTATGGAAAGACGCCGCCCTCGAGAAGCAACTCCGCAACCTGGTAACACTTTTCACCGATAAGATATTGAACCAGCAAACCGGACATCTGGAACTCTTTTTCGATGACGACTGGGTAAGCAAATACCGCATCGTATCCTATGGACACGATATTGAAGCCTCGTGGCTGCTTCACGAGGCAGCCTTGGTCTTGGGAGACAAAGCGCTATTGGAGAAAGTAGAGCCTCTGGTAGAATACATTGCAGCCGCAGCCGATGAAGGACTTACAACCGAAGGCAGCATGATTTACGAAACCTTTCCCGGCAAAGGCAAAACAGATACGGACTGCCATTGGTGGGTGCAGGCAGAGAACGTGGTGGGGCACATCAACCTCTACCAGCATTTCGATGACGAAGTTGCTTTACAGAAAGCATTCCGCTGCTGGGAATACATCAAGAAACACCTGATAGATTATAAAAGCGGAGAATGGCATTGGAGCGTCCGTGCCGACGGAACGGTAAACACTGCCGATGATAAGGCAGGTTTCTGGAAATGCCCCTATCATAATGGGCGCATGTGCATGGAAATGATAGAACGCTTCCCGTAAAAAATAGGTACGTTGTTTTCAGGTTGAGGCTATATCGGAATAAGATACCGGCAAGTATCCGTTCCGGTATAGCCCCTCCGTTTTATACGCCGGGATGCGGTTATCTTGCAACCTTGTCCGCTGCCGGTTCAAAAAGCTTATTGTTGAGTGCCTGCAAAGCCTTTTTCTTGTCTTCCGTCTTAATGACGAATGCCACATCGCTGTCGTTGCTTCCGTATGAAATCATACGCAGCGGAATATCTGCCAGCGCCTCTATAATCTGGGCTTCCACACCGGCATACTGCCACCGCATATTCCCCACTACGGATACAATGGACATGCGGTCTTCCGTCAGAATTCTTGCATACGGCTCTAGCTCGGAAAGAATTTTGCATAAACGCTCGCTGTTGTCTATGGCTACGGATACATCCTGGTTGGACGAAACCAACAGGCAAAGCGGAGTCCGGTACTTGGCGAACGTATCGAAAATCCTGCTGATAAACTGGTAAGGACACAAACTATGATTCGATTCGAACTTCACGTAGAAGATGTTGTCTTTGGCTGCTATGGCCTTGATGATATTATCGTCCTGCAAGTCCGAAATCAACGTACCTTCCGCCGCAGGGTTCATCGAGTTGAGCAACCGTACCGGAATGTTGCGCTTGCGTGCCGGTGCAATACAGAACGGATGCAATATCTTAGCCCCGTAGAAAGCCAGTTGCTCGGCCTCGTTGAAGCTGAGATGCTTTACGGAATGCGTGCCCGATACCTCGCGCGGGT
The DNA here is from genome assembly GCF_000374365.1 of Bacteroides gallinarum DSM 18171 = JCM 13658. Taxonomy (GTDB): domain Bacteria; phylum Bacteroidota; class Bacteroidia; order Bacteroidales; family Bacteroidaceae; genus Bacteroides; species Bacteroides gallinarum. The sequence continues at coordinate 104,339 of NZ_KB894124.1, forward strand.
CGTTGTTATGCATACCGTCGATGTCCGTCCATATCTGTATCTCCTCCGCACGGATAGCAGCGCCGATAAGCGAGGCGGTGTAATCGCTGCCGCCCCGTTTCAGGTTGTCCGTTTCGTTATAGGCGTTTTTGCAGATATACCCCTGGGTAATGAAAAGATTGATACCGGGGTACTGGGCAAGTTGCGCTTGCAGCTTCTCCTCGATATATCTCAGGTCTGGTTCTCCCTCCAGGCCGGTACGCATGAAGTCGAAGGCGGAGAGCAGTATGTTGGGAATCTTCCGCTCCCGCAGGTAGAAGTGCAGCAAGGCTGTGCTGATAAGTTCCCCCTGCGCCAGCACCTCTTTTTCCTCTACCGAGGTAAACTCATCGCTGATAAACTGCCAGAGCCGTTGGAAGCGGTCGAGGATATAGTCTATCGCTTCCCGCTTTATGGAGTCGTCCGTCAGCAGTTCGTTGGCAAAGTCTATGAACTGGAGCTCCAGCCGGGCTATCTTCTCGTGTGCCTGTTCCGTGTCGCGGCCGAACATATCGGCTGCGATTTCTTCCAAGTGGTTGGTAGTGCCTGCCGTTGCAGACAGCACTACGATTTTGGATGCAGGGTCTGAAATAAGTTCCGCTACATGCTTCATTCTCTCTACTGTACCGACGGAAGTGCCGCCGAATTTAAAAACTTTCATTTTTAATTCTTTTTTAGTTATTCCTTTTTCAGTTGTTTGCGGAGCCTCCGTCCGCCTTTTCGTTTTAGGAGGCTCATTTTCAAAATGGAAGGGAGGGCAAGTCCTTCTGTTCTCTTAAAATATCCCTCTGGGATATATTGCAGGGCGCTTTTCTGCTTTCCTGCGATGTGCGTGCACATCCCCTTCGCTTATAAAAGTTCAAAAGACGTGCCGTTCGTTTGCCGGAAAACACTTATATTTGCACACCCCTGTTCTTACCATTTATTACTTTAAAATAGGCAAGAAGATATGAGCAAGATTTTAGTCGTTGACGATGAAGTACAGATTCGTACCCTTCTGTCGCGTATGTTGGAGTTGGAAGGATATGAAGTATGCCAGGCCGGTGATTGCAGGGCTGCCTTGAAGCAGTTGGAGCTTCAAAAGCCGGATGTTGTCTTGTGCGATGTATTCCTTCCCGACGGGAATGGGGTAGACCTTGTTTCGTCCATTAAGAAAACATCCCCTGATGCGGAAGTCATTTTGCTGACGGCGCACGGTAATATCCCGGACGGGGTGCAGGCCATTAAGAACGGCGCTTTCGACTATATTACCAAAGGTGACGATAACAACAAGATTATACCGCTTGTAAGCCGTGCGGCGGAGAAGGCGCGCACCAACGCCCGCCAGGAGAAGCAGGAAAAGAAGGCGGTGCAGGCGTATTCGTTCAGTTCCATACTGGGCGATTCGAAAGCCCTGAAAGACGCCGTGTCGCTGGCGCAGAAAGTTTCGGGAACGGATGTGCCCGTATTGCTGACGGGTGAAACGGGTACCGGTAAGGAAGTTTTTGCCCAAGCCATACATTATAATAGTAAGCGTGCCAAGCAGAATTTTGTTGCCGTCAACTGCTCTTCTTTCAGCAAGGAGCTGCTGGAGAGCGAGATGTTCGGCCATAAAGCCGGTTCGTTTACGGGAGCGTTGAAGGATAAGAAAGGGCTGTTCGAGGAGGCCAACAACGGTACGATTTTTTTGGATGAAATCGGCGAAATGGCATTCGAGCTGCAAGCCAAGCTCCTGCGTATCCTCGAAACGGGCGAATATATAAAGATTGGCGACACCAAGCCTACCCGTGTAAATGTGCGCATCATTGCCGCCACCAACCGTAACCTGCCGGAAGAGATTGCCGCAGGACGGTTCCGCGAAGATTTGTTCTACCGGCTTTCCGTATTCCAGATACATCTGCCGCCCCTACGCGAGCGGGCAGGCGATGTGCGCCTGCTGGCAAAAGCCTTTGTTAAGAACTTCTCCGGCCGGTTGGCACGCCCCGTTGCAGAAATAACGCCTGCCTTTCTCGAAGCTCTGGAACAACAACCCTGGAAAGGCAATATACGGGAACTGCGCAACGTGATAGAGCGCAGCCTGATTGTATGCGAAGGCGAGCGCCTGGATGTTGACGACCTGCCGCTCGATATCCAGAATACGCATTACGAGCAGTCCAACGAAACCAGCCCCGACAGCTTTGAGCTTTCGGCCATGGAGCGGCGCCACATTGCCCGCGTGCTGGAATATACCAAAGGTAACAAGACGGAGGCCGCCCGTCTTCTCAAAATCGGCTTGACCACACTCTACCGCAAAATCGAGGAGTACGGGATATAATCCGCCTTCTTCCATAGCCTCCCGGAAGTTCTCCCGGCACGGAACAGATTGTTTCCTGCCGTGGAACAGACTGTTCCGTGCCTTGAAACAAACTGTTTCACCATATAAAAACACTTTGTTCACATGCGATAGAACAAAGTGTTTCAAAGGGGGAGAACAAAGTGTTTCAACCTATTGAAACAAACTGTTCTCCACGGTGAAACAAAGTGTTTTCCTATGCGAAACAAACTGTTTCCTGCCTTGAAACAGTTTGTTCCACCCTTTGGCACTCCGATTTCCCTGCCGGGAAACGGAAGGTTCCGCCGGACGAACCTTGGATTGTACGATAATCCTTTTCTATTTTGATAAGCACCCTTTCATTTTGGAAGGGTGTTTTCTTTTCCTGCAACTCCCTGTATTATTTCATCTCCTTATAAACCAGTATTTTATCATCTTGCCTTGTCTCTTGGCACGCATTTGGCATTAGGGGAGCCGGTAAAACGAAAATATTAATTTAACAAAGTAAAAACATGGGAATAACGATTTCATTTATTTTCTGCCTGTTGAGCGGATTGTTTGCTTTCTGGCTGTTCTGGAAATGCGTGGATTGGTTTGAAAAGATTTAAAAACGAGAGAGATTATGTACACAGCTTTATTTGTATTGGGTATTGTAGTATTCGGGTATCTGGTTTATGTGCTGGTAAGACCCGAGAAGTTCTAATCTATTAAAAGGAAATGAATACAGAAATTTTAGGCGTAGCCTTACAGATTCTCCTGCTGATTGTAATATCTTACCCGCTGGGAAAATATATTGCTAAGGTTTATAGAGGAGAGAAAACTTGGTCGGACTTCATGAAGCCGGTCGAGAGATTGATATTTAAAGTAGCCGGTATCAACCCGAATGAGGAGATGAACTGGAAGCAGTTCCTGAAAGCCCTCTTGATTCTGAACGCTTTCTGGTTCGTATGGGGTATGGTGTTGCTTTGTACGCAACAGTGGTTGCCCCTGAATCCGGACGGCAATGCCAACCAGACGCCGGATTTGGCGTTCAATACGTGTATCAGCTTTATGGTGAACTGTAACTTGCAGCACTATTCCGGAGAAAGCGGGCTGACTTATTTCACACAATTGTTCGTTATCATGCTTTTCCAGTTCATTACCGCTGCAACGGGTATGGCTGCCATGGCGGGCGTTATGAAAGGTATGGCTGCCAAAAGCACGAAGACTATCGGTAACTTCTGGAATTTCCTGGTACTGAGCTGTACGCGTGTGCTGTTCCCGCTTTCGCTGATTGTAGGCTTCATCCTTATCGTAGAGGGTACTCCAATGGGATTCGACGGCAAAATGGAAGTGCAGACACTGGAAGGCGAAACCCAAATGGTTTCCCAGGGACCTACGGCGGCTATCGTGCCTATCAAGCAGTTGGGTACGAACGGTGGCGGTTACTTCGGCTGTAACTCTTCGCATCCGCTGGAAAACCCCACTTACCTGACCGATATTGCAGAATGCTGGTCTATCCTGATAATTCCAATGGCAATGGTAATCGCACTGGGCTTTTACACCAAGCGTAAGAAATTTGCCTATACGGTATACGGTGTCATGCTGTTTGCTTTCCTTGTCGGGGTCTGTATCAATGTTTCGCAGGAAATGGGCGGTAATCCGCGCATAGACGAAATGGGCATTGCCCAGGACAACGGAGCCATGGAAGGCAAGGAGGTGCGCCTGGGTTCTGCTGCTACCGCTTTGTGGAGTATTGTAACGACGGTTACTTCCAACGGTTCTGTAAATGGTATGCACGACTCTACCATGCCGCTTTCCGGTATGATGGAAATGCTGAACATGCAAATCAATACGTGGTTCGGCGGTGTAGGCGTAGGCTTCCTCAACTATTATACATTCATTATCATTGCTGTGTTCATCAGCGGATTAATGGTAGGACGTACGCCCGAGTTCTTAGGCAAGAAGGTAGAGGCGCGCGAAATGAAAATCGCCACTATCGTGGCACTGCTGCACCCGCTTATCATTTTGGGCGGCGTTGCTTTGTCCTGCTTCCTGTTTGCCCACTGGCCGGAGTTCGTCGAGAGCGAGGGCGGCTGGCTGAACAACCCCAGCTTCCACGGCTTGAGCGAACAGTTGTATGAGTACACTTCGGCTGCCGCCAACAACGGTTCCGGTTTCGAAGGATTGGGCGACAATACTTACTTCTGGAACTATACTACCGGCTGGACGCTGATTCTCGGACGTTTCTTGCCGATTGTAGGACAGGTGGCTATTGCAGGTTTGCTGGCCGGCAAGAAATTTATTCCGGAGAGTGCCGGTACGCTGAAGACGGATACGGTGACATTCGGTGTGATGACTTTCGCTGTAATCTTTATCGTGGCTGCGTTGTCATTCTTCCCGGCACATGCGTTGAGTACGATTGCTGAACATTTTAGTCTGTAAGTAGTAGAATAAGAAAGATATGAAAGATAATAAATCAGCTTCTTTGTTTCAAAAGGAGCAAGTAATGGAAAGCTTGAAGCAGTCATTCGTGAAGTTGAATCCGCGGATGATGATAAAGAATCCGATTATGTTCACGGTAGAGATTGTGACCCTGGTGATGCTGGTGGTTTGCATCCTCTCGCTGGGAACTGCGGAATATGGAACATTCGGTTACAACTTCCTTGTTTTCGTGATATTGTTCGTAACCTTGTTGTTCGCTAATTTTGCCGAGGCCATTGCCGAGGCTCGCGGTAAGGCTCAGGCAGACAGCTTGCGCAAGACCCGCGAAGAGACTCCTGCCAAAGTAGTGGTGGACGGAAAGGTACGTACCATTAGCAGTGCGCGCCTGAAAAAGGGAGATTATTTTATCTGCGAGGCAGGCGATACGATTCCTGCCGACGGCGAAATCGTCGAGGGTCTGGCTTCTATCGACGAGAGTGCCATTACCGGTGAGTCGGCTCCGGTTATCCGCGAGGCCGGCGGCGACAAGAGCTCTGTAACCGGCGGTACGAAAGTGCTTTCGGATAAGATTAAGGTACTGGTAACCCAACAGCCGGGCGAAAGCTTCCTCGACAAGATGATTGCTCTGGTAGAAGGGGCTACCCGCCAAAAGACTCCGAACGAAATAGCCCTGACTATCCTTTTGGCCGGCTTTACTTTGGTGTTCGTCATCGTGTGCGTTACTTTGATTCCTATGGCAGACTATACGAACATCGACCACCCGGGAACTTATATCTCCATTGCGGCTATCATCTCTTTGTTCGTCTGCCTGATTCCGACGACAATCGGCGGCCTGCTTTCGGCAATCGGTATTGCCGGTATGGACCGTGCGCTCCGTGCCAACGTAATCACCAAATCGGGTAAGGCGGTTGAAACTGCCGGCGACATAGATACCCTGCTGCTGGACAAGACCGGTACTATTACAATCGGTAACCGTAAGGCTACGAAGTTTCATCCGGCTCCGGGTGTCGATGAGAATGTGTTCGTAGAGGCTTGCCTCATGTCCTCCCTTTCCGATGAAACTCCGGAGGGTAAGTCGATTATCGAGCTGGGACGTGAAAACGGACACCGTATGCGCGACCTCAATACGACCGGTGCCCATATGATAAAGTTCACCGCTGAAACGAAGTGCTCGGGTGTAGACTTGCAGGACGGCACTCAGATTCGTAAGGGTGCGTTCGACGCTATCCGCAGGATTGTGGAGGCTGCCGGAAACAAATTCCCGAAAGAGGTCGAAGAAACTATCGCCGTTATTTCCGGCAATGGCGGTACTCCGCTGGTGGTATGTGTAAACCAGAAGGTAACGGGTGTTATCGAGTTGCAGGATATCATTAAGCCGGGCATCCAGGAGCGTTTCGAACGTTTGCGCAAAATGGGTGTAAAGACTGTAATGGTAACGGGCGACAACCCGCTGACAGCCAAATATATCGCTGAAAAGGCCGGTGTGGACGACTTCATTGCCGAGGCTAAGCCCGAGGACAAAATGGAGTATATCAAGAAGGAGCAGCAGGCAGGAAAGCTGGTTGCCATGATGGGCGACGGAACGAACGACGCTCCCGCTCTGGCACAGGCAAATGTGGGTGTTGCGATGAACAGCGGTACGCAGGCTGCCAAGGAAGCCGGTAATATGGTAGACCTCGACAACGACCCGACCAAGCTGATTGAAATCGTAGAAATCGGTAAGCAGTTGCTTATGACGCGCGGTACGCTGACTACTTTCTCCATTGCCAATGATGTGGCTAAGTATTTCGCTATCATTCCCGCCTTGTTCATGGTGGCTATCCCGCAGTTGGCGCCGCTGAACATCATGGGGCTGCACAGTCCTGAAACGGCTATTCTTTCGGCCATTATCTTCAACGCTATCATCATTCCTATCCTGATTCCGTTGGCTTTGAAGGGTGTTCAGTACAAGCCGATAGGTGCGAGCGCACTGCTCCGCCGCAACCTGCTGATTTATGGCGTAGGTGGTGTCATCGCTCCGTTCGTAGGTATTAAGTTAATAGATATGATAGTTAGTTTATTCTTTTAATTGAAGGAAATAGAAAAATGAAAACTCTTTGGAAATCATTTAAGATAACAATCGCTTTCTGCGTGTTCTTCTCTGTATTTTATATCCTTGTCTTATGGATATTCGCGCAGTTTGCCGGTCCCAACAAAGGTAACGCTGAAGTCGCTACTTTGAACGGTAAGGTAGTGGGGGCTGCCAATGTAGGTCAGATGTTTACGCAGGACATCTATTTCTGGGGACGTCCGTCTGCCGGCGGTTATACGGCCGATGCATCGGGCGGTAGCAACAAAGGACCTACGAACGAGGAGTACCTCACGGAAGTGGAAGCCCGCATCGATACGTTCCTCGTACATCATCCTTACCTGAACCGTGCGGAGGTTCCTGCCGATATGGTTACGGCGAGCGGTTCCGGCCTGGACCCTCATGTTACTTCTGCAGGAGCATATGTACAGGTAAAGCGCGTTGCCCAGGCACGCGGTATGAACGAGGCGGATGTGAAAGCGCTCGTGGACAAAGCTGTCGAGAAGCCTTTGCTCGGTCTGTTCGGTACGGAAAGGGTGAATGTGCTGAAACTGAATGTGGCTTTGGACGAAGCTGATAAGAAGCAATAAGTTTTTAGTTGTGTTTGTCATGTTATGGGGCAGGAACGGATTTATTCTGTTCAGGTAGTGCGAGACTACTGTTACAGGGGGAGCTGAATAGTCCTTCCTGCCCTTTTCCTGACGAAAGAGGTGTTCGGGAACGGGTGTTCCGGGCATCGGACAGAATTACTTTACTAAATAAGAATATGATAGAAATGAAAACGATTAAAACAATCACTTTTGGTTTTGTAGCTGCTGTTGCAGCATGTTTTATTGGAACGGGCAAAGCTCAGGCTCAGGAATTTACTGCTCAGGCAGACTTGGTCAGCTCTTATATCTGGCGTGGTTTCAACCAGGGCGGCGGCGTTCATATCCAGCCGACTCTCGGTTTCAGTGCCGGTAATTTTACTTTGACCGCATGGGGCTCTACCAACTTCGGCGGAGAGAACAAGGAAATCGACCTGACTGCTGCCTACAAGTTCGGCGAAGCGGGTCCTACGCTTTCTGTCGCAAGCCTTTGGTGGGCTAATGAAGGCAAGTACTTCAACTTCGAGAGCCACGAAACCGACCACCATTTCGAAGCCGGACTGGCATATACATTGCCTTGCGAAAGCTTCCCGCTGTCTATCGCGTGGAACCTGATGTTCGCCGGTTCCGATAAGCGTGTGAATAGCAAAGGCGAAGTGAAGCAGAACTTCAGTTCTTACGTGGAGCTGAACTACCCGTTCAGCGTGAAGTCCGTAGACCTGAATGCTACGGTGGGTATGCTGCCTTACGGACAGGGCTACAATAACAACGGAACGAGTGTGTACACCGACAGCCGTCGTCTGAACAAGTTCGCCGTTACCAACATTGCCTTGAAAGCCATTAAGGAAATTCGGATTACGGATAAATTCTCCCTGCCTATCTTCACGCAGGCTATCTGGAACCCTGCTATCGAAGACGCTTATCTGGTATTCGGTATCACACTGCGTCCGTAAGATAGCCAGGAGTATAGTTTTAACTCATGAATTAATGTTGGAAGGGACCCGTAGCAGTCGTGAGGGCTGTTACGGGTTATTCCCTTTTCACATGATACTGCAAGGTGTATTCTGATAATTCGTACCTTTGTGCTATCGTAATAGAGTCGTATTTTGTATTAATCAAGAATTTATGAGCAGTAGAGAAGAGAGCGTACAACATTTTCTCGATTTGATAAAAAGGTCGCGCCGTGGCAAGTTCAAGGTGTATATCGGTATGATTGCCGGTGTGGGTAAGTCTTACCGCATGCTTCAGGAAGCCCACGACCTGCTGGACAATGGGGTGGATGTGAAGATTGGCTATATCGAGACGCACGGACGCGCCGGTACGGACGCCATGCTGGAGGGATTGCCCGTCGTGCCCCGTCGCAAGATATTTTATAAAGGCAAGGAACTGGAAGAAATGGATTTGGATACCATTATCCGGATACATCCCGAAATCGTAATTGTAGACGAGCTGGCGCATACCAATGTCGAAGGCAGCCGGAATGAGAAACGCTGGCAGGATGTCATGGATTTGCTGGACGAGGGTATCAATGTTATTTCCGCCGTCAATATACAGCATATCGAAAGTATCAATGAAGAGGTACAGGGCATCTCGGGTATCGAAGTGAAAGAGCGTATCCCCGACAGCGTGCTGGAGGAGGCGGATGAGGTGGTGAATATCGACCTGACGGCGGAGGAACTGATTGCCCGCCTGAAAGCTGGCAAGATATACAAGCCGGACAAGGTGGCGCTTGCCTTGAACAACTTCTTCAAGACGGAGAATATCCTGCAACTGCGTGAGCTGGCTTTGAAGGAGGTAGCTCTGAGGGTGGAGAAGAAGGTGGAGAATGAAGTGCTGGTGTCCAGTGTCGGTGTGCGGCATGAGAAGTTCATGGCGTGCATCAGCAGTCAGGAAAAGACGCCGCGCCGCATTATCCGCAAGGCGGCAAGGCTGGCAACCCGCTATAATACCTCATTCGTAGCCCTTTATGTACAGACTCCCAACGAAAGCACCGACCGCATCGCACTTGCCAACCAGCGGCATCTGCTGAACCATTTCAAACTGGTGACCGAGCTGGGCGGCGAAGTTATGCAGGTACAGTCCAAAGATGTTATGGGCAGCATTGTTGCGGCTTGCAAAGAGAAGCAGATTACCACCGTTTGTATGGGCAGTCCCTCGTTTGCTTTGCCGCAATCTTTGTTTTTGGTGATGAAATATAGAAAATTCGTGAACGAACTGACGCAAGCAAACATAGATTTGATTATACTTGCATAAATTTTAATACCTTGAGCGTTATGAACATTCGTACAAAATTGATACTCAGCGTGGGCGTTCTCGCAGGTATGATAATCCTGCTGGTAGCCCTTTCTGTCGTGAACCTCCAGATATTGACGGCCACCGAGCCTGACAGCCCTGCCGCCATGCCCGGCCTGCAACGCGCCTTGTTATGGATTTCGGTTACGGGCGGCGTCTGTATTCTTGCCAGTATCGTATTGCTGGTATGGTTGCCCCGCTCCATAGACAAGCCTATCCGGGAGTTGATGCAAGGCATTCTCGAGATAGCCAATCACAACTATGAAAAGCGTCTCGACATGAGCGGGCACGAAGAGTTCCAGGAGGTTGCCAATAGCTTCAACAGCATGGCAGAGCGGCTCATGGAGTACCGCACCAGCACGCTGAACGATATCCTCTCTGCCAAGAAGTTCCTGGAAGCGATTGTCAACAGTATCCACGAGCCTATCATCGGCTTGAACTGCGAGCACGAAATTCTTTTCATCAACAAAGAGGCGCTTACCGTGCTGAACCTGAAACGCGAGGATGTTATCCGCCGTTCGGCAGAGGAGCTGTCGCTGAAGAACGACCTGCTCCGGCGGTTGGTGCGTGAACTTATCAATCCGGGCGAGAAGAAAGAGCCCTTGAAAATTTATGCCGACAATAAGGAGAGCTATTTCCAGGCATCCTACATTACTATTATAAATACGGATGCCACTACGGACGAGCCGCATAACCTGGGCGATGTCATCCTGCTGAAAAACATTACGGAGTTTAAAGAGCTGGATACGGCAAAGACTACCTTTATCTCTACGATTTCGCACGAGTTGAAAACGCCTATCTCGGCTATTCTTATGAGTTTGCAGCTTCTGGAGGACAACCGTGTCGGCGCTTTGAATACGGAGCAGGAGCAGTTATCCAAGAGTATCAAGGAAAATGCCGACCGCTTGCTGGGCATTACGGGCGAACTTCTCAATATGACACAGGTAGAAGCCGGCAAGTTGCAGATGATACCCAAGATAACGAAGCCTATCGAACTGATAGAGTATGCTATCAAGGCAAATCAGGTACAGGCCGATAAGTTCAATATCCAGATTGAAGTGGAATATCCGGAAGAGAAGATGCCGAAGCTTTTCGTCGATAGCGAGAAAATAGCATGGGTGCTTACCAACTTATTGAGCAATGCCATTCGTTACTCGAAGGAGAACGGCCGTGTAATTATCGGTGCGAAGCATGAAGAAGGTTTTATAGAGCTTTATGTACAGGATTTCGGCAAGGGTATCGACCCGCGTTATCATCAAAGCATCTTCGACCGCTATTTCCGTGTACCGGGTACAAAGGTACAGGGGAGCGGGCTGGGGCTTTCTATCTCCAAGGATTTTGTAGAAGCTCATGGCGGTACGCTGACAGTCCGGAGCGAACTGGGCAAAGGCAGCCGTTTCGTAATACGGCTGAAAGCATAGCGGTACGCTGTATGGAAGGTACGGATGCTTATTTGGCTCCTGCGGTATTAGCATAGCGGCATTTCCGTCTGCTTGCGGGCGGAAAGAATGAAACGGGCGGTTTCCGTGATAAACCGGTATAGCCCGGACAATGCTGTAAGCCGATGCCGGCAGGAGTATTTTTTATCCGTACCGGGAAGGAAAGAGCGTTGCATGCTCCTCCGTAAGAAAGACGCCGATAGCGAATTCGGACGTTTTAGAAGCCTTTTTGTACTAATAAACAATAATAATAGTCTTTCTTCCGAAAAAAAACGGGCAGAAACGTATTTATCAAGTTTATTATACTACCTTTGTCGCCAGAGTTTGAGTTACGAATCATTATCGTATAGTTCTTCTTTTAATATATTATTAGTAAGCAGTCCTTTTCTTTAATTATCCTCCTCACTCCAATTTATTATTTATTTTAATAACATTTTTTAGAATGAACATTTACATTTCAGGTTTAAGTTATGGCGTTAATGATGCCGACTTAACAAATTTATTTGCAGAGTTTGGAGAAGTTTCTTCAGCTAAAGTAATCCTCGACAGAGAAACAGGCAGGTCCAGAGGATTTGCTTTCATAGAAATGAGCAATGACGCAGAAGGACAAAAAGCTATCGACGAGTTGAATGGCGTAGAGTATGACAACAAAGTCATTTCCGTAAGCGTTGCACGTCCTCGTGAGGAAAGACCTTCGAACGGCGGTAGAGGCCGTGGCGGTTACAACAACTCCAGAAGATATTGATATCAGGAAAAAGCAGGAAACTCCGGTTTCCTGCTTTTCAAAACAATTTCTGCCTTTTAGATTTTAGCGGAAGCGTTCCGCTCCACACCTGCACTTTTCATTCTACAAAGATTTATCAGACTTTTTGTATGGGCCACTTGAGTGAAGCGTGCTCAGATTATACTTGTGCTATTAGCTTGGCACACCCAAAAACAACATTTATGACATTTAAAGAATTAAATATAACCGAACCGATTTTAAAAGCAATTGACGAAAAAGGATATACCCTTCCTACCCCTATACAAGTAAAAGCAATCCCTGCGGCATTGGCAGGAAAAGATATATTGGGCTGCGCGCAGACCGGAACGGGAAAGACCGCCGCGTTTGCCATTCCTATCATCCAGCACCTGCAAGCCGGTAAGGAGCGTAACAAAAATATCAAAGCCCTGATACTGACCCCTACCCGTGAGCTGGCGTTGCAGATTAGCGAGTGCATAGACGATTATGCCAAATATACGCAAGTACGTCATGGGGTTATCTTCGGGGGAGTCAACCAACGTACGCAGGTAGCCATGCTGCACAAAGGAATAGACATATTGGTCGCCACTCCGGGGCGCCTGCTCGATTTGATGAACCAGGGATATATCCGCCTGGATAACGTGCGGCACTTCGTTCTGGATGAGGCCGACCGTATGCTCGACATGGGGTTTATCCATGATATCAAACGTCTGTTGCCCAAACTTCCCAAGGAGAAGCAAACCTTGTTCTTCTCGGCTACCATGCCCGATACGATTATCGCTTTGACAAATTCCCTTTTGAAGAGCCCGGTAAGGATTAGCATAACTCCCAAATCATCCACGGTGGATGCCATTGAGCAGGCTATTTACTTTGTGGAGAAGAAAGAGAAATGCAAGTTGCTGATTTCCATTTTGCAGAAGGTGGAAGGACAATCGGTACTCGTTTTCTCCCGTACCAAGCATAATGCGGACAAGATAGTCCGGGTACTGGGTAAGGCGGGCATCGGCAGCCAGGCTATTCATGGCAATAAGAGCCAGAATGCGCGGCAGTCTGCATTGGAAAACTTCAAATCGGGTAAGATACGTGTAATGATAGCTACCGATATTGCCGCCAGGGGCATCGATATCAATGAATTGCCATTGGTCATCAACTACGACCTCCCCGATGTGCCCGAAACCTACGTGCATCGTATAGGGCGTACCGGGCGAGCCGGCAATTCGGGAACGGCGCTTACTTTTTGTTCGGAGGAAGAACGTAAGCTGGTCAGCGACATCCAGAAACTGACGGGAAAGAAGTTGAGCAAGGCCGAATATGCTATTTGAGGCGGGTGTATCCGGGTTCATCATTTATTCGATATATAGTATAACAATTAATAAAATATAGATTCTATGGCAAAATCCATGACAGCAGGAAAACGTGAGAATGAAAAGAAAAGACTTGCCAAACGGGAAGAAAAAAATAAAAGGAAAGAAGAACGGAAATCCAATAAAAGCAGTTTTGACGATATGATTGCTTATGTGGACGAATATGGAATGATTACCTCGACGCCGCCCGAAGAAAATACCGGGAAGCAAGAGATTAATATAGAAGAAATAATGATTTCCACTCCCAAAAAGGAGGATGAAGTTCCGGTTATTCTACAAGGAAGAGTCGAGTACTTCAATGAGTCCAGAGGGTTCGGTTTTATCAAAGACTTTTCCGGGGTCGAGAAATACTTTTTTCATGTAAACAATGTTGTTACGGAAATCAAGGAAGGCGATACCGTTACGTTCGACCTTGAACGCGGCCCGAGAGGGATGAATGCTGTTAATATCTGCCTGGTGAAGAAATAACGTGCCTTTCCGGGAAAATCGTCTTGCGAGATGAATGGATTCATCTCACGGGATAAATAAATCCGTCTCATGGGAAGAATAAATTCATCCTGCGAGACGGATTATTCGATTTCGTGGGATGAATGAATAGGCTCCGGTTGCTTCATGCACGCAGTGGCTTTCCGGTTTACATCTTGGTTTACATCAGAGCCGTTAACGGGTCAACGTAAAAATCTGAGGAGTATATCCGATAAAATCTTATCTTTGCCTGCAACAACAGCACAGTAATAATGGAAGCTAACGGTTACCGTCTCCTTCTTCCCGAAGGGACCTTGGATTATTTCAACATTTCCGATGTAAAGGAAAGCAGTAGTGAAATCGTGATTTACCTGGAAGAGAAAAATGAGCTTCCCGGTGAGTATTCGAATGTCAAAGTGGAAAGCAAAGGCTTCTACGCTCCTGTGGTGGTTCAGGACTTCCCCGTCCGTGGCAAGCATCTTTTCCTGAATATCCGCCGTCGCCGGTGGATTTTGAAAGACGAGGG
>NZ_KB894125.1 GCF_000374365.1 Bacteroides gallinarum DSM 18171 = JCM 13658
GGGAATTTCCCCCGTTTTGGCCTTCAAACCTTATTTGCGGGGGAATACCTAAAGATACAAAAAAGCCAGCTAATTCGCAATATTTTGTGTATGAATTAGTTGGCTGATTTTATATTATTTACTGAATGTCCCTGTTTTTCTTTTTCTTTGTTTTCTCTCTCTTCTTTGTTTTTTCTGTATTCTGTATTCTGTTTTCTGTTTTCTTTGTTCTCTATGTTCTCTATGCTGGCTTCTAAACGTATGGCAAGCATTCCGTTGCCCGGACTTTTGTCCGGAGTTGCGGTGCACTATTGTGCCTTATCTTCATGTTTTCTATTCCTTGATAAGATATTATTTTGCAGCCGGTGATGTTGTTTTACCGGATTGCCCGGTCAGATGATGTATTGTACTTCTTTGAACAGGTACTCTCGCTCTTGCCCGTTTTCGTCTTCCAGCACGAACCGCCCGTCTTGTTCTACCCGGAGCAGGCGGGCGGAGAATTTTCCTCCGGCGTCTTCATAGGGATGAAAACCCCTCCGGCGGAAAAGGGAACGGGCGTAGCGGGCGCCTATTTCAGCTGCGTAGGTACTGTGCTTTTCCGTTTGCAGACCGTTATAATAAGTTTGTATGCGTTGCAGGATGTGTGCCAGTATTTCATAACGGTCGTGCTCTTTGCCGGTAATTTGTTTTAGGGATACCGGGTTGGGAGCATCGCTGTGAAACTCATCCTGGTTGATGTTGATTCCGATACCGGATATGCTGCGTCCGATGAAATGGCCGGAAAGGTCGTTCTCTATCAATATGCCGCATATCTTTTTGTCTTTCCAGTAAATGTCGTTCGGCCATTTTATCGTAATCTCGTCTGACCACCGGCTTAATTCTTCCTTAATGGAGAGGGAAACGATTTGCGATAAGATGAACTGGCGGCGGGCTTCCAGAAAGGTAGGGTAGAGGACGAGGCTGAAAAGCAGGTTCTTTCCCCTTTCCGATTCCCAGGTGTTACCGCGCTGGCCTTTTCCTGCACTTTGGAATTCGGCTGTTACCGTGGTGAATTCGGCAACGGGTTCTTGCGAACTGTTGCATAACTGGCTGATGTGCCGGTTGGTGGAGTCTGTCTCGTTCAGTGTAATCAGCGGATAGGGAAACGTTTCAGGGCAGTGCTTCATATTCGTTGCGCATCTTTTTAGTGAACTTCTTGATTACTTCTTCGTAGGAATGGTCTATCAGTTGTTTTATCAGCTTATCGTCTGCGTCCCGGTCGAGGAATACCTGGTTCCAATATTTCTTGTTGAAGTGCCAGGCGCCTTCAATGGCATTGTAATGGTCGCGCAGCTCCAGTGCGTATTCCGGGTCGCATTTCATTGTGATACGGTCTGGTGTGTTGAGGTTGATGCATAGAAACATCTTTCCCATTACTCGGATAACGAGAAAATCCTCACCGAAGGGAGTATCTTCGGTCGCAGCCTTTTTACTGAGGCAATATTCACGGGCTTCTTCTATATTCATGGTGTATCGACGGTTATCGGTATTTTTTGTTTTCTGTTCTCTGTTCTCAAAACATAGGCGGATAAAAGGCTTCTTTGATGTGCTCTATCCTGAAAGTTTCCGTATCGCCCACTGCCGTAATGATATCGAAACGTACGGGAGCATCGATACGGAAATGCTTGACATAGGCATCGGCCGCTACGACAATATGGCGTATTTTCTGCCAGTTGACGGCATCTTGCGGCTCGATATACTCCGTACTGCTCCGGGTTTTTACTTCTATGATTACCAGCTCGCCGTCTTTGGTGGCAACGATGTCCAGTTCCAGGCGGTTTTTCCGCCAGTTCCGGTCGCGTATCGCATATCCGTTGTCTTCCAGATAGGCTGCTGCTGCGTCTTCTCCTGCTTTTCCCAGGGCATTATGTATTGCCATAGTACGATTTTCTTTCTTTCAGTACAAAAATACGTTTTTTCTGTTTTGTTTTTACAGAAGTAAAACTAATTTTGCAAGGAAATATGAGAAAGAGAGATAAAACGTGTGCGAAAGCGACACCCGAAGAGCCGAAACGCGAACAGCGCATGGTGTGCCTGATGAGCGAGGAAGAGCTGCGGATTGTAGACCGTTATCTGGAGAAGTATAAGATAACGAACAAATCGCGCTGGTTGAGGGAAACTATTCTCATGTTTATCCATAAGAATATGGAAGAAGATTATCCTACTTTGTTCGGTGAGCATGATATGCGGAGATAAGGAAGTAGTGTAACGATGATGTAAAACGGATTAAAACGGCGGAAGTAACGGATGACGGATACGGATTATATGAAGCAGGCGCTTGCCGAAGCGCGGAAGGCGGGAGAACGGGGCGAAGTTCCTGTAGGGGCGGTTGTTGTCTGTAAAGACCGCATCATTGCCCGTGCGCATAACCTGACCGAAACGCTGACCGATGTCACCGCCCATGCCGAAATGCAGGCTATCACAGCTGCTGCTGCAACCCTGGGCGGTAAATACCTGAATGAATGCAGCCTTTATGTAACCGTTGAACCTTGTGTGATGTGTGCCGGAGCCATTGCTTGGGCGCAAATGGGGCGCTTGGTATTTGGTGCGGAAGACGAGAAACGGGGGTATCAGCGCTATGCACCGCAGGCATTGCATCCTAAAACGGTGGTTGTAAAGGGAGTGCTTGCAGATGAATGTGCGGCGTTGATGAAAGATTTCTTTGCAGCGAGGCGTAAATGAGTAGATGTATTTCTACTCTTCTTTGATTTCCTCGAAGTCTACGTATTCTCCTTCATCTTTAGAGAACAGTTTTTTATGTTTGGCATGTGCGGTTTCTCGGGAGGCTCTCGGCGCTTCATGGGATGTGCGGTCGGATTGTTGCCTTTCGTTGGAAGAGTACTCCCTTTCTGATTGGTAATTTCCATTGCCATTTTGGTAAGTATTCGATGAACGGCGTCTGCCCAGTCCGAATACCCCCCGGATAACAGTGCCTATAATGCTAAGTCCGATGAACAGGATAGCGATTAGGATGATAAATAAGAAACCTAAGAAATGAAACATGGGCTAATGTCTTTTTATGTGTTCGTTTTCTGCGAACGATAGTACAACAACCGTGCCAAGAAAATGTTTACTTACTTTTCCCCGTTAGGAGCGATAGTAGGATGTACCATACAATCACTGCTGCAAAGCCGCTGACCTTTAAAAAAACAAGAAGTGGAATGCAGACAATCAGGAAAATGAAACTTATTTTATTGTCTTTCCATGAGAGATTCTTGAACTTCAGCGAAAACATCGGTATCTCCGACACCAGCAGCCATGAGAACAGGCAAACCAGCACCAGCAAGTAAGGGGGATTGAAGTTTTCGGAGAGGAGCACAGGGTGCATTCCTGCCACTAACGATGCCCAGAAAAGGGCATTGGCCGGAACCGGCACTCCGATGAAGGAACTCGTCTGGCGGGTATCGTTATTGAACTTAGCCAAACGCAGTGCCGAGAATACGGATATGAGGAATGCGGCATACGGCATATAGGGGGCGATGAACTCCATGGATGCCGGATAATACATTTCTTTGAACAGTGAGAACACCACCAATGAAGGAGCCACCCCGAAACTGACATCATCCGCCAAAGAGTCCAAATCTTTTCCGATAGGCGAGTGTGCATTCAGCAGGCGTGCCATCATACCGTCGAAGAAATCGAATACGGCGCTGAGGATAATGAATACGAGCGCCAGGTTGTAATCGGCTTCAAAAGCCATGACACAGGCGATACACCCGGAGAATAAGTTCAGGCAGGTTAAGGTATTGGGTATGGAACGGGTGATACGGTTTGCCATTGTCATTTAAGTTTTGCTATCACGGTCTGGTTGCCGGTAGTCAGTTGTCCGAGTTTTACAAGCACTTCCGTACCCAGCGGGAGGAATACATCCACGCGGGAGCCGAATTTGATGAAACCCATATGTTCGTCGATATAACATTCTTCGCCCGGTTCGGCATAAGTAACGATACGGCGTGCCATGGCGCCTGCAATCTGGCGTGCCATGATTTCCACGCCTTCGGGAGTTTCGATAACTACGGTCGAGCGTTCGTTGTCGGTACTTGCTTTGGGCAACCATGCCTTCATGAACTTGCCGTTCTGGTGGGATACCAATTTCACGGTTCCGTCTACGGGATACCAGTTGGCATGTACGTTGACCAGGCTCATGAATATGGAAACCATGATACGGCGGTCATGGAAATATTCGGTTTCTTCGACTTCCTCTATGACTACGATTTTCCCGTCAGCAGGGGCAACCACGATTTTCTCGGTATCTTCCTGGCCGAACAAACGTATAGGGCAGCGGAAGAAGTTTACTAAGATGCCATAAACCACAAGGCTGATGACTGCCGCTACGTAGAAAGGAGCCTTACACTCCAGGCCGAAGTAAAGCCCGGCGTTTACGGCGAGCAGCAGCACCAGGCTGCCTGCCAGTGTATGCGTCCCTTCACGGTGGATACGTATTTTCTTTAATTTTTTTAGTCGACCCATGTATTTTGTTTTATCTTCTGATGCAAATTATCTGCAAAAATAGGCTTATTTTGAAAATCTAACAAGAAATTGGTCGTAGAATTGCAGGTGTTGATAACTTTTTGAGGAATATCTTTGTTAGATATTGCATAGGTCGTACCTTTATGCTCACTTATAGAAAGGATACATTTATGCAGGATTTTGTTCATTTGCACGTACATACCCAGTATTCGCTCCTCGACGGCCAGGCAAGCGTGAGCCGGCTGGTAGACAAGGCGATGAAGGACGGAATGAAAGGTATTGCCGTGACCGACCATGGTAATATGTTCGGTATCAAAGAGTTTACCAACTATGTTAATAAGAAGAACAGCGGTCCGAAGGGAGAGATTAAAGACCTTAAGAAACGGATTGCCGGCATAGAGAGCGGCGAGATAGCATGCGAGGACAAGGAGGCGGAGATAGCGGCATGCAAGGCGAAGATTACGGAAGCCGAAAACAAGCTGTTCAAACCTATCATCGGTTGCGAAATGTATGTGGCACGCCGTACCATGGACAAGAAAGAAGGCAAACCCGACCAGAGCGGTTATCACCTGATAGTATTGGCGAAGAACGAGAAAGGCTATCATAATCTCATAAAGCTGGTGTCCCGTGCATGGACAATGGGATACTATATGCGTCCGCGTACCGACCGTAATGAATTGGAGAAATACCATGAAGGGCTGATTGTCTGTTCTGCCTGTATCGGCGGCGAGGTTCCTAAAAGAATTATCAACGACCAGTTGGAAGAAGCCGAGGAAGCTATCCGCTGGTACAAGAACCTTTTTGGAGACGACTACTACCTGGAATTACAGCGCCATGAGGTGAAAGACCCTACAATCAGGGCTAACCGTGAAGCCTTTCCCTTGCAGCAGAAAGCCAATGCCAAGCTGCTGGAATATGCCAAGAAATACAATATTAAAGTAATCTGTTCCAACGACGTCCATTTCGTGGACGAGGAGAATGCCGAGGCGCACGACCGCCTTATCTGCCTGAGTACAGGCAAAGACCTGGACGACCCCAGCCGCATGCTCTACACCAAACAGGAGTGGATGAAAACGAAGGCGGAGATGAACGAGCTCTTCGCCGATGTTCCCGAAGCGCTTTCCAATACCCTGGAAATTCTGGACAAGGTAGAATACTACTCTATCGACCATGCACCTATCATGCCCACGTTCGCCATTCCCGAAGACTTCGGTACGGAAGAAGAATACCGGAAGAAATATACGGAGAAAGACTTGTTCGATGAATTTACGCAGGACGAGAATGGGAAAGTCGTTTTGGACGAAGAAGCCGCCAAAGCCAAGATTAAGCGTCTGGGCGGTTATGAAAAGCTCTACCGTATCAAGTTGGAAGCCGATTATCTTGCCAAATTGGCATTCGACGGCGCTAAGCGGCTTTACGGCGACCCGCTGTCGGACGAAATAAAAGAACGCCTGGTGTTCGAGCTGTACATCATGAAGACAATGGGTTTTCCCGGTTACTTCCTGATTGTGCAGGACTTTATCAATGCCGCCCGTACGCAACTGGGCGTTTCGGTAGGGCCGGGACGTGGTTCGGCTGCCGGTTCGGCAGTAGCCTACTGCCTGGGCATTACCAAGATAGACCCTATCCAGTACGACCTGCTGTTCGAGCGTTTCCTCAATCCCGACCGTATCTCCTTGCCCGATATCGATGTGGACTTCGATGACGACGGCCGCGGTGAGGTGTTGCGCTGGGTAACGGAAAAGTACGGACAAGAGAAGGTGGCGCATATCATCACCTACGGTACTATGGCAACCAAAATGGTTATCAAGGACGTTGCCCGTGTACAGAAGTTGCCTCTGCCGGAGTCCGACCGCCTGGCAAAATTGGTTCCTGATAAAATCCCCGACAAGAAGCTGAACCTGCCCAATGCCATAGCTTATGTGCCCGAACTGCAAGCGGCGGAAGCCTCATCCGACCCGTTGGTGCGCGATACGCTGAAATACGCCAAGATGCTGGAAGGCAATGTGCGCGGTACAGGCGTACACGCCTGCGGTACGATTATCTGCCGCGACGATATTACCGACTGGGTTCCCGTAAGTACGGCGGACGATAAGGAAACCGGCGAGAAGATGCTCGTTACCCAGTACGAAGGTTCTGTCATTGAAGATACAGGGTTGATTAAAATGGACTTCCTGGGGTTGAAAACCCTTTCGATTATCAAGGAAGCCGTTGAAAATGTACGTTTACACCGGGGGCTGGCATTGGATATCGACAAGATTTCCATTACCGACCCCGCTACCTATAAGTTATACTGCGACGGACGGACTATCGGAACATTCCAGTTCGAGTCCACCGGTATGCAGAAATACCTGCGCGAATTGCAGCCGGGTACGTTCGAGGATTTGATTGCCATGAACGCCCTCTATCGTCCGGGACCTATGGACTATATTCCGGACTTCATCGACCGTAAGTGGGGACGCAAGCCTATCGAGTACGATATTCCCATTATGGAGAAGTACCTGAAAGACACGTACGGCATTACCGTCTATCAGGAGCAGGTGATGCTTCTGTCCCGTTTGCTGGCCGACTTCACCCGTGGCGAGTCCGATGCCCTGCGTAAGGCAATGGGTAAGAAACTGCGTGACAAGCTGGACCATATGAAACCGAAGTTCATCGCAGGCGGGCAGAAGAACGGGCACGACCCGAAGGTACTCGAAAAGATTTGGACGGACTGGGAAAAATTTGCATCTTATGCCTTCAACAAGTCGCATGCCACCTGCTATTCATGGGTAGCTTATCAGACAGCTTTCCTGAAAGCCAACTATCCGGCGGAATACATGGCCGCTGTGATGAGCCGAAGCTTGTCCGACATAACGACCATTACCAAGCTCATGGACGAATGTAAGTCGATGGGCATCAAGGTACTCGGACCGGATGTCAACGAATCGAACCTGAAATTTACTGTCAACCCCGAAGGCAATATCCGTTTCGGGCTGGGAGCCGTGAAAGGCGTGGGCGAAGGAGCGGTGCAGAGTATCATGGAAGAACGCGAGAAGAACGGCCCGTATAAAGGTATTTTCGACTTCGTACAGCGCGTCAACCTGAATGCCTGTAACAAGAAGAACCTGGAATGCCTTGCCCTTGCCGGAGGTTTCGATAGTTTCTCCGAGTTGAAACGCGAACAGTATTTCGCCGTCAACGCCAAGAACGAAGTCTTTATCGAGACATTGGTACGTTACGGCAACCGCTACCAGGCGGACAAGGCTGCGGCGGTCAACTCTTTGTTCGGCGGCGAGAACGTAGTGGATATCGCTACCCCCGAAATTCTTCCGGCAGAGCGTTGGAGCGACCTCGACCGGCTGAACAAGGAGCGCGATTTGGTGGGTATCTATCTCTCCGCCCACCCGCTGGACGAATATTCCGTTGTGCTGGAACATGTTTGTAATACCCGCATGGCAGAGTTGGAAGACAAGACAGCCCTTGTAGGACGTGAAATCACTATGGGAGGCATCGTCACCTCCGTACGCCGGGGCATCAGTAAAAATGGCAATCCGTACGGCATTGCCAAGATAGAAGACTATTCCGGTTCGGCGGAGCTGCCCTTCTTCGGTAACGACTGGGTAACCTACCAGGGATATCTGGGCGAACGTACTTTCCTTTACATCAAAGCACGTTGCCAGCCCAGGCAGTGGCGGCAGGACGAACTGGAATTGAAGATTACCTCTATGGAACTGCTTCCCGACGTAAAGGAGAAACTGATAGAGAAGATAACGATTCTTATCCCGCTCAGTGTACTGAACAAGGCGCTGGTTACGGAGCTGGCTGAGTTGACGAAAACCCGTCCCGGAACTACGGAACTCTATTTCAAGGTAACCGACCCGGAGAATAAGATGACCGTAGACCTGGTGTCGCGCCCCGTAAAGCTATCCGTAGGGCGCGAGCTTATCTCTTATTTAAAAGAACGTCCGGAGCTTGAGTTTCGGATAAATTAATTATCTTTGCTTCACTGATAACGGTAAGCGTATAAAGCGCGTTGCCGTACTGTTGCGAATCGATATTCAAACTTAATATTTAAAAGAAATGGCATTAGAAATTACAGACAACAATTTCAAGGAAATCTTGGCAGAAGGCAAACCTGTGGTAATAGACTTTTGGGCTCCGTGGTGCGGACCTTGCAAAATGGTAGGTCCTATCATCGAAGAGCTGGCCGGCGAATACGAAGGCAAAGTGCTTATCGGCAAATGCGATGTGGATGATAACGGCGATGTAGCTGCCGAGTACGGTATCCGCAACATTCCTACCGTATTGTTCTTCAAGAACGGAGAACTGGTAGACAAGCAGGTAGGTTCCGCCCCCAAGCCGACTTATGTGCAAAAGATAGAAGCGTTATTATAATCCTTTAAAAATAAAGCTATGGGACTGGAAGACGATTTTTTGAAAAATGACCTCGATGACGAAAAGACTATCGAGTACATCAAAAACTATTTGCCGCAGGAGTTGAAAGAGAAATTCTCAGACGACGAGTTCTATTATTTCCTCGATTTGATTGACGAGTACTATTCCGAAAGCGGCATCCTCGATGTGCAGCCCGACGGTGACGGATATATCGAAGTCGATTTGGAAAAAATCGTGGACTACATCGTCAAGGAAGCCCATAAAGACGAAATGGGCGATTATAATCCGGATGAAATCCTTTTCATCGTACAAGGTGAAATGGAATATACGGAATCTTTGGAAGATGAGTAAGCCGGTTGAAACGGTAAGAGGAGAAAGAATATCGAAATACGTTTTTTGAGAAATACTCTTATCGGGTCTCTAAAAATAAGGTGGTATGTGTATGGCTATTCGAAGTCCATTGCACATACCATTTTTATAGTCTTTATACTTCCGGTTCATAGGAAAGGATTCTTTATGAATAAAGTATTCCGGTTATGTAGAATGGCATTCTTCAGTTCCATGGTAATTGGATACTTTGGGTAACCCGGCATCGAAAGCGTTTATGCGCAAAAACAACAGTTCCTGTCGGTAATATCCGGTTTTGAATTTCTCGGGGAATAATTTTTCCTATATGTTTCAGCCCCTTTTCAAGATATGCGGACTGCAAGTAACTGAATCGGACAGGGATAGAATATGTCTTTATTTTTCTTTGTTATTTACTTGCCTGTTATATATAAAAGAGCTGTTTGTACTCTTTAGATACAGTATTCTTTCTTTTTTCATTGTTGGTATATATGAGGCTTATATTGTCTTGGATGCTATGTAAGCAATTCGTATTCATTGCATTGATATAATTATTTTTCGACAGTTTAAATTAGAAAAATTTGTTTTCTTTTTCTTTGTTTTCTTAATTGATAATTATATATTTGTTACATAAAATTAATTAGCACGATTAAATATTTTGTTTCTCTATGTCCTCCCCGATAGAACACACTCTTACATTTAACCGACTATATGAGAAATATAACCGGCGTTTCATCCGTTTCGCAAAAAGCTATGTAGTCGAAAACGAAGTTGCGGAGGATATTGTCAGCGACACATTCATGTACTATTGGGAACATAAGCAAGTTGTTGTCGAACAAAATATTTCGGCCTATTTATTGACCGTCATAAAGCATAAATGTATCAACTACCTGAAACACCAGGCTTTGGAAGAACAAGCCAAGTGCAGTTTCCAGTCTTTGGGCGAGTGGGAGCTCAGGCTTAAGATAAGCACTTTGGAAGGATGCGAGCCGGAAAAGTTATTGTCTGATGAAATTCAGGCATTGGTGCAGAAAGCACTCCGTTCTATGCCGGAACAAACCCGCAATATCCTATTGAGAAGCCGCTACCAGTTACAGTCCAATAAAGAAATCGCAGTGCAGTTGGGCGTTTCTGTTAAAGCTGTGGAATACCATATTACCAGAGCCCTGAAGATATTACGCATCGTCTTAAGAGACTATTTTCCTATCTATCTGATTTACTTGAACTCCTCTCATTTAGATTAATTAACAATAAAACAACCGGCATGGGTTAGGGTATGGAAATATTTAGTTGCTTTTAATATAAAAGGAACAAATATGGAAAAAGATACCCTATATAAATTTTTTGCAGGATTAGCTTCTGATTCGGAGAAGATTGCCATAAAGTCTTGGTTGGAAGAAGATGCTGCCAACCAACAGGTTTTACTGAAAGAACGCGCATTCTATGATGCCATAATGTTGGCAGATGAGAAACCGTGTATAGAAGAAGCGCGTCCGACGTCCGGTTTCAGGATACTGATGAAACGTTCCCTTAAATGGGCAGCCGTACTTTTACTGGCTTTCATTTCCAGCTATATGCTTCTTGAAATTCAATACCGTACCTCGGAGGCGGCAGACAATACGGTTATAGTCCCTGCGGGACAACGCGTAAATCTGTTTCTTTCCGACGGAACTAAAGTATGCCTTAATTCGGGGTCTACATTCACTTACCCGTCATCTTTCACAAATAACATACGCAATGTCAGCTTGGACGGCGAAGCATATTTCGAAGTTTCTGCAAACGAGCAAAAGCCGTTTGTCGTACATACCCATATCTGTGATGTAGAAGTTACCGGAACAAAATTCAATGTAGAAGCCTATAAGGATGAAAATAGTTTTTCGGCGGCTTTAATGGAAGGAAAGATTAAGGTCAGGGACAATGCGGAGCCCTCCAATACAGTACGGCTCAATCCGGCGCATAAAGTAAATTTCGCACAGGGAAAGATGCTGGTGAGCGATATTTCGGATTACGATGTTTACCGGTGGAAAGAAGGGCTTATTTGCTTTAAGGATTTAGGTTTCGTTGAACTGATGAAACGTGTAGAGAAATATTATGGAGTAAAGACCTTCATCGAAAACCCTTCGTTGCCCGAACACTCTTTCAGCGGTAAGTTCCGTGTCTCCGACGGCATAGACAACCTGCTGAGAGTATTGCAGAAAGAAGTCGGATACACCTATACGTATTCGGAAGACGGAAATGTAATCTATATCAAATAATTTTTAACTTATAATACATTAAGCCTATGGGGAAAGAATGAAACCGAAGATTGGGAAACAATCTTCTTATTGTTAACTGATATTTTTTGTATAATCATTAAAACATACAAATGTATGGAAAAACACACCTTAAAAAAAGTACTTCGAAAAAGACTGCATGACCGGATGTTCTTCAAGGTCATGACAATAACCTTTCTCTTTTTGTCCGCCTGCGTTGTAAAAGTACATGCAGCAAGTATACAAGCCCCCAAAGCATTGATAACGATTAACAAGACCAATGTGGCTCTGCTTAATATAATGGGAGATATTGAGAAACAGTCCAACTATCTGTTCGTATACAACAAGAATGTAAATGTAAACCGCAACACCTCCCTCAGTGTCGTTGACAGGCCTTTGGATAAGGTTTTGCATAACCTGTTCAATAATTCGGATATAGAGTTTGCCATAGAAGGCAGCTACATCGTACTGTCGGCAGGCAAGAAGGCTGAAAACCTGGCTGTAACCCAAAAAACGGTGAAGATAACCGGTAAAGTAATCGATGCAACGAACGCCCCTATGCCGGGAGTCACAATCCAGGTGAAAGGTTCTTCGGACGGAACTATCAGCGATTTGGACGGAAACTACCAGTTAACGGTTCCTGCCGGTGAAGCGGTACTGGTATTCTCCTTCATAGGATACCGGACCGAAGAAGTTGCGGTAGGGTCGCAGCGTGTCATCAACGTAACCTTGACAGAAGACAGCCAGAAATTGGATGAAGTAGTGGTAACCGCATTGGGTATCAAGAGAAAAGAAAAATCCCTGACCTATTCTACCCAAATCGTGGGAGGAGATGAGCTGACCCGTGCGAAAGACCCCAACATGATTAATTCATTGGCAGGTAAAACGGCCGGCGTGCAGATTATCAGAAGCTCTTCCGGTTTAGGAGGCTCGGTCAAGATGACTATCCGCGGTTCGCGTTCAGTAACAGGCAGCAACCAGCCGTTGTATGTAATCGACGGTGTGCCTATCAACAGCTCGTCCAACGACCAGACCGCTACCCCGCTCGGAGGTAACAACGATGCGGGCAACCGCGACGGCGGTGACGGTATTTCCAACCTTAACCCCGATGACATCGAGAGTATGAATATCTTGAAAGGCCCTGCCGCCGCCGCTTTGTACGGTAGCTCTGCCGCTAACGGCGTTGTAGTGATTACCACCAAGAAAGGCAAGGAAGGCCGTACGAGCATCACCTTCAACTCCAATACGACCTGGGAAAATGTGGCGTATGGAATTCCGGAATTCCAGAACTCCTATGGCGGAGTGACTTCGAGCTGGGGAGATGCCATTAGCGGTAGCCCGGACTATACGGACGACTTCTTCCAGACAGGTATAACCACTATCAATTCTTTAACATTGAGTACCGGTTCGGAAGCGATGCAAACCTATTTCTCGTATGCCAATACCTATGGCAGGGGCATTATGGAGAAACACTCCCTGAACAAGCACAACTTCAACTTCCGTGAAACCGCCAACTTCTTTGACAAGCGCCTGCAAGTAGACGCCAATGTTAACATGATGTTCCAGGATATGAAGAACCGCCCCTCCTCCGGAGGTTTCTACCTGAATCCGCTGGTAGGCCTGTATATGTTCCCCCGGGGAGGAGTACAGGGAGGAGAATCCTTCGATTACTATAAGAACAACTATAAGATAATGAACAAGGAGCGCAACCTGTATACGCAGAACTGGTATACCACCCCCACCAGCTTTAACCAAAACCCGTACTGGCTTCTCAACATGCTGCCCAACGACGGGAAACGTTACAGGACAATCGCCAACCTGAGCCTCTCCTTTAAGCTGAATGACTACCTGACCATTCAGGCGCGCGGTAATGCCGACTTCGTAACCGATGAATACGAGATGAAAATGTACACCGGAACCGATACCTCGATTGCAGGAACCAACGGACGCTTTATTACGGATTCGTCCCATGACCTGAATGTCTACGGCGATTTGATGCTGAGCTATCAGCAGCAATTCAAAAACTTCTCCGTCAATGCAGCCCTGGGAGCCAGCATCAAGGACGAAACCGGCAAATCCATGGGATTTGACTCTTTTGGCGGCGGACTGTTCAATCCGAATATCTTCGATGTAGGCAACATCAACCTGAATGCAAGTACTCCCTCGCTGGATAACTACCATGAGCAGGAACAGGCTATCTTCTTTACCGGACAGTTAGGTTTCAGAGACTGGCTGTTCCTGGATGTTACCGCCCGTAACGACTGGACTTCCACGTTGGCATTCACCAAATACGTGAAGAAAGGTTTCTTCTACCCCTCTGTCGGCCTGACATGGATAATGAACGACGTACTCCGCCTGCCCGAATGGATTGACCTGGGTAAGATACGCGGTGCATGGTCGAAGGTAGGTAACGGCCTGCCCAGATACCGCAGTAATCCGTTGAACTCAGTAGGAAAAGGAGGAGTCATCAGCTTCAACAGTACGGCTCCTTTCGACGAGCTGAAGCCGGAAATGACCACTTCCTTGGAATTCGGTACGGAGTGGCGCTTCTTCGGCAGCAGGCTGGAATTAGACCTGACCTATTATCAGACACATACGAAGAACCAGTTGTTCTCTCTGTCTGCCCCTTCGGGCTCCAAGTATTCCACTTACTATGTCAATGCAGGCGACATTAAGAACGAAGGCGTTGAAGTAGTATTAGGAGGAACCCCGGTGCTTACCAATGATTTCCGTTGGAAAACCTCTGTAAACTTTGCCTTGAACCGCAATACGGTCGAGGAACTGGCCGACGGCTTGGGATATTTTAGCTTTGGCGGCAACGGCGGTTACGGCATGCGCCTGGAAGTAGGCGGTTCATTCGGCGATATTTACGGATATACGTTCCAGCGCGACGAGCAAGGCAACTATCTGTACGATGATGCCGGTTTGCCGCTGAAAGACGAGTCAGACTTGAAAAAGGTCGGAAACACCTCGCCGGACTTCAATCTGGGTTGGCAGAACACCTTCTCCTATAAAGGATTTACCTTGTACTTCCTTATCGACGGGCGTTTTGGAGGCGATGTAATGTCGCTTACAGAGGCCGAGCTCGACAAATACGGTGTAAGCAAAAGAACCGGCGACGCCCGTAACCGCGGTTACGTACCCTTCGGCGGAAAGCAGATTACGGATGTCGAAGGCTTCTATACGATAGTCGGCGGACGCGACGGTATTACCGAGAACTATGTTTACGACGGAACGAACATCCGCTTGCGCGAGTTGTCCCTCGGATACAGCCTGCCGAAGAAACTGTTTACGAATATCCCAGTGATAAAAGGGGCAGATATATCCCTGGTCGGACGTAATTTGTTCTTCTTCAAGAACAATGCACCTTATGACCCGGACGGCGCACTTTCCGTAGGAAATGCCCTGCAGGGAGTAGACGTATTCGGCGTACCGAGTACACGGTCGTTTGGATTTAATGTTAAACTCAATTTCTAACTATGAAGAATATGAAAAAAGCAATATCATATATTATTTCTACGGCATTCGCAGTGTCTTTATTGTCTTCTTGTACAGACGCATTCGAAGGCATGAATACCGACCCGTATGGAGTTTCGGATGAGGAATTGTTACAAGACAACAACTATATCGGCCAGCATTTTCCCACCTTGCAGAAAGCGATATATTATAATGTAGGCGGATTCGGCTGGGACTTCCAGACTATACAGAACCTGACTTCCGACATCTGGTCTGGCTATATGGCTACCCCCAGTGTCTTTTTGGGAGGACGCGATACGCAGACTTACGTACTGCCCAGTGCCTGGACCGATACGTTTTGGGCATATATGTACGACGATGTAATGATTAACCAGTTGAAGATAAAGGAGAAATGCGAAGAAATGGGTATGGAAACCTATGCCCACTTCAACGCAATCAATACAGTCTTAAGAGTTTTTGCCATGTCGCGCGTTGTCGATGAATACGGCCCTATCATCTATTCTAAATACGGCGAGACTAAAACCGGCGGTACATATGATTCCGCACAGGACGCGTACAAGCTTTTCTTTGAGGAACTGACAGAAGCAAGCAGCATCCTGGACGAGTACTCCAAGAAAGACGAAGTGGCGTCTTTTGCCAACTTCGACATGGCCTATGAAGGCGATTTGACCAAATGGCTGAAACTCTGCAACACCTTACGGCTCCGCCTGGCGCTCCGGGTGGTAAAGTACGATGCCGATTGGGCTAAGAAAGAAGGCGAAGCCGCTATCGCCGCCTCGCAAGGCTTGCTGAAAAGCGGAGAAGGATTCATCGTTTCCGGATTCGAGTGGATGCACCCTCTGTACACCTGCTCTATCGAGTACAATGACATGTTTATCAGCGCTAATATCAAGTCCATATTGGGCGGCTTCGACGACCCCCGGTTAGAGATGTTCGGCATTGCCAAAAAAGACGAGGTACTGGGCGTCCGTTCCGGAATTCCCGACCTGGATATCCTGACCGACAAATACAAGGCAGTCATCTCCAATATCAACGTAGAGACAACCACCCCGGGAGTAATCATGTCCTCGGCAGAGCCATACTTCCTGTTGGCGGAAGCAGCCTTACGCGGCTGGAATACGGGAGGAGGGACAGCCAAGTCATATTATGAAGAAGGCGTAAAAGCCTCTTTCAATGAATGGGGAGTTACCCTGGGCGACTACCTGAATAGCCATGCCGTACCTGCCTACTTCACCGACCCTTTGGCAGATTACGCTGATGACGAGACAGTCAGGAACCTGGCCGTGCAAAACAATATTGCAGCCGCTTCTACTATCACTCCTTGCTGGGACGATGCAACCAGCGACGAGGAACGCCTGGAAAAGATTATCACGCAAAAATGGATTGCCGGCTTCCCCGAAGGCAAGAATGCGTGGGCCGAATGGCGCAGAACGGGCTATCCTAAACTTTTCCAAATCCGGCAGAACAACAGCCAGGGCGTGATACCCACGGAACTGGGCGTACGCCGTCTCCCGTTTATCCAGGATGAGGTAACCAACAACCCTGAAGGCTACGCACAGGCAGTCCAATTACTGGGCGGTGACGACAATGGCGCTACACGCATCTTCTGGGATGTGGATAAAAGCAATATATAACCGAAACCGTTTTTTAACTTAACACAGAAAGAGAAGGTGTATCGAAAGAGTCCTTTTTACTAAATCCGGGGAAAATATTTCTTGATACACCTCTCTTTTTACAAGACCATTTATATCTTTAGGTTTTAAATCCGATAAATACTTTTTTATATCATGAAAAATACAATCAAAACAGTTGGAGTCTCCATAGCCCTGCTCTGTGCTCCGTCCGTTCTTCTTCATGCCCAGGTTGACGAAAAGCTGAAAGCAGATATCGTCAGTACGGGTTATGTACACAGTCCGTTACCGCTCGACGAAACGAAAGCCTTCGAAACATTCGGCCTGAAAAAGAAAGTGCTGGAGTCCGTAATGCTATGCGATATGGAAGACTTCGCCAAATGGTCGCATAAAGGCATCGGCAAAATAGGGCTGACGACCGAACGCAGCAAGTCCGGACAGCACAGCCTCCGCCTGGAAGCGCCGGCTCATCCCGAGAAGTTACTCGGCTGGGGGCTGGGACGCGGCACATGTATGGCATCCTTCGATGTAGGCGGAGCTAACTGGGAAGACTATAACCGTTTGAAATTCTATATTTACCCCACTTGCGAGGGCGCCCGCAGCATTTACCTCAACCTCTACGTAGAGAACGACGGTGAAATCAAAGTACCCGATATTTACGGGCGCGAAGGTTATCACGAAATCAACCTGAAAAACAACCAGTGGAACGAATGCTTCGTCGAGATGTCCGGCCTGGCACGCGATAAAGTAACCAAAATATCGTTTGCAATCGAAGTCTTCGGCAAAGAACGCACTATGGGCGACTCATTACGTTTCGACGTAGATGCGGTAGAACTTCAGAAAGTAGAAAACCCCGAAACCGTGAAAGGTTGGATGCCGGCACAAAACCGGATAATCTTTTCCACTACCGGTTACAGTCCTGAAAGCGCTAAGAACGCCATTGTCAATGTGGCGGAGCATAACGGCCAGTTCCAGTTGAAAGATGCCGTAACGCAGGCTATCGTCTATACCGGCCCCGTGCGCAAGGAAAAGACCGGTCTGGGAGAGTTCGAGACAATTGATTTCTCCGACTTCAAGACACAAGGACGGTACGTTATCCAGGTAGGAAACGTCACCACGCTACCTTTCTATATCCATAAGGACGTATGGGAAGACTCCGCATGGCGAATGGTGAACTTCCTGTTCTGCGAACGCTGCGGTTACCCCGTTCCCGGAAAACACGGAGCTTGCCATAACGACCTGCATGCCAACTACGACGGACATATCATCCCGATAAACGGAGGCTGGCACGACGCTGCCGACATGTCCCAGCAAACATTGCAGACGGGCGAGATAGCCTATTCCCTGCTCTCTATGGCCAAGCGCGCCAAAGACAAAGGCAATACCGGCTTGTACAACCGTTTAATGGAAGAAGCCCTGTGGGGAATGGACTATGTGATGAAAACCCGCCTGGGTAACGGATACCGTGCGCAGACATGGGGAACCAACCTTTGGACAGACGGCAAGGTAGGTACGGACGATGACAGCGGCTACCGCGAAGTATTGGTACATAACGGAGCGCTCGAGAACTTCCTGCTTGCAGGCATCGAAGCATACGCCTCCATGATGATTGAAAACGATGCAGCCCTCAAGGGGAACCTGAAGAAGATAGCCCGGGAAGACTTCGGCTATGCCATGGAACGTTTCAACAAATTAGGTTTTGCCGAGCTGGTAAAGAAAGGAGGAGGACATGCAGCCATGGCATCCGAAAGCCAGTACCATGCCAATATCTCATGGGCTGCCAGCATGCTCTATAAGCTTACCGGCGAGCAGCAGTACGCCGACGAAGCCGTGAAAGCTATCCGCTACACCTTGCAATGCCAGCGCACCGAGCCGCTGAAAGACAAGAACAAGACCTGCGGCTTCTTCTACCGCGACCTTGCCAAGAAATCCATAGTACACTATACCCACCAGTCCCGCGACTACGCCTATATGGAGGCACTTGCCGCCCTTTGCGAAACACAGCCCGGCCATGCCGACTACAACCAGTGGATACATTCCATGAAACTCTACGGCGATTACCTGAAGAACATCATGCAATACGTCTACCCCTATGGAATGGTTCCGAGCGGCATATACCATAAAGACGAAGTGAAAGACTCCGTGAACTTCTATGCCGTACAAGTAGGTATCCGCAGCGGTGCTGAAAAGGATTACAAAGAACAGTTGGAAAATGGCGTCCGTCTGGACAAAGAACATTACCTGCGCATCTTCCCGGTTTGGTTCTCGTTCAAGGGCAACATTGCCGTACACCTGTCTACCGGCAAGGCAGCGGCTATCTGCGCCCGGATATTGAAAGACAAACAACTGAAAGACATTGCAGAGCAGCAGCTTTTCTGGGTGGTAGGCAAGAATCCTTTCGGCCAGTCCATGATTTACGGAGAAGGCAGCAACTATACGCAGCTCTATACGGCGCTGCCCGGAGAAACGGTGGGAGAGATACCCGTGGGCATGCAGTCCTATTTCAACGAAGACGCACCTTACTGGCCTCAGTTCAATACGGCTACTTATAAAGAAGTATGGGGCTCATCGGCAGCCAGGTGGTTGATGTTGGTTTCAGAATTTTAAGCAATACCGCTATGGGTGATAATACAATCTATTCGAGGCGCAACACGGCTATCGACATGCTGAGAGGCTTGACGATGTTCATTATGATTTTCGTCAACGACTTCTGGAAAGTGCATGGCGTACCCCACTGGCTGGAACATGCCACCTACGGCGAAGACTTTATGGGGCTGGCGGATATCGTGTTCCCCTGCTTCCTGTTTGCGGTAGGCATGTCCATACCCTATGCCATTGAGCGCAGGTATGCCAAAGGATTCTCTGCCGAGTCCACTTTGGGACATATCCTTTCGCGCACCTTCGCACTGCTGGTTATGGGAGCCTTCATTACCAATTCGGAGTTCCGGCTTTCGCCGGAAGCTCCTTACCCTATTGGAGTCTACTGGTTCCTAATGGCAATAGGCTTTATCGGCGTATGGAACCAGTACCCCAAGCCTGCCTCCGAAGCTCAGAAGAACCTGTTCCGCATCTTCAAGATAATCGGCGTATTGGTTCTCCTCTACCTGGCATTCACATTCCGCAATCCCAAAGGAGGGGTGTTCGGTGCTTACTGGGGAATCTTGGGCTCTATCGGCTGGACTTACCTGGTATGCGCGGTAATCTACTTCTTCGGCCGCGACCGGTTGAAGTTCCTGCTGCCGGTCTGGGCAGCCTTTGTCCTAATATGCCTGTTGGGTACTCCTTTGCGCGAGGAATTCGGCGGTGAGCCCATTCTTGCCTTCCCCGAGCAGAACTTCTACTACGGCATGTTGGGCGTGCTGCATATCGGCAACGGAGCGCTGCCCGCCTTTACAATGGGCGGAATGATTCTTTCCATTCTCAGCGCCCGCTATGCCGGCAATGCCGGCGGGTGGAAACTACGCAACGGGCTGCTGGCTGCCACCCTGCTTCTGCTGGCAGGCATAGTGGCGCACTACTTCTGGATAGTAGCCAAGATAGGCAGCACTCCCCCCTGGGTGTTCTATGTAAGCGCTATCTCTGTGGCGCTCTATACGCTGCTCGATTACCTGGCCAGCCACCGGGTTACGGCATGGTTCAACCTGATACGGCCTGCCGGGACAGCTACGCTGACCACGTACCTCGTGCCCTACGTGTTCTACGGATTTGCAGACGTAACCGGCATTATCCTGCCGGACTGGTTTACGCACGGATTCATGGGGCTAATCAACTGCCTCTGTTTCGCCTTTGTAGTAATCGGCGTTACATGGGTAATGGAAAAATTGCATGTTAAACTTAAAATTTAGATAGAATGAAAAAGAGCTTTTTACCTCTACTGTTACTGCTGTTTCTTGCATCGGGCATGTTCTCGTGCCAGCAGAAAGCCAAAGAAACGACGGGTAAGGAATACCCGATGTTCTGGACATGGCTGGACTACCGCCCCGGCATGAATTTCGACTCCATTTGCCAAGTGATGAACGACATCGGCATGGACGGAATTATGCTGAATGCGCCTACGCCCGACGATTACCGTGTTGCCATACCGATTGCCCATAAATATGGAATCGAGGTATATGCCTGGCTGTGGAGCATGAATCCGGAACACGACCGCGACAAAATTCTTAAAGAACATCCCGAGTGGCTCAGTGTAAACCGCAATGGCAAGAGCCTGGCAGACACTACGGCATACGTAGGCTATTACAAATTCCTCTGCCCGGCATTGCCTGAAGTCCGCGAGTACATCAAGGAGAAAATTAAAGCCTATTGCGAGGTCGAAGGACTGAACGGTATCGCTATCGATTATCACCGCTTTGTCGATGTAGTGCTTCCCACCACCCTGTGGCCTCATTACGGCATCGTACAAGACCGCGAATATGCGGCGTGGGATTACGGCTATCATCCGGAAATGCTCAAGAAGTTCAAGGAACAGTACGGATACGACCCCCGCGAGCAGGAAGACCCCTCCCTGGACGTGAAGTGGCGCCAGTTCCGTTGCGACCAGATAACCGAAGTAGCCAATATGATTGCCGAGGTAGTGCACTCTTACGGTAAGACCATGGCGGCATCCCCGTTCCCCACACCGAAAATGGCGTCGCGCATGGTACGCCAGGACTGGGGCAAGTGGAACCTGGATATCGTATTCCCAATGGTCTACCATACCTTCTACACGGGCGATGCCAGCTTCATAGCCGACTGTACGGTGGAGAATGCACGCGACAAGAACGAGATGACTACGCTGTACTGTGGTATGACCGCCACCGACGGCCCGATGATGTTCGAGTGTATGGATGCCGCCCTGAACAACGGTGCGCAAGGCATTGCCGTATTCACTATCATGGGGCTGCGCTCTCCGGAGGTAAGGAAGCAGTTCAAGGCATATACCGACAGTGTCAAGGCAGTACGTGCCGCCAATGGCGGGGTGATAAAAGCCACCTATCCGGCGATTGCCGAACCCGACCCCTTCAAGCATGAAGGCATCATGAAGCTGCTTCAGGAACGTATGCAGCAAATCATAGCCAAAGCCGCCGGCAAGAAAGAGCTTGCTCCGCTGGTGTTGGGCGAATACAAACAGGTAGACTCCTACGATGCCACACGCTGCTACCAGGTTATGGACAACAACAGCAAGACTACTTTTGACGTAACCTTCTACCTTTACGGAGACGTCGTATCCGGGTGGGATGTTGCAGTTGCAGACAAGGCTGCCGTAAAGAAATAAAAGACTGGCATTATGATGAAAGGTTATATGAACAGGCTTCTTGGAGTCATCGCTCTTTTGCTGATAGGTTTGTGCCATTGTGAAGCCCGGGATGCGAAGAGCTTGTCTGTAAAGAAGATTATGTGTACGGCTTCACCTTCGGGTGAGGCTGTACCGTCTTTGCTGGACGAAAACAAGATAGAGTTTCATCCCATTGACGTGGTAAACTGGAAAGACTATCCCTACAAACCCGAGGTAAGCTTCCGCATAGCCCATACGGGCAAGGAAATCCTGCTTCATTATAAGGTAAAGGAAGCGGCTGTGCGTGCCGTGGCCGATAAGGACAACGGAGCAGTCTGGGAGGATGCCTGCGTGGAATTCTTCGTATCTCCCGGAGGCGATAACAACTATTACAACTTCGAGTGCAACTGTGCGGGCAAGCTGCTGATTCAGGGAGGTACGGTGAACGAGCGCCGTCCTGCGGCAAGTTCGGAAGTGCTGGCAATGGTGAAGCGCTGGAGCTCGCTGGGTACGGAACCATTCGGAGAGCGTGTCGGCGAGTGTAGCTGGGAGCTTACAATGGTTATCCCGGTTTCCGCTTTCTTCAAGGATACCCTGGACTCATTGGACGGCAAAACGATGAAAGGCAATTTCTATAAATGCGGTGACAAACTGCCCACTCCCCATTTCCTTTCCTGGAGTCCTATCGCGCTGGAACGTCCCATGTTCCATTGCCCGGATTTCTTCGGCACGCTGTCTTTCGAATGATGTCGCGGGCGTGTTGTATCGGCACGTACCGGCATGCTGCATCAGCATGTACCGGTGTACTTCGGGACATTCAGTAAATAGAATAAAATTAGCCAACTAATTCATACTTAAAGTATTGCGAATTAGTTGGCTTTTTTGTATATTTGTTATAGTCAGGGGAGTTTTATTTGACTACCAACAGATTAGACAGGACTCGCACAAGAACAGGCAACGGATAAGAAAAAAACTAACTGTTTAGGACCGCCATATTTCTCATGCTTTCAAATAACTCTTATCTCGCTCACAAAGGTAATATTTATTTTTGAAAAATCAGCCAATAAAGGCCATAATCTAATAGAGTAATCCCGTATCGTAAAGGATAAGCACACCGCAGCCGAGTCCCCATAACCACAGGCAAAGGTAACTCGTGTTCTTATCGTACAAGCAAGGTCAAGCCCTCCGGGTGTCGTGGAAAAATCATCCTCGCCCCGAAGGGCTTCGGTATTTTTCCCGCCAACCTTGCATGTACGGAACACGACCTTTTAAAGCCTGTAGTTATGGGAACTCCGGCCCCAGAAAGCCGGACTGACAAAAATAAATGTTATGTTACAGAAAACAACGAACAAGTACACAGTGGAAACACTCAAGCCATTGAATGTTTCATACGACCATGAACATTGGCTGACACAGAAAGATGTGGACATGGCCAACCGTTATGTCGAAGTCATCGAGCGTACCCGCTCGGAAGTGACACCGCAAATCGGCGACAGGCTGGTATATGTAACCGAGCACGGGGATTATTACAGGCACGCCCTTATTGATGACAGGCACGCGAAGGAAGGGTATCTTTCCGTCTGCGAACAACCGTATGTGCCTTTCGTTTGGGAAGAGGACGGAAACATCCGCCTGAGCGTCAGCGGAGGCGCATTCCATTCCGTAAATCCGAAGGACTTGAAATTCCTGAAATGGACGGAAGGCGCGTTCAAGGACTGGGGACATTGCGGAGCGTGCGGCAACGGGGCGGTAACATTCATCGCAAGAGTGCCGTTATGGTTCTATGCCGAACCCAATCCCAAATACGGGATTTTCACGACCGAGACCTACCGGAAGTTTTACCTGAACAAAAGGCAGGAGTCGGAAAACGGCAATCTCTATCAAGGTTTTGATATCGCTTTTCGTGACGAATGCGAATTCCAACAATTCCTGAGAGACTACGAAGGAACGGTATGCGAGGGCAACCGGGAAGACCAGATTGTGGTATGGTGCTTCCGGCGGGAATATGTGTTCCATCCACTTACGGAATGGGAAAGGATAGACGCTCCGGTAACGGAACGGAGGCTCAACTTCCATCCGGAACAGGTAAAGATTGTCAAGGACATGGAAAAGCACATCACCTACTTCCATCGAATCAAACCACAAAATTTCTAACTTAAAATCCAACAGTCATGCAGACAACGACAGCAAAGACGGCCGGCAGCCAGACCGACCTGCTTACAGGAATCATGAATATCCAAGTGAGGAACGAGGAGAAGATTACCGAACAGGACCGACAATATTGCCAACGGCAGCAGGACCTGCTCTACAAGACACTTGACCGGATAGACCGCTGGTATGCCATCTTCAAGGAAGAGGCGGAACGATACCGGGAAATCAAGAACTTCAAGTATGAGGATAACGGGAAGGTTTCCATACGGAATTTCTATTTCAACTACAGCGAGGAGGATGACTATACCCACAACGAATTCAAACCGTTTGACCTCATCAACGAGCTTGTGGACAATAACTGCAATGCCAACGCAAATTTCGCGGGTCGCATCATCTCCTATTTCAACAAGACCTACAACGTGAATGTCCCCATTCCTGTAATTGATGAGAAGACCCAGCGCATGGGATTCCGTCCGGTCTACCAGACTTACGTGGACACGGTCATCGAACACCTCGGAGGAAAGAGCTTCCGTGAGACGGCGGTGGAGGAACTGCTTGCCAGGGTTGCCCGGGTTGTCAAACCCTCCCGCTGGAGCAAGGTCAAGACGGAACTGAAGAAGGACAAGATTGTCTTTCCCGAAATCATCCGTTTCGACGATTTTTATTTGCAATACAACAAGTGTCAAATCAGTTATAACTACGGTGGAGAGCTTGAAACCCTATGCGCGGGTATCGCCTACGGTGCGGATGACGCACTGTGCGGCAATTCGAAAATGATTATCCGTTTCGACCACAACGATGTGTCCGTCAATGACTGGTACGACCTCACGACCACCAACGCCGAGCAAATCCGATTCTACAAGAACGGCCGTATCGACGTAAGGTTCAAGGACAGCGAGGCAGCCGAGAACTGCTTCAGGCGCCTCCGCCTTGATGAAATCACGTTACCTGAGAACTGATTATGAAAAGCATCCCACAGCACCCCGTAAGAAGCGCCCTGCGGGGTGTTTTCATTTACAACCGTAAACACCGACTAAAGATATGTATGCCATCATCCCCCAACAGATACCGCAGGACAGGCGGGCCGAGGTCAACGAGAAGATACTTTTCGCCATAGACTCCGGCAAAGACCTCATTCCGGCGGAAAGCATCTACAACTGCTATACCGGCATGGGAGGACTGCACAAGCTCAAGCAGTCCGACTTTGCCAGCTACAATGAATACGCGGAGGCCAAGAAGGAATTCGAGATGGGCCAGTTCTTCACCCCTCATGAGATATGCCGGGACATGGTAGGGATTCTGTCCCCGACCTCCACGGAAATGGTTCTCGACATGTGCTGCGGCATGGGCAATTTCTTCAACCATCTGCCCAACCTGCACAACGCCTACGGCTTTGACATAGACGGCAAGGCAGTGGCCGTCGCAAGATACCTCTACCCGGAAGCCCATGTCGAAAAATGCGACATACAGCAGTATCGTCCCGAACAACGCTTCGACGTCATCATCGGCAACCCTCCCTTCAACCTGAAGTTCGACTACAGGCTGTCGCAGGAATACTATATGGACAAGGCTTACGACGTGCTCAACCCAGCCGGAATCCTGATGATCATTGTCCCGCTGTCGTTCATGCAGAATGAATTCTGGGAAAAGACCCGCGTGGCGAACATCAACTCGAACTTCTCATTTATCGGCCAGACCAAACTGGACCCGGCTGCCTTCGCACGGGTCGGAGTACAGAACTTCGGCACAAAGGTCATGGTGTTCCTCCGCCGGTCCCTGCATATAGAGATGCAGGCCTACAATGCAGAGGAGTTCATCTCCATGTCCGAATTGAAAGAGCGCATCCATGAGGCAAGGCAGATGAAGCACAGGCTGCGCCTCGACCTTATGCGGGAGACCAACCGGATAGACAAGGAGGAACTGGAAACCTTCGAGTACAAGCTCGCCAAGTACATGTACGAGCTGAAGGCACACGCCGGGTTGAACCGGCACATCGCCAAGGCGGAAGCGCTGGTCACGAAGTTCCGCAACCAGAAGCCGCCGGAGAATGCCACCCGGGAACAGATAAAGCAATGGGAGAAGAACAAGCTGACCACAGGGAAGGTGCTCGGCATCATCCGCAGGTATATCACCTCGCAGAATGTCATTCCACGCAGGGAGATCGCCCTGGTAAAGACCTCCTACGGGTTCAAACTGAAACCATACGCACCGCGCCTGCTGGACAAGATACCGCACAAGGCGGCAAGCATCAATGACCTTGTGCTGGGACGGGCCGAACTCCCGATACCGGAGAACGTGACGGAAGAAAACATGCGACAAATCCGCGCGGCGGAAAAACTGATTCGGAAAAAACGCAGGCAATATGAAATCCAGAACCGGCAGTTTGCGGACATGGAAGAGGATGCCGGCCTGAAGGAATACCTGGACCGTGCCACCTTCGTCAACAAAGACGGCGACATCTGCGAGTTCACCACCCTCCAGAAACATGACCTGAATCTCGTATTACAGAAACGCTATGCCCTGCTGAACTGGCAGCAGGGCTCCGGCAAGACCGCCGCCGTCTATCACCGGGCGAAGTACCTGCTCAAGTCCGGGAAAGTACGGAACGCCATCATTCTGGCACCGGCCATCGCTGTCAACATGACCTGGATACCGTTCCTTACCGTCAACAGGGAAACCTTCCGTGTGATAAGGACAAACCGGGACCTTGAGAATATCCCGGGAGAGACGTTCCTTGTCGTCTCCACTTCCATGCTCGGCAAGCTGAAAAGGGGGCTGATGCGCCTTGTCAGGCTCACTTCAAGAAAACTGTGCCTGGTGTTCGACGAATCGGACGAGATCACCAATCCCACATCGCAACGTACCAGACATGTCCTGTGCATGTTCAGGAGGCTCAGGTACAAGATTCTCGATACCGGTACGACCACCCGCAACAACATCACCGAACTGTACAGCCAGTTCGAACTGCTCTACAACAACTCCGTCAACATGATATCCTG
Source organism: Bacteroides gallinarum DSM 18171 = JCM 13658 (assembly GCF_000374365.1). Taxonomy (GTDB): domain Bacteria; phylum Bacteroidota; class Bacteroidia; order Bacteroidales; family Bacteroidaceae; genus Bacteroides; species Bacteroides gallinarum. The sequence goes on from NZ_KB894125.1 coordinate 26,975, forward strand.
GAGCGGGACGGTTTACCGCGAGAACAGGGACAAGGAAATAGAAGCGGAGAACAACCCGTACTACGGGGAACCGTTCCCCGCTTTCAGGGGACACGTACTGTTCCGTGCCTGCCATTGTCCCGGCAAGGCCACCGTGTTCGGCATAGAGAAGCAGAACCAGGACGTGTATAACAAGGATGAACTGGCGGAACTTATCGGGAAGACCGTCATCACCCGCAAGTTCCGGGATTTCGCAGGCGAGAAATACAGGATACGGACGCATACCGTCAGCCCGTCGGAAGGAGAGCATGAGGTATACCGTGTCATCATCGAGGAATTCTGCCGTATCTGTGAACTCTACTACAACAGTACAGGAGACGCGAAGAAAGATGCCGGGCTGCGGCTCATGAGACAGATCAGGCTGCTCATCAAGGCCTGCTCCGTCCCGCACCTGATAGAGGGATATTACGGGGAGGAGTATCCGGGCAAGACAAGGTACATCGAGGGACTTGTCCGAAAGATACCCGGCAAGGTAGCCATAGGCTGCACCACACTGGCCGCTTTCGACCTTTACGAAAGCTATATCCGTGAGCGTTTTCCCGAAAGGCCGGTATTTGTCGTCAAGGGAGATGTGGCATTCAATAAGCGCCAGCGTATCGTGACGGAATTCGACTCCACCATCAACGGCATACTGATATGCACCCAGCAGAGCCTGAGCAGTTCGGTGAACATACCTACCTGCAATGACGTGATACTGGAGTCGCTTCAATGGAACATCCCGAAGATGGAACAGTTCTATTTCCGTTTCATACGTCTGGATTCCAAAGAGATGAAGGATGTGCATTATGTCACCTATGAGGATTCCGTCGAACAGAACCTGATGGCGCTTGTACTGACCAAAGAACGTCTCAACGAGTTCATCAAGACAGGCGAAGTCAAGGAACAGTCCGAGATATTCGAGGAGTTCGATGTCACCATGTCCGTCATTGAGAGCCTGCTCATCCGTACACAGGACAGCGAGGGCAAGATACATATCAGCTGGGGAAGCCAGCGAATGACAAATCAAATATGAACCGTATGGAGAACACCGAGAAATCCATTCCCACCGGCAAAGGTAGCCCGTGTCCTTCACGGCCGGGCAAGGTCATGCCGCAGGCGGTTTTCGGGGAAATCATCCTCGCCGGAGCTGCGGTATTTCCCCGAAAAAACCTGCACAGCCGGGACACGGGACCTTGCAGAGGCCGGTGGAATGAAATCCTCGGCATCCACATAAAAGAATAAAGAACATGAATCTTAGCAATGCGGAGATTGCCGTAACGACACAGCATCTCATAGACATAAAGGAAAACAAGGACCATTGGCTGTACATGTCCGACTACAGCGACATGGGGGAATTCCTGTGTGCCTGTTCCGACCTCTTTCCCGGGGAACGCGAACCGGAATACCGGTATCCCAGATGGGAAAATATTCCGGACCTGCTGATAAGCCATGAGTGGCTGTGCCCTAACTTCTTTGAGATAAGGGACGCCCTTGAAAGGCTCGACGAGGACGACACGGAGTATTTCATGACATGGAGCGGGCATTACGGTTATGACATAACCACGGATGATCCCCACATGATGGTCTCGCACTATCAGGACATGCACGGAACCGCCGTCACGGAACCGGAAGACGATTATGCGGATACAACGGAAGACTCCCTGATATATACAGGCGTGTCAAGTAACTACTGCGACACGTTGCCATTCCGTTATGAAGTATTTGATGACAACTATAACTAACTAAAAAACAAATGAATATGAAAATTAATTTCAAAGGTCCGGTAATGCCTGTCGACCCGTACTCGCAAATGGCATTCGTGGAGATACTGAACATCATACTGACCGCAGGACATATCGTGGACGTGAACAGGTCCCTGTTGAGCAGGAATGTCAACCCGCAGTTCGGATCGCTGTCAGGCTATTTCAGATGGTCATTCGCCGGAGACCATTTTACCCTATGGCAACGTACGGACTACAATTCCACGCTGTGTTTCAACCACAGGATACTGGACCTGCCTTTCGGTGTCCTGGCCGCGAAAGACAAAGAGGCAGACAGTATGACATTGAACTAAAAAAATTATAGATATGAGTTACCAGATAATTACCAGAATGGCCTATAACGCCAAGACCCATCGGATCGAGACCCTGCAACATTCCAACAACGTATGGCCGAAGACCGACCGTTTCTACGCACTGGATGTGGAAACCGACGAACAAATGTTTCTTTTTATAAAGCTGGTGGCCGAAGGTTCATGGCAAGCACGAAAATGGCGTAAAGAGTTTGAAACGCTTTTCAAAGAATATCCGGAGCTTGTCACGGAATCATACCGGGACGAACTTGCAGGCAAGTCCTGGCCGGAGTATTGCGCCGTTTGCCGTAAATATGACGTGCTTGCCCGAAGCAAATACCGTGAAATAACCGCACGTTTCAAACAACTTGTCAGGATAGCCTGACCAAAAATGGAAGCTGTATGAAAAACGTGACGGTTTCAAACCGGGAGATTGCGACAATGGCTTTCGACCTGCTATGCAACGAAAAAAAGACCGGCGTGGCCATAAGGCTGGCAAGGGACCTGCTGCATTCCCGGTCCATCAGTCTCGGCATAAGCGACCGGGACTGGGATATAGACACGGCCCTGCAAAGATGCGGCGGCGAACCGAGGACCGGATACCGGCATACCGCGTATTTTCATCTCAACCAGAAAACCGAGATGCCGGAAAACAGGTATAAGGAAATCAAAAAAGAGATATATGGAGAATGATAAAAACATCGGGGGTGGCCACAAGGTCGCCCTTCGCATTTATAGACACATGTACGGGAAAAAGAACCCTGCCGTACACAGGTAAAGACGAATGGAAGAACAGAAAACGCTTACGTTGGATTTCGTGAAATCCCTCATGGAACCATCCTATACGCTGGTATGGACGGATTATAACGACAACCTCGACAACCACCTTGACATTATCCGGCAATGCCTGGACAAACGGAATTGCGAGCACCTATGGGAAAAGACGGATGAATGGTACCACGACGCGGAATGGGAAGCGGTCAATGGGATAGCGGACAGACTGAAAGAGGAATGTACTGACGACTTTGACGAAGACGAGGTCGATGCCTTTTTCGATGAACATGAGGATGAAATCCGGGACGAGATTTACAGCCGGAATGATTCGGACGTAGTGAAAGAACTGATAAAGAACACGGATGACATCCCCATCCGTGTGGAGCTGCTTTCCGATTACGACTGCATCAATTCCAACTGGTTCGAATCGCAGGGCGGTTACAGTTACGAGGAGTCCTACTTCGGGGACATGGTGGACAGCCTGAACCTCAATCCTGCCGAAGTGAAGAGACTCCTGACGGGACACGGCTACAAGGTTTGCGGGCGTTTCCCGAACAAAAAATCCCGGAACGGCAAGGACAGGTTTCATACGGGCAATTCTACGAGGAGCTTGTCAACTCCTGTTGCGGGGCGAACCTGCTGACCTACATCGGCAGGGTGAGCCTGAAGGACCTGTATGATGCCAATTTTTCGCTGAAAGAGGTCATCGTCCCCAAAGGCAACTGCTGCGGGCTGTTCAGTTCCATGTATGGCGGCGGAAGCCTCCTTGAAATGGAACTGAAGCAGGACGTGCGCTTGAAACTGGAGGTCAAAGGCTGCCGCGGCTTCCGGTTTCGTCTGGATGACGAACGCTCCGAATATGACTGTTCCATACAGCATGTGTATGGCGTGGACGATTCGTTTTTCAACAACGCGGTCAGCATAGTCTCTTAATAGTAAAACAAGTATAAACAATCAAACAATGAAAATTATGGCAAAGTATGATGTAAGAGTAAGGTATGCCTTTGAGGGCACTTACACGGTAGCGGCTGAAGACCACGCTGAAGCAAGGCAAATGGTGTCTGAGGACTGCGGGCTGGTTCTGGGCGGTAATATCCACACAACACGCGACGACGAGGAGGTGCTGGACTGGAACTTCGGGGTTCACCCTTACATGCAGCTGCTTTCCGTAACCCCCAAAAACGGAAGGGGCGCTCAGGCGTCCATTGATTTCAGCGGGAGAATCGAGGAACTGCGCGGGGATATAATGAATGAGATACGGCAGTTGCTGCATTCCCGCTGCATGAACGAGATACGGTTTCCCAAAGAAGATAGCGATCCGGTCTGGGTGATATGGTTTGGCAAGAGCGGCGACCCGTATGAATGCAGGGTAACGGGACTTCGGGTGACGGAGAACAACCTGACCGTTTTTGCCGAAGAGAAAGAGAGCGGTGACGAAGTGGAATGTTACAGCCCGTTTGAACTCGGCGCGAGGAACATCGACTGGCTTCGCGAGATGTATGATGCCGTATGGCAGCAACTGGAAGAAAAAACGGATGTCGGACCTCAAACGGAAGAGTCATGAAATACCATGTGGAAAATGCGGTCTCCAGTTTCTTCTATTATATGTGGAACGCCTGGAGCATGGAGGAATGTAAAGTTGTATATGGCGGTATGTACCTGCACTTTTGGGAGAAATGGAACATGCTGGCGGAAAAATCCATCTATGGCGCGGCAGAACGGTTTTACATGGAACTTTCGGAAGACAACCGGAGGTTACTGGCGGAACGTGCCGTCTCGATATATGATAGACGACGCTTCAGGAACAGGAATATGAACATTGAAAAGCAGACATTATGCAAGGAAACATTATCAATCTGATCTGCAACTCATGCGGTTGCGACAAGACAGAAGCACAGGAACATCTGGATTTTGAACTTCAGAGCCTGCGCGAGTTGCAGGAACTGGATGATTTGAGGGAGGATGACATAGAGACCGCATGTCTCAACCTCGGTCTTGACCTCGACTATCAGGAATATTTCATCAACCGCCTCGCAGGGGCATAAAATTTACAGTCATGGCTTATTTTCAAAACATACACAGCCTGGCGGACCTGAAGAAGGAGTACCGCCGCCTGGCATTGCAGCACCACCCCGACAAGGGCGGCGACACTGCCGTCATGCAACAGGTGAACATCGAGTTTGAAAAACTTTATGACACGTGGAAGGACTCCACGGTTGTTTCCGCCGGTTCCACCGGTTACGAATACGACTATTCCGGGGCCACGGCCAGGGAATACACCGAGTACGTGTATAACGAATACCGGTGGAAAGGCCGCAATTACAAGGGACAGCACGCTCCCGAGATTGTGGAGCTGGTACGGACATGGCTCAAGGAGACATATCCCAAATACAGGTTCTCCGTCAGGCGGGAGGACTACAATTCCATTTACATCAAACTGATGAGCGCGGACTTCGAGGCGTTCACCAAGGAATCCGGCAAGGTGCAGGACAATATCAACCATTACCACATAGAAAGGAATCCCGACCTTACAGACCGTGCAAAGGAGGTGATGATGAATGTCTGTGACTTCGTCATGTCATACAACTTCGATGACAGCGACGCGATGACGGATTATTTCCATACCAATTTCTACCTGACATTGGGCATAGGCAGCTACCGGAAACCCTACAAGGCGGAACTGCCGAAACTTGCCTGCAAGGGGAAGGACAGGCCGGAAGAGTTCAGGCATCCCGAAGGAGCGGCTCACAAGGCGTTGCGCCGGGCACTGGGTACGGCCCGTTTCAGCTTCATCGAGCACAGGCAGCATATCGGGGAGATGATACTCGGAGAAGACCATTACGGCTCCCGGGGCGAGCATTACTTCTGGCCGAAAGAGTATTCAAGCGCCAAAACCGCCCAAAAGCGGATTGACAAGCTGGAACAGGCGGGAGTGCGATGCAAGCTCACGGGGTACAATGGCGGCTACATCCGGTTCCTCGGCTATACCCCGGAAACGGAGGCCCTGCTGGAACAGGAACGGAAGGAGATCATTGCCGCGCATCAGGCCTGGCAGGCAAAACAAGCGACAACCAATTAAAATTACAGATATGGAACCGAAGAATTTGAACGAATGGTGGGAGAAACAGCCCGACGGATTGAAACGGGCATTCTTGCTCTTTCCCGACAAACGGTGGAAAGAGGCCGACCTCTCCCTGAGAATCAGTATCCGCAACTATTGCTGCCTGAAAAAGGACGGGCTGCTTCCCGAAGACAGGGAGCGCACAATGCTCAGTGAAATAGTCTGCGAACTGGCAGACATGGAATTGTGCCGTATAACAGGAAAGCCCCTTGAAGACATGTGTGACGAAGATGGAGCCTTCCTGGAAAAATACCAGGACCGGTTCGACCGGATATACGATACTATCGAGAGGGAAATATCAGACTATATGTACGAACTGTCAAAACACGAATGAAATGAAAGCAAAAGTATTGAAATACAAGTTTGACGGGAACACCGTCGTAGCTCCCTACATGGAACTGGAAGCGTATGCTGAAGATGTGTATGTCGCGTTATCGGCAAAGGACGAGTACGGGAACGAAGACAATGATTATTTCCATGTGGTCTGCAAGATTGAAAACGTCTATTTCTCCGGCGGACAGTATTCGCGGAGAATCCTTGATATGGAAAAAAGCAGGGAAGAAGCGGCCTCCTATTGCAGGAACTGGATTGCGAACACGCTCCGGGACGCAGAAAACGGGAATCATGTCTCCCTTTTGTCCATCCGTGTTTTTGAAGAACTCGGACTTGACACCGCCCCTTTGCTGCAAGCCCGTGAAACGTACCGGAAAAAGCAGGAACAAAGGCGGCAGGAACGAAAAGAGAAAGAAGAAGAGAAGCGCAGGTTGGAGGAGGAAAAGTGGCAGCAGGAACTTGACGAGAACAAACGTAAATTTCTGGATGGAGAGAAAATCACGGCGCAAATGTTCCTTGCAATCACCGGACGGGACGGTTTCAGGATACATATCAGGACCAAAGGTACATTCAACCGTCACGTGACAGGAGTCTACAACACAGGAGCCATCAGTTTCAGGAAATACAAGGGTTGCCGCACGCCCGATTTTTCGGGGTGCCACAAAGCGGTCAAAGACTACCTTGAACACCTTGCGACAAAATGAGCATTTGAAGAATAAGGCGGTACCGACAAAACTCCAAAGCGTTACCGCCTTGTCCTTTTTTCACAGTAAAACAACAGCATATGGACAGAAAGAAAAAAACAAACATTATCCTGAAAGATATAAGACATAAAAACGGTATCTATTACAAGGAACAGCAGGCAATGGACATGGCTACATTCATGCTCCGGGGGATGTCGCAGAAAGAGGCGTATGCCCTGATAAAGGCAAGATACAGATAGCGGAAGAAAACAAAGGACATATAAAAAATCCGGAATCCTTGTATTGAAACAGATCCGGCTGACCGGATATACACACATGGCAGCCAGCCGGGTCTTCGCTTTTATTCCTATCGCACATTTACACCAATGCCCGTTTGAATCCTTATGACTGCCGTGTATGCCGGACTCATCACTTATTGCCCAAGCAGTGTATCATTGCCAAAAAGCAACATATATGCCCGTAACCGCCCCAAACGGCTCTCCATGATTTATAAACAAAACCGCATATTTTATTTCCCAACCTGCAAAGATAGTCCCGTGTCCTGTGTACACGTACAAGGTCAGGCCCCCTTCCGGGGGTTGGCTAAAAGAAAATCATCCTCGCCACGGCTGCGGTATTTTCTTTTGCCAAACCTTGTACGGTACGGACACGGAACGGCCAGGCAGGCGAGAAATAAAAAATACCGGCTACAAGAGCCGGGCTTGTCTAACAGATTAAAAACATAAAGTCATGAAAATTCTGAATGAAGAACATTTCGAGAATGTAAAGCGTTATGCCGAATCCATCGGCGACACCTCCTTCCGGCAATGCCTGGACAGGCTGAAAAGCTGGGAGGAAAACCCGGAACATCCCAGCGAAATCTCGCTCTACTATGACCATGCGCCGTATTCGTTCGGTTTTACGCAGCATTATCCCGACGGAAGGACCGGCATCGTGGGCGGTCTGCTCTACCACGGAATACCCGACAGGTCTTTCGCTGTCACGATGCGGCCGTTCCACGGATGGCAGATACACACCTGAATACAGTATTAACAACATAAAATTCAAGATTATGGACACATTAGCAGTATTGGAAAGACAACAGCAGTTCGATTTCCAAAAGAACGGAATCGAAGTGATGAATTTCGAGACGCTTCAGCGTACCTACAAGGAAAACGACATCTACAACAACCCTGTCCAGGGCATCTACCATTACCAGGTCATCCGGCGCATGATGGACATCTGCGAGAAGTACAGCCTCAATTACGAGGTGGAGGAGATCTTCGCCGCCCAGAACAGGAACAAGACACAGCCCGGCGTGAGCATACTCCCGCAGGTGGAACAGACACACGGTGAGAAAGCGGTAGAAGCGCATATACTCCGGCGCATCTTCGCCACCATCCGGATCAAAGACTGGGAGACGGACGAACTGACGACAACGCTGGTCATCGCCTACCACCAGGACGGGATACAGGCGGCCATAGGCCCTTGCGTGAAGATATGCCATAACCAATGTATCCTTTCTCCCGAACGGAGCGTATGCAACTACGGGAAGAGAAAGGTGACGACAGAGGAAGTGTTCGATACGGTGGACGGCTGGATGGCAAATTTCGAAGTGAACATGAACGAGGATATCGAACGGATCCGCAGACTGAAACAGAGGATTATCTCTTCGGAGGAAATATACATGTACATAGGGCTGCTGACCGCACTGCGTGTCTCCCATGACAGTTCGGACAGAAACCTCTCATCATCCGTGGAAACCTATCCCCTCAATCAGGGGCAAATTTCCATATTCACGGAAGAGGTGCTTAAACTGGTCGCCGCAAAGGGGCGGATTACCGCCTGGGACCTGTATAACGTGGCCACAGAAATATACAAACCGGGCAAAACGGACTTCCCGGCACTCATCCCGCAGAACGGAGCCATGGCGGAACTCCTGTTGTCCCGTCTTCCCGAAGAAACGGAAATTCAGGATGCCGTCCTGGTAAATTGAAATCTGTTCCACTGAACTCACGGAAAATGCAGAGTAAGGGATTCCGTTCATTTTACCCGGTGCAAGAACGATTCAGACAGGTGTCCGTCCCCGGCACCTGTCATTACCCTATGGACGGGCAATAATAATCCGGCAAAGACAATCGCCGGAAGATGGAATCATAAGCAAGGGAGGACTTTACGGTTGCACCGCAAAGTCCTCCCTTTTCCATCATTCCTCAAAAAGCAGCATGAATTCCTCTTTTCTTCTCCGTTCGATGCTTGGTATCACCCTGCCACGGTAACACCTGAAAGAAACATAGTCCCTGTAGATGTCCCGATTCCCGGCTTCCAGCTTCCGTATCAGGTTGCTTTTGGGCATTTTACCATATCCCTTGAGACGGTAGACACCGACATTGTAGGCCAGGACACCGACCAGGAGCGAATCACGTCCCAGATAACTGAAAATCCTGCACAGTTTGCGCAGGTCGGCTCTCAGGATGGAATCCCCCTGTGCCTTTGAGATATTGTTTGTCAGCCTTTCCCCGGGAAGCACCTTGTGCCCCCAGCCGACATAGGGCCAATGCCTTTTCTCCCCATGCCAGCCCTCGTGCCGCCGGATGCACTCGACGGCAAGACTGAACTTGTCCGGTTCTTCCTTCACCGGATTTTCCGCCCGCGATGTCACTCCCGAGACAGAAACAGCAACGAAGAACGCCGCCAACAGCTTTACCCTTATTCCCATAGGCGGAATCTGTTTTATTGCCGGACAACGGCAACCGGCAACTCTTCTGCATCGGGAACCGCTGCGGCATCCCCGTCTTCCGTCTCATTGTTGAAATCGAATGTCAGTTGAAAAAGCTGCGCAGGTTCACTGTTGTCTTCAAAATAGATATCCACGCTCTGCTGGTCGGTACATTCAGACATGTAATAGAGACGGAACACCTCCCTGTCCAGCGGATAGCGGTCGTTGGGCAGCAGCACCATCCCGTCATCCATACGCAACGTGCCTTCGCCGTCCGGCTGGAAATACCGGATGGTATAACGGGCATCCGAAAAACGTCCCTCCCGCTTGAGCTCACAACGGATTTCCACTGTCTCACCCTTCACGATACGTGTGGGGACCGGCATGGTCTCGACCGTAAAGGGGAAGGACTGCTGTACGTCAAGGTCGGCGCTGCAAGCGGTCAGCATGCATATTGTCAGGCCCATCAGGGCTGATGCAAGGGCGAAAAGCCCTTTTCTCTCATTTTTCATTGCATTCATCATTCGTTCTTTTTATTAATGGTTTGTCGATAATATTTCTATTCCAGCGGAAAATTCCTTTGCAGGTACTCGTTCAGGTCCTTGTAGGTGGCGTACATGTCGGAGCAGTCGTCTATCCTGTCCCCGTAGCGTTTCCGTAAGGCCTCCAGCGTCTTTTTTCCCGCATCGTCATTGTCAAGATAGCACCTTATCCGGTCATACCGGTCAAGGTAAGGGTACGCCCGCCCGAGCAATGCCACCGAATTGAGGATGAGATAATCTTCCCCGCAGCTGATGCCGAGCACCATCCATGAAAGGTAGTCGATAAATCCCTCGAACAGGTTGCAGGTACCCGAACCGTTGAATATGCCGGATACATCCTTCGGCGGTATGCACCATTTCATGAAACGGTTACGCAGTTCAATGCCGCCCCCCAGATTCCGGAAACCGATGGCAAAATACCTTTTACCATGCAGGCGGAACCTCACCTCCTCGCAGTTCGGCAGGGCAATGTCCTCGGCGATTCCCCGTCCTTTCAGATAATCGAGCAGGATCCGGTCGTACAGAGGCCCGCATGTCACGTTCTCGAAACACGAGGCCGTTTTCTGCGTTTTGTCCGCCTTCCCGGTTTTTACACAGGCCGGCATGAAATTGTCCGGCAATGTGTTTCCATACACATCCGCGATGAACTTCGCCTGCTCCTTGAAATCGCCGGTAGCCGCAATCTCTCCGGCAAGGGAGAAAATGTCGCCTCCGTGCCCGGTCCCGAAGTCATGCCAGACTCCCTTGTGTTCGTTTACATGGAACGAAGGAGTCCGTTCCTGCCTGCAAGGGGATGAATACCAGCATTCGTTTCCCCGGCGTTTGACAGGCTCGTGTCCCAAGCGTGCCAGAAAATCCGTGATAGGAATACTCCTTATTTTTTCTATGTCCATAGGCTGTCAATTGATTATGAATTTCAGTCCCAACCCGAACTGCGTCGTGAACTTTTCCAGCGAGCCTCCCCACAACACACGCTCGCGCACACTGGCGAGCAGTACGATACGGTCGGTTATATAGCTCTCCAGCTCAAGGGTGAGGGCACCGCCATAGATGAAGGCATCCCTGGCAAGAAGACGGGAACCGTCATGGAGCAGCCTGTCTCCCCAGTTTACCGTCTCATAGCCGGCCAGGGCTGATCCGCCGAGGGAAAGGAAAAACGTTTTTGTGGGGTCGGACAGGAACTTCAGGAAATAACCGCCTTCCGCCGTGAACTGGGCACGGGGAATGGAAATATTCCGATAGCCGTAGTTCTTCTGCAAATATTCCACGCCTGCCACCCACCGGTTCGCCTTCTTTGTATATCCCGAAATGGCCATTCCCGAATAATAGTTCAGCGGAGAACTGGAACCGCCGGCAAAACCGCCCCTGAGTTCCACGCCCCTCATCCCGGGCAGATACCGCTGGGCGTATGCCTGCCCTGACGACAGGGCAAGCAATACGGCCGGGATAAATAAAAACAGGTATCTTTTCATGCTCATTTCACTTTAAGTTCGTTGATTATCTTCGCTCTCACGATGTCCTCGCTCTCCACGGTGAACGACTGGTGCCTTCCTCCGCTTTTCTCGTGCATCTCCACCACCAGCATCTTGTCGGCGGGAATGGTGAACTTGCCGAATACGAAAACGGTACGTTCGTCCTTTTTCCCCGCGATGGCGGTGGCATAGTTATAGGCACGCAACGGGAAAATCACCTGCTCCTGGATAGCCGTGCGCTTCATCACCTTCTTGTCCACAATCTTGAATGTCACGAAATCCACCTCATAAGGCACGTTCGATGTGTTTTTGACCTGGGTATGGAAATAGAGCAGCCCGTTATGGGTGTAAAGACCGCGCAAAAGGTACTGGATACCGAACGCCTTGCTGCCGATATGCTTGATGTGGCGCCTGTTGTCCTTGTGAACGGCCTTGCTGATAAGGTGCACCAGCTTCGGTGATTCGCTGCCAAGTTCCTTCAGGTAGATGTCAAGGGCGTTATTGGGACGGTTCACCTCGCTGCCGTCGTGGATGAAGTCCTTCATCTCGACGTTCAGGAGCAGCGGCTCATCGGAATATTTCACATTGAAAGTGTAAAAACTGCCGCTCTCGGTAATGACGGACATGTTGGTCTCCTCACGGAAATTCTTCACGGTGGCTTTCACGCGGATTACATTTTCCGCACCGTCGGCTTTGCCGGCGACAAGGTTCGGAGACCCGAGATCCACATAACGTACCGCGGACGGGAAGATGATGTGGGTGGTTTTGCCGTAAGTCACCTCCAGCCCGTAGGGCGGAATCATGCGGTCAAACGTGAGTTTCCTTGACAGACCGTGATAGATGTCGCCGTCTTCCTGCCCGGGATAGATATCCGCTGCCAGGGTTACATCCTTCTTTACGGCGGTAGAATCAGCCGGCTGTGCATAGGCACTTGCGATGCCCGTAACAAGGGCAAGCATTACAAAAATCTTTTTCATGTTCGTTGAAATTTTTAATGTTACTGAATGTTGTTCTGATAAAGCAGCAGCGTGTAGCCGGCCTTGAGATGCGCCTTCTCCTCACGCAACTTTTTGGAGATGTACTGCGACACGCCCTGAATGGCTCCCCTGCCAAGCTCGGACAGAAGCTGGTCCCCTGCCGACTGGTTGGTGATGGATATGCTCGTGCCGAGGTTCTGCCCCAGATTGGCAGCCACTTCCTTGGCCGCACTCGCCTCCATCGACCCCGGGATGAATATCCCCTCCTGTCCGTCGTTGTCCAGTACGGTCAGTTCCACGGGAATGACGGTCCCGCCATGCTCGACCTGCATGATTTCAATGCCGAGACGTTCCCCCTGTATGCGCCCTTCCCCCGTAAGAAGGGAATTCCGTGGCAGGACATGGCTTCCGACACGCATGGGCTCCAACAACCTTAACCGTACACTCTGGCCGCTGACAATGGTCTGGTCGCCATGTACACAGGCACGGACGGTATTTCTCCCGGTCTGATTCCCGGTTTCTCCCACTGCCGTATGAAAACCCGCGTCTCCGAACGAAGCCAGCCTTGCAATCATTGCCGAATCGCTGAGAGGCTGCGGAAGGGACGAAACCACGCGGGATGATGCCAGCCCCACGGGAACGGCTTTCGCCTTTCCGTCTCCCGTGTCCGCTTCACCCTCTGCCTGATGCCCCATTCCGGCATTGTTGTTCCCCGGCATATACCTGGCAGCCAGCTCGTATGATTTCTCCAGCAGGGCCACCTGTTCCTCATAGCTCGGTCCCGCAGCCTGCTGTGCGGCCGCCCGCCTGAGTTGCTCGACCTCGGCCTTCAACGCTTCCTTCTCGGGGTCGTCCTGCGGCTGCTCGTAAAAGCTGCCGAGCGTGGCATTGATATCGTTATAAGCAGAAGCGGAAGAGGCGAAAGCGGCATTCCTGCCCTTGCCGGGCGGTCTGCTGTCACCCTGTCCGGAGCCGGATGCCATCTCCGAAACCCGTGCCGCCGGCTCATCTTCCTTCCGCTCATTGGCAAGGGCCGAGAAATCCGCCAGCGTGCGCATCTTCTCTTCCTGCCTGCGCTTCATGTCATCCTGCTCATAGGCGGTCATCTTGTCGGCCTCGATACCCGCCCCTTTCGGGACAGGGAGCTCGGCATTGAACCCCATGCTCTTTTCCTTCTCCTGCCTGTCTTTTTCCGACGGGGAGAAAATCAGCCACATGCACCCGACGAACAGCAGGAACATCCCTGCGAAAACCAGGTATTTTCTGGTTTTCTGTCTCTGTTTTAATTTTTCAGCGTCACTACTCATTGTCCTGTTCGTTGAATCGGTTAAAAAACTCTTCCATCTCGCGAACCTTCTCATCGGAAAGGGTATCGGCAGGGATCATTTCCGGAATGTCAAGAGGAGCTATCCTGATGGTTTCCTGCCGGACATCCTCCTGTCCGATACCGTATATCGCGCGGAAAATCATATAGAAATTGACCAGCGCGAAAAGTCCTGCCATCACGATGATGGCTGTCATTCTCTTTTCCGGACTCAGGCTGCCGCATAAGCCACGCAGCCTGTCCTCCACGGAATCCTTGATTTTTGCATACATTTTTCTCATACAATCGTTTTTATCGGTCATACATTCTGATATCCCTGTTCTCCAGGACGCGGAACCCCTCAAGGATGAACCCGTGCGGGTTGTTGTCGCTGCGCGTGGAGTTCAGCAGCTTGCCCTTCGTCAGAAGGCTTCTCTCCGTAATGCTTTTCTCCCGGATGATGAAAAGGCGTGCGTACGTCACGACATCATACGGGTAGGCGTTGAAATCGCATTTCACGCTGTCGATCTCGATGCGCTGGTTCACGTTTCCCGAGATGATGCGGTTGTAATACCCCTGTTCCGCCAAATCCACGTAGTGGGTGTATGCGGAACGGTCGCTCAGGAACATGGCACGCTGGATATTGCCCTCGATGGCGCTCTTGTCGGGCGCAAGCGAGAAAAAAAGCTCATGAAAGCGTCTGACATGTTCCCTTGCCTCCACGGGACGGTTCTGCTCCAGGTCCTGCGAAAGGGCCAGCATCAGCGACTTGCCTTCATCCAGCACATAGATTTTCTGACGCTGTGCCTCTGCGAAACCGTATGCTTTCCATACGGAGAAACAGACAAGCAAGGTACAGACACCCAGGTAGACTATCCCGAACAGACGCAGGTGCCTGAAACTGGTCTCGATATTTTTCAATGATTTGAATTCCATTCTTTACTCGTTTTTATTGTTATTTCTTGATCAATCTTCCGGCTACGTTACCTATGGCGGCCCCGGCAGCACCCGCTACCACGGAACCGGCCTTGGACGCCAACTGGGTAACGTTCTTCCCATAATTGCCCGCACCGCCGCCTGCCTGTATAATCCAGTTCGCTACTGTCGGGATGGTGAAATACCCGATGATGCCGATAATCAGGAACGTTATATACACGGCGTTCGAACTGTCGGGAATGAAATTGGGGTCGGACATCTGTTCTATGTCCCTCTGTAGCATCAGCACCTGTATGCGGGCCAGCACGCTGCTGAAAAGGTCGCTCACGGGCAGCCAGAGGTAGATGCTGATATAGCGGACGAACCACTGGCTGAGCGAAGCCTGGAAACCGTCCCAACAGGAGATGGCGAATGAAACCGGCCCCAATATCGAGAGCACTATCAGGAAGAATGTCCTGAGCGTGTCGATGACAAGGGCGGCTGCGTTGAACATGAGTTCCAGCAGTTCACGGAAGAAGTTCTGGACGGATTTTTTCATGTTGTACATCGCCCGGTCCACATACATCCCGCACGCATCGAGCGCCTCCAACACCCCCAACTCATCCAGCTTGTTGTCGAAAGCTTCCTTGTCGACCAGATAAGCCGTTTCAGGATTGCGCCTCATCGCTTCGAATTCCAGCTTGTCCTTCTGCCGGCGGTATTCGTTCATGTCAAAGGTCTGTGTTTCCAGAATCTTGTGCGTACCGGTCACGATGGGCGACAGGATGCTGTTCAGTGTACCCAGCACGAGAGTGGGGAAAAACATGATACAGAGTCCCAAAGCGAACGGACGGAGAAGCGGGAACACATCGACAGGTTCGGTACGCGCCAGCGACTGCCATACCCTGTATGCCACATAGAAGAGGGCTCCCAAACCGGCAAGGCCCTTGGCCACGCCGGTTATCTTCGAACAGAGCGGCATCATGTCCGTGTAAAGACTTTGCAGGATCTGATGCAGGTTGTCAAAATTTACAGCCAACAATACCATAAGCAATCCTTTTTGAAATTACCAGTAGCGTTCATTGGGGGAACCGTAGAGAGCCATCACCCTGTCAAGGTCATCCTGCTTCTTGGCACGCAGGTAAGACACCCCGATGTTCTTGTTGGTGTAATACTGGACAAGGCTGCGGTATTGCAGCATGTCGGTATAACAGCGGTCGATGATGTCCATCCGTTCCTTGTCGTTCATGGAAAGCCCGTTCTCGTTGACCACCGTCTTCAGGTCGTTAAGTAAATGGGCGCTTTCCTCCAGCAGCTTCGTGTACCCGAGGGCGATGGCGCTCAGTTCCTCCGGCGTGAAATAGGGGTCATTGAGCATCCGTTCATAACTGGTCACATAGATTTCCGTGATGTCACCCACCATCAGTATGGTCTGCTGCACCTTGCGGGCATCGCGTACCAGATTCTTCACTTTTCTCAGGCCGTCATAATACTCCTTGCCCTGCTGGTAGATTTTTACGGTCTCCTGAAAATTGTTGAGCATATTACTGGCGGTGGAGGACGTATGCACGATGTTCTTTGCGGCATTGATGATGCCCTGGGCCAGATTGCCGGGGTCGGTCACGACCCATTGGGCATGTGCCTTACCGACGGAAAATACACACAGGCAGCATAATGCTGCCAAAACTTTTGTCTTCATATCGCTTTCTTTTTGATTGTTGATAAATGGTTGGTTGTCTCTCGGTGTCAAAGCCCCATTTTCCGGCCTTTCGGTTTCGGCCTGGCAACAATGCGGGCTTTCCCGCGCGGCTTGATTTCACCGGACACGGGCAGTTCCGTTTTTGCAGTTCCGAAAAGTTCATCCGCATAAGGCTTCCTGCCCGTCATCTTTACGAACCGTGCGTCCAGTTTCCTGTAGGCATCCTCTGCCTGTTTCCGCCTGATGTCCTCCGGGGCATTCCTGTCTATGCCGTACTTGATGAGAAAGTGGGTATGGATAAACAGCCCGTCAATGTTTTTCGGATTGATTGCCAGACTCCCCAGTTTCTCCAGCTCTCTGTTCAACATTTCCAGATACGGTACGGGAGGCCGGCGGCAGAGCCTCTCGAAAACCTCTTCCACACGGTGTGTCAGCCTTGCGTCAATCTCCAGGATATCGGGAACTTCACCCTTCTGCCTTTTCTGCCGGTACTCCCCGGGTTCCATACTTTCAAGCTGATGGAACAACTGATAGTCCTTCGTGAATCCATAATGGTCACGGATATCCTGTGGCATATCCCATCCAAGCATCAGGGACTGGTAAAGGCATTCCATGATTTCCCCTCGCTTCCTCTCGTCTGATTCAAAATTGTCATTCATACTTTTGATTTTTGATTGTTTGTCAATAAATGATTCTGTCCTTCACGTTTGCCCTCTGCCAGCTGCTTGATGGCCAGCTCAATGTTGCCGCCCAATTCCCGGGTAAGACGCATCAGCTCCAGCTTTTCCGTTTCCTCGGTCGTGTAGCAACAGTATTCTTCAAGGGAAACTTCGGTGGCATAGACCGCCGACTGGGTTCCGCCCAAGCCTATCCACACTTCCTTGTACCTTCTGGACGGATTGTTGGCCATGTTGATGGAGAGGATTTGCGCACGCTCCTTGTCGGTCAGGCCGAGCAGTGTCTGGATTTCATCGAACTTGTTCATGTACTTTCTCTGGTCCAATAGAATCTTGCAGTCGGAATTGTTGATGATTGTCCCCTTGACGATGGGAGAAGAGATGATGTCCTCGACCTCCTGCGTAACGACCACGGCTTCGCCGAAGAACTTTCTGACCGTCTTGAAAAGGTAGCGGATATAATTGCTCATGTTGGCGGAAGCCAACGCCTTCCAGCATTCCTCGATAAGTATCATCTTGCGGATTCCTTTCAGTTTGCGCATCTTGCTTATGAAAGTTTCCATGATGATGATAGTGACAATCGGAAGCAGCACCTTGTTGTCACGGATATTGTCCAACTCAAAGACGATGAAACGCTTGCCGAGCAGGTCAAGCTGCTTGTCCGAGTTCAGCAGGAAGTCATACTCCCCGCCTTTGTAATAAGGCTCCAGCACATTCAGGAACCCCCACACATCGAAATCCTTCTCGCGGGTATGCTTATGCTTCAGGATTTCCCGGTACTCGTCGCGGATGAACTCATAGAACGTGTTGAACGAGGGAGTGACCGTCCTGTCCGTGCGGATCTTCTCCAGAAAGAGGTTGACCGCATTGGAAAGCGCCACTTCCTCCGCCCGTGTCGGCGGTTCGTCGTCACGTTTCCACAACGTGAGGATAAGGGTCTTGACAGACTCCTTCTTCTCGATGTCAAACACGCCATCCTCCACATAAAAGGGATTGAAGGCTATCGGATCGTTTTCCTCGTAGGTGAAATAGATGCCGTCCTCCCCATGTGTCCGGGCATGGATGAGATTGCACAGTCCCTGGTAGGAATTGCCCGTGTCCACCAGCAGCACATGCGCTCCCTGCTCGTAGTATTGGCGTACCATGTGGTTGGTGAAGAATGACTTCCCGCTTCCCGAAGGTCCGAGAATGAACTTGTTGCGGTTGGTTATCGTCCCGTTCTTCATCGGCAGGTCGGAGATGTCCAGATGGACCGGTTTTCCGGTCAGCCTGTCTACCATACGGATGCCGAACGGTGAGAGCGAATCCTTGTAGGAGGTCTCACCGATGAACAGGCACAAGGCCTGCTTGATAAACGTATAGAAACTCTCCTCTGCCGGAAAATCACCGGCATTGCCGGGTATGGCCGCCCAGAACAGGGCCGGCACATCCACGGTGTTATGGCGCGGCTTCGCCTCCATCAGAGCCAGCTGGCTGCCCACGTCATTCTTGATACGCTTGAGCTTCTCACAGTCATCGCTCCATGCAAACACGTTGCAGTGTGCACGTATGGATGTGAGCCCCTTGCTGTGAGCTTCGTTCAGGTACTCCTCGATCCATTCCCTGTTGATTTGGTTGGAACGGCTGTAACGGGACAGCGAGTGCATGTTACGGGCTGTCTGCTCGAACTTGCGCAGGTTCTCCGCCGGATCGTCGATGAAGAGATACTGGTTCACGATATGGTTGCACGTGAGCAGGATACCTATCGGCGCGGCAAAGGACAGGCGGCAGTCACTCCGGTCGGTGGACAGCCGCTCGTAACGGCTGTCAGTGGCCACACCGGCAGGCAGGTCTTCCGGATCGGAAAGGGTATGCAGGCAGAGCCGGTTGTCCCCGACCTTCATCTCACCCGCACCGAGGGCAATATCCTGCAAACAGGCCGTGTCATCTCCGGAGAGCGAGAAGTATTTCTCGATAATGCCGGCCGAACTTTCCGTACCGGTAATCTCATCATCGGTCAGGCGGACCATGCGGAGCAGCCCGCTGTCATTCACGATACGCTCGAACTGCCCGCAACTTTCCAGAAACCGGCTGACGGTTTCCTTGTCCTGCATCTCCCTGGGAATGATGAAACCACGGGTGAGGGCATTGAAACTGCTCGTCGTGCGGCTGTGCTCCTTCGTGGTCTTGGTCAGGAACAGGTAGCAGGCGTGCCTGAGATACGGACGCTCGTTGAAATGCCGTTCAAAGCTCCGGCTGAGGAAGCTCCGGTCATCCTTACCGGTATCCGGCCTGTAGTTCTCCTCGATGAAGATGTCCTGCTTATGCACGATACTGTAGTCCGGCAGCACCTTGACCGCTTTCGCCCATGTGGAATGGACGGACTCGTATTCCGCCCGGGTAAGCGTGAACACCTCCGGCAATTCCACCCTGTAGGCAACGGTAATGTCCGCATCCTTGCTGATGATACAGCCATGCTCGACAGCCAGCAGCGGGAACTTGCTTTCCAGTGTGGCGGCTTTCATTACGTTTCTCATACATTTCTTTTTTTAGAGGTTGGAAAAAACAACCGGAGAAAACTTTTCCGGTTGATGACGTAGCGGGGATGGCGGCGCAGCGCCTGTGCCTTCATCAGTCCCCATTCACCGTATTTCGCGTTCAGACGGAAAGTCGCCCATACGAGCGCCGAAGCGCAGGAGACACCGAAACCGATGCATATCCACTGCCCGATGCCTGCCATGTACATGACGACGAACACCACGAACAGTGCGAGCAGTCCCCCGGCGAAGATGAACAGGTACTGGCTTTTCAGCCCCTTGAACTCAGGACTGCGCCCGATCCCCTTGTTGACAGGATACTCCGCCATAATCACAGGAAGAATGAACGCAGGATGGTGGCTGCCACGATAAGGAAGATACAGGCCCCGAACCAGCTGGCTGCCGTCTTGCTCGTGTCGGGGTCGCCCGATGAGAACTTGGAATAGACTTTCACGCCACCGATCAGGCCGACGACGGCTCCGATGGCATAAATCAGTTTGGTTCCCGGATCGAAATACGAAGTGACCATGTTGGTGGCTTCCGTAATACCGCCGATACCGTTACCCTGGGCGAAAGCCCCTGTCGTCGCAAGCAGCGTCACAGCTGCAAAAAAGAATCTTTTTTTCATGTGTCGAAACTTTTAATTAGTGAGACAAAAAATGATTTCGACTGCGAATATATAATGCTTAATTTATTGATTTACAACACTGACGAGCCATGACACCGGGTGTCGTCACGTTACATCGGCAAGGGATTTACAATACGGGAAAACAGTGGAAAAACGTCCTTTGATTCTTCCGGCAAAGGTAGTCCGTGCCTTTGCGGAATCTGCAAGGCGGGCCGTTCCGGTTGTCCGGGAGAAAATCATCCTCGCTGCGCTTGCGGTATTTTCTCCCGACAAGCCTTGCAGTATCCCGGCACGGGACAGAAAGGCCGGCAAGAAATCAAACTCCGGCATATACCGGACACATGTAGAACAAAAAAACAGAACATCATGAAACAGGAAGAAAAAAAGGTGGCGGCATTCACGGGACACCGGAAACAGAGACTGATGCAGGAAAACAAGGACTACCGGAACCTCAGCGGACAAATCAGGGAAAAGGTCATCACTATGGTAAAAAAACTCTATGAAGAAGGCTTCAGGGAATTTTATACGGGGATGGCAGAAGGATTCGACATGATAGCGGCTGAAGCTGTCCTGCAACTGAAAGAACAATATGAGGATATGACACTGGCGGCTGCCATCCCTTTCAGAGCCCAGGCCGAATGGTTTGACCCGCAAGACCAGCTGCTTTACAGGGGACTGCTTGAAAGGGTTGACCGGGTAGTGATGCTTTCCGAAAAATATTACAGGGGATGTTACCTGCGCCGTGACGGGTATATGGTCAGCAGGGCTTCACTGATAATCGCCTATTGGGACAACGTGTGCAACGGAGGAACATACCATACCGTGAAAAAGGCCGTGGAGACCGGACGGGAAGTCATCAATCTGTTTACGGGAGAAATGATAACGGACATAACTGCATTGCAGGACAATCATGAACCTAATAAACCGAATATAAAATGAACAGATTAAAAAAACATGAACGGATACTCAAATCATCTATACGGATCTATCATAGACATGTTCCGAAAAATGACATGCCCGGACAAAATGAAGACAAGAAAGATTTGTTCGGATTTTCTTCTCCCGTTCGCCACCGAATACCAACATTCCCTTTCTTCCTCTGTACGCTTTGTCGCCATCGACATTCAAGGGGATGACCTTTTTGAAATTCTTAATGACAAGGAAGACATGCTGTATGACATGTGTGAAGAATGTGCGGAAAGACTGGACATGGAAAAAGAGCTGTTACAGGCAATGAAAAAGGATCCGGAAAGCTTCATGCTTGATTATGACCTCTCAAATGCCATTCCGAACCTGAATGAAGTGGCCGACATGGAGATGCGTACCATAGCTTCGGATACTGATTATTATGGCATCCCACATTGCGGTTGCTGCGGGAACATTCTCGACCTGAACTGCATTCCCGAAGAGGAAGACCTTGGGGAAGACCTCACCACCTCCATGGAACTGTCGAGTCTCCGAATCACGGAACTGCGGCAACTGGACATATGGTACATAACCAGATTGCTGGACCAGGCCTTCCAATCCGGCAATCCGGATATCACCAGACTGGCTGACAAACTTGTCAGACGCATTTATAAAGAAAACAGACTAAAAAAAATAGGAACTTATGAAATCAAAGGAACAAATTACAATCCCTGACCATGCCGGGAAAAGAGAAACGCGATTACTCGCTTTTGTATGGAACTGCGGGTTCTTCAACAGAGACGTTTCTGAAGAGAAAATCATTGAGATGTGGAGGAAATCCCCCGCCAGAAGTCTGGATGATCCTGAAGACGGGACATTCTATGAAGTGGAATGCCTGACGCCCGATGAACTGGCTGAACGGATCAATGACGAGTCTTTCGCACATACGGAGGATTATGTACGTTTCATCAATGTCAGTCCCGACCTTTTGTACCCGGACACGAAATAGGATATCCACCGTATCATATCGCATACCCCCACTTCTCCCTGAATGTAGAAAAAGGAGAAGCAGGGGTATGAAACCAATGTTTTCCCGCGCCTGTTATTTCACTATGACGGAAGAGGGCTGCTGTTTTCTCCGGTAGTCTTTTTACCCTTTCCGCATCTTTTTCTTCCTTTCAAATTCAACCAGTATCTCCTTCAACGGTCTGACCGTTTCAGGCTGCTCACGCTTGAACCTCTTGAAATAGATGTTCTCTATGAACTGCGGAAGCGGAGCTTTCCACGGTTCCTGTCTGTGGTTGTCAATCTTCCCGAGCTTGTCGGGATTCAGACCGAGTTCACGAGCCATCTGCACATGCCTGTCCGACAGACGGTGACGCTTCTGAGCAGCCATCCATTTTTCCAATATTGCTTTTGTTACTGCCATATCACCCGTTCTTTTTTTTGCAAAGATAAGGGAGCCCGCCATATAATAAAACATGAACATCCGAATTTTATTCGATGGAATCTTCCAAAAGCAAAAAGGAGCACACCGATATCGCATCGGCATACTCCCCAAAATATGACAGCAAAAAGAAACAATTAAACGAATTTATCTATATCGAAAGCATTCACCTTCCTGGATGCAGCCTTTCGTTTTCTCAATGGCCTCCCTGTTTCATCCAGACATTCACTGAGTAGCCGGCAAACCTTTTCCTGATTGCTCAATTTGTCTGTAAGAAAAGAGAGTATGAGCGTGTCCTGCATCTTATGATGTATGGTGGCGGCAGCACGGATGGCTTTCTGTTCATCCGGATTTTCGGACATCAGCACCTCTGCCACATTGTTTATATCCTCGAAGGTCATGGCCGTGTCAAATTCAGGATCCGGTTCGGAATCTACGGGAGACATCAGGTCACGTTTGTCCTCATCGGTCAGTCCTTTATCGTCTTGCCGGAAACCATCCTCCACATCATCCGGACTGATTTCCTCATCTTCCTCTATGGGCTCTTTTTTCAGAGGCTCCGAGCGTGTAGGCGTCATTCTTGCAGTTTCAGGGTCTTCCAGATAGACAATCTTTGTCTTTCCGATTACATCGTCGGTGGGTGGGGAGACATCAATTTCCGGTTTCCGGCCAACTTTATCAGGAAAAGATTCCTGCCCGCTTGCCAAAGGCCGCACTTTGCCGCGCCTCGCCTTACGACGGGCATTCCGCGTTTTTTCAGCCATACGCTTTTTCCGGTACTGCCATAACCTGATGCGGGCGATACGCATCAAATTGTAGATTTTGTCCCATATGCCATACATTCGTTTGTTGAAGACGAATATCCATAAATCCCGTAGCACGAGAACCGCACAGGCAATCTTTACTGTAAAATAGAATGTCGCTTCCATACAGGTCATAAAGGTTTAGTGATACATTCCGTGTACAATTCGGACATTTCATTCTCATGTTTCTTCAGATGTTCGTCTACAATCCTGCTTATAAATCCGGACAGGGATGTATCAGGGGAGACAACGGCCAGAAAACGTTTGATAAAGGCATAACTGTCCCTGTTTATATAGACCTGTATGCGGTTGCCGACCGGATAATTCGCCAGATATGTGACCCGATACGACAGATGTTCTGAGCGTGCGATATTGACCAGTTCTTTGATGGAAGACGGAGAAATCCGGTCCGGTCCACTTGCCGGTTCCGCTTCCCCGGAAATTTCAGACGAAGTGGCTTGAACGGTTTTCCCGGTTTTGTTGTCCTTATGCAGTTTCTTCATAATGAACAATCCCAATCTGTAAGCGGTGTAAATGCAGCAACATATGGCTGCGGCTTGAAAAACAATCTGTGTCATGGCTAAAACGGTTTTAATGGTTTGTAATATTCTTTGTTGTATAATTCGTTGATTTCCTCCCAATGCTGCTGGATATGCTCCACAAGGATATTGCTTATATACCCCGATATGCTCATGTCCGGGGCAATGACCGGAAGGACACGCTTGATACATTCGGCCACTTCACGGTTTATATAGACATGGGAACGGTTGGATGCCGGAATGTTAACCAGGAACCTTTCCCGGTAACTACCCGTTTCCTCTTTCTTTTTCCGGGTTTTTACAGAAACCGCTTTCTCTGACGGGGAACTGGCGGGTTCTGTGACAGGATGAGCCTCTGTTTCCGGTTGTCCCGTATTTTCTTCTGCCGGCTTCTCCCTGCCGAAGACAGGTATGTCCCCGACAATGATATTCTTCAGGACATCCTCGTTCACTTCCACTTTTTTCTTCGTCATGACCGTACCAGTTTAAGTTTGACAATAAGTTCTTCCGCCAATTCCTTCAGTCCGCTTCCTTCCAGTTGCCTGGCAGGGGGTGGCAACAGGGTACAACGGAAAAAGGCGCGGTTGGAATGGGTGATTTCCTTCTCGTAGCGGCACAAATCCGGAAGCGTGCTGTCGAGAACAGTCAGGTGCAACTCCTTCATGACCTCCGAGTACGACCTGTAGATTTCCACGTTGGTGCGTTTCTTCAGCTTGTTCCAAAAGAAGATGATATCCTTGAGAGGCACATCCTTCATGTTCCTGACATAATCGAGCACCGTTGTCGAGAAAGCAAGCGTGCTCTGCATGATGATAAGATCCGGTGTGGTGGGTGTCAGGACATAGTCCATATTGACAATGGTACGGAATACCCCCGTGGCTTCCACCGTTCCGGGCAGATCCACGAAAATCAGGTCATAATCACCGCTTGCGGCAAGCTCGTCCGCAGCCTCCCTTGCCTTTTCCGCAGTGGAGCCGACAATAGGATATGATTTCTTCTGTACGCGCTCCCACTGCTGTTGCAGCAATTGTTGGTAATAGGGACTGTTGGCAGCGGCTTTTTTGTCCCGTTCCCTCATGCGCACAAGGCTGTGCTGGGGAGAATCACAATCAATGACCGCCACGTTCAGGTTTTTCCCGAAATGCAGGTAGCTGGAAAGCACTACCGTCAGGGCTGATTTCCCAACCCCTCCTTTCTGGTTGCTGATAGCAACGAATAAAGGTTCCTTGCTCATAATCTTTCTTGTTAAATGGTTATTGAATGATTGTCTGTTTCATCCGTCAATCCATGAACGCTTTCTTCCAACCGGCCACCGGATGTCGTATCCGTTATCGGATTTATCCGTCATTCCTGCCAATAGTGTCTCCGTTACCGCGTCCGCTATTCCGATAATGGCCGGCCTGTTGGTCATGACATTCCGACAACCGTCATATCCGACATTGTTTCCACTGTCCCGACCGCTAACGGAAGCATCGGACAACATGACCGTTATCCCGTTATCGGAGACTCGGTTTCATCCGTTCATGCTGCAAATAAAAGAGGAAAATTTCATATCGGCACCATGTTCCAAGGAAGGTGACGACCCTTGTCACTATATGACATTCTTTTACATATAACACGCTATTTTACAATATATTACATCGTCATAACTTTGCCCCCGTGAACAGAATGACTCCTGTGGCGGCCTCATTCCGAAGCCGAAGAATGAGGCTGAAGGTCAAAATACAATTTGACGGAAGGAAAATTCATGTTCAAGCGAACATAGCAAGTTGTGTTTCGGGCCGCCCGAAACGATTCGGGCATCCCGAAACAAACTTGCCGCTCGCCTGCCGGCTCGGGAGGGATTTCCTCCAAAGTCGGAAATCCATGACGGAAAAATCAACAGACAAAAACATCAATGCGTATGGAGGAAAACAAAAAAGGAAAGACAAGGAAAAGCACGGGAAGGAAACCGAAACCGGACCCGGCGGTGTTCCGTTACGGCATCAAGCTGAACTCCCGGGAGAACGGGCAGTTCGAGCTGCTGTTTCAGAAATCAGGGCTGAAACACCGTGCAAGGTTCATCAAGGCGATGATTTTCGGACGGGAAATGAAGGTGGTCAGAATCGACAAGGCGGCGATGGACTACTATATCCGCCTGACCAATTTCTATCACCAGTTCCAGGCGATAGGCAACAACTACAACCAGACGGTGAAAGCCGTCAAGTCGAATTTCGGGGAGAAACGGGCTTTCGTCCTGCTCCGCAGTCTGGAAAAGGCGACCATCGACCTGGTGGTGCTGAGCAAGCGGATTATCCTGCTGACGCGCGAGTTCGAGGAGGAATACCTAATAAAAAGAAGGAAGGAGGAACAGCGGAATGGTGGCTAAGATCAACAGGGGTGCCTCGCTTTACGGGGCGGTCATCTACAACCAGTGGAAAGTGGACGGCGCCACCGCGCGCATCATAGCGGGCAACCGCATGATTACCGACCTCACCGGAAACCCCGGAAACATCATGCGGCAGACACTGTGGGCTTTCGACAGCTATCTGGCCGCCAACAGGAACACGGAAAAGCCCGTGCTGCACATATCCCTGAACCCGTCCGTGGATGACCGCCTCACGGACGGACAGTTCGCAGAGTTGGCCCGTGAATACATGCAGAGGATGGGGTACGGCGACCAGCCCTACATCGTGTATCTCCACGAGGACATAGACCGCAGGCACATCCATATCGTTTCCACCTGCGTAAACGAAAACGGGGAGAAAATCAGTGATGCCTACGAATGGAACCGCTCGATGGAAGCCTGCCGGGAACTGGAACGCAGGTTCGGCCTTAAACAGGTGGACGACAAGCGCAGGGAACTGCTGGAGCCGTACCTTAAAAAGGCGGACTACCGGGACGGGGATGTGAAACGCCAGGTATCCAATATCCTGAAAAGTGTATTCACCTCCTACCGCTTCCAGTCATTCGGGGAATACAGCGCCCTGCTGGCGTGCTTCAACATCGAGGCGAAACAGGTCAAGGGGGAGTTTGAAGGCTCGCCCTACAACGGTATCGTCTATACCCTTACGGATGACACGGGCAGGCCGGTATGCACGCCCATAAAGTCTTCCCTTATAGGGAAACGTTTCGGCCATGAAGGGATAGAGAAACGGGCCGGGCACAATGCCCGGGAGTTCAAGGCAGGAAAATGGAAGCCTAAAATGCGGAACGGGGTGGCGACGGCCATGCACGGCTGCCGTGGCAACCGGGAGGACTTTATCCGGCTGCTTGCAGGAAAAGGAATCGACGTGGTATTCCGGGAGAACACGGAAGGGCGCATCTACGGCGTGACCTTCATAGACCATGTGAACAAGGAGGTCTGCAACGGCTCCCGTCTCGGGAAGGAATTTTCCGCCAACGCCTTCGAGCAACTATTCAACAGGCCGCAGGACATTCCCGGAGTGGAAACTACGGGAGAATATACCGGCTTGCAGGAAAGACTTTCCGACAGCGTGGAGAGTGCCATCGAACAGGCTTTCGGAATATTCAGTCTTGACACGAACGGTCCCGACCCCGAAGAGGAGGCGCTTGCCCGCAGACTGCAACGCAAGAAGAAAAAACGCCGTTCGCGCGGGATTTCATAGTTATAGAATTTTCAACCATAAAACCATATCGTTATGCAACAAGAAGATGATTTGAGGGGACTGGCAAAAGTCATGGAGTTCATGCGTGCCATATCCATCGTGTTTATTGTCATCCACGTCTACTGGTACTGTTACCGGTCATTCGTGGACATGGGTATCAACATCGGGGTAGTCGACAGGATACTCCTGAATTTCCAGAGGACGGCAGGACTGTTCAGCAACCTGCTCATAACAAAAGTCTTTGCCGTCATATTCCTTGCCCTCTCGTGTTTGGGTACAAAAGGCGTAAAGAACCAGAAGATGACATGGCGGAAGGTATATGCCGCTTTTCTCGGCGGGCTCGTCCTGTTCTTCATGAACTGGTGGATGCTTGACCTGCCTTTCAACCCGATGGTGAATGCGGTCGCATATACGCTGACGCTCACCGCAGGCTACATTTTCCTGCTGATGTCAGGGGTATGGATAAGCCGTATGCTGAAGCATAACCTGATGGAGGATGTGTTCAATACCGCCAACGAGAGTTTCATGCAGGAGACACGGCTCATGGAGAACGAATATTCCGTGAACTTGCCGACAAAGTTTGTCTATCAAGGCAGGGAATGGGACGGCTGGATAAATGTCGTGAACCCTTTCCGCGCCAGCATCGTGCTGGGGACGCCGGGTTCGGGAAAGAGTTATGCAGTGGTGAACAACTACATCAAGCAGCAGATTGAGAAATCTTTCGCCATGTATATTTACGATTACAAGCATCCGGACCTTTCGGAGATAGCCTACAACCATCTGCTTAAGTACAAGGAACGCTATAAGGTCAAGCCGGAGTTCTATGTCATCAATTTCGATGACCCCAGACGCAGCCACCGCTGCAATCCCATCAATCCGAAATTCATGGCGGACATATCGGACGCCTATGAGTCTGCTTATACGATCATGCTTAATTTGAACAAGACCTGGATACAGAAGCAAGGTGACTTTTTTGTGGAATCGCCGATTATCCTGCTCGCCGCAATTATCTGGTATTTGCGGATTTACAAGGACGGCAAGTATTGCACCTTCCCACACGCCATTGAATTTCTGAACAAGCCGTATGCCGATATTTTCACCATCCTGACCTCATACCCGTCCTTGGAAAACTACCTTTCCCCGTTCATGGATGCCTGGCAATCAGGCGCACAAGATCAGCTCCAACTGCGCCCGTAAGGGCATATAATAAATATAGCTTTGGCAAGCTATTAGGTTCGTGTTCTTTGAAATAATAACCTATCACCAGCCGACTTATCCATTCAACGAAAGACGATGGGGAGTGTAGCATGTCGGCAAAGCCGCAAGTGGACTAACTGTCAAGTCCTGACCGTGTGGCGAGGTGAAAAGACAGATATGAGGATAAAGCCTATACTGGTTGAACGATAGTCCGAGCGGCTCGATGGTTAAGCCTTAACGGAAGACAGTTACAGACGTTTTGCTGTGATACCCAACTTCTCCTTGTAGGTTGATTGGGCAAAAGAACTTATCACGGAGCAACTACATACATAGTAAAGGACGAAAGTCGTATCCGACAATCTGCCATGCCAAATAGTTATTATATGTCTAAACGGGGATTACCTAAATCGGAATGCCTTAAAAGGCTATAAGGTAAAGACCTTTGAATATCCGACATGGTAACAGAGCTTCCGTAGTAGTCCGAGCAAGGGAAAGCCTTGTACATGGCGAAGGGAAGCAGCCAATATCGTTTAATGTCTAATTTTGGAAAATGTGAGAGACATGAAAAGAAATCCGGAAAAGATATTAAACAGTCTGACGCAACACAGTTCCGACTTGGAGTACAAGTTCGAACGTCTGTATCGGATACTGTTTAATGAAGAGATGTACTACATAACCTACCAGCGCATATATGCCAAACAAGGCAATATGACAAAGGGAGTTGACGGAAAGACCGTTGACGGATTCAGTATATCCCACATTGAACAGTTAATTGATACGCTCAAGAATGAGACGTATCAGCCGAAACCCTCACAGCGAGTTTATATTCCGAAAAAAAACGGAAAAATGAGACCGTTGGGTATTCCGACATTCATAGACAAACTTCTGCAAGAGGTTATCCGAATGATTTTGGAAGCAATATATGAGGGCAGTTTTGAAAATTCTTCTCACGGTTTCAGACCGCAAAGAAGTCCACAGACTGCACTTTCAAGCATTCAAAAGACATTCAACAATACAAAATGGTTTATCGAAGGGGACATCAAAGGCTTCTTCGATAACATAGACCACGAAGTGTTGATAGCCATTCTTTCAGAAAGGATTTCTGATGAAAGATTCCTTCGACTTATCAGAAAGTTCCTGAACGCGGGATATGTTGAAGATTGGGTATTCCACAAATCATACAGCGGAACTCCGCAAGGTGGTATCATTAGCCCCATACTGGCTAACATCTACCTCGACAAGTTTGATAAGTATATCAAGGAATACATCGAAAACTTCAACAAGGGAAAAAGACGCAAGGAAAATCCGATTGCAAAACAACTCGGACATCGTAAAGCCAAGTTAGTTACAAAACTACGAAACACTGTTGATGAAATGGAATGTAAACAGTTGTTTGCAGAAATTAGAGAAACTGTCAAAGAACGACTGAAATATCCTGCTGGTGATGAAATGGATAACAGTATCAAACGACTGAAATACATAAGATATGCGGATGATTTTCTAATTGGAGTAATCGGTAGTAAGCAAGATTGTATCCAAATCAAGGAGGACATAAAGCAATTTATGGCTGACAAATTAAAATTGGAACTGTCTGATGAAAAAACTCTGATTACCAATGCAAGAAAACACGCCAAATTTCTGGGGTATGATGTTTTTGTACGAAAGTCCAATGATACACGCAGAGATAAGAACGGTCATTTGACAAGGTCGTTAGATCACAAGATTGTCCTATATGTAACAACCGAAACGATAAGAAAGAAACTTCTTGAATATGATGCTGTGAAGATTGTCAAGCAGAATGGAAAAGAGGTCTGGAAATCCAAAGGTCGTCCATATATGAGATGTCTTGATGATTTGGAGATTATAAGCCAATATAACTCCGAAATCATAGGGTTCTATAACTACTATTCGATAGCGAACAACTGTCCTGTTATTGACTCATTCTATAACATTATGGAGTATAGTATGTACAAGACATATGCCGGCAAATACACTACTTCAAAGAAGAAGATTATCGCGAAGTACAAGAAAAACGGTGTATTCTCCATACCCTACACAAATAAAAAAGGATATGAGGTCAGACGTGAGTTTTACGACAAGGGTTTCAAACGTAAGGAACTGCCGAATCGAAATTTAGATGATAAGTTGCCTAATACAGTCGCTATAACGGGTGGCAGAAATGGTCTAATCAAGAGACTCCAAGCACGGGTATGTGAAAATTGCGGTGCAACAGATAATCTTGAAATGCACCATGTACGCAAGCTCAAAGACTTGAAAGGCAAAAGTGATTGGGAAATAAAAATGATTTCCCGTAACCGTAAAACATTAGCAGTATGTACAGTATGTCATCAGAAAATACATTCGGGAAAGTTAGACTGAATGAGAAGGTGGAGAGCCGTGTACGGGGAGACCTGTCAGCACGGTTCGGAGGCGAGTGCTTGGAAACCTGCCATGGTAAAACATGGCAAGGCGCCGGGTGCTTAGCCAGTGGCCAGATAGCAAGCGCGAAAATCCCGCTTTCAAGGATGATTTCACCGCAGCTTTACTGGGTGATGACGGGCGATGATTTCACGCTCGACCTGAACAATCCCGAACATCCGAAGATACTCTGTGTCGGTAACAATCCTGACAGGCAGAACATCTATTCCGCCGCCCTCGGACTGTACAACAGCCGTATTGTGAAATTAGTGAATAAAAAGGGACAAGTCAAATCCTCCATCATCATAGACGAGCTTCCCACAATCTATTTTCGCGGCATTGACAACCTGATTGCCACCGCCCGCAGCAACAAGGTGGCGGTCTGTCTCGGCTTCCAGGATTTCTCGCAATTGACCCGTGACTACGGAGAAAAGGAAGCGAAGGTAATCCAGAACACGGTGGGCAATATCTTCAGCGGGCAGGTCGTCGGGGAAACGGCCAAGTCGTTGTCCGAGAGGTTCGGTAAAATCCTGCAACAGCGCCAGTCCATCTCCATCAACCGCCAGGACACCTCGACATCCATCAACACGCAGCTCGATTCCCTGATACCCGCCTCAAAGATTGCGAATCTCTCGCAGGGTACGTTCGTGGGCAGCGTGGCGGACAACTTCGGGGAGGAAATCGAGCAGAAGATTTTCCATTCCCGCATCATCGTGGACAGCGAAAAGGTGTCGGAAGAAATGAAAGCATACAAGAAAATACCGGTCATCAACGAGTTCAGGGACGAGGACGGGAACGACATCATGCAGCAGCAGATCGACCGTAACTACTCCCGGATAAAAGCCGATGTGCTGCAAATTATCGAGGAGGAATTGGAGCGCATAAAGAATGACCCGGAATTAAGACATCTCATTCCGCAGGAGAACGGGGAGGGTGAAAACGGATAGGCAGGAATGCACCGCTGTTTTATTTCAGCCTGCAAAGGTCGTCCCGTGCCTGTCGGATTGGGCAAGGCCGGGCCCTTGCGGGTTTTCGGGAAAATCTTCCGCGCTGCGCTTGCGGTATTTTCCCGAAAAGCCTTGCGCAATCCGGCACGGAACGGTAAGGCAGGCAAGAAATAAAATATCGGCTCGCCGAGCCGGGAATGTTCAACTAAAAAAACAACAAGTCATGAGCAAGACTAAAGTGGTCAATATCCGCAAGGAATCCTGTGATGTATATATAGGAAGGGCGGGACGTGGAAAAGACGGTTATTTCGGGAACCCGTTCAGGCCGGATGCGGCAATGGCAAGGGGCGACACGCTGGAACGTTACAGGAAGTATTTTTACCACCGTTTAGGCACGGATGAAGAGTTCCGAAGACGGATCGGGGAATTGCAGGGCAAGACATTGGGATGTTTCTGTAAACCGAACCCTTGCCACGGGGATATCATAAAGGAATATCTGGACCGCATCGAAGGGAATGCGGAAGAAGTCGTCATCGGCAAGACCTATTGGAAAGGATGTGCCTACCCGGTCAGGGAAATACATGCCGGCAATCGCACGTTCAGGGTGTCGGTGGAAAGCCTGTGCGATGAACTGGTGAACGACATGCGCAATGGCGTTTATGAGGCAATGGAGGCGAACGAGGAGATTGACGGTTATTGCACGGACGAGGAGCTGTGTACCTTGACCGATGCCGCCTTGTATGAAATGTGCTGTTGAAATGAAATAAAGTTCAAACAATAAAAACAGAAAGGACATGAGAAAGAGAAGCAACTTCACCCCGATGAAAAGGCTCCATGAGATTCTTGACAGCTATGGACTGAAACTGATGGAAGTGGGGACCAACCACCTGAGAATATTCTTTGGCAACAGGAAACTGTTCGACTACTACCCGCTGCGGATGAAACTTTTCGATTACCGGCAGTGGCAACAGCTGACCTATCCGTCGCTCGTGGACGGTACGGACAAATGGGAAACGGAGATGAAAGGCATCATCGACAGCCTTATGGGATTATCGCAACAAACATCGGAACCATGAATAGGGACAACAGACAGACGCTCGTTTGGGACAATATTCCCGAATGGGCGATTTTCGCATTGGAGTACGGTATCGAGGAGGAACTGTTCCTGGCGAATGAGGATTTGGAGATGATAAGCCGGTTCACCGGAGAGAATTTCCCGAACGGCTACACGATGAGCGTGGATTGGGAATCATGCACGGAGTTCAATCCGTGTCCGGCATTCGGGAAGCCGTGCAAAACGTATAAGGTAACTTTTGTAACACCATAAAATAACTTGAAATGAGAAAGATAACATTAAGCGGGTACAATTCCATCCCGGAGGATTATCGCGGGATTTGGACTGTCGAGCGTTGGGACTTGCCGGATTGGGCGGAGAAACGGGAGAAATACATGGGAAAGCGCACCATGATGGTGTATGACAAGGGAACGCGCCTGCTGGTTGAAGGACTCGGGTTTGAAATCGTGGACGACAGTTCATGGAAAAAGCCGGATGAGGTCAGAAAGGAAATAGGCGGCCACTATCTGGAATTCTACAGCGAGCAGGGACATGAGCCCCATTATGCGGACTGTATCATCCGATGGCACGACACGCTGGAAACGGAAGAAGCAAGGATTGCATTGGCAATGGATTCCGACACGGAAAAGGACGATGAGATATTCTTCTACTGTAACAGCGTGAATGACTTGAAATCACTGGCGGACAAGGGCAAGGAGGACTTTGCCATAGCCGGATGCCTCGGTTTCGGGATGTACGAAGATTTATTACAAATAACTTAAAATTATCGGATATTAAAATCAAAGATAAGGCCCGCAATGACCTTGTCCTCTCATATTCAGACAGTGGATTGCGGAACCTTCACAGCCGATACAGGTATAGGTATAAAAAACAAGAAATCCCCGTCGTAATGACCGGGATTTCTCTACTTCCTTTTTATAGTGCAGATGCGACGACTATGCTCGCACGGGCACTTTTAATACTACAAAGGTAAGCATTACCTTTGTTCTGCCAAACAAATATACGGTTCTGCTTAAAATTGCTATTCATGGAATTAAAATAAGATTTTTGCAGAAAATCCGCAAAAATCAAATATTAAACTCTCATATAGCAAATTTAGGCAACAGCAATATCTCTTTTCCAGAAGTAACTTCAATGGAAATAACCTGGGTCGGTTCGAGTTGGCAAGGTAGCAGTTTCATTTCGTCAGGTTGCAGCAAAAGCACATTGTCATTTAATTCCCGCCGGGACTTTTCTTCCCAATCATATATGACGAACATCCCTTTTCTGAAAAGTTCAACCCCGTCTTTGCTGTTTGTTACAATCAAGCCATCTTCGCCGAACCCGACTGACCAGTCACAGCCATGTTCCTTATATTCAAATGTGCTGCCATAGCCGACGGTCTCTTTGCCGATCAGCCTGCCGACAAGGATATCCACGTTTGTATATGGATTTCTATTGTAGACAGGTTCTTCCGTGTTCAAGTCACTTTCAGCCCTTAACCTGCAAGCATTGACCATCCCTTTCACCAGATTATCCTTGACAAGAGGAAATGTGGATTCTGAAGATTTGGTTTCCTGCCAATATCCTTGTTTTCTCGCATAACCGTTTATACAGTTCTTGCCGCCACAGTCTTTTTCAGGATTCTTTCCGGTACCGCATTCAAATATATGTTTTTTACCCCGGATCTTTTCCCCGCATTCCGTTTCATTGAAACAATGGTAAACGTATTCAAAATGGAGAAGAAGATAATATTCAAAACTGCGACTGGAGAATGCGATATTGACTTTCTTCCCGTCAATTTCCTTACCGGCTTCCGCCAAGGCTTCTTTATGCTTCGGATGCTTGTCCTTGTCATAGACAGCCCAGGATTCATCAACCCCTTCTGACAAGATTTGCCGTGCATACCGTACCCACTTTAATGGCGGGGCTCCGGTTATTACCACATCTTCAGCGGCATCCTTCCCGTCTGTCTTGATTTTGCGCTTTTTCCCTTTGTAGCTGCCTCTGGAAGAATTATCCTCTTCTTCATCCTGTGGAATGTAAGGTTGTGGGATGGTACGGACATCCATGCCGTCATTGCCTTTGCAATACAGGTCGCACAGGCTCGTAAAGAACAGCGGCTCGGTCTTGTCCCCTTCGCACACTATCCTTATTACATAGTTGCTGTGACGTGTATTTTCGTTATTCCTTGCCATCCTCCACAAAGAGTTTTTCCAATGATTGCAATGAAGGCACTCCTCCAAATTTATTGTTCAAATACCATTTGGCAAACAGGGTGTCTTCTCTCACATCATCAAAGTCCGAAAGTGTGAACATTTCCGAAACTCCGAACTTGTCTTTCTCCGTAAACCAGACCTGGTCCTTACGGATAGTATTCTGGTCAAGAAGATTCACATCATGCGTGGTGAAAACCAACTGTGCGTTCTTCTTGTTGATCCGTCCATTCCTGAATATGTCAACAATCAGTTGTGTAATGTAAGAGTGGAGACCGGAGTCCATCTCGTCCACAAAGAACGGACTGCCACTCTGCAATGCCTGTAATATATGGCAACCGATGATGAACAACGCCCTTGTTCCAAAGGATTCCTCTTTCAATGGCAAATCTGTCTTTCCGATGCTTTCGCCATCCTTGTACAACCCGTGCAGGCTTGTCACTTCCACATCGCCGCTTCGCTTTTCCAATTGGAAATCTGCCAGTCCGGTATCCGCGAAAGCCAGAAATTCGGCGAGCATCTTCTTGTTGTCCGGACGGGAATAAAGCCACCTGAGCATTTCCTTGTCTTCCCCAAGTACGGTATCTTCATGGAAACCGTTGGAGATGACCATGCCCGCCAAATACTTTGCGGCATTGGTTATAGGCTCACAGGGCGTGTCCTTCAAGAACTTTGAAATCAACAGCTGGTTCTTGAACACGTTGAACGGTTTGGATGTGGAAAGGCTTGAACCGAACTTGATCGTATCCGATTCCTTGTCTTCCGGAAGTAATGTACGTTCATAAAGTAACGTCTGCTTGCCGTTAGGATAGGATATCAATGATTCGGATTCGATTTGCAGTCTGGAAAAACTGATTTCATACTTGTACCTTATTCTTTGTGTGATAAACTCCATAGAGAATTCTATCGGTGCGTTTGCTGTTGCACTGTCGAACTTGAAAGGCTGGTACAAAGTGATATCTTCACCGACACGATTATCCAGATTCAGTACCCAACGCCTGAAACCATACAGGAATTTTATGATGTTGGTCTTTCCGGAAGCGTTGGCACCAAAAATCAAGGAAATTTTCAATGCCTTCTTGTTGCCCTCCGCCTTAGTTTCAACCTCACACAGATTTTCGGCCTTTGCTTTTGAAGAGGTCGGTTCGGTTGTAAATGAGCATGTACCCTTAAACGAACGATAATTCTTAAATTCCAGGTTTAATATCATAGTCCTGCTATTTTTCTGCAAAAATAGTGTTTTAATTTTGTGTAGACAACTTTTTTGTCTGATTTTTGCGGATAATCCGTAAAAATCAGGCTTAAATTTGGTGTATTCATTTTTAATGAACGGTGCCATAAAATGAACATGAAAAGTACCACTTCCATGCAATGATTATGCGAAAGTAATGATTTTCTGACTATTTATATGCACCCGTTACGCTTTTCTATATCATACAAGAGCTTGCTTCCATATTCTTCCATAAACAGCCATCTTAAGTCCCGCTTCACTTGGCAAGTCCCTTCGGAGAAGGTAACTCGGAGGGCGAATACCTCCACGTTCAAGCCTCCGGTTTTCGGACACAAAATTCCCTGCGGTAATTTTCCGCCCGAAAAAACGCTCCGGTATTGCCGTCCGAGTTGAAGAAATGACCGGGACTTGGCAAGCGAAGCGACCTACGACGCATGATACAGGGTCACAGAAAAGAATCCGGAGGGGATATTTTATCCGGATCCTGCCGTCCCAATGCGTTACGACTTCTGAATATACCCCGCAGAAGGCTGTCTGCCGCCTGTCCCCAGGAATACATCAAACCGGGACAAGGGCTGCGCTCGCTCCCAACTCTGCATATTACAGGCTTTCTCTTTCCCGTGCTTTGCCCTTCGGTGCGGTTTCGTCCTGCCTTTTCCCGTCTGCGGTGCGGCTCGCGTCGCTATCTCCCTGCTCCCGTTTGTTCCTGTCCCTGCCTTGACGCTCCCGCCTTCTCCCGTCCGGGTTTCCGTCCTGCGGTGTAACATGATGACATCTGATGTTATATATATCCCAATACTCTGTAAATCAGTTATTTATCAAATATAGTCTTATATATTTGCAGTGACAACATCAGTATTAACGCTAAAATTTTCAATTATGGCAAAGAAAAATGCAAGGGAAGAACCCCGACCGCAAACCGCCGAGAACGAGCAGATGAGCGACATCGTGTTTGTCCTCGACAAGATGGAGCTGCTTTTACAGGCGGTGTCCGAAATCGGGAAGGACGGCAAGTACAAGACGGTGGCGGCCGACAAGGAACACCGCAACTCCTTCCTGAAGATAGACCGCTATGCGGACATCTTCGAGAACTTCATCAAGAATTTCTGGAGCCAGCTCAAGGACCCGACACGTTTCGGCATCCTTTCCGTCAAGGAGGAGGGCCTGGACGACCCGAAAGTGCAGCAGGCAATCGAGGACATTGCCGCCGGAAAGAAGACAAAAGCCGTGGAGGAATTTCTCAAGCAGTACGAGATTGTTCCACGAAACAAGGAAAACCAAAGTATCAACCAACAAAATCAAGAAGAAATGGCAAAGAAAAATGAAACACAGCCGCAGGTTGCCGCAGCCGACAGCCAGCAGCAGAGCACGTACCGTTACAACGAGTCCATGATCAACTGGGAACAGTTGAAAAACTTCGGCCTGTCGCGTGAATACCTCCAGGAACGGGGACTGCTCGAACAGATGCTCAAAGGTTACAAGACCAACCAGACCGTCCCCATCAGCATGAATTTCGGCTCGGCCGTGCTGCGTACCGACGCGCGTCTCTCGTTCCAGCAATCAACGGGCGGGGATGTGGTGCTGGCCATACACGGCATCCGCCAGAAACCCGAACTCGACCGTCCATACTTCGGGCACATCTTCTCCGACGAGGACAAGAAGAACCTGCTCGAAACGGGAAACATGGGGCGTGTGGTCGAGCTGAAAGGACGCAACGGGGAATACATCCCGTCCTTCATCAGTATCGACAAGCTCACCAACGAGGTGGTCGCCATGAAAGCGGAGAACGCCTTCATCCCGAAAGAAATCAAAGGAGTGGAACTGACCGAACAGGAACAGAACGACCTGCGTGAGGGAAAGAAGGTCTATGTCGAGGGGATGACCGCCAAGTCCGGCAACGAATTCAGCGCATTCATCCAGGTCAATGCCGAGCGCAGGGGCGTGGAGTTCATCTTCGAGAACGACAAGCTCTTCAACCGGCAGTCGCTGGGCGGCGTGGAACTGACGCAGAAGCAGGTCGAGGACCTGAACGCGGGAAAGGCGATATTCGTGGAGGGGATGAAGCGCAAGGACGGAGAGGTGTTCTCATCGTATGTCAAGCTGGACGAGGCAACCGGCAGGCCGTCCTACACCCGTTACAACCCCGATTCACCGGAAGGAGCACGCGAAATCTATATCCCGAATGAAATAGGCGGGGTGAAGATTACCGCCGAAGAACAGAAGGAACTGAGGGAAGGAAGGGTCATCTTCCTCAATGACATGGTCAACCGCAAGGGAGAGGAGTTCTCCTCGTTCATAAAGGCCGACCTGGAAACGGGACGCCTGAGCTACTCCCGCACGCCGGACGGCTTCGACCAGCGTGCCGAGTTCAAGATTCCGGACAAGGTATGGGACGTGGAACTGACCAGAAAGCAGCGTGCCGACCTCCAGGACGGCAAGGCGGTGCTGGTGGAAGGGATCAAGGGATATGACGGGAAAACCATCTCGCAGTATGTCAAAGCGAATTTCAACCATGGACGCCTGGACTTCTATAACGAGAACCCCGACCGCAAACGGGACGCGTCGCAACGCAACGTGGTGGCGAACAGCCAGAAGCAGGAACAGGGCAACCGCAAATCAAAGGGGGCAAGCATAGCCTGACAAACGGGTATGAACGAATGAATGTCGAATCTAAAAGAAAGAACGATGAAAAAAGATAATGGAAACAACATGCCTTTCAAGGCTGAAGACGTGAACTGGGACGAACTGGAGGCTATCGGCATCCTGAAAGACGAACTGGAAATGGCGGGGGAACTGGACACGCTCCTCCGTGGGGAGAAAACAGGCGTGATGTCGCTGAGCCTCGTGCTGCTCGGCGTGGACGTGGTGATGGACGCCACCCTCCAGCTGGTAGACAAGGGCGGGACGCCCCTGCTTGAAATCCTCGGCGTGAGCCCTTCGGGGAAGTAACCTCCCGTGACAAGTAAAAAGATGTCAAACCGCCGTTTCCCGCTTTCCGGCACGGAAGACGGGAAACGGCATAAATCTTATCCGATTATTATGATAGCAATCATCGCAGAGAAGCCGAGTGTAGGCATGGACATAGCCCGCGTAGTCGGGGCTGATACAAGAAATGACGGCTACTGTTCCGGTAACGGCTATATGGTCACATGGGCATTGGGCCACCTCGTGTCGCTGACCATGCCGGAAACATACGGTTATACGAAAACCTCACCGCAGGATCTTCCGATGCTGCCCGGCCCTTTCCGCCTTGTCCCCCGCATGGTCAGGACGGACCGGGGCATGGTCCCGGACATAGCCGCCGCGAAACAGCTGAAAGTCATCGACGGGGTATTCGGCAGGTGCGACAGCATCATCGTGGCAACCGATGCAGGGCGTGAAGGGGAACTGATTTTCCGCTGGATATACGCCTACCTGGGATATACCAGGCCATTCAAGCGCCTGTGGATCTCCTCGCTCACCGACGAGGCCATCACCGAAGGGATGGCAAACCTCAGGGACGGCTCGGAATACGACAGCCTGTATGCGGCGGCGGACAGCCGGGCCAAGGCGGACTGGCTGGTGGGCATGAACGCCAGCCGTGCGCTGGCAGCCGTGTCAGGGTCATCCAACAATTCCATCGGACGTGTGCAGACTCCGGCACTGGCCATGGTCTGCGCCCGGTTCAAGGAAAACAGGGGATTCGTCTCCTCCCCTTACTGGCAGCTGCACGCCAGCCTGAAAGGTGAAACCTCCCACCGCCGTTTTTTCCATACCGGGAATTTCGATGACCGGCAAGCAGCGGAAACGGCATACAAGCGTATCTCGCCGGATTCCGTGGCGACAGTCACGAAGGTGGAACGCAGGAAGACCTCGCAGCAACCGCCGCTGCTGTACGACCTGACCGCACTCCAGAAAGACTGCAACGTGTATCTCGACCTGACGGCCGCCAGGACGCTGGATATCGCCCAGGCCCTGTACGAGAAAAAACTGATTTCCTACCCGAGGACGGGCAGCCGCCATATCCCGGAGGATGTCATGCGGCACATCCCTTCCCTGCTGGAAAAAGCTGTCAGGCTGCCGGAGTTCAGGGGATACGGGCAATCCTTTGATTTCTCCAACCTGAACACCCGGAGTGTGGACGGCACCAGGGTGTCCGACCACCATGCCCTGATTACGACCGGCATTGAGCCGGCAAGCCTTTCCGAAGCGGAATCCGCCGTTTACGGGATGATTGCAGGGAGGATGCTTGAGGCGTTCTCGCCATGCTGTGAAAAGGAACTGCTGCTGATGGAATGCCGCCTGGAAGACATGGCTTTCCGTTCAAGGAGTTCTTCCGTCACCAGCCCGGGATGGCGAGACGTGTTCGCCAGGAAAGAGGACAGGGAGGAGGACGAATCCGGGTCGGACGAAGGGGAAGCTGTCTTTGCCGAGGGAGACACGGTTCCGGTCACGGGATACGGGCTGGCGCAGAAAAAGACCATGCCCAAGCCTCTCTATACCGAAGCCACGCTGCTCGCCGCCATGGAAACCTGCGGCAGGGAAATCCCCGACGAACAGGCGCGGGAAGCCGTCAGGGACCTGGGTATCGGTACCCCCGCCACGAGAGCCGCCATCATCACCACCCTGTTCAAGAGGGATTACATCGGGCGCAGGGGAAAGAGCATTGTCCCCACGGAAAAAGGACTCGGCATCTACGAGGCCGTGAAAGACATGCTGGTGGCGGATGTCTCCATGACAGGAAGCTGGGAGAAAGCCCTGGCACAGATAGAACGGCGCACGCTCGATGCCGGTACGTTCATGGCCTCCATCAATGACTACACGTGCAAGGTTACCCGGGAAATACTGGGGCGCACTGTCCCGACAATGCCCGCACGGACGTTCACCTGCCCCAAATGCGGGACTGGCAATGTCATCGTCCGCGCCAAGACCGCCAGGTGCGACCGTGAAGGTTGCGGGCTGCTCGTTTTCCGGAGGTTCCTGAACAAGGAGCTGACAGACCAGCACCTGGAACAGCTCCTCTCCTCGGGCTCCACCAGGCTCATCAAGGGTTTCAAGGGCAAGAAGGGGGTGGCTTTCGACGCGTCGGTCGCTTTCGACGCCGATTTCAACCTGACCCTCTCGTTCCCGAAGAACGGGCGCGGAAAGAAAAAGTGACGCAGCCGTTCCGATTTGCGGGCAAAGGTCGCAGACCGCCTGTCTCCACAGGCAAGGTCGCGCCCCTACGGGGTTCCGTGGAAAAATCATCCTCGCCACGCTGCGGTATTTTTCCCGAAAACCTTGCCTGTGGAAGCGGTCTGCATGGAAGCCCGCAGAATCGGGAACTGCATGTCCCATTAAAACAATGAAGATTATGAAAACAGGAAAATGGATTGAAAGGATAAAGGGTAGCGGATGGACAAGGACTGCGATGGTGGCAGTCGCGGCAGCCATCGTGTTCAGCTGGCTATATACACATGGCGTATCCCCTGTATGGACGGCCGTGGCCATCGTGTGTTTCAGGGGATTCTTCAGGTTTCTCTATCGTGTAGCCTGTTTTCTGGTGGCACTCGCGATAATCCTGTGCATCCTGAGTTTTCTGGTCTTCTGACAGTCCAGTAATGGAAATGCCGTATCATACCGGTCTCCGGTTACAGGCAAAGAAGGGCCGTCCGATTTTCTTGGACGGCTTTTTTTATGCGGAAAACGACGGACAGGGAATGACAAGGGACATGCAGGCATTGGCACCGCAGAACTACAGGGCAAAGGTGGCAAATGCTTCTTTTCGGACGGCAAGGTCGCGCCCCTGCGGGGTTCCGTGGAAAAATCATCCTCGCTCCGCTGCGGTATTTTTCCCGAAAACCTTGCCTTACCGGAAGCATTCGCCGTAAGGCCCTTGTAGTTCAACGGCTACCAAAGCCGAATTATTCACAATTTAATAAATAACATTATGAATCAAGCGATTATCACAAGACAGTCACCGGCTCCGATGCGGATGCCCGTGAGCCGTAGAGAAAAAATCCATGTACCGAAACCGGTTCTCAGACTTCCTCCGAGAGGGACAACGGGACCCGTGCACATCTCCACGCTGCTGAATCCGGTCCTGGAGATATGCAAGCACCCGGACAGGGACCGCCTGCTGGCCGAATTCTTCAAGGACGCATGAAACCATTGTCTAATCATTTAATATCTCAAGTTATGTTTTTTACACAAATCAACGGGTTGATGAACCAGAGTATAGACATCACGATGGTCATCCGTAAATCAGGAAACGGCATGACGGTATCCGTATTGCCGAAGTCGAACGGCCTCAAGGACGAGGCGCAGAACCATATCGTACCGCTTACGCTGACCGGATTGCCGGGAGAGCTTGACGCGGGCTTCATGGAAGCGGTGGCAAAACCGATCCAAAAAGTTTCCGGCCTGCTGACCAATATGGCCGAGTTCGAGAAACAGGCGGACAAGGCCGCCGCGAACAGCAAAGCCGTGAAGGATGCCAAATCCAAGGAAACGAAAGAGGAGAAGGAAAAGCGGGAAAAATACGAGAAACTGATGAAGAAAGCCGGAGAGTACATCACCGCAAAGAACCACAAGGAAGCCGTCGCCACACTCGGACAGGCCAAGGCGTATGCCACCCAGCAGCAGCTGAAGGAAATCGAGGAAAAGATCAAAGCCGAGACGGCGGAAATGGACAAGGGAAGCCTCTTCGGCATGATGGAGGATGCACCGCGGCCTGTGGCTGTTCCGGCGGCAGAAAAAAGCGCCACGCCCCCACCGGCACCGGCGACCACGCGTCCGCATCAGGAAGGAGCACATGCACAACCCTCCTATATCCCGCAACAGGAACAGTACCGTCCCGTACAGCAGCCCGCAGGACAGCCGGTGTACTATCGCCAGCCGCAACAGCCGTATCACGGACAGCCCGGGACATACCCGCCACAGGGACAACCGCCGAGAGCCGAATACGGAAACGGAATGCCGCCCCACTATGCGGGATATCCGCCGATGGAAGCGGACGGCAG
The DNA here is from genome assembly GCF_000374365.1 of Bacteroides gallinarum DSM 18171 = JCM 13658. GTDB lineage: Bacteria > Bacteroidota > Bacteroidia > Bacteroidales > Bacteroidaceae > Bacteroides > Bacteroides gallinarum. The sequence goes on from NZ_KB894125.1 coordinate 70,769, forward strand.
GCAGTATCCGCCGCAGAACGAGCCCGCTTACAGGCCCGACGAGTATGCGGAGTATCCGGATTTTCCGGTCGGCATGTTGAATCCACAGTATCAAACCACTAATCAAGCAATGTAACCATGACACTGAAAATCAAAGGAATGACACGCTCATTCAAGTTCAAAAAAGGAACAGAGTATATAATCCTTTCGGACCCCGATCCGAACATCTCGCCGGATATGGTCATGAGCTATTACTCGAACCTCTATCCGGAACTGACGACGGCGACCGTACACGGGCCGGTCATCAGGGATGACATGACGGAATATGAGTTCAAGACCACCATCGGGATAAAAGGATAGGAAGCATGAAGAAAAAAAACAGTAAAAAGAACAACAATAAAAAGCAACCATGTGTACCATTGGACGAACAACAGTCAAGGCAGCTGGCAAGGCTCATCATCGGCCAGACACGGAGGCATGTACGCTACGGTGTGGACAGGGAAGAACGGATTGCGGCTCCAAGCGGGGCCGTAATTCTTTTCTAAGCACGGCCTTGATACCGTTGGCGCAGAAAAGTCTTGTCGTGGATAGTCATGACGGTTGTATAAACGTAATCACGCAGGAAAATTACGAGTTCCTGCGTGATTCGTATTTCAGGTATGCCCTGTTGTTGCAGAAGGAAGGCGTGCACACGCCGGGAAAAAGTGCCGGGGAAGGCATCGCCAATCTATACGACGAGATGAACACGCTTGTAGGGGACGAACTGCATGTAAATATCGAGCAGGAGGGCGGCAGGCTTTTCTTCCGGCTGTGGAAATACCATAAGTGGGGAAGTCTCACGCTGTACTACTTCCCGGTGAAGTTCCTGGAATCGCTCAATCCTGTCTTAAGGAGGATTGCCGTCACGTTTCTCCACAATCTGATGGAGGCCAACGGCATAGGCACCTTTTGGGATGACTATGAAGCGGATTTCATGTTTGAAATATTGTCGGAAGAGGACGACAGCGAACCGGAGGCTTGGAAAGAACGCATGAAACTGGTGGACTCCTATCAGGAAGGGAAAATCGGCAGGCTGCTCAAACGGGTGGAATCGAAATCCTACTACAAGAACCTGCCGAAAGCACTTGAAGCATATACTCCACAAAACGGGTTTGAACAACCTTTGGTCGATGCGATGAAACGGGGTCTCCCGTTCCTGACACCCGAACGGGGCATCATGCAATACGGGTATGACGCCTACTATTCGGAAAATCCGGATTTCCATCCGATGTACCTGCACCAGCAGATAAGGATGGTGTATGACATCAACGATATTGTATCCGAGTATCTCGTCGACTATTACAATTCCTACAGTATGGAGACATACGACATCATTCCGGTGACTACCTGCGACCTGTCGCCTGATACGGAAGAACTGTTCCGGATGGATGACTACCCGGAGCGGTTCTTCCGGTGGGCGGACGAATTCATATCTTTAATCTGTTGAGTTATGTTGGAAACGAATGAACTTACAAAAAAACTGAGGACGCTGCTTCATCCGAGGGCGGCGTTGATTGCCTATTCAGACGAGAAAGACAACTCTTATGCCACTGACAACAGCTATTTTGTCGAGGTAAGGGACATAGACGATGACGGCATGATGGGAGAAGGCCGGCCCGTCACGGTGGATTTCATGAACGAGCTGGTACGAGGTTATTCCGAAAGCCACAGCACCACGCCATACGGCAGGATTCCACCCAATATGCTGTGGTGTGACCCACGCAAGGGCAGCGAGAAATATATCTGGTACAATCCCCCACAAAAGCGGATGATGTTCTTCCACGAATCCCTCAAGATAGAGAGCGCGAAGTATAACCTGCCGGGGGTCATTTATGTAGCCGATGGAAGCTCATTGAGTATCTACGCATACAAAGACAGGAAGCCGACGGAAAAGACGGAACTCTATGCCGCGCCGTTCTTCAACGTGACAGGAGCGAGCGTCTGTTTGGGATCTGCAAAAATAGACAGACCGAAAGAACTGACTTACAGGAACCAGCTGGAGTATTGGGAGAAGAAGTTCTGGCTGACGGAGTTCTCGCACCTGGGAGGAGGGGGCAACCCGACCAGATCAAACCTGGTGCTGGTAACGAAAGCGGCAAAGGACAAGCCTTTCAATCTTGAGGAACTGAAACCTTTGAATAACTTGAAACTGAAAGACATATTGAAATGAAAAGAGCACATTACATAGACAACTACCTGCTGAACCCGCAACATCCGGTCACGGTGAACCTGATAGGTGCGGGAGGGACAGGTTCCCAGGTGCTCACCTGCCTGGCACGGATAGACGTGACACTGCGGACACTCGGACATCCGGGACTGTTCGTGACACTTTATGACCCGGACATCGTTACGGATGCCAACATCGGCCGCCAGCTTTTCGGTTGCTCCGACTTGGGGCTGAACAAGGCGCAATGTCTGGTTACCCGTATAAACAATTTCTTCGGAAATGACTGGAAAGCGGTAGCGGATGTTTTTCCGACCGCGCTGAAAGATACCCGGCGGGACGACATGGCGAACATCACCATCACCTGCACTGACAACATCAAGTCGCGGCTTGACTTGTGGAACGTGCTGAAAGCCGTGCCCTCCTCGAATTACCGAGATTACGAAACCCCACTTTACTGGATGGATTTCGGGAACACGCAAAGTACGGGGCAGGTTGTGCTGGGAACCATACCCAAGAAAATAAAGCAGCCGGCTTCCAAACTGTATGAAACGGTCGGATCACTGAAAGTCATCACCCGCCTTGTGAAATATGCGAGGGTAAAGGAGGAGGATTCCGGACCGAGCTGCTCGCTGGCGGAAGCGTTGGAGAAGCAGGACCTGTTCATCAACTCCACGCTGGCACAGCTCGGATGCAACATACTCTGGAAAATGTTCCGTAACGGCATGATAGAGCATCACGGGCTGTTTCTGAATCTTGAAACGATGAAAGCCAATCCGATTGCCGTATGAACAGGTGAAGGCGGACATCTCATGGACGAAAGATATGCTTATTTAACTGAAAACGGTCCGGGCGAATAAAAATATCGCCCGCCCTATTGCCGTAACGGAAAAGTTTTCATAGATTTGCACAGATGTAAAACGATCATGTATAATCACGGCAGAATATGGAGACCTGTTCTGTTCTTGAACTTTCTGAAGACCGGGACGGGCAGTCCTCTTCTCCACGAAGAGGATACCGTTTCTGCGTATGGCTTCCCTGAGACATGTTTTAACACGGTAGAGGACAGAAAGTCCGGAAATATTTTCAGAAATTTTGCTGAATACTTGCGTGTTCGGATAATTTTTGTACTCTCTCTCTCTCTCTCTCTCTCTCTCTCTCTCTCTCTCTCTCAGGTCACGCGCGTCAAGATACAAAATATCGTTTAATTATCAATCAGTTAGCGGGATTTTTCTTTCCGGATTATCCTGCCTTTTCCTGCGGAACACATGCTATAAATCCCATACCTCCCCCGCTACCGTTGCGGCAGCGGACAGAGGATTGTACACTTTCCGGCGGTATGCGGTACATGGATATGCCATGCCCGTATGTCGCCGGAAAGTCTTTCATGTAGAATCAATAAACACAAGTGTATGAATCTGAAAAAGCCCATATTGACATTGCTGTTCGTGCTGTCGCTTCTGCCTCTTGCGGCGCAGGAACCGGCGGACACATCCTACCTGTTCCGTTTTAAGGCAGACAATGACATGTTCTACGTCCCGTTCGGGGAGAACGGGAAAGAACTGCAACGCCTTCAGGAATGCGTGAAGCGTCACAAGGCTGACATCCTTGCGGGGAAAATTCCCCTGCATGTGGACGGCTACAGTATTTCCGCATCCACCGAAGCGGAAAACCTCGCCATGGCGAAGACCCGTTCCAACCGTGTGAAATCGGAACTGATAACCCGCAGCGGGCTTGTGGAGAAATGCTTCACCACATGCAACCATGCCTCGGACGGAAATTTCGTCACGGTACGCTTCGCAATACCGGCAGAGAAAGATGTCCCGGACAGTACGCAAACGGAAGCCGACAGTATAGCTGCGGAGCGTGCGAAAGCGGAACAGGCGGAGAAAGCCCGTCTTGCCGCCGAGCGTGAAGCTGCCCGGAGAGCCGAGGAAGAACGCCTTGCGGCAGAACGTGCCGAACAGGAGCGCAGGACGGCCGAGGAAGCCGCACGCAAAGCCGAACTTGAGAAGACGGAAGCCGAAAGGCTCGCTGCCGAAGAAACTGAAAAGGACGACTATACTCTCTCCCTGCGTGCGAACCTGCTTCGCTGGGCGACATTGACACCCAACTTGGGTATCGAGTGGCGCGTCAATCCGTCATGGGGTATCTTGGTGAACGGGGCATATACCTCATGGGCGTGGAACGACAAGGACAGAAGATATGCCCTTTGGGAGGTGTCGCCCGAAGTGCGCTATTATATAGGTAAAGAGAAACGCGGTTATATCGGTGCGATGTACAAAGCCGGGCAGTTCAACTACAAGTTCTCCGCAACCGGCAAACAAGGCGACCTGATGGGCGGAGGCATTACCGGCGGTTATCAGTTGCGGTTGAACAAGACCCTCTCGCTCGACTTCAACCTCGGCATCGGCTGCGTCCATGCCGACTATGAGAAATACGAGGTTATCGACGGGGTGCGTGTACGCCGTGGTACGGAGAGCAAGAACTGGTGGGGTCCCGTGAATGCGGGTATCACCTTAGTGTGGAAACTGTTCTAACGGAAGGAGGAAAAATGAAGAAGATATTAAAGAATATGCTGGAAAATATACGTTCACGGGAAATAACGGTCGTCCGTAAAACGGTTTTGCCGATGGCGGCAGTGACCCTTACTTTCGCTGTCACGATGACAGGCTGCGTGAAAGACGAGCTTTTCAATACCCCACATCCCGACAAAGGGGCTGTAGTGCTCGATATAGGCGGGTTGCCCGGCGGAGACGGATATACAGTCGATATAGACGGGCGGACATTCGAGACGACCGGAAGCGCGTTTACCGTGCCCGACCTGTTCGAGCCGGGGACACATACCGTAACGGTATATAACCGTCCCGAAGGCTTTTCCGTGGAAGGGCTTGTCGCCCGTGTGGCTCCTTTGGGGGCAGCAGTCCGTGCGGCTGACGGGCTTATACACCCCCTGCCCGGATATCTGCATTCGGGGACACGGCAAATAGAGGTCACGGCGGATGACAGTCTGAAAGTGGAGATGTCCGTATCGCAGCGGGTACGCGACCTGCATCTGGAACTGACCGTCACCGAAGGCGACCCCGAACGGATAGCGTCTGTCAGGGGAACGCTGTCGGGCATAGCCGGAGCATTCGACCTTGCGGCGCAGCAGACCACCGGCGAGGCTGTCTCCACGGCTGTCGAATTTATCCGTACGGGAGACAGGCTGACTGCCGACGCACGGCTGCTGGGTATCATGGGCAGCAAACAGACCCTTCTGCTCGACATCGTGTTCACCGACGGACGGACGCAGACGACGGGAAGCGACCTGACGGACCATCTGAAAGACTTCGGCAACGACATGACAGAGGCATTCCGGCTGGCAGGCGACCTGAACACCCCGATAGAAGCGGAAATGAGCGCCACCATCGACAACTGGCAGCCGGGCAACGGCGGCGGTGAAGATGCGGACATAAAATAAACGATTAAGCCGAGGGCAGAACCGAACTTGTTCGGGTTATGCCGAGGCAGAGTGATTGTAGATTGAAAATCTAAAGTAACAAGGAAACTGAATAAATAAAATAACAGACTATGCAAAAAATGAAAGTGACGATTACCGGGCTGCTTGCACTCGCCGTATTGGCAGGATGCAGCAACGATGAAAACCTGCCCGGAGGGAATGACAACAATGGCCGCGTGGCGTTGCAAGTGACCAGCGGTATCCAGACCCGTGCCTACGATGACCGGTGGGAAGCCAATGATGCCATCGGTGTCTTCGCACTGATGCCGGGAACCACTGAGATAGCCACCGATGAAACGAGCGGGACGGCACAGGGCAACAGGCAGTACAGTACGTTAGAAAATGCACTCGGCACATTCAACCCTGCCGACGAAAACGCGACCATCTACCTGCCGGTGGACGGAAGCACACGCGACTTCACCGCCTACTACCCGTATAAGCCGGAAATGGCGGGCAGCACCTACAAGATAGACCTGAGCAATCAGGCAGAGCAGAAAAACATCGACTTTATGGTCAGCACGACGCAGCAGGCAGAGGGAAGCAGCAAGACCAAAGGCATCAGCAAGACCGACCCGTCCGTGCAGTTCCGCTTCGAGCACAAGCTTTCAAAGGTGCGCCTGAATATCGAGACCGGAAACGGCTTCGCGGGCAACTACAGTGAGTTGGCGGGCATGACGGTAGCCCTCACGGGACAGCAGACGACCGCCGACTTCGACGTACTGACTGACGACAAAGTAGCCATTGCGAAAGGTTACGAAGGCATCGACCTGCTCACCGCAGAAAACGGCCGGACATCCGAAGGCATCGTGATGCCGAGCAATGACTATGACGGGATGCAGTTCGAGTTCCACGTCAAGGGGCACGAGCAGCCTTACGTGTGGGAGCTGAACAATTCGGAGAAAGCCACGAGATTTGATCCGGGCAAGGAGTACATCTACAACATCACCATCCACAAGACCGCCATCGAGATTACGGCCACCATCAAGGACTGGGAACAGGGCAACGCTGACGGCGAAAGCGGCAGTGCGGAATAAGGGACAGGACACACAGGCAATAACAGAAAAACAAATAAAAAGATGAAAGCAACGAATTACATTCTTTTTGCAGCCGCTGCCATTGCGCTGGCGGCTTGCAGCAATGACGGACTGCCCGGCGACGACCCGAACGCCCCGGTGGAAATCCGTCTGACAGGTGGTCTGGAGGTGCAGACCCGTACCTTGCACAACCTCGACACGCAGTTGAAACCCGGAGAACAGGTACACGTGTGGGTGGATGATGCCGGAAACGTGGCAGACAAGGAACTGTACAAAGACAGGGAACTGACGGCAGGAGACGACGGTGCCTTGACGGGCGAGACGATGTACTTCCCCCAGACCGGCAATGCAGTGAACATCTACGCCATACACGGAAACTTCGGGGAAGCTACGGATTGGTCGGAAGGCGGCTTCTGGGCAACGGACATTACGCACACGGTAGCACAGAACCAAAAAAGCGGAGAGGACGGCTACGCCAAGTCCGACCTCATGTATGCCAAATCTACCGATGTAGCCCGCACGAAAGAAGCCATCAATCTGCAATTCAGTCACCTGCTCTCCAAGATAGAGGTGGTATTGGTGAAGGGAGCCGGAAGCCCGGAAATTAAGAAAGTGGAAATCCTGAACACGAAGCTCGAAGCCGTCTTCACCCCAAGCAAGGAGAACGAATTCGAGGTGATAGAGAGCGGTACGGATGGAGGAAATCCGATTGAGATAGATACTGACCTCACCTCTGCGGCGGATGCGGCAGGAACGGACGAAAACAAGAAGAATCTCAACGAGGCCATCATCGTACCGCAGACCCTCACATCGGGCGAACCGTTCATCCGCGTCACCACAGCCGAAGGCGGGACATTGATTTACAGACTGCCGGAGGACAAGACGTTCGATCCTGCCAAGAAATACCGCTTTACCGTTACTGCCAACCTGACGGAGCTGAAGGTAGTAAGTGCAAAGATTACAGACTGGATTAAGGAAATAGGCGATGACGATGGCACAGCCGAAATGGAGTAATCGCTGACAGCCATCCTATGCAGCAAGCGTAAGGCACGGAGATATGCCCTTTTGATATACGGTGTAGCTGCTCGCGTCGCGGCGGGCGGTGGCGCAAAGAAACCATAAAAAAGAAAGGAAAAAATGAAGAAGAATTGTTTTACCACGAATAATATCCTTTGGACAGCCTGCTGCCTTGCAGCGATGACTGTCTTCACAGGCTGCAAAGACAGCAATGGCAAGGACAGCGAAACCGGCATCCTGAGACCAATCGCCGAGAACATTACCGGCAAGTGGAATATGGAGGAAAGCCTCCGAAAGCAGGATGGCAAATGGGTGGAAGACCTCATCCCCGAAGGTGAGGGACACATCTACACCATGCGCCCGGACGGCACGGCGCTGAGTGCGTTTACCGCCCCCGACGGCTACACCAAGCTCAACCTGGGCGAATGGAAAGTGGACGAAGTGACCGACCGACTGACGCTCGGCACTATGACCGTCGATGTGGTCAGTCTGGACGCGACATCGCTTGTCATGGGGCATGACGAAGCCCGCGACTCGGAAACGGGCGAAATAATGCAGGGAGAGTTCCGATGGACGTTCTCCCGCATGGACGAAAACCGGAAGACACTTGCTGAACAGCTGGTTGGCAAATGGATTCTCTCCAAAAGCTACGAGAAGAAAGGCGGCGAATGGGTGGAAAACTCCAACGGACTTCCCGACGAGGGCTGGCACCTGTACCGCGCAGACGCTACCTTCACCGCCTATTCACGCAGCGGCGAACATGAATTTACAAGCGACACGAACTGGGTGGTGAACTGCACCACCGGGGAAGTGCGCTGGACGGCAGAGAACGGGCAGAGCTCCACGGCAGACGTGGCCATCGAAGCTGACGGGACGCTCTCCGTGTACTACTCGAACAGTTTCGACCCCGTGACAGGACAGTCTGTCGCAGGCGAATACAAGGACGTGATGGTACGCGCACAGGAATAAATTTCAGCCATCCCGTGCAGCAGCGTAAGGCACGGAGAATTACCTATAATAATATAAGGTGCATCGGGCAGGGTCGCTCCACCGGTGGCACAACCGACGACAAACCGAGAGTTGAGCCAAACTTGTTTGAGCTATGCCGAGGTGCGAAGGAGGAAAACGAACGAAGTGAAGTTAAAATGAACAACTAAAAAACGAAATATGAAACGTAGTATATTACGACACAAGTTTGCTTTATGGCTGGTAGTAGCCTTGGCCTTGGCTTTGGCCTCGTGCTCGCAGGACGAGCTTGCCGGAGGCGAACAAGGCACGCTGCTGCCTTACGGGAAATACCCGCTGGAGCTGACCGCCGCCATAGGAGAGGCAGTCGCCACGCCTGCCACGCGCGGCACGGTGCATGGGACGTGGCCGGATGGCTATTCTTACAATTATCTCCAAATAGCCAGCAGTATCGAGTATCCGGAGGAGAATAAAATCGACTGGATGAGTTACATGGTGAGTACAGTCCGCACATATCAGATATATGCGGATGGCACAATGGTAATAGATCGTTACTATACGCGTGACCCTATCTATTGGAGACGTACTGATGAGATAATCTATATCTATGCCTATTCGTGGAGTAGAACTCCTGACGAGCGTAATACTTCGGACCCACACGAGGTCTATGAGGACCAAAGCGAAGAAGATAAATTAAATGATAGCGATTACCTCTTTGCCTATGCGGCATTGACCTTCGACGGGGACCACACGCTGCATTTCCGCCACCTCACCTCGAAGGTTACCATCAACCTCAGGCCGTCCAAATACCTCTCGGCGCAAGCCCCTGAAGATGTGGAGGTCAAACTTACCGGCAAAAACGGGGGAAATTGGTATATAAAAGGAAATTTCATAGGGACAGACCCGAATAAGATAACATTGTTTGAAGCCGAGGGGCTGGAACAGTCGGAAATCATTCCATACAGGAACCCTAATCCGACGGAGGGCATGTACGCCACCTACGAGGCTGTCGTAATCCCGCAGACGATAACCGGCACCGGCAAGACCATAGAGATAAAGGTAGGCGAAACCACCTATTCCTACGAGGTCAAGTGCCCGAAAGGCAAATACACCAGCGGTGAGGAATGGATTTACAACATCACCGTCAATGCCCAAGGCTTGGACGTGACTGTCGAAGAAGGAAACATCGGTTGGGGGCAAGGTGGCACTGGCAGCGGTAGCGTAGCCCTGCCTTAAAACGAACATATAGAAAACGAAAGCAACATGATGAAATGATAAAGCGTATCCTGACATACTACGCCGAACGTCTGGACGAATACCTGTCCCGCACCCGCCACCAACCCGAAGGGCTGGCGACTGTGGGACTGATAGGTTCCGACGGAGAGGAAACCCCGAACAAGGTAGTCATCTCCTTAGTCAACCTCGAAAAGGAGGCTTCGGGAGACAGGACGTACATGCAGCGCAGCGGAAGCGGTTTCGTGGGCAAGGGTGCGCCCCTGATGATGAACATGCACATCATGCTGGCGGCAGTCTACGAGAACAGACGCTATGCGGAATCACTCTCCGTCCTGTCCGAGACACTGGCGTTTATCCAGTCGATGCCGAGATTCAATACGGGTCGGGAGAGCTGCACGGTGGAAGTGGTACCGATGTCCACAATGGATTTGCACAATATCTGGACGACCATGGGCGGGCAATATTACCCGTCGGTCATCTGCAAGGTGCGCGGCCTGACCATCGACTCTTCTTCAATCGTGTCGGGCAGCGGCACAGCCGCCGGTCCGGATGTGAATACATAAGAACATGACAATGAAACAGATATAGCTATGGATTATCGTCCTTTATACAGCCTGCGGGTCGGGCATGAATACTTCGACAGAGGTATCTGCCGTTCCTTCCGCTGCCGGATTTCTCCGGCGGAAGCGACGCTGTGGCACCGTCGCGGGTTGCTGTTCAGACAGCTCGGCGAGAACGAATGGACGATACTGTACGACAACGACGGCGCGGGCGTGGACACCTCCTCCGATGTACTGGTATTGGACATGGAAATGACCGACCCTGCATTCGTGCTCTATACGCTGTGGGACGGTTTTCACCCCGATGCAGCCTACGGGCTGGAACTGCCGTCGAAAAAAGAGACTGCCGATGCGGTGAAGGCCATCCGTGAGACCGCACCGAAGCGCGGCATCGGTTCCGGATTCTGCCGGATCCGTATCCGTATGACCGACAAGCTGGTCAAGGCGGCGCGGGACGGAAAGCCGATGACCTGCACCTTGCAGTTCCATGCCCCGGCATACCGGTGGGAGTATCTGCTTGTTCCGCGTGACGGGGAGAATGTCCCGCCGGGAAAGTATCTCATGGAGGAAACGGGTGGCAAACTGCATTTCCCTCCTTTCGAACCGGCAAGGATGTACGGCAGGGAGATGCTGCGTACCGTCTCCGAGGAATCCGTCCCGATGCACGAAAGCTACGGCTACCGGTTGAAAGTGGTGGTACCGGCAGGCGGCACCGGACGGAAGCAGACGGTGCTCAGGCACATCGACCCTCCGGAACCGGGCAGGTTCATGGATGCGGAACCCGGGCTGCTAAGACAGGTATGCAGCCTGTAAGAAATACAGATAAAAATTGATCAGTGATTAATAACACTAAGTTGAACCATTAAAACTAAGAACGTATGGGACAAATGAAAACACCCGGCGTGTACATCGTAGAGAAAAGCGCCTTCCCGAACTCGGTAGTAGAAGCTCCGACCGCTATCCCGGCTTTCATCGGCATTACCGAGAAAGCACAGAACGGTGCGGATTCACTCAGTGGCAAACCCTGGAAAATCACGTCCATGACGGAGTTCCAGCAGTATTTCGGCGGAGCTCCGGCACCTGAGTTTGCTCTTTCCGTAATTGATTCGCCTGAAAAGGATGCCACCGAGACATTCTATGGCATCGAGTCAGCATTCAAGGACGAAAACGGCAAGACCAGGCTCCTGCGTGTAGTGAACCGGAGCAACCCTTATTCCCTGTACTACCACATGGTGATGTTCTTTGCCAACGGCGGAGGTACCTGCTACATTGTCTCCATCGGAACATACAATGAGAAAGACACCAAGGGGAATCTCATCAAGGTTGACAAAGACAATGTGAAAAAGGCTCTCGATGACTTGAAGAAAGAGCAGGAAATCACGATGGTGGTCGTTCCGGAAGCCACCTCCACACCCGACTGCAAGGACATCCAGACCCAGATGCTTGCCCACTGCGGCGAGATGATGAACCGCTTTGCCATCCTCGACGTGCAGCCCAAGACAACCGGCAACGAGACTATGGATGACCAGATAAAGACTTTCCGTACCAATGTGGGTGCAAACTATCTCTCCTACGGTGCGGCTTACTATCCGTGGCTGAACACCTCCGTGCTTTCCGACAAGGATATCGACGGCACGGTACTGACCTGGGACTATACACAGGAAGCTCCTGTCCTGAAGCCGTTCTTCGAATCGGATTCCAAATTCCCTGACTATTTCAAAGATGCCTTCGGAAAGATCAAGAAAGGCACGAAGACAGTAACGGTAGAGGTGACAAAAGGCGAAGGCGAAGAAGCTACCTCGACCGAGGAAAAGGAAGTTCCGTTCACTCCTGATGAACTGGCCGCACTGAAGAACAACCTGCACAACGCCTTATTGCAGAACTTCCCCGGATACCAGTACATCGTGAACAAAGTGCGTGAGAAACTGAACCTGCTTCCTCCTTCGGCAGCGATGGCAGGACTTTACACAATGGTGGACAACACGCGGGGTGTATGGAAAGCTCCGGCAAACGTGTCCGTGAACTATGTGAACAGCCCCACGGAGAACATCGACAACGCCATGCAGGAAGACCTGAACATGCCGATGAACGGCAAGGCGGTGAACGCCATCCGCACCTTCCCGGGCGAAGGCATCAAGGTATGGGGAGCGCGCACGCTGGACGGCAACTCGCAGGACTGGCGTTATGTGAACGTGCGCCGCACGATGATGTTCCTCGAAGAGTCCGTGAAAAACGCGGCGAAGGCATACGTGTTCGAGCCGAACGTGGCTGCAACCTGGATGAACGTGCGTTCGATGATAGACAACTTCCTGCGCAGCGTGTGGAAACGCGGTGGACTGGCAGGTGCCACGCCGGAGGATGCCTACGAAATCCATGTCGGCCTGGGCGACACCATGACCGCCAACGACATCCTGGACGGCATCATGCGCATCACCGTGCTCGTGGCAATCACCCGTCCGGCAGAGTTCATCGAAATCACCTTCCAGCAGCAGATGCAGAAGAGCTGATGACGGTTGATAAGCGAAAACAAATAAATCAAATTGATAACACTTTAAATTAGAATATTATGGCAGACGAAAATGGAGCTGCTCAGAGCGCTCAGACATGGCCCGTACCTGAATTTCATTTCAGCGTGGAAATATCGAATGTGGGTAAAATCTCCTGCAAGGAAGTGTCGGGACTCGATGTCGAGTTCGACGTGATCGAATACCGTTCCGGTGACATGCCGGGGTTCACCAAGGTCAAGATGCCGGGTTTGCGCAAGAGCGGCGATGTGACCCTGAAGAAAGCGATGTTCAAGGACGACAAGAAACTCTGGGACTGGATCAACAAGGTGAAGATGAACGTCATCCAGCGCGAAAGCGTGACCGTCGCCCTTCTGGACGAGAGCGGCGGTCCGGTGCAGAGCTGGAAACTGACCAATGCCTGGCCGAAGAAATATACCGTGGAGGGTTTCAAGGCGGACGGCAACGGTGTATCTATGGAAACCATCGTGCTGGCTCACGAAGGCGTTACTCCGGCATAATAATCCTAAACAGTATTGATATATGGCAAACAACCCTGATTCCTGGCACTCTCCGGTCGGATTCCATTTCAGCGTGGCTTTCCTTCTGGAAGACGCTCAAGTCTCCGCCTCCTTTTCGGAGGTGGACGGCCTGAGCCAGGAGATGGGGTTTGGTGCCAGAAGCAGGAAATCTTCCGGGAATGCCGACTATCCTAAAGAAATCAAAGTCTCCAGTCTTGTACTGAAACGGGCCTTGACCCCACTGGATGACAAGGTGGCCGCCTGGATAAGGAAGAACTTCAATTTTCTGAAAAACGGCAGGATTGTGCCGTGTAGCAAAATCATCGTCTCCCTTCTGGACGAGAATCGTAACCCGATAGCCGGTTGGGAGTGCCGGTGGGTCATTCCTGTCAAATGGCAGCTGAGTCCGTTGGATTCGTCACAGAGTAAGATTGCTGTAGAGACATTGACACTGAAATACAAGGAACTGGAAAGGATAATGTGATGCCCATAATAATAAAAGAAATACAGGTGCGCACCTCCGTGGAAAAGAAGGTTGTCCTCCCCGCGGAAATCACCGAAGATGTGTATGAACACATCAAGGAGAAAGTGGTGGAGGAACTCTTGCTGCACGAGAGACGGCATGTATCGGATACAAGGAAAAAAGAAAGATAGAATATATGGAACAGCTTAAACTGACAGCCTATACCGACGGGAAGTTCAGCGCAAAAAACGGCAACAGCCTCTCCATTCCCATGGAGCCTGAAAATATCAGGTTCGGGAAGGAGATTGTGTATCGTGAGGACAGGCAGCAGGGGGCAGTCGGTGGAGGCAACCGTTTTGAGAAATACAGACCGGAGACACTCTCCTTCGATTTCGAGATAGATTGCACCGGTATTGTGGAGGAGACACAGGAGAATGACAAGGTTTACGACAAGGTGGATGACCTGGAGAAACTGTTGTATGTCTATAACAGCGACGGTCATAGACCCTCGTATGTGGTTGTCTGTTTTGCGGCCATCCTTTTCAAGGGACAGCTTTCCAGGATGAATGTGGACTATACGCTGTTTTCTGAAAAGGGCATACCGCTCCGCGCTACTGTCTCCCTGGCATTCGTAGGCTTCCGGTGCAGCGAGGAGGAGCGCAAGAAGTTCCACAAGCAGTCGCCCGACATGTCGCGGCTCATCACCGTCAAGGAGGGCGAGACACTGCCTTACCTCTGCCACAAGATATACGGGGATTCCCTCTTAGTGCGGCAGGTAGCAAAGTTCAACAATCTTGGGGGATTCAGAAACATACCGGCAGGGACGGAGTTATTGTTCCCGCCGCTTAAGAAAGAATAAAAGGAATAAATTGAGCAACCAAATAAACTGAAGAAGTATGGCAGACTCACCGTCGAAATATGCAGACCGTATTCTTGCGTGCAAAGTCTTCTGCAACGGCAAGGCGCTGGACGACTCGTTCGAGCTGGTCTCGGCTCATGTACGTTTGGAACTGAACCGTATCGGCAAGGCGACTTTGTGTTTCAACGCCGGGGATATGGATGCGCAGCGTTTCGACGAGACTGATTCCGACAGCTTCAAGCCGGGCACCGCCATCCGCCTGGATGCCGGAGACTTGAACGGGCAGAAGACCCTGTTTGAGGGCATCATCCTCGATACCGGCATACGTATCGGCAAGGGACACCGCTCCGTGATGACAGTAGAGTGCCGTGATAATGCCTATGCCGCGACACAGGTACGGAAGAACCGCATTTTCGAGAAGAAGAAGGATGCGGACATGATCAAGGAAGTGTTGAAAGAATACGGCAGCGTGTCAGTGGACGGTACGGACTACCGACACCCGGAGATGGTGCAATACTACTGCACGGACTGGGACTTCGCCCTTTCGCGTGCCGATGCCTGCGGGATGTTCGTCCTTGCTACGGGCAGCGACATCAAGGTGTTCAAGCCGAAAGTGGGAGCCTCGCCCGTGCTGACCGTCACTTACGGCAGCGACCTGATAGACTTCGACGGCGGACTTTCGGCAGGCGACCAGTTTGCGGGTTACGATGCCGTTTCGTGGAATCCTGCGGAACAGAAACCCGTCAGGGAGAGCGCATCCGTCCCCACGCTGAACAGGCAGGGCGACCTGGAACCGAAAAGCATGGCGGCAGCCAACAATATGCTGCTCCAGACCGATGCCCCGGCAGACGGCAAGGTGCTGAAGGCGTGGGCGGACAGCATGGCGTTGAAGGCGGGACTTGCCCGCTATCACGGTTCGTTCAGCTTCTACGGGGCTGCGGAAGCCGTACCCGGTTGCATCATCGAGCTGAAAGGCTTGGGCAAGCGTTTCGGCGGCAATGCGTTTATCGGCTCGGTGGAGCATATTATCGAAAAGAACGAATGGATTACCAGAGCCGGGATAGGCATCGACCCGGCAAACATCACCGGTGAGCCGGATGTGGTCAGTCCCCCTGCGTCAGGGCTGCTGCCCGGCATGGAGGGGCTGCATACGGCGGTGGTGAAGAAATTAGACGGCGACCCGCAGAAGCAGTGCCGCATACAGGTGGAACTGCCGTGGATGGAGGGAAAAGACAAGCTGCTCTGGGCGCGTCTCTCCACGCTGTACGCCACGGGAGGCTCCGGCTCTTTCTGGCTGCCCGAACCGGAAGACGAGGTGCTGGTAGGCTTCGTGAACAACGACCCTACGCACCCGGTCATTCTCGGCGGACTGTACGGCAGCCGCCACAAGCCGCCCTACGAATACGAGGCGAAGAACAACCGGAAAGCCCTCGTAACCCGCGAGAAGATGCGCATCGAGTTCGACGAGGAAAAGAAAACCATAACGGTCTCCACCCCCGGAAAGAATACGGTGGAAATCAGCGACGATGGGAAGCATATCAGGCTGACCGACGAGCATAAGAACGAAATCACGATGGACAAGGGCGGTATCACGCTCTCGTCCGCCAAAGACATCATGCTGAAGGCGAAAGGCAACATCACGATGGATGCCACGATGAAGCTCAGCGGCACCGCCAAACAGGATGCCAGCATAGAAGGGCTGAACGTCAAGGTGCAGGCCAAGATGGGCGCGACGGTGAAAGGCAACGCTACGGCGGAACTTTCCTCCAGCGGACAGACCACCGTCAAGGGCGCAATGGTAATGATTAACTGACGACGAACCGAGAGGAATACAAAACTTGTTTTGATATTCCCGAGGTGAGGAGGAAGAAAACCCGTAGGGCTAACTAAATGAAGAATGATGAATGAAGAACTGACATATAAAGAAAGGAGCACGATATGCCACCGGCAGCAAGACTGACAGACATGCACACCTGCCCGATGCAGACACCGGGGCTGCCTCCCGTACCCCATGTGGGAGGTCCGATAATAGGGCCGGGAATGCCCACGGTGTTGATAGGCAAACTGCCTGCGGCGGTCATGGGCGACATGTGCACCTGCGTCGGCCCGCCCGACACCATCATCAAGGGGTCGGCAACGGTGCTGATAGGTGGCAAGCCCGCCGCACGTATGGGCGACACGACGGCACACGGAGGCGTTATCGTCGCCGGATGTCCCACTGTACAAATTGGAGGATAAACTGTCATCCTGAGCGTAGTCGAAGGATCTGATATATACGATAGAGAATAAAAAGAAAGACAATATGAATAAGAAAATGATGAACAAATGGATTTTCGGGGCGGCACTCCTGCTGTTTGCCGCCTGTACTCAGGATGAACTGACGGAGCAAGGCGACACCCTGCCCGAAGGCGTGTACCCGTTGGAGATTTCATCTGTCACCCTCGAAGCGGAGGTTAGTACTCAGCCGTGGGGAGCGGACGGCCCGCAGACCCGTGTCAGTGAGAACAACCCGGACAGGAACAGCAGCAAGTGGGACGGTAATGAAACTATCTATGTGCAACTGGACAATACAGACGAGATTGGAGAGTTCAAAATAAACAAAATAGATGAAAATATAACGGTTAAACCTGTCAATACCGTCTATTGGACAAAACGCACCGATGACGTGACGGCATGGTATACCTCGCCCGAATACGATAACGGAAACGGAATTATCAATCTCGCCGACCAATCGCAAGGGCTGGCCTACGTGCTGCAAGCCACCGCAGAGAAGGCTTTCTACGACAGCCCCGTTTCGTTGAAATTCACTCATCAGCTTGCCAAAATACGGGTGAAACTCATGGGCGAAAAGGCTGGAAGTGTAACTGATGTAAAGATAGAGAGTTGTACCTCTTGCACGAACACGAACGGAACGGTAAGTTTCGATGATACATCTACCGGCGAAATCAATATGTATCGAGTAGATGCCAATACCTACGAAGCCAATGTAGTGCCGGACTCGCCAATAGAAAAGTTTACAGTGAACGTCGGCAACAAACTTCAAAGCCTTTCCACGCCCGTTACTCCCCAAAAAGGACAGCTGCACGAGATAACTATCAATGTGAAACAAGCAACCTTGCAACCCGATGGCGGAAAATTCACTGTCAACGATGGCGATAATGTGCTCATCAAAGACCACACGGGCACCGAACCTATCGTAGTAAACGGCACTGCCACCATCACCCTCGACAATGTGCAGCTGAACACGACCGGCAATGTGATGACCATTAACAACGGAGCCTCCGTAACGCTGAACATTGAAGGTACGAACAACGTGTTCACCTCCACCAGCGGCGCAGGCATCAAGATTATGGATACAACAAACAGCGGCCAACGTGGGAGCATCACTATTAACGGCACCAATGCAAGCAGTTCCAAACTGAAAGTAACGGCTGCCAGTGGCGCGGCTGTCGGATTCAGGATGGCGGGAGATGAAGCCTGGGTTACTAAGTACTGCGGTAACATCGAGATTAACAACATCACGTTGGAAGCCACGGGAGGCAACGGTTCGCCTGCCATAGGAATATCTGCCATAGAAACAGACGCTTATGATATTCAGAAAACATACGGCAAGATTTCCATCAATGGCTCAACGGTAAATGCCTCCAGTACAGGTAACGCGGCTTGTATAGGCACTCCTAATCATAGCACCAGTTCTCCATTCACATTAGAAGGCATTTTCATCAGCAACTCCACAATAACCGCTACAGCCGAGGGAAACCAAGCTGCCTGCATCGGTTTCGGATATACAAGCTACTCAAATGAAAAGATAATAAAGAAAATCGAATTTACGAATACCACGCTCCACCTTACCACAGGGGCATCCAATAAAGTAGGCTTCGGTGGGGGCGACAGCCAGCAGCTGCCCGAGGGCATCTGGAACAACGGAAACAAAGTCGGCGATACGGGTTGGAATCCGTAATAAGCGGAAGTTTCTCCCGAAGCACCCTTGCATGGGTCATAAAAGAGAATCAAGGTAGCCACCCTCACAGGTGGCTCGCCTTTCAGGAAATTAGTAATAACGACATTAAAATTGGAAGAATATGTACGAGGCAAGACAGAATAAGGAGAGGGTTTCACGGCAAATTGATGGAGGCTGTGGAGTAAGTCAGAGGGTGAGAATAGAGAATTGCATTATGCATTCAAAAGTTAAAAAGATCCAAGAAAATTCTATAGATACACCAGTTCAACGTTCAATAGGATTTGAGGCGGAACTATGTGTTCCTACCATGAATAAGCCCCAAAATGACGATGCAGAAAGTAAAATTAATACGTTTTTAAAAGGAGGAGTAGGATATGGAGTGCCCTTAGGTCAAATAGATAAAAATATTAGATTAACTTCAGATCATAACAATCTTGCTAATACTCATATTGATATACGAAAAGCATTAATAAAACAGGGTTATACTGTTCCAAAATTAGAACCTATGACTAATTTAGAATATGTAACCGATCCATTTAATGAATTAGATTCATCAAAAGATTGTGAAATAGACCAAGCTATAGAAAATATTGCAAATCATACAAAATCGCTTTTTAACAATGATGTAGATAGTAAAATGATACCTATTCCTAATAGTAGTTATTATACAGGTATTCCCAAGGGAGAATTAGAGACAAAATATAATGGCAAGATTAATAATGAAATTAGCAATTTTCAAACAAGTATAAAGGATTCTTATTATATCCAAGCTACCGCCGGCATAATTCCTTCTGCTGTAAGAGATTTACATAATAATTTTATAGAATCAGAAATGATGGAAATAAATGGCACCCCCCAAAAAAATATATATAAAAAAGTTATTGTTACTGCAATAAACATAGTTGATGAAGTCATCAAAGCATTAGAAACAGAAGAATGGTTTTGTAATGCAAACGCTATAAAAAAAATAAAAAAGAATAACTACGAAAGCTACGAAAGTTTCATGGGCATTTTGTATCTGGCTTATATGTATATGCTGGGAAGTGCTATAAATCAAACAACTTTTTTTGGTAAATCCACTATAAAAAATGCAGTTCCATTTATGTTAAAATTAACAAATATGAAAAATGTTTGTTTAGCTGATAAAAACTTGGATGATTTTATTATCAAGACTAAGAGTAAACCAAATAAAAAAAAGAAAGAATTAATAAAACTATTACATAGTATAGATGTATTTTTAGAAGGTAGCGCTTATGCGACACCTGCTTTTTGGGAGTCAACAATAACAGGGATGGGCCTCAAAGTTAGTAGAGCTGATGAAAACGACAAAAATAGAACAGCCATAGTTGATAGAAAATTAGTCTCTAATATTTTTCGTGAAAATAAAGAAAAACTTACATCCTCAGCTAACACAGCAGAAGAAAGAGGTTTTAACGCTCCAGATGAAATGGATTCTGACCAAATAAAAGTTAATCAAGAAGGATTACAACTCGAATATAGATATATATTTTTCAAACCAGATTCTAATAATCTAAAGGATACATTATGGAGCATAGTAAATGAGGTAAGGGAACATAATAAAAAGTGGGTTAGAAACCGACAGTCACAAGTATAAAGAATTGCAATCCGCAACCATAGAATATAAACGAAATTCATTTGGATGAATTGAAACATCATGCGGCTGATTTTGTCCGTCAGATACCGGAACGTAGCTTATCCTGCCTGGTTATTTTTGACTCATGTGAATTAAAGCCTCCGGTAACGCATAAACTGCAAGCCAATCCCCCCTTCCCCAACCCGTTCGAGGAAGTAAAGCAAAAGGAACGGAACCTATCAATCAAACCATAAAAAACAAAAAGTATTATGGCAATTTTAATAAAACCCATTCAGCGCCCCAATCCGCTCGACAAGAATGCCGCCAAGAAATGGTACGTAGTACAAGTGACCACCGCACAGATGGACGGAGTATTAGGATTTGTAATCTGAAACCATAAAGCGACAGCGTTCTTTGACATACTGGAAAAAGGAATCTTTACGACAAGTGAGAGCAGAGGGTGCTTGCATCCTTTGCCGAACGGAGTAAAGATGCACGAAAGTGAATAATGGGGAGAAAAGCCGAACCATTGGATGAAGAAGTGGATAAATATAGTATCTTTGCTTATATTTAATTGAATAGTAAGGATATGGCTAAAATATTGGTAAAAGATACAATAGTATCAGTCATACAAGTTCGGGATGATGATTATATCAACCTTACCGACATGCTAAAAGCCAAAGACGGTGAATTCTTCTTTTCCAATTGGCTGAGAAACAGGAATACAGTTGAATTTCTTGGGATATGGAAAAAACTGAATAACCCGACTTTTAATTGTGCCAAATTCGACATAATTAAAAGTCAGGCTGGCTTGAACAGTTACCGTCTGAGTGCCAAGGAATGGATGCTGAAGACGAACGCTATTGGTATTGTCGCCAAAGCCGGGCGATATGGCGGTACATACGCACACAAAGACATTGCTTTTGAGTTTGCCATGTGGATAAGTCCGGAATTCAAGGTTTACCTGATTCGGGAGTTCCAACGGCTGAAGGAGCAAGAACAGGCGCAGATTGGCTGGAACGCGAAGCGGGAACTGTCGAAAATCAACTATCGTATCCATACCGATGCTATCAAGCAGAACCTTGTTCCGCAGGAGATAACCCCGGCACAAGCCTCACGCATCTACGCCAACGAAGCCGATGTGCTGAACATGGCACTGTTCGGGATGACTGCCTTGGAATGGCGTGATGCCCATCCCGGCCTGAAAGGCAACATCCGCGACTATGCCTCGATAAACGAGTTGATTTGCTTATCGAACATAAAAAGCCTAAATGCCGTGTTTATACAAGACGGAATACCCCAGCGAGAACGACTCATTCGCTTGAACCGCATCGCCATACAACAGATGCAGGTACTGGAGGACATGACAGGACGCAACTTATTGAAATGACGCTTGCAGGTTTAACGCCTTCTATATAAAAGCCCCATTATTCCGCTTTCCCTTGACTGCATGGATGCAGCGAAAGGAAAGCGGTTTCCTTTTTCCGGTTAGTCAAGAGCAAAACAGAGAATTAACAAAAGTAGTAACGATATACAGAACAAGAATATGAACGAAGACAGGACATTCCTCGGCAAAGGCTGGAGCTTCCCTCCGGCACTGGACAGGGACGGCACACCCACCCGGATGGCCGCCTACGAGGAGAAGATACGCCAGAGCCTGTGGACACTGCTGAGCACCTCGCCCGGCGAACGCGTCCACCGCTACGACTACGGCTGCCCGATACGGCGGTATGCCTTCGAGGTGATGGACGTGGCGACGCAGACCCTGCTGCGCGACGAGATAGAACGTGCCGTAGTGATGTTCGAGCCGAGGGTGGACCTGAACCGGGTGGACTTCGAGGCGAACGACAGGGAAGGCATCCTGAAAATCACCCTCGACTACACCATCCGGCAGACCAACCGCCGCACCAACATGGTCTATCCCTTCTACCTGAACGAAGGCACCGACCTGTCGGGACTGCAACCATAAAAGAAAGGAGACCCAATGGCAGAAAAGACGACATACGAACTGAAAGGCACGCTGCGGGACGAGTGCATGACGAACCGCGCGACCCTGGACGGTTTCCACCCCATAGAGAGCGACTGGCGGGAACTGATGCGCTGGCTCATGTCCGTGAGCGGTGACGTGCCCTATTATGACTCCGGCGACAGAGAGAGCGGCAGACTGTCATCGCTGTGGGAGAACCATGTGCTGACCGTACTGGTGGACATCCTGTGCAAGGACATCGGCGGCTATGTCGATTCGTTTGTGGAAGGGCGCGGCACATCCTCCCGCCAGTCATATTTCTGCCGCCTGCAGGAGTCCTTCCGCAACTGGATATCGCGTCTCGAAATCTTTGTACGCACCAGCAGGAACATGGCAGCGGACAGCCCTTCCATCGCCGTGGCGTTGCAGATGACGGGACAGTTAGGGGCTGCCCTGTCGCAAGACGGTGAGTCCCGCATGAAATATGCCTCCCACCGGATAGACGACACGAACCGCCCGTACTACCGGATGCTCGGTGTCGTGGAGGACATCCAGAAGAAAGGCGGTGAATACATCGCACGTATCGAGTCGGGCGGCGACCTGGATGCCTCGCTCGCCCTGCTGCTCACCTTCGTCCGGAATTACTGCGGCATCGCCAATCGCTTCAACCGGCGTTTCAGTGGCTGGGTGGAGTTCTACCGCAAGAACATCCTGCACGACACGCCGAAAGAAGCCGTGCAGGACAGTACATACGTCATCATCGAACCCGACCGCACGAAAAAGGCGGAGACTTTTCCGTTGCCGGGAAGCACAGCATTCTTTGCCGGGCAGAACGCGGACGGCTCCGACCTCCTCTATGCCACCACAGAAAAGGCATATATCATCCCGGCACAGTTACGTTCCGCACATTCCCTGTTCAGCAAAGAAAACCGTCTGTATGCCGCAGCATTGCTGACCGAAGGACAGGACAACCCATGCCCGCTGTTCGACATAAAGAATCAGGCAGCCTCGGCACTGGAATACGGATGGCTCCTGACCTCACGCAGCCTGGTCCTCTCGGAAGGCAGGCGTACAGTGATTGTAAGTATCCGTTTAGAGAGCGGCGAAGAGGATTCCATGCCCGACCTTTCATATTTCAATGAAAACACAGCCGCCTTCATCCTGCAACTCAGCGGAAGCGAAGGCTGGCGGCAAAAAGAAGAATACGCCATAGAGACAGACCGTGAACACGGCATTCTCCGCCTTACAATCACTCTGACCGAAAGCGAGGAAGCCCCGGTACCCTGCACGGAGGAACTGCACGGCATCGCCACCGAATATCCGGCGCTGCGCATCCTGTTCGCCGACAGGAAAATCATAGATGCACTACCCCATGAACTATATATAAAGGAAATCACCCTGAATACGGAAGTGGACGGCATCCGGAACTTCACCCTTATCGGTGAGTCCGGACAGGCGGACCCCTCGCAGCCGTTCTATCCCTTCGGCCCGACGGGCGAACGCGGCAGCCGGCTGGTTTTCGGCCACGAGGAAGCCGCACTGAAAAAGACAACCTCCGTGACCTTGAAAGGGACATGGACGAAACTGCCCGGAAACGGCTTCAAGCCGATATACGAGAACTACGGCCTGGAAAAACCGGTAGACGGGAACAGCTTCACCGTCCGCTGCGAATGGCAGGAAGAGAGCCGCTGGCACGAATGCGCCGCCTCTCCGCAGCAGCTGTTCCGTATGGACGGAACAGACAAGCTGACGGATGAAGCCGTCTTTGAACTCGCATTGGAGGAAAAGACGACCGCCAACGCCCCCCAGCCTATGCCTTACCGCCGGGACGGTAACGGTTTCTACCGCCTGGTATTGGAGAGCCCGGAAACAGGTTTCGGTACGAATGCCTACTACCGCCGGTTTACCGAAGTGATGCTGCACAACGGCAGGGAGAAGGAAAAGAACCGGCTGCCCGTTCCCGAGCAGCCGCAGGTGCCGATGCTGGGAGACGTGACTTTCGGGTATAAGTCGGCAGAAACGCTTGCCTCCGGCAAAAACGGCAGCCTGTACCGTTTCTCGGAGCTGTCCGGATATGAGGTGTGCGCATTGCAGGAAAACCGCCATCCTGTCTTCCATCCGTGCATGGAGCCTCCCGCCATCCTCCTGAACCTGGAGCACATGGGCGACACGAGCCGTGTACGGCTTTATCTCGCATTGCGCTATGCCGCCAACGGCAGGAATTCCTCCGGCAATCCGACGGACTGCAAGCTGATCATCAGCCGGTATGCGGGCAACGGTTTTTGGCAGGAAATACCCGGTGACAACATACTGTGCGAAGAGACGGACGGCCTGACCCGCAGCGGCTTCATCGAGGTCAAGGCATCGGCATCTGAAGATGCGGACAACCTGTGGCTGAAACTCTCCTTTGCAGAAGGCAAGGCCCCGGAAAGCATGATACTGGAAGGCATCCACCTGAACTGTCTCCGGGTGACGGCAGAGAACGGAGACGGCAGCTCCCTGCCTGCCGGGACAATAGCCGCCCCGCTGGTGGAAGACAGCCGTATCCTTTCCGTGTGCCAGCCCTTTGCAGGCAGCGGGGGCAAGACGGCTGAGACGGGGCAGGATGCCGTCATACGGCAACGCATCCGCATTTCCGCCCGTAACCGTGCGGTATGCGGCAGCAACTATGAGGAAATGATACTGGAGCGTTTCCCGGAAATCGAGAAGGCGTGCTGCATCCCCGCATCGGGAAATGACGAGACCGTCCGCATCGTGGTGTTCCCGAAGCCGGAGAAGAGGACCTATCCGTTCCTGCCCGGCTGGAAACTGTCCGAGATAGAAAATTATATACGGCAGTATGCCTCCCCATTCGCGAAGATACAGGCGGTCAATCCGGTGTACGAACCGCTGTCCGTCACCTTCAGGGCGGTGCTGAAAAAAGACACGGCCGATCCCGGTACGGTAAAACGCCGGATTGCAAGACGCATCAGGGTATTCCTGATGGCATGGTACATGGACGGCAGGCTGCCGGATTTCGGCGTGCGGTATTCGTGCGACGCCCTCCTTTCACGCACCGTCAACGACGAGAATATTGAGGAGTTCGTTTCTCTGGAAATCCGGACAGGAAAGAAGCTGTACCGGATTACGGAAGAATTGCGAGATGAGGATACCGTCCTTTCCGCTTCAGACGAGTGCGGAGTCCTCTATATAGACACGCTCGACGTGGAACTGGTAGATAGCCGCCGCGGAGTGGACGAGGGAAAAATCGGGACAGACTTTATGATAGGATAGGAACATAAAAAAGATATAAAGATATGGGCAACAGATACAAGGACAGGGAAACATTGAAGTCGTACTTCCAAAGGGGGGATGTCCCCACGGAAGAGCAGTTTGCCGAACTCATCGACTCGGTTCCCAACATACATGAAGACGGCCAGGCAAAAGTCTCTCCCGCCGACGGCATCCGTCTCTTCCCTTCGGACAAGAATGGCGTGGTCGCCACCGTTTTTTCCTCCGACCCGGAGAAGCCCGGAGCCTCCCCCTTGTGGCGCATCGCCCTCACCGGGGACAACGGTCTGGAGATACGGAATGGCGAGGACGAGCCTGTGATGACCGCAGACAAGGAAAAGAACGTGACCGTGGCTGGAACGGTGAAGGCGGACAGATTCCTTTCCGATGACGGCGATGAGGGAGATACGCCCGGTACGGATGTGCTGAAGGTCAAGGCAAACGGATACTGGCAGAACCTGCCTGTGGAAGCGGAAGCCGGGCAGGAGATAAAAGGATGCCGGGTGTACCGCATATCCGCCTGCTACGTGAACAGCCTTACACGGAAATACTCCACCTGCGAAGCCATCGCCTCGCACTCGGACGGGTACGGAAGGAAAGTACGCTCCCCGCGCAGCCACTGGTGGGGCTGGTCGGGACATATGAAGATACGCTGGAGGAAGACAGGCGA
Source organism: Bacteroides gallinarum DSM 18171 = JCM 13658 (assembly GCF_000374365.1). Lineage (GTDB taxonomy): Bacteria > Bacteroidota > Bacteroidia > Bacteroidales > Bacteroidaceae > Bacteroides > Bacteroides gallinarum. The sequence continues at coordinate 97,074 of NZ_KB894125.1, forward strand.
CAAACTCTTCCTCCAGATAAAGAGCAAGGGCGTGCAGAGCGGTGCGGAAACCATCCATTGCCGTATCGAAACCATCTGGAAAATATAACGGACCGTTATGGACGAAAGATCACTATACATCACACGGCCGGAAGACGGCGAAGACCTCTACACGGCATTGCAGCGGCAGACGCTTGCGGAACTGCAACGCCTGTCCGGAAACGTGTGGACGGACTACAACCCGGGCGATCCCGGCGTGACCGTGTCCGAAGCGGCGGACTATGTCCTGACCGAAACGGATTACAGGCTTGATTTCCCGTTGGAGGACTATCTTGCCGGCAAGGACGGAAAATGGGCGGAAGAGAGATTCGGGCTCTTTCCTCCCGAATCGGTCTATCCTTCCGCACCGGTCACTGCCGGGGACTACCGCCGGGCGATACTGACCCGTTTCCCGGATGTGGAAAACGCGGATGTAATCCCCGGAGAAGGGGGATGCTACCATGTCCGCCTGCGTGTCTCGCCTTTTTCTCCGGATATGGCAAGCCAGGTACTCGGCTTCCTGAACCGGCACCGCAACCTGTGCGAGCGGTTCGAGGACGTACAGGTCGTTTCACCGGAGGAATTGTTCTTTCACGCTGATTTCGGGATTGCCACCGGAGAGAATGCCACGGAGATACTCGTACAGGTGTACTGGACGGCGATGCAGTACCTTTCCGGTTCCGCCGAGGTCGCATACCGGACAGCGGGCAGTCCCCTGCCCATGAGGGAGGACGAATGGTATGAAGGCCCGGTGAGGAACGCCCGTGCGGAGATTCCGGTACAGAAGGACACGGAAACCGAACTTTATGTCCGGCTGACGGGGATACCCGGTATCGTATCGTTCAAGACCTGCTATTTCAAGGACAAGGACGGGCATACCGTGACGGACTTCAGGACCGGCTACACGCTTCACCTGTCCAAGGATTTCAGTAACGTAAAGGTGAGAAACGGCACCGGGACGGTGCATGTGGACGGCAATGAATTCATGGAACGTCTGCAAGCGAAGTATTTCATGCGGAGCACATTCCGTACACGCCGCCTGATGCAGGAACGGGAAGCACAGTATCTGGAAAGTATCGTCAGCCACAGGAAGGCGGGACAGGAGAAAGCGACCCTGTACCCTTCCGAATACAGGGACGTGTACGGCCATACCCCGCTGGCGGACGACCTGCCGTCCTGTTATATTACCTCCGACAGGGATTTCCTGCGGGATACCCCTGCCCCGGAGAAGGCCGCCGCACGCAATTTCGGCAGCTACCTGAAACTCTTCGACCTCCTGATACAGCGCGGGCTCGGTGAACTGGACGGGCTGAAAAGGGTGCTTGCATTGGATACGGCTGATCTTGAACTTTCACGGCTGGAGACCTTGCCGGAAAAAATACTGCCCATGCGCAAGCACAACGACCGTTACCGCGACATAACAGGGCTGAGGGACCGTTACATGGACTTTCTTGACGGCCTGTACGGGGTGGACAGCGCGCCGGAGTGGATGAGGGAGTCCGACTGCTACGGGCAGACGGCGGACGACCGCCTGCGCCGCAGGATGCGCTTCCTCAAGGCGCTGCCCGTAATGGTACGCGACCGCTCCCGCTCTTTCGACATCACGGGCACATTCGGAGGGGAGAATGTCCCGACCGTGAAGAAGTACCTCTCCCTGCTGCTGGATTTCGACACGGACGAGGAGACCACGGTCGGCAATATCCTTCCCGCCCACAACCTGATCCTGATGGGAGACGGAGAAAGGGGCGAACGGTTCCGGGGACTGGTAAGCTCCCAGATGATTGACGACGACCTGTTCGATTCCGGTTCGGTGGAGGCGGTAAAGGAAGACACGCCTCCTGCATCGGAGAAGGAGAAGCTGAAACGTTACGAGGACCTGAGGCGCCATCTGCCCATCTTCAACTCGAACTGGATAAACGGTTCCCTTTTCCGCGAAGGCATCAGGTTAAGCAACTATAACCTCGTGAGCGTCGGAGGCGGGGAATGGCTGCTGGTATTCCGGAGGAAAGAGGATGAAAAGCGCATGAACCTCGGCCGTTCGAACAGCCGGGAGACACTTTCCGCGTGGGCGAACACCCTGTGCCGCTACCTGCGGGAACTGAACAGGCAGTGCGAGGCGGTATATGTGATAGAGAAGAACCTGTTCGACCCGATGGAACCGTTCACGGTGATGCTGGTCTTCACCGGCTGGACGGCACGCACGCGCTCCCCGAGGTTCCGCGAGGCATGTACGCGGCTGGCAAGGTCTGTCATCCCGTCGCACCTGAAAATGGAAACATACTGGATCGGCGCATTGCAGATGCAGTATTTCGAGGACGGGTACAAGAAATGGCGCGAGAGCATGAGTACGGATGCCCCGGCGGACATCCGTGCGCTCCATCAAAAGAAGATGACGGATGCACTCTCCGATGATTTCATGTCTAAGAGAAGAAAAGGCGACAATCCGGCTAAAGAAGAATATAAGGAGGAAGACGCATGACGGTGATTGACAGAATATCGTTCCGGTTCGGAATGGCGGACGAACAGTTTGCCAGGGAACTCTATGCGGACTGGGACGGATTCTGCCGGCATTGCGTCACGGAGGTTTTAGAGGACTGTTTTTCCCGGTATGATGATAAAGAGACCTATATTGAAATAGACCGTCTGGACCTGGATCTGGGCAACATACCGCAGGACGAGTTTTACGACCTCTTCCCTGTGCGGTTGCGCGAGGCTTTGGAGCGCAGCTTTGCCCATAAACTGAATGAAACAGGTGTACCGCAAATTACGGAATCGGACATAAATACCGGAACAGACCCGATAACGGACAAACCTTTCCCGTATGCCCGTGAGAAACGCTTCGAGAACCTGCTGCACTACCTGGAATACGGTTTCTGCCTGCCGGAATGGAATGCACCGGAGTTCCACCTGTACGGGGAGTTGCAGCATTTCAAGGACACGGAACATACAGGACGGCTGCTGTCGCTGCTTGCCTCCAAACCGTATGTCATGGACAGGCTGTTCCTGCAAACAGGCGCGGAACGACTGCCGGAGGCGATACCCTTTGCCGCATGGCTTACCTCAGCGGTTCTCGGCCGGTATGAGAAACAGCGGTATCTGTCCGCTGTCCTGGAGCATTCGCCGCAGGCTGTCATCCGTTTTATCCACGAGACCAAAGATACCGGCAGCCTGGAAGACATGGCCGGTTTGATAGAGAATCCCCATGTCAGGCGTATCATGGCCACCGAAACAGAAGACCGTGCCGAAATCGGCGTGCCTGAATACTGGTACAGACTCTACGGCTGGCTGCTCGAACACTACCCGTTCAACGGCGTGCCGATGTTCGGCGACAAGCGGCATTTCGGATTGCACCTGAACCGCAGGCTGCTGTCCTTTATCCGCAAGAGGGAACGGCAGACATATCTTTCCAAAGCGGAACTGACGGTACGGTTCCTTATGGAAGTTTTCGGGGCTGACAATCACCTGACGGTGCTGGGCATCATCTACCGTCGTCAGAAGCTGAATGCAGACGGTTCGCCTGCCACCGGTGACAGCTATGCCTGGGAACTTTATTACATGCTCCTGCAACTCTCGCTGCTCGGAACGGAACAGATTTCAACCGGACATACCGACAGGCAACCGTCCGATGAAAAGACGGATACATCATCGCCGGATACCGGGAGGGCTACAGCCATCGCAGAAAACGCAGGTTCTTTCCTGCAATGGATAGAAGATACGGGACAGCCGGACCATATAAAACGGGCAGCACTGTTACGGCTGGCACAGGAAAAGCCGGAGTTGCTGATACAGTGGTTGAAAAGCCGGCCGGACAGGAGGCATCTGTCATTGCCGGCATCCCTGACCGAGAGGCCGACCTTGCTGCTGCTTGCCGGATATGTCTCGCTGCAACTCGCCGAGGTGGTTTCCGCCCTACTTGAAACACTCGGCAAAGCATCCCCATCCGTTTCCTGGCTTCAAGGTATCGGCAAAGGCAAACTGACGGAGGCGTTGAATACAGCCGTATTGCAGGGAATTTCAACCGGTATCTTCTCCGCATCGGATTCCGCTTCCGTGCAGATGCTACGGCTGGCTGCTTTACTGCATAAGGAAATAACCGGACAGGAGACTCCGGCTGCCGATGTTGCCGGGTTCATGGCAATAGAGGATACGAACATGCCGGAATCCGTCTCTGAGGAAAGCACGAACCTACCGGGGCCTATAAGGGAGTTCCTGGAATCTGTTTCCCCTGTTTTTGCTCCTGCCCATGATACATGGAAAAACATACATCGGGAAAAACACCCGAACAAGAATATTCCGGAGGCCCGGAAAGTCGCCTCTTTGAAAGTCATTTTTTCAGACAACAGGATTCCGGAAAGTGTCAGAAAGATGCTTGTACTGCAATGGTTCGATGCCTATCGCAACAGGGAAAGCGAACTGATTTCGGCATTGCAATCGGAAAAGTTGCTGGATACGGTTATCGGTTTGCTTGACACGGTTACATTAAGGCATATCGCCATACGGCTGGCTGTACAAGCCTATGGTACGGACGGTCAAACTGCCGGAACGACTGCCATACAGCTTGTCGGACTGTTGACCGGGCATATAGGGACAGTCGCAAATATTGTTTCCGGTCCTGCAAAGACGGTATGGAAATCGTTGCTTCTTTCACTTGCTTCATGGAATGGCATCATATCCCCTGCATCTGCAAGCGGTAATTTGGATACCGCTATCCGCTTGTTGGCAGCCATCGTCGGCGATGACAGAAGCAGGATAAAGGCGGTTGTCGAATCACTGATCGGACAGTCATTGCCTATTCCTTATATCGGGCTGCTGGACAATAAAACAGTCCGCAGCTTCGATACGGAAGACTTCCTCGCCGGTACCGTAAACAATACGCTATTGTCTCTATTGGTTCGGGTGCGGCAATATATCGGTTCCGGAAGCCTTGCTCCGGATTTGTCAGTAATGGCTATCCGTAAGGGTGGTATGGACGGAACAGACAGCATACTGCGCATAGACTCGGCAGACGACAGCCCGGACATGCCGGCCGAAGGCGACCTTGCATTGAACGAGGTTCGAACAATATTTGAACAGCATCTGAACGATGTCTCCGGTATGACTGGCTGGTTGCAAAACCAGGTATTCACTTCATGGCAGAAACGGGAAGTGCTCCATCGCTATATGGAGGATTCTCCCAAAGAGGCCATACGGTTGTTTCGGGATAGTATCGTTTCGGATGAAAAAACGGTCACACTATGGGCTGAAATCATCGGCAAGGATGAAATATTAAAACTTATGGGGCAGACAAGCCCTGCTCTGTCCGGTATATTGGGCCGAACCGTCGGTGTGGTACATTCCGTATTTACTGAAAACGGGCTGTTTGCAGGTGGCAGCGGGGAATGGGAACTGTCCGTAACAAAGGCTATCCTTCTTTTGATTACGGAAAAGCCGGAGCCGGACAGTATGGATACAGAGGAGATCATCTCTCTATTCCTGCGCCATCTTCAATATGTTCTGGCCGGGAATAAGGAATATACGGATACAGACCGGGCACAATGGGAGACTGTTGAAAGACGGGTAACGAATACAATCACCTCGCAAACGGGTACGGCGGATACGGGAACCGGTACGGCATCCGGCTTGACAAACAATGTCCGGCCATTGGAAGACTCTATATCCTACCAGGGAGAAAGTGTATTCGATGAGTGGATTACGTGGCTGTTGTCCCCTTCAGTCAGCGATACGGAAAAATCGCAGATGTTACGGCACTATGCCCGTTGGCAACCGGAACTGCTTTGGAAACTTGTGCGGTATTCCACCACTGATAATCCGGGGAAAAACAATATCCCCTTCGGGCAGTGGACTGAATGGCTCGGTACGGAAACATGGATGGAAATGATTGCCGGAGTATCGTTCTCTTTAGCTGAAACATTACGCCGGACAAACGAGACCATATCAAGAAAATACGGCTTAACCGAACCGGCATTGTCCGAAGGACTGGTACGGTTTATTACCTGTTACCCGGCAGACCGCATTTATTGCGGAAACGCTTCACCGGTTGTCAGGGAATATATAGAAACTTTGGCTTCATCCGTATGGAAAGACAGGATTCCGGATACCAAGTCAGAACTACCCGCAACTGTAGCTGATGGCAGTCGGCCGGAGCATGAGGAAACCGACAAAACATCGCGATCCGATGAACGGAAGTCCGCATTGGAGGCTATTGTGGGGAGTGTGGAAACGGAACTGCACATTGCTGACACCGGACAGGCTTTGGAAGAAGCCGTGCAACCGGAATATATTGAAATCCCGAATGCAGGACTTTGCCTGCTGGCGATATGGTTCCCGCGCCTGTTGGATATGCTCGACCTGCTTGCAGAAACGGACGACGGAAGAAAAGACCTGAAAGATATGGAGGCACGTATCCGGGCGATATTCATCCTGCAACGCTTGGCGACGGATGAGGTACAGGAGTACGAAGAGCATGAACTGGCATTCAACCGCATTCTGACAGGATGTCCGTTTTATGTGCCGCTGCCGAAGGCATTGAAATTGACAGAGAACGAGATACAGACCGTGGAATCGATGCTTGCCGGAGTGAAGGCGAACTGGGAGAAACTGAAGAACACTTCGGTAAAAGGGTTTCAGCACAGCTTCATCGAACGTCCCGGCAGACTGGAGCAGCGCGAAGACAAATGGGTACTGTACGTCGAAGAACGTGCGTATGACATCCTGCTGGACTCCCTGCCGTGGTCGTACCGCCAGATACGGCTGCCGTGGCTGAAAAAGAAAATAAGCGTCATCTGGCGTGACAAGGAAGAGTTTGATTTTGAATAATATAACGATTAAAAAATATATTATCATGGAAACTGAAAGGACATATCAGAACAAGGTGGCACGCACCATCCAGCAAAAGCGCAGCGGTGAAGGTACTTTGGAGTTTGCGGACAACCGTCCGCATGGGATACTACAAGCTGTAGCAGAACCTGTACAGCGCCTCGAAGACGAGGACGAAGCGTTACAGGGGAAATTCGCACAACCTCTGCAACGGCTCGGTGACGAAGAAGACGAAACGTTGCAAGGAAAATTCGAGAATACTGTACAGCGTGAGGAAGATGACGATGAAGCCATGCAGGGCAAGTTCGCCAATCCCATCCAACGGATAGGCGAGGATGAAGAAGACTCTCTTCAAGGAAAGTTTGCGGTACCGGTACAAAGAAAGAACGAAACCGGTATGCCCGACAACCTGAAAGCGGGCATCGAAGACTTGTCCGGCTTTGCAATGGACGATGTACGGGTGCATTACAACTCGGACAAGCCGGCTACCGTGCAGGCATTGGCATACACGCAGGGTACGGACATCCATGTCGCCCCCGGCCAGGAACAGCACCTGCCGCACGAGGCATGGCACGTGGCGCAGCAGATGGCCGGTCGTGTCGAGCCGACAACGGAAGTGGGCGGACTGCCCGTAAATGACAATCCGGCACTGGAACACGAAGCCGACGTGATGGGTGCTAAGGCAAACAGTTACTGACCTTTGTAGAGAACGCCTATGATGACTACGCATATCGACTGGTTCGGCAGGGTCCTGACCGTGGCCATCCAGCTTTATTTCCGGCAAGGGTGCGAATACCCCTCGATAGAGGAAGTCACGCCTCCTGATGACGGCTGGATGGAAAGCATGACCGGACGGCAGGATATCACTTTCAACGAGCGGGTGGTGATCATGCTGGCCCTGATGCCGCATACCTGTCCTCAGTCGCTCGACATTTTCTTCGTGCAGAACAAGGACTTCGACCGTCAGTACACCGAGTTCGGCGGCTGGAAAGGGCTGTCGCACGGCGGCTTCCTGCCTACGGGCGAGACCGCCTCGTTCATCCTTGCCGGAGAGGACATGGAGAAGAAAAAGGCCGTTATCCGCATGTTTCAGAAAGACCACTGGTTCTATATGCGGAATATCCTGCGGTTAGAGGGTGCGGGTGAAGGTGAACCGCTGCTGAGCGGACAGCTCCGCGCTTCGGACGAGTTCCTGAGCCTTGTACTGCTTGACAGGGATTATAAACCGGACTACAATATCGGTTTCCCTGCCAAACTTATCACCACCCCGTTGGAGTGGGAAGACATGGTTTTGGATTACAATACACTGGAGGCTCTCGAAGAAATCAACACGTGGATCATGCACCAGCATACCATCATGGAAGACTGGGGGTTGAAACGGATTCTCAAGCCCGGCTACCGTGCCTTGTTCTACGGACCTCCGGGAACGGGAAAGACACTTGCCGCCACTCTTTTAGGCAAGAAAAACAACATGGATGTCTATCGGGTGGACCTGTCGATGATTGTGTCGAAATATATCGGCGAGACGGAAAAGAACCTTGCCAAAGTCTTCGACCTGGCAGAGAACCGGAACTGGATCCTGTTCTTCGACGAGGCGGACGCACTTTTCGGCAAGCGCACCTCGACCAACACCTCCAATGACCGCCATGCCAACCAGGAAGTGGCCTACCTGCTCCAGCGCATCGAGGATTTCCCCGGTACGGTCATCCTTGCCACCAACCTGAAATCCAACATCGACGAGGCCTTTTCCCGCCGCTTCCAGTCCGTCATCTACTTTCCGATGCCCGATGAGGAACTCCGTGCTGCCCTCTGGCGCAGTATGCTCCCCAAAGAGTGGCTCGGCGACGATGCGGAGGAACTTATCGCTGCTGCCGCCCGGACTGAACTTTCCGGAGGGTCGATTACAAATGTGGTGAGGCGATGTGCGATGAGACTGACTGGTGATGTCCGGTGTCTTGATTGTGATATATTGAATATCGTATTAAAGAAAGAAGAATATGGAATATGAATATAATTATAGACATAAGCCGCATACGGAAAGGATTATATCCTCCAACAGGAATAACCGTTCCGTTTCAATATCGGACATTTTACGAAAATCTGTGGAAATACCAAACCGCACGATAAGTCGTGAAATGACAGTACAAAACAAAGCCATTCAAATGGAAAGAGTATATATGCAACCGACACGTAATTCTTCTGAGGAAGGATTCGATGAAGATAAAATGTATGCCGAGTTCTCAAAATTGCCAGGGGCGAAACAACTTGAAGAGATTGTTGGTAGTATGGGATTTAAGTATGGTGGAGATACTGGTTCAGAATCAAAAGCAAATACAGATTTTGATGCAAGGCGCATATATATCAACAAATCACTTGATCAGCAAACAGCAATACTAAGTTTTGTTTATGAACTTATGAATGCTCTCCAACAAGATGATTTTACAAATATTCTACAATTGCCGAAACAAAGAGATGCGTCCACTGCAATTGCTGAGGATTATGCGAAAAGAATATTGCGCAAAGAGGCCAAGTCTGTTTTGATGCGTTCAAAAATGGCTATAGCAATGAGAAAAGAGGAGTTGATTAAAAATCCGAAATACATAAACATAGCAAGAATGGATGAAACTGATGAAGTTTTAGAAAACTTGGTCTTTACCGAGATGAAGCAGAATGGAACAGTTCATAAGGGTAAATACAAAGCATATCCATATTATATATCCCAATATTGGTTTGAACACTGGAAATGGTTTGGAAAAATTCCTACAATAGAGTTTATACAGAATAAGGAACAGGGCTTATGATTATCAGTGCCCTAAAACCTTATTCTATATAATGTCTAATAAAATAATAAATATCTATGGGTACAATATATGAACAAAAATCCCTTGTCAAATTATCAAGGACTTTGCCTACAATAAACAAGGCTTCAAAACAAACAAAAGGCATGGACTCTGTCTCTCCTCTATCATTTATGTCCATTCAGAAAAAGCCGATACCTATAATAGAGGATCAAACAGAAATCGGAAGTTTATATAAGGATGATACACCTTCTGAATCAGAGCCACTGACTTTTGTAAAAATTGACGAGAATACTTTTTTGTTGGAGGACGATATGGTAATCATCTGGAATGGGACGAAGTATATCAAAAGGGATGGTAGTGATTTTAACTTAGCCTCATACTCAAAGCCTCAAGAAAAAACACTTGCAATCGGCATGAGTGAATACGGCAGCCTATTGAATACCGGCAGCCATTATACCTATATGCAGACAACAAATGCTAATCCTTGCATAATTTTAATATTAAGGAGTAAAAATGAAACGGAAATGTATCATATTACTATCAATAACAATAATTGGAAAAATAATATTTTGGGATTTATAAATAGACAAATAGAGAAGCCTGTAGATGATATAGATGGAGTCGAAGATGACTATATCACTGAAAATGGAATCAGGGCTTACCTTTATCAAGGAAAGTCGGAATATCAGAATGAACTTAATACGTATAACTCTTTTAGCGATAGATATTAAAGTTGGATTATTTAGCTCGTACAGTTTGTTTATATCCTTATTTTCAAGAACATGTCCGACAACATGAAAAATTGAAAGAGATAGAAGAATATCTGATTTCAGAAGGGATTTTCCCCTATAAGGAAATACAGGAAAATGTCAGAATAAAATTAGAAGACGGCACTATAGATTTCCCTACGGATCAGGATATCAATAGTGATTTAGGTAAAATGGTCTATTTAAGGGGAAAAAACAAAGGTAATGCAAGTCCGGATCTTATTCCGAGAAAATCCAACGTTGAAACAGGGGACAATTATCAGGAGATACTACAAAGTATGACTTGAGAATTTGTATATTAAATGATATCCCGGTATGGAATATATGACTCTACAGCATAAGATACTTTTCGGATACATCATCCTCGTAGTGGTCATAGGCAGTATGGTTGCCATCCTGTTGCATGAGCGTAGTCGGATGCGGGAAATAGAAGCGGAGACCTCCGAGATACGCGAGTTTCGCCGTAACATAGATGCCACCCACCGCCAGATTACGGTACTTGCCACACAGGGAGAGTCGGTCGTAGGCTGGGACGAGGAAGAATACAATGCCTATCACGACCGCCGTCTCCATGTGGACAGCCTGCTCCTTTCGCTGAAGGAAAACAACGGCAACTTTATCCGTTCCGAACAGATAGACACCCTTCGGATGTTGCTTGCCGACAAGGAGTCGCACCTGCTGCGCATCATGCAGGCTTTCCGCAAACAGGAGGAGGCGGACAGCCTGCTCGCCAACCGTCTGCCGGCAGTGACAAGGCAGGTGACACATCCCCGAACCGTTGTCAGGAAAAGGAAAGGCATAGCGGGATGGTTCGGCAAGAAAGACACGATACGGGTCGCCTCTCCTTCCTCTGTATTGCAAACCCTCAACAAGCGTCTGATAACCATGCAGGAGGAACGCAGGAACGACCTTGACAACTATGCCGACAGCCTGCGCAGGCAGAACAAGGAACTGAACCGTAAACTTTACGCCATCCTCTCAGCCCTTGACAGACAGGCGCACGAATCGTTCAGCCGCAGGGAACAGGATATGGAGAAGGCACAGAAATATTCCTACCGGCTTGTCGCCGGGACTGTTGGCGCAGCCATCATCCTGCTTGTCCTTTCCCACATGGTCATACAGCGTGACATCCGCCGCAGGGAACGCGACCGTATCAGGCTGGAGGATACCCTGAAACAGAACAAAGCCCTGTCCGAGATGAGGAAAAGGATTATCGTCACCCTCTCGCATGACATACGCGGCCCTCTCAATGCCATCTGCGGCAGTGCGGAGCTGGCATTGGACACACGGGACAGAAAACGCCGCAACACCTATATCGGAAACATAATCTGCTCATCCCGACATATAACGCGACTTGCCAACAGCCTGCTCGACCTTTCCCGTCTCAATGAAGCCAAAGAGACCCTGAATAAAGTCCCGTTCAACCTGTCCTCGCTTCTGGAGAGGATTACGGAAGAGTATACACGCATAGCCAACGACAAGGGGCTGCTGTTCGTCCATGACATACAAGATGCCGGGCTGATACTCTCCGGCGATGCCGACCGTATTGACCAGGTCATAAGCAACCTGCTCTCCAATGCCATAAAATTCACGAAGTCCGGTACTGTAAGTCTTTCCGCCCGCTACAAAGACGGTGTCTTATTCATTTGTGTCAGTGATACGGGAATAGGCATGGACGAGGAGACGGTACAACGCATATTCCGCCCGTTTGAACGGGCCGCACCCGATGTGGATTCTGCCGGGTTCGGTCTGGGACTCGCAATAACAAAGGGGCTGGTCAATCTGCTGGGCGGCAGTATTTCCGTGTCAAGCCGTGTCGGCGAAGGCAGCATGTTCAAGGTTGAAATCCCGCTCCCGATTACTGACGAGCCTGTAGCAAACAGCACGATGCCGCCAGACAGGAAACGGCATCTGCCCAAAAGTGTCCTTGTGTGGACGATGACCCGATCCAGCTGCGTATTGTCGGGGAGATGCTGGAAAGGAACGGCATATCCTGCCGTATGTGCCTGAATGCAAAGGAAGTGGTAAACGGACTCCGTAACGGGAAATACGACCTGCTCCTGGCAGACATACAGATGCAGGGAACCGGCGGGTTCGACCTGCTGTACCTGTTACGGCATTCCAATATCGGAGATTCACGCATCATCCCCGTTGTCGCCATGACAGCCCGTAACGACGAGGACGACAACCATTATACCGAGGCCGGCTTTGCCGGTTGCATACGGAAACCTTTTTCCATGAACGAACTGCTGTCCTTTATCTCATCCGTGGCAGGGAACAGGGAAAGCGGGAATGAATACACTGCGGATTTCGAAGGTCTGGCAGCCGCTGCCGGTGACAGGCAATGGATGCTCGGCACGTTCATGGAAGAATCGCTCGGCAACAAGGCGGAACTCCGGCGGGCCTTGCAGGATAATGAAACGGGTATAAAGCGCATGAAGGAAACCTTGCACCGAATGTATCCCACGTGGGAACAGCTGGGCATAGCCCATGAACTGGAACCATACGGTGAAGCCATTTATAGCGACAATCCTGACGCTTCGGCTATTAAACGCCATACGGAAACCGTCATGGAAAGAATAGACAGGCTTGTCGCCGAGGCGCAGAGCCTGCTTGCGGATTCTGATGAAGAAAAAAATGAAAATATGATATAAAATGAAGATGAAACCGAAGATACTCATAGTGGAAGACAACATCATGCTGGCCGAACAGCAGAGGAAATGGTTCGAGAAATCCGGTTATGAGGCCGTGGTGACGATAGACGAACCCGGTGCGAGAAAACTGCTCAGGAAAGAGTCTTTCGACCTTGTCCTGTCTGATGTCAGGCTTCCGGACGGCGACGGCATTTCCCTGCTGGGATGGATGAAGAAGGAAGGATTCGGTCTCCCTTTCATCGTCATGACCGGGTATGCGTCCGTTTCGGATGCGGTGAAAGCCGTCAAGATGGGAGCGGAAGACTACCTTGCAAAACCCGTGCAGATGGAGGAGCTGCTGGATCTTATAAAGGAACTGCTGAAACCGAGTTCACGGATATATGAAGGCGACAAGACCCTCTTCCGCAGGAACAGCGTGCGGATGCAGGAGGTCGAGAATCTGGCGCGGACGGTCGCCCCGTTCGACATTTCCGTGCTGATACTCGGCGCGAACGGGACAGGCAAGGAATCCGTGGCACGGGGCATACATCACGGCAGTGAACGTAAGGACATGCCGTTCGTGGCCGTGAACTGCGGTGTCGTACCGAGGGAACTGGCTCCCACGCTCTTTTTCGGGCACACGAAAGGGACATTCACCGGTGCGGATGCCAACAGGGAAGGATATTTCGACATGGCAAAAGGAGGAACATTGTTCCTGGATGAGATAGGCACCCTGACAATGGAGGTGCAGGCCATGCTGTTGCGTGTCTTGCAGGAGGGATGCTATATTCCCATAGGAAGCAACCGCGAGAAGCGTACGGACGTGCGGATTGTAGCCGCCACGAACGAGGACCTGCAACTTGCCATAAAGGAGAAACGTTTCAGGGAGGACCTCTATCACAGGCTGGCCGAATTTGAAATCGTCCTCCCGGCCCTCCGCGAATGCCCGGAAGACATACTGCCCCTCGCCGGACATTTCAGGGAAAAGTTCTCGAAAGAGCTTAAACGGGACACGGACGGTTTCAGCCGTGAAGCGGAACAGCTTCTCCTTTCATACCGGTGGCCGGGCAATGTCAGGGAACTGCAAAACAAGGTGAAACGCGCGGTCCTGATGGCGAAATCACCGGTAATCGGGATCGAGGACCTGTGCATCAGGCAGGAAAAGGAGGAAGAGGAGATTTACCTGTTCCCTGAGAATGAGACGGAAGAGAAACTTTCAATTCTCCGGGCCTTGAGGATGTGCGGAGGACATCGGAAAAATGCGGCCGACATGTTGCATATAGACCCTTCCACCCTGTACAGGAAAATGAAGAAATACGGGCTGAATGACAAATAAAGCCCGTTTTACCGTGTACAGTAAAATATAAACGGCATAATGTGTTCCGAAAAGGAATAAAATGCCTACATTTGCATATAGTTGGCAATTTCTGCATTGCAGAATTGTCAATTAAATATTTAAGAAGATAACGGCAAGGGCTGTTGCCCTGCCGGTTACGTACATAAGTCGCAAGACGTCTCAGGTAGAAATCTGGCAAAAATTTCAAAAACAGAGGCTTTTGCGTGAGGCTTGTGCTATATCCTATAGCGTGAGTCCATGCAGATCTGTTTTTGGGCTTGCCAGAGCCTCTACCTGATAATGCGTGGATTTCACGCTTTTTCAATTTGGAGGATCAAGGCATGGCTAAAATACAGGTACTGGTTGCAATGACGCTGGACGGTTCCATACCTGCGGAAACAGACCCTTTGTTGAAATGGGTGAAGGACAGCAGGCACGGTTTCCCGTATTGGTACGGGAAACGCACAAGGATGCTCCATTCCGGCTGTCCCTTCATCGACCTTATGTGCGACAAGGACACGTCCGCCCCCTCCGACATCTATCTGGCGGAAGTCTGCGATGAAGAAAGCTCCGAATTCCTGCGTGGGCTTTCCCTGTACCACCTCATAGATGAAATGGTCATTTTCCTGCTGCCCGCCGTCTGTGCAGGAAGCGGCTCCATATCGGGGCATCTGCCTGAAGGACGGTGGGAACTGGTCAGGTCCAAGACATTCAAAAACGGGGTTTGCCGCCTGCTTTATCGCAAAAGATTGCAATGAGACATTGCAAAGACTTGCATTTGCAATACGCCCATCAGCCTCCATTTCCGGGGGTTGATTTTTTATTTTTCTGATAATCATAAGTTTGCCTTTCTGTCCGGAGGCTGTCCACTTCATTGGTCTATGTTTTGGCCTGTATAATAATGAAAGCTGTTGCGCAACAGTGTGAGAAACGAAGTATTCACGCACTAAAAACAGAATTCGTATGATACAGACAGACAGGGAGACATTCCAGATGATGCTCCACCAGATAATGGAACGGTTCGACAGGATTGATGACAGGCTGAACCGCATGAACAGGCAGACCTCCGCCCTTGACGGCGACAGGCTGCTCGACAACCAGGACATGTGCGAGCTGCTCGGGGTCACAAAGCGCACCCTTGCCCGTTACCGCCAGAAGAAGCTGGTGACTTATTACATGATTGACGGCCGGACTTATTACAAGGCTTCGGAGGTCCAGGATTTCCTGAGCAGGAAGGGGAAGCCGCTGCCCGCGAAGCATGGACGGTCGGATGTTTAACGCACTAAAAATGAAATTGTGATGGAAATAATATGTATAGAAAAAAAGATATTTGACGAGCTGGTTGTCCGGTTCTGTGAAGTGGAGAAGAAAATATCCCGCCTGTGCCGTCCGTCGAAGGATGCCGGGTTGAAAAACTGGATAGACAACCAGGAGGCGTGCGAGATCCTCCGGGTATCCAAACGGACGCTCCAGGTGTACCGCGACAAGGGGCTTCTGCCTTTCGCACGCATCAAGCACAAGATGTTCTACAAGCCGGAAGACATACGCCACTTGCTGGAATCAAGTTACCACCCTCAAAAAAACATGACATTATGAGCTACGATTTGATAAACAAGAAAGATCCCCGCGTTGATGCCTTGTTCCAAGGATTGGAAGGCATGGAACGGCTGGTTGAAGAGATGGGGGATGCCCCCCGCCCCGCGTTTTACGGCGAGCATTTCCTAACGGACGAGGAACTGTCCCGGATACTGAGGGTAAGCAGGCGCACCTTGCAGGAATACCGGACACTTGGCGTGATACCTTACTATCTCGTGCAGGGCAAAGCGCTCTATAAGGAGTCGGACATCCTGAAAATTTTGGAAAACGCTTACAGGAAGTGCCGGGAAGAACAGAGGTGGGTATAACCAAAATTGATGAAGAAACGGCCTTATGACAAGGTCGTTTCTTCTTTTTATTACAACCTGGCAGTTTTCTTTGCCCGCTGTCCGGACGGGAACTCTTCCTCGTAAAGACCGATTCCCCGGCTGATTCCGGAGGATTTCAACCGCTTCATGTCCTCGTCCACTTTTCTGTCGGTCACTTTGGCATAAATCTGCGTGGTCTCGATCCGCATGTGTCCCATCATTTTGCCGACCGTTTCAATGGGGACGCCCAGCGAAAGGGTGATGTGCGTCCCAAAATTGTGCCGCCCCTTGTGGAAGGTCAGGTCGAACCCGTAGACCTCTCCCAGCTCCTTTGTGAGCCGGATGAGATACCCACGGGAATACAGGTTGAAAATTTTGTCGCCCTGCCGCTGTTCCCGGTACTTTTCAATGATCCGCAGGGGAATGTCCAGCAGGCGGACGGTGGAGAGCGTGTCGGTCTTCTGCCTGCGGATATGGATCCACCATGTCCCGTCAGCCACCTGCGTGATGTCATTCGTAGTCAGCTTTTTCAAATCGGCATAAGCCAGTCCCGTGAACGTGGAGAAGATGAACATGTCCCGCACGAACTGTAGCTGCGGTTTCTCCACGGGTGTTTCCAGCAGTTTCTTGAGGTCTTCCAGTTTCAGATGGCGGCTTTTGCGCCTAGGCAGTTCGGGGTGCAGGCGGCAGTAGGGGTCACGGCGCAGCGTCCCCTGGCTGACGGCACGCATCGTGAGCTTCTTGAGCCGGTAAAGATGCTCGTGCACTGTTTTCGGGCTCAGGTTGCGGTCATTCCGCAGGAACAGCTCGAAATCGTCATAGAAGGCACGGTCCAGGCTTCGCAACGCCACATCTTCCGTTTCCAGCTTTTCATGCACGAAGGCGGAGAGGTGCTTGTACGAACGCATATAGGAATCGTATGTTTCCTTTATCCTGTCCACCCCGACCCGCTTCCTGAACTCATCGTTGTGTTCCCTGAAAAGGGCCAGCAGGGTCAGTGGCTTCTGCCCGACACCCATGACGGCGTTTTTCACCTGTTCGGCGGTGATGAACCCCAGGTTGCCCTTTATCCTCCGGTAATGTCCGTTGATTTCCTTCGTCAAGTCATCTATGGCCCGGTTTACGGTCATGGCATTCTCGCTGCGCCCGTCGGCACGTCCTTTTTCCGGATTCCAGACGGACGGATTGACGGACACTTTGGTCCCTATCTGTTCCCATTCGCCGTCAATGCTTACCTTGCACAGTAGCTGGCACGTCCCGTCCTTGCGTATTTTGGTGCGGTTGATATAGAACAGCACCGCGAATGTGCTGCGGCGCTTGATTTCCGTATTGTCTGTATTCCTTTTCATATCATTATGCTTTATATTTTATCGTCAAATTACTACCGAGAACCTTTCCCCGATTCTCTCGTTCAATGTTTTGGTATCGGCATCCACCTTGTCGTCGGTCACTTTGGCATAAATCCGCGTGGTCTCAATCCGGCTATGCCCCAGCATTTTGCTGACAGTCTCAAGGGGAACGCCGTGCGACAGGGTTATTTCGGTCGCGTAGGTGTGCCGTCCGCAATGGAAGGACAACGGTCTGTCGATGCCGCACATTTCGGCAATGCTTTTCAGGTAATGGTTCAGCGTGCTGTTTGAATACATAGGAAACAGTCGCTCATTCGGAGCGGTGTCACGGTATTTCTCGATAATCTGCATCGGCAACTCCAACAGCGGGATGTCGAAACCTATTGCGGTTTTCTTTCTGGAACTCCTGATCCACCATGTCCCGTCTTCGGCGAGGGAAAGGTTCTCTTTCGTCAACAGCCTCATGTCGCTGTACGAGATGCCGGTGAAGCAGGAAAAAAGGAACATGTCCCGGGCATGGTAGAGCGCCCGGTTATGGAACGGGGTGGTCATGATCCGTTGCAGTTCCTCCGACGTGAGGTATTTCTGCTTCGGCTTCGGGTGGACGGGTTCATACCCGGCAAAAGGGTTTGCGGTGATGATGCCGTCCGCAATGGCTTCCCTGACAACCGTCCGCAGCCGTACCGTGAGGTGGACGATCGTGCCGGGCGCGAGGTGGCACTCCGTCCGCAAATGCAGGTCGTACTTGTCGATGAAGGAACGGTCTAAAGCCGAGAAGGGCATATCGGACAGCCTGTATTGTACGGCAATGAATTTTGCGACATGGTTGTATGCGTTGCGGTAGCTGTTCAGACTGCTTTCCACACGGCTGACGCCAACCCGCTTTTCAAAATTGCTGATGAAATACCTGAAATAACCCAGCAAGGTTTCCTGCTCCGAAGCCATTCCCAGAAGCTGGTGTTTCACCTCTTCGGCGGTTACACCCTCACGGACCGTCGAAAGTTCCGTGTAAATGTGCAGGGCCTCCGCGCGGATTTCGTCCAGCCTGTTGTTGATTTCCTTGGCCGCCATGCTCTTCCCCGAAGCACGTCCTGACATCCACAACGATTGCGGTACACGGATTTTCACGCTGAAAGCCGTTTCGGAGTATTTCCCCACATTGAGCCTTGCCATTACAGGGCAGTTGCCCCCGGCATCGGCCTCGCTCTTTTTAAGGTAGAACGATACCTTTACATCTGCCTGGTTCATAATCTGTTCCTTTGGTTACAAAATTAACGGATACAGAGTTAATGAACGGCATGAAGAATATGGCAGAACATGGAAACAAGTACCATCGGTTGTTAACAAAAGCCATATTTTTTTCCTGGTACGGAAAAAATGACTACCTTCGTGAAACAAATTATTGAGAGACAACGCTCTTTACGGTTTCGGTTGGAAGTACTTCCCAATGAATTCATGCACCCATAATGGGCAACGGATAGGTAGCAATTCTTCCTCCTAACCCTTCAAAAAGTGGCTTTAAGGCACCGCTAAACGAATATAGAGTAAAATTGCATATATCCCTTAGTTTCCAACGGTTTGTATTATTCTTCTCAAATCCATCCATATTTGGGCGAGTTTTGTTATCTTTAGGTATTCCCCGGCAAACAAGGTTTGACGGCCCAAACGGGGGAAATACCTCAACTAAGATATGGCTAAGATACAAAATATTTCAGAAATTCACCCTACTTTGGGCTTTACAGAATTTGATATTCTGGAAAAATATCGCAAGAGTTTTAATGAGAGTGAGCTTGGCAGGCTTCATTCTGTGTTCCCGTTTGAGCGTTTGGCAAAAGCCGCAGGTCTGTCGGAACATCGTCTGGGCCGCAGGAACATTTTC